>JBMOMR010000059.1:0-224010 GCA_049324715.1 Chloroflexota bacterium | reverse complement strand
TCTTTCGGATTTTGAGTGAACGCTATCGTAATCGAAGAAAACGCTTTGGCTTGCGTTTCAATTTGATTGCGGCCATTTACAACCTGGAACTCAAACCTGCACCATGACTTATGCAAGAGGTCTATTAAATCTTATTCTATCGCATGACCCAACAGTGGAATCTCTGCCTTGATGCGCGTCCCGTCTCCTGGGCGGCTGGTGATCTCGAGCCTGCCACCCAACCTGTGGGCGCGCTGTTCCATGTTGTGGATTCCCATCCCACCGCCGTTGCGGACGCTCTCCAAGTCGAAGCCGACGCCGTTGTCGCGGATGTCCAGGATGACCCAGTTACTGCGGGTTTGCAGGTCCACGGTCACTTTTTTGGCGCGGGCGTAGCGGACGAGATTATTCAACGCCTCCATCGCGATACGGTAGATGTCGGGTTCGATGGAGCGCGGGAGACGGTCCACGCCATCGGCGCGCAAGGCCGTTTCCAGTCCCGCGCGGGATTCGATGGACTCGAGGCTGGCTTTCAACGCCGCGACCAGTCCATGCTTCTGGAGCAGGGGTGGATTAAGTTCCAGGATCAGCAGGCGCATTTCCTGCAAGGCTTGCATGGCATTATCTTTGATCTCGCTCAGGCTTTCCTGCACCTGCGAAACGTTGCCCTTGCCGACCGAACGGGTGGCGGCTGTGCTGATGAGACTGATCCCATATAATAACTGCGTGACCGAGTCGTGCAGTTCGCGGGCGATGCGGTTGCGTTCGCCGAGGGTGGCCAGATCCTGCGCCTGTTCGTAGAGACGGGCGTTCTCGATGGCAACCGCGATCTGGTGACTGATGGCCTGCGCCAGGCGGGCATGCGTTTCGGTGTAGTAGCCTGGCTGTTCGTGGGTGAGACTGAGCAAGCCCGTCACCTGTCCGCGCAAGAGCAGGGGAATCCCGATCCACGAGTGCGAATATTGGAAAAGCGATGGAGGAACGGAAATGCCCGCCGCTTGATAGGCACGCACCAGCGGCGGCTCCCCACGGACATCTTCAAGGACGAGCACCCGCTTCTCTGTGACCACGGGACGGAACCGCCCTGCCTGGTCGAGCGGGAGGGATAGGGACGGGGGGAGATTGGATAGGCTGGGAAGTTGATACGCCGCCACTTTCAATCGGCTGTTTTCTTCGAGCGTGTAGATGGCCGCACCGCTGTAGGGGATGATCGAGGCGATCTGGTCGAGGATCAGGTTGAGGAGCGGTTCGAGTTCGAGGGTGGAGGCGATGCGGTGGGAAATTTCAAGGACAGTGGAAAGTTCGCGTGTGCGGTCGCCTACGGCATGCTCAAGGTTCTGATAGGCCTGTTCGCGCTCGGTCACATCGGATGTGACGATGAACAGGCGGTGGCTGTTCTCCGAACGTGCTGTGGAGTAACGTTCGCGTATACAACGCAGTTTCCCATCTGGACGGTGGATCCAATATTGCAATTCCGATGGGGATTTCTTCGTGAGCAGGGCGTTGATTCGTGCCGCTTCTTCGGGGGTGGCGAAATCGCGGACGCGCTGTCGCAGGTCACCTTCGGGACAGCGGCCGAAGATCTCGCAGACGCGGTCGTTGACGTAGACCAGTTTCCCGTTCTCGATGATGGATAGTCCCTCCTGGATGTTATCGGCCAGGTTGCGGAAACGTTCCTCGTTCTGATGGGCGGATTCTTCGGCCTGCCGATATTGCGCCATTTGCAGGGACAGTTCCACGTTCAGACGCGCCAACTCGCTTTGGTGCTGGTTGGCACGTTCTTCGAGTTCGCGATTCAGTTGGAGCAGGTCAGATTGGATTTGTTTGGAGGGGGGAATCCGTCTGGAGAAAACCGCGGCCAGCCGAAGGTCCAGAAAGAGGCCGAGTGCGAGGCTCAGAGTCCCGCACAGGAAAAACAAAATCCAGCCGCTGGACTGTGGGAAGAGCATGCGTCGAATCCCCTCGGCGAGCGCCAGTCCAACGAGCAATGAAAGTGCGGTGATGAGCAGTCTTCGCCAGAATGTGCGGGACATGCATTCCTTCTTTACCACGAGTGACACGAATTCACGAATGAATTTAAGAAAATTCGCGCCCATTCGTGGAATTCGTGGCTGATGTTTTGAGTATAGCACAATTGAATTTTGGCTCTCAGCGTTTGCCTACCGCCGAATTAACAATCGCGGACGCGCCGCAAACATCCGTCCCCGCGCCTGTTAACTGAATGCCCCCCAAAAATCCGCGCCTATCCGATGACAGAAAGTTTCTTTTATTGTAAATCTATCTTGAACAAATATTTTGTACACGGATGAACACGGATATGACGGAGTCACACGGATAACGCATTTAAAAAATCCGCGTAAATCCGTGGCGTCCGTGAAATCCGTGTACAGGTTGTTTCAATCCAATCGAAGGGCACACCATGTATCACTTCGTAATTGCAGATAACCGAAAGTGCGTTGGGTGTTTTGCCTGCATTGCCGCGTGTACGGAGGCACACCGTGCCGCGGGCTTGCAGGGCTATCCCCGTTTGCACGTGACGCGCACGCCCGATGGCATCATGCCCATCCAATGCCGCCACTGCGAAGACGCCATGTGCGCGCTGGTCTGTCCCGTACACGCCATCACGCACGAGGAAAATTCCATCGTCCTCAACGAGAGCCTGTGCATTGGGTGCAAGATGTGCGCGCTGGCCTGTCCGTTTGGGAACATCCTGCCAGGCGGCACGCCCGTCCCTGGGCTGGAACTCAACCTGGGACAGTACGCATTCCTCAACACGCCGTTCGACCCCGACCCGATGTATTTGCGCGAGCAAAGTTACCAGGAACAACTCTCCCTCCTCGCTTGGAACATCGGGCAGAAAACGGTGGCGATCAAATGCGACCTGTGCTATTTCCGCGAGAACGGACCCGCCTGCGCCGAGGCCTGTCCGCACAAGGCCATTCATCTCGTGGACGATGAAGCGGGCGTGCCAGACGAATTAATTTTGCAGATGAAAGAAACCGCCCGCGTGACAGGAGGAACGAAATGACCTCCATCCAATTCTTCATTCTCGCGTTGATCTTGTTCCTCGTCGGCGCGCTTCTCTCTCTGTTCGTTTCAGGTCGGACCTCGCGCGGGGTCGCGGCTTTCTTCAGCCTGCTCGCGTCTGTGAGCGGGGTCATCGCCGCTGTCCTCGCACTGACCGAAGATGCGACTCCCACGCTGTCGTTGTTCGCCATCCCGCCCTTCGGCGAGTTTGCGCTTCAACTGGATCTGCTCTCCACGCTGATGGTGGGCATCATCTGTCTCGTCGGCGTGGCGACCAGCCTCTATTCGTTCACCGACGCGCCCGCCAACGTCTCGGTCAGTTTCTTCACCGACCTGTTCATGGCGTCCATGCTGGTGGTGGTGACGATCACCAACGCCTTCTTCTTCCTCATATTCTGGGAATTGATGACTCTGGCATCCTACTTCCTCGTGGTGTGGGAATTCGATAAAAAGGAGTCCGCCAAGACGGGGTTCATCTACTTCCTCGTGGCGCACATCGGCGCGGCGCTCATCATGGTGACCTTCTTCCTATTCTTCGGGAAGGCAGGCACATTTGATTTCGCTGGCATCCGCGCCGCGGGACTTTCGCCTGTCCTCAAAGACATCGCTTTCGTGCTGGCTTTCCTCGGTTTCGGCGCGAAGGCAGGCATGGTTCCGTTGCACTTCTGGACACCTGATACCTACGCCGCCGCGCCCAATCACATCTCCGCGTTGATGGCCTCGGTGATGAAGAAGACCGCGGTCTACGGCATTCTGCGCTTCTGCGTGGACTTGCTGGGCGGCTCGGTGATGTGGTGGGGGATCGCTGTCCTTTCGTTCGGTGTGCTTTCGGCGGTGTTCGGCGCATTCTACGCGCTCTCGGAAAAAGATATCAAACGACTGCTGGCTTTCTCCAGCGTGGAGAATGTCGGCATTATTCTGATGGGGGTGGGACTTGGCATGGTCGGCCTGGCGCTCCCGTTCCCGACTCTGGCAGTGCTGGGCTTCCTCGCCGCGTTGTATCACATGCTCAACCACGCCTTCTTCAAGGGACTGCTCTTCCTCGGCGCGGGTTCGGCCATCACAACCACGGGGACGCGCGACCTGAACCAGATGGGCGGCCTCTCCCGCCGTATGCCGTGGACCGCGCTGACCTTCCTCGTCGGCGCGCTGGCAGTGACAGCCATCCCGCCGTTGAACGGTTTCGTCAGTGAGTGGTTCACATACCAAGCTTTGTTGAACGCGGCAGGCAGTGACCTGTTTGCCCTGCGCGTCTTCGCTCCGCTGTTCGCGGTTTTGTTGGCGATGGCGGGCGCGTTGGCGGTGATGGTCTACGTCAAGGCGTATGGCGGCGCGTTCGCAGGTCCCGCGCATAGCAAGGACGCGGCCTTCGCGCAAGACCCATCCGTTTCATCGGTCATCAGCCTAGTCTATCTCGCGCTGGGAGCGATCGTTCTTGGCGTGGGCGCTCCGTGGATCGCGCCGCGTATCGCTTCGGTCGCGGCGGACTTCGCCAACCAGCCGCTCATCGCTGTCAGCGCGGGTTGGACGATGTATCCTGGCAACCCGCTCGTTTCCATCGTCTCGACTCCGCTGGTGGCGATCCTGCTACTCGGCTTGTTGACGGTTCCCCTCCTCGTGGTGAGCGCGTACGGGGGTTGGCGTGCCAGCCGCAGGTCCAATATGGAACCGTGGTCGAACGGGTACGGGTACTCGCCTGTCATGTCGGTGCGGGCCTCCAGTTTCGACCAGCCCGTCAAAGTCTCGTTCCAGCCGCTGTACTGGATCCGCACGCTCGTCGAGAAACCGTATCGGGTGATCACGAATTTCTATAACGCGGCCATCCAGGCGATCCATCGTGCGGAACCTTTCGTTGAAAACACGGTCACGCGGCCGACGCTGAAAATTGTGGAGACGGCGGGGCAGTGGATACAGACGTTACAGATGGGCGATATCCGACTCTACTGTCTCTACATCATCATCACGCTCGCCATCCTGTTGATCGTAGTATTTGGAGGGAGTGGACTATGAACCCCTTCTGGTTGATCGGCATTGGCGTCTTGCAGGCGCTGTTGCTCCTTCTGCTCGCGCCGCTATATTCGGGCTTTGCCCGCGTCATGCGCGCCAAAATGCACTCCCGCACGGGACCTCCGCTCATGCAAAATTACCGCGACATCACCAAACTGATGACGCGGCAGGAAGTGGTCTCGGAGCAGGCAGGCTGGATCTTCCGCGTGACGCCATACCTGAACCTGGGCTGTATGTTCCTGGCGGCGATGATCATCCCTGCGCTGACAACGGCCTCACCGCTGGAAGCCGCAGGCGACTTGATCCTGATCGTGTACCTCTTTGCCCTGCCGAGATTTTTCTTCGCGGTGGCAGGACTCGAATCAGGCTCGACCCTGGCGGGGATCGGGGCACGACGCGAGTTGCTCATCTCCGCACTGGTGGAGCCGATCCTGTTGCTGGTCATCTTCGTAATGGCGCTCCTCGCTGGCACCACCAACCTGGGGCGGATCAGCACCGAGGTCGCGACGGGCGCGTTCCCGTATTCGCTGGCCTATCTGCTCGGATTGGCCGCCTTCGCCTTCGCCGCGTACATCGAGATGGGCAAACTTCCCTTCGACCTGGGTGAAGCGGAACAGGAAGTGCAGGAAGGTCCGCTGGCCGAATATTCGGGACGCTCGCTCGCGATTCTAAAATGGTCGATCTCCCTGAAACAGTTGGTGTTGGTGGCGCTGTTCCTGGCGCTCTTCATCCCCTTCGGCGCGATGTCCCAACTCTCGCTGATCGGTTTTGTGATCGCGATCGTGGTCTTCCCGCTCAAGTCCGTACTTTGGTACTTTGTCGCCGCCGTGCTGGAAAATGCGATGGCGCGCAACCGCTTCATGAGCGCGCCCGCCATCGTGTGGATGGCACTCGGCCTGGCCCTGCTCTCGTTCGTTTTCTACCTCGCGAACGTGTAGGTGAAGGAGGCACTGCATGACTGAATTTATCCTCGCCAGCATCCTGCTTCCCTTCGCGGGCGGGCTGTTGACTTTGATCCTGCCTCGCAGTTGGATCAAGTTCTTCAGCATACTGGTTTCCCTGCTGGCTGCGTTGGCAGGCATTTTCGTGCTGGTTGCATTTACTGCCGCTGGGAAAGCCACGATCAACGTGGACCTGCTCTACATCGGCCAGTGGTTCATCTTTGGCGTGACACTCGACAAATTGTCCGTGCTGATCGGTGCGGCGCTGGGTGTGGTCGGCTTCCTGATCGTGGTCTACGCCACGGGCTACCTGACCATGCAGAACCGCGAGCACGCCGAGAAACGCGTCGAACGCCGCTTCTACTTCTTCCTGCTCCTGTTCATCGGCTCGATGGCGGGACTGGTGTTCGCCTCCACCATGCTCGGCCTGCTGGTCTTCTTCGAGTTGACAGGCGTCTGCTCGTGGGGGCTGATCGGCTATTACGACAACGAGAAGGCGCGCAAGGCCGCGCTGAAAGCGATCATCGTCACGCAAATCGCGTCCCTCGGCCTGTACGCCGCGACTGCATTCTTCTTCGCACTGACGGGCGGTACGCGTCTCACGGATATGGCCGCGTTGACCGATAACGCCAAGACCTTCATCTTCATCGGTGTGCTGATCGCGGGCTACGGCAAGTCAGCGCAACTGCCATTCCATTTCTGGCTGCCCGACGCGATGGTCGCGCCGACACCCATTAGCGCATACCTGCACGCAGCTTCGATGGTCAAGGTCGGCGTCTACATCTTCGCCCGCTGTATCGTCTCGGCGGGGAACATCCCGCAGTTGATCGGGATCATCGGCGCGGTACTGGCGATCATCACGATGGTCTATGGCTTCGCCATGTACTTCCCGCAAAAAGATATGAAGAAACTGCTGGCCTATTCCACCATCACGCAGTTATCTTATATCTTCCTTGCGCTTTCGATCTCCATTCTCGGCTCGACGCTGGCCTTCAACGGCGCAGTCATGCACATCTTCAACCACGCCTTCGCCAAGAGCCTGTTCTTCCTTGTGGCGGGTGCGCTGGCCTTCACCACAGGGACGCGCATGTTACCGTCCCTGCGCGGTGTGATGAAGAAACTGCCGCTCATCGGCGTTTCGTTCACCGTCGCCGCGCTGGCCGTGACGGGTGTGCCGCCGTTCAACGCCTTCTTCAGCAAGTTCAGCATTTTTGCGGGCGGATTTGAAGCCGCGCAGACGAGTCCCTGGCTCTACGCGCTGGTCATCATTGCCATCCTCGAATCGGTGGGCAGTTTCGCCTGGATTTTCTGGGTCTTCAGCAACGCGGTACCCGACCAGCCGTCCGAAGAGGTGGTGGCCGCCACGCCGCTCCATCCCGCCATGGCCTTCGTGCTCGTCACGCTCGCGGCGCTGACGCTGGTCTCGGGCATCTTCGCCGCCGCCTGGATGGGATGATTGGAGGCAGACTATGGAAAATATCAACCTGATTAACAGCCTGAGTGGTCTTCTCATCCTCACCTCGTTATTGGTGATCGAAGCAAAGACCCTGCGCATGTCCGCCATCCAATACGGCATCCAGTCTTTTGTGCTGGTGCTGATCTTTCTTGCCCTGGCCGTGACGATGAAAGCCGAGCAACTTTATCTCTGGGCAGCGAGCGCCTTCGTCACCAAAGCCCTGCTCGTGCCCTTTGTGCTTGCTCGCGCCGAAAAGAACATGGAAGGCCAGCCGCCCGCAAATGCCAAACCTTGGCCGTCTATCGCTCTCGCAGCGATCTCCCTGATTGTCTCGTTCATCGTGATTGACAAACTGCAATTGAAGATCGCCAATGAGTTCAAGCCTGCTTTGGCGGTGTCCATTGCGCACTTCTTCTTTGGTCAACTCTGCATCCTGACCCAGAAGAACATGCTCAAGCAGGTGCTCGGCTTCTGTCTGATGGAGAACGGCTCGCACCTGACCCTGGCCCTGCTGGCCTACAACGCGCCCGAACTCGTGGAAGTAGGCATCGCCACCGACGCGGTCTTCGGTGTGATCATCATGGTCATCCTGCTGGTTCAGATCAACAAGAGCCTGCACACCCTGGATGTGACCGAATTGAAGTCGCTGAAAGGATAGAACATGTACACAACTGCCCTGATCTGGCTTTTGCTGACGCCTCTCATCCTTTCGCTGGTGGCCTTTGCCATGCGCTGGCTGGGACATGCGGGCACGCGGCTGGTGGAGATTCTCCATCTCGTCAGTGTGACCGCGGTTCTCGTGCTGACGGTGATCGTTGTGCAGGGCGTCCTCGCACAGGGGGCCGTGGTTGCCATGAACGATATCTTCCATGTCGATGCACTGGCGGCGGTCTTCCTGCTCATCATCGGTGTGGTGGGCTTCCTGGTCGGTCTTTACTCGCTCGGTTATATCCGCAATGATGTGCAGGTCGGCGAACTGAAGGAAGCGCAGGTCAGCCTGTATTACGGCCTGTTCGAGTTGTTCATCTTCACCATGATCCTTGTCGTCATTGCCAACAATATCATCATGATGTGGGTGGCGGTCGAAGCGACGACCCTCGGCTCGGCCTTCCTGGTCGGCATCTACGGTCATCGCTCCTCGCTCGAAGCAGCCTGGAAGTACGTCATGATCTGCACGGTGGGCGTCGCTTTTGGCCTGTATGGCACCATCCTCGTTTACTCCGACGCGGTCAACTTCCTCCAGCATCCCGAAGCCGCCATCCTGTGGACGGAGATCGTCAAGAACGCCTCGTCCCTCGACCCGACCCTGCTCAAGATGGCTTTCGTTTTCGTGCTGATCGGCTTCGGGACGAAAGCGGGCATCTTCCCCATGCATGCCTGGCTGCCTGACGCCCATTCGGAAGCGCCGAGTCCTGTCAGCGCGATGCTCTCGGGCGTACTGCTGAACTGCGCGCTGTTCGTCGTGCTCCGCTTCTCGATCATTCTGGACTATGGGGTGGGTCCCGAACTCCCGCGCTTGATCTTCCTCGTATTTGGCGCACTCTCGGTGATCGCCTCCTCGCTCTTCATGTTTGCCCAGCGCGACATCAAACGCCTGTTGGCCTATTCTTCCGTCGAGAATATCGGACTGATCGTGCTCGGCTTCGGGATTGGCGGACAGGTGGGAATCCTGGCCGCGCTCATGCAGGCCGTGAACCACAGCATTGTCAAGTCGCTCATGTTCTGTACAACGGGCAACATCCTGATGAAATATCACACCCGCGATCTCGGCAAGATCAAGGGCATGTTGCAAGCCGTCCCGTTGACCAGTCTCGCGCTCATGCTCGGTGCGTTGGCATTAGTTGGCACGCCGCCGTTGAATATCTTTATCAGCAAGTTCACCATCATCAGCGCAGGCTTCCAGAACGGACATATCTGGCTGATGGTCTTCATCCTGCTGGCGCTGGCCGTCATCTTCGCCGCCTTCATGAAAGTGCTGAGTTCATCCGTCTTTGGCGACATGCCCGAAGGGGTGGAAAAAGGCGAGGTGAAGATTTGGGGCTTGGCTCCGCTCGCGGTGTTGGGACTGCTCGTCGTCCTGCTCGGCATCTTCATCCCGCCGCAGTTGGAGACGTTATTGAATCAAGCCACGAACATCGCGCTGGCGGGTCAGCCCGCAGTGGCGAACCCTGATGGATTGATTAATTTTGTGAGATTGCTTGTGCCGTAGAAATTTCATCGGTGGTCGAGTAGCCCCGTGCTCGTCGGGGCGTACCGAGACCACCAGTATTGGTGCCAACAAACAATCATTTTCTTGTTACCTGCTGGTCTCGGTACGGCCTCGGAGTACCTCGGCCTACTCGATCAGCGCATACTCGCAATAACGGCATGACCAGGAGAATTGGCATGACATTATCAACACTGGACAAACCCAAAGTCGGACAGAAATATGTGGCGGCGATCCGCAACCAGTTCGGGCTGGCCGTGCAGGAGGAATCCTGGCAGGCGCCTGATCAGGTGACGATCACCGTCGAACTGAATACCATGCCCTCCGTGGTGGAGTCGCTTTACTACAACCACGGCGGCTGGCTTTCGGTGGTGGCGGCCAATGACGAGCGTCCGCTCAACGGACATTTCGCGTTGTACTACGTCCTCTCGGTGGAGGGGAATGACGCGGAAAAAGCCGAGAGCGTGGAGAACTGCTACATGGTGGTCCGCGCCCTCGTCCCGCCGCTCAACCCCGAGTTCCCGTCGGTGGCGCCGCGCGTCCCCGCCGCGATCTGGTACGAGCGTGAGATACGCGACATGTTCGGCATCCAGCCTATCGGTCTGCCCGACGAACGCCGCCTCGTCCTCCCCGACGATTGGCCCGCGGACCTCTATCCGCTGCGCAAGGACACGATGGATTACCGCTATCGTCCCGAGCCGACCACCGAGAAGGAAACCTACGAATTCATCAACGTGGAGGGGGAGGGCATTGTAGAAATCCCGCTTGGGCCTCTGCACATGACCTCGGACGAGCCAGGTCACTTCCGCCTGTTCGTGGACGGTGAGCACATCGTAGACGCGGATTACCGACTCTTCTATGTCCACCGCGGCATGGAGAAACTGGCCGAGACGCGCATGACCTATGACCAGGTGCCATTCCTTGCCGACCGCATCTGCGGCATCTGCGGGTACGCGCATAATGTGGCGTATGCGAACTCCATCGAACGCGCGCTGGGAATTGAAGTCCCCGCCCGCGCCGATTACATCCGCACCATTTTGCTGGAAGTGGAACGTCTCCACAGTCACCTGCTGAACGTGGGACTGGCCTGCCACTTCGTCGGCTTCGACACGGGCTTCATGCAATTCTTCCGTGTGCGCGAAAAATCCATGAAGATGGCCGAACTGCTGACGGGCACGCGCAAGACCTATGGCATGAATTTGATCGGTGGTGTGCGCCGTGACATACTCAAGGAAACGCGCGTTCAAATTCTGCAAATGTGCAAGGAACTGCGCGAGGAAGTCAACGTGCTGGTTGCCATGCTGCTCGACACGCCGAACATCGTCCAGCGCACTTCCAATATCGGGCGGCTCGAACCGAACGTCGCCCGCGACTACAGCCCCGTCGGTCCGACCCTGCGCGGCTCTGGCTTTGCCCGTGACATGCGCGTCGTCCATCCCTACGTTGCGTATGACCGTATCCCTTGGAAGACTTCTTCCAAAGATACTTGTGACGTTCTCGGACGCACGCTCGTCCGTGTCGAGGAGTTTTTTGAATGCGTCTCGATGGTCGAGCGCTGTCTCGCCGAAATGCCCGAAGGCCCCGTGCTGGTGGAAGGTTTTACCTACAAACCGTACGCCTTCGCTCTCGGTTACGTCGAGGCCCCGCGCGGCGAAGACATCCACTGGAGCATGTTGGGCGATAACCAGAAACTCTACCGCTGGCGCTGTCGTGCGTCGAGTTACAACAACTGGCCGCCGCTTCGCTACATGCTGCGCAACAACGACATCTCCGACGCGCCGCTCATCGTGGCGAGCATCGACCCATGCTACTCATGCACCGAGCGAGTCACCGTGGTGGATGTCCGCAAGAAGAAAGCCACCATCATTCCGTACAAGGAATTGGAACGCTACAGCCGCGAGCGCAAAGACTCGCCGCTAAAAAACTTTTAACCACTAAGGACACGAAGTGTCACGAAGGAAAACCAAGAGAAATTCCTTTGTGAACCTTTGTGACCCTTCGTGGTAAAGAAAGAATCCGCAAGGAGCATCCTATGCCCATGCTGAAATTGATCAAAGAAGTTCTGCGAGTTGGCAACGCCACCGTGCCGTATCCCTTCGTGAAGCCAGACCTCGTGCCTGGGTTCCGCGGCAAGCCCGAGTACGATCCCATCCAGTGCATCGCCTGCGCGGCCTGCGTCATCGCTTGTCCGCCCAACGCGCTGAACATGGAGACGGATCTTGAATCAGGCACGCGCACCTGGTCCATCTATTACGGACGCTGTATCTTCTGCGCGCGCTGCGAAGAAGTCTGCCCGACGGGCGCGATCCATCTCGGCGACGACTTTGAACTGGCTTCGTTCTCGCGTGACGATTTGACGGTTCGCGCGGACTTTCGGCTGGCCGCCTGCTCCGAGTGCGGCGCGTACTTCGCCTCGGCCAAGTCCCTCGACCGTGTGCTGGCCCTGCTCGACCAGGCGGGACTGCCCCCCGAATCCGCCGCAGACCGCAAAGCGCTGATCCACATGTGCCCCGAGTGCAGGCGCAAGACCGACCTTCCACGCGTGAAACCGATCGTTCAAGAGGCGTTCGATGGAAAACTATAACATCAAGACCGACACCATCTTTGCCGTCCAACCCGACGAGGCCACGGACAAACTCAAGGGCGCCCTGCTCAAAGATATCCAGCGCTCGTGCTACGTCTACCGCGTGGACTGTGGCGGCTGCAACGGCTGTGAGATCGAGATCTTTGCTGCCATCACGCCCATCTTCGACGCGGAACGCTTCGGCATCAAAGTGGTTTCCTCGCCCCGTCATGCGGACGTGTTGGTCTACACAGGCGCGGTCACGCGCTCCATGCGCGTCCCTGCCTTGCGCGCATATCACGCCGCGCCGAATCCAAAAGTGTGCGTCGCGTACGGCGCGTGCGGCTGTTCGGGCGGAATCTTCCACGATCTGTACTGCGTCTGGGGCGGTGCGGACAAGATCCTGCCGATCGACATGTACATCCCTGGCTGTCCGCCGACTCCGCTGGCAACCGTGCATGGATTTGCGGTCGCGCTTGGGTTGCTCAAACAGAAAATGCAGATGGTTCATCACGTGGAAGGCGATGATGAACACTCACAACTTTTATTCCCCGAAGTCCCGCTCGAACTGCGCGTGGAAGTCGAACGCGAGTCCCGTCGCATGGCTGGCTACTGGGCGGGGCGGAACATCGCCAACACCTTCCTCGGTCTCATCAAAGAGCGCGACTCGAAGCAAGCCATCGCCGATGTGGACGCGTATCTCAAAGGCCAGGACGATCCCCGTCTGACCGAGATCGTGAACAGGCTTGAGGAGATTTTCCTGTCGAAGACTGCGTAATCGGAGTGCAAAGTCTCCAGACTTTGCATTTCACTCGAAAGTCTGGAGACTTTCGAGTCCGAAGAAAAAATATGACTCCAAAAATCTCTGTCTACCAACTCCGCTCCAAATTCGTCAACAAGCGCGAAGACGTGCCCGAGGACGCGAAACAAGTCGTCTACTACACCCTCGCGGTCGGACACCACGTCGGTGTGATGGACTGCTTCTCGAGCCAGTTGGAGATTCCGCTCGACGAGTACGCGGCCTGGGTGCAGAGTCAGCCCGAAGGTCCCGCGCGGACGAAACTCGAAGGCGCACTGCGCTGGGGTGAGATCGAAGTCAACTCGAGTCACGTCGGGATGTTGCTCCCGCTCTTCGAGGCCGATCAGGTCCACGGTCCGAGTTGGACGCGGGGCTTTGTCCAGTGCCTGCATGACATCCAAAAAGAGTCCGCCATGTATTTGATGGTGAGGAAGGTCGCATGAACGTCCTGCTGACCGTGGGCAATGGCATGATGGGCGACGATGGCGCGGGCGTGTTGCTGGCGCAGATGTTGCGCGACGCGCCGCTGGCGGATTGGTCGGTGGTGAACGGCGGCTCCGCGCCTGAGAATGTTGTCCACCGCATCCGCGAGATGGACGCGACCCGCGTGCTGGTGGTGGATGCCGCCGATATGGACCTGGAGCCTGGGACGATCCGCCGCATCGACGCGGATAAATTGGATGATCCATTTTTGCTGACGACCCACACCCTGCCGCTGACCTTCCTGATCGAGTCCCTGCGCGAGTTCGTCCCGCAAGTGGATCTGCTCGGAATCCAACCGACCATCGTCGCCTTCGGGTTTCCGATGTCGGAAGCGGTGCGAAACGCGGTGGGTCAGGTGTATGCGGATTTGAAAAATAGAAAGATGGATTGGAATTGTTGTAATTGATCGCCCTACGCAGTACCGCAAGATTTATCTTGCCTCTGAAGGGCGACATGAATGTCGCGGTACTGAGGATAAAAGCCAAGAAAGGATTACGCCATGATCACGGTCAAAGATATGTTGAGAAGTGTTGCCACATCCACGGTGGTGGTCTCACCCAAGGATACGGTCTATCGCGCCCTGCAATTGATGGCCGAGAACAATGTGGGCGCGGTGATGATCACGGAGGAGGGCCGCATGGTCGGCATCTTCACCGAACGCGACTATTGCCGCAAGGTCATCCTGATGGGACGCTCGTCGCTGAATACGCCCATCGAGGAGATCATGACCAAGAAGATGATCTCGGTCGGGCCGAACCAGCCGCTGGAGGAATGTCTCGAGTTGATGACCAAGTATCATATCCGCCATCTGCCCGTGCAGGATGGCGAGAAGTTGATTGGGTTGGTTTCGATGCGCGACGTGATGACGATGATGATCTCCATCAAAGAGGATCGCATCCAGCGACTGGAGAATTACATCCTCGGCGCGGAGTATCAGCATTAGTTGGATAGTTCGATAGTTATGTAGTTTGGTAGTTTTGTGGTCTGGTGGTCGCAGACAAGACTCTGCCGCGTGTTTTCCCTTCGAAAAAAAGACGGGCCCCGCGTTCGCGAGGTCCGTCTACTTTGTTAAAAACCGAAACAGAATATCAAGTCGTTCACGTTTGTCCCCGTCGGGCCAGGCCTTGGAAGATCATCCATCTCGCGGAAGTAATTGTAAGAATCATTTTCGTTCAAAAACGATTCGGGGATCAGCCCCAGCTCGAGTCCACGCCGGAACGTTTTTCCCGTGACCACCGCCCCCGCCGCGTCCGTGGGGCCGTCCTCGCCGTCGGTGGCGAGCGAGACGAGCAGAACGTCATCCATCCCCGCGAGTTCTCGGACAGATGCCAGCGCCAGTTCCTGGTTGCGTCCGCCGCGCCCGCCTCCGCGCAGTGTGACGGTTGTCTCGCCGCCCGCGATCAGGCAAAACGGACGCGCCTCCGAAGCGGACTTTAATCGCTGGGATAGTTCTCGACCCACCTCGCGCGCTTCTCCCTGCCAGCCATCGCCCAGCCAGACAGGATAAAACCCCTCGCTTCGCGCCTGACGGTGAGCGGACTCTGCCGCCAGCGCGTTGCTCCCCACGATGACGTTCTGCACGCGCTCGAACAGCGTCTCTCTGGGCTTGGGCGTTTCAGGGACAGTCTCCAAGCACTCGATGATCGCTTTTGGGATTTTTTCCAGCAAAGCATATTTCTCAAGGATGCCAATCGCGTCCTCGCGCGTGGACGGATCGGGCGCGGTCGGACCCGAGGCAATGGCTTCGAGCGGATTGCCAACCACATCCGACAGAATCAGGCTGACAACTCGCGCGGGAGAAGCCAGCCGTGCCAAACCGCCTCCTTTGAGTTGGTCAAGGTGACGGCGCAGGGTGTTGATCTCGTCCACGCGCGCGCCGCAGGCCAGCAGGGAGGTTGTCAGCGCGCGCAAGTCGTCGAGGGAGACGCCCGGGTGGGGGAGAGTCATCAGCGCGGATCCTCCGCCCGAGAGGAGACAGAGCAGAACATCACTTTCGTATAGCCAGTTTGTTAAGTCGAATGCTTTTTGCCCGGCGGACAGGCTGTTTTCGTCGGGGATGGGATGTCCGCCAGGCTGGAGGTCGAATCCGCTTGGGAGTTGGACGGGAGTCTGTTTTGGAATGAGCAGGCCGCGGGTCGCGTGACCCGAGAGCAGGTCCGCCAGAGACCAGGTCATGGCCGCGGCCGCTTTCCCCAGTCCGAGGACGCGTATCCGTCCGATCTCATCCAGACGATATTCCTGCCCGTTGACGAAAAGCGAATCCCCTTCCCGCTGGGCGAATCTTCGCACGGCCGCGCCTGGTTCGACAGCCTGGATGGCCGCACACAGGATGCGCGCGACGGCCTGTCCATGTGGATGGTGCCTGAGCGTGTGGGTGAGAAATGATTCGGGGCGAATCATGGTTTCAGTGTAGCATAGCGCAGGAAAGTGTGGGCAGATTCTCCGTTCATAAAAACCAACAGGCCGCGAAACTCGCAGCCTGTTCCATGAGGATTTTTCAATCGAATAGGATTTTACTTTTCTGTTTTCTTCATTTCACGTTTGGCTTTAATGCGTCCATGCAGGCTGATATTCACCACCCGTTCCGTCCCAGCCAACAGGTTCTTGATGTTCGGGCGCAAGGCCCAAATGAGCAGAACTTCTGCCAGGATGCCGTAAAACACATCGATCCACGGGAAGCCGTTGATGGCGCGCACCGCGAACACAATGATGGCGAAAAGCGCAACGCTCATTGTCGTCACAGATGCGTATCCCAGCGTGAAGAAGACCAGCGCTCCCAGCGGCAGGATGATCGCGAGCGAGGCGGGCCACAGTCCGAACGCGCCGCCCACCGAAGGCGCGCCGCCCGCGCCGCCGCGCAAACCTTTGAACCGACGGTCCTCGTCGAATTCGGGCAGGAAGATGGAATAGTTATGACCAAGGATCGCAAAGATCGGCGCAAATACATGCACCCAATGCTGGTCGGGGATCAGCGCCCGCGCCAGCCACACTGCCCCTGCGCCTTTGAGAATATCGAACAACGCGGTGAAAATTCCCGCCCAAAAGCCAGCCGCCCGCATGGCATTGGTCCCACCTGTGCGGCCACTGGCGATGTTGCGAATATCCTGTCCTGTGCGCAATTTCACGATCAACAGACCGAACGGCACCGAGCCGATGACATACGCGAGGAGAAGGACGCCAATGGTAAGCAGTACTTGATTCACAGTTTCACTCCAATTCGGGATAAAGAGCATAACACGGATCGACCCGTCTGGTTGCTCATGCGGACTTCCCCGCCTCACGCGTGACGTTTCGCCGGCCTCTGTTCCCGACGCGTGATCCTACCCTAAAAATGCGGCCGCGACCCAGGCCAGCATCAACGCGGCCAGCGGCTCGATGGACGCGCGTCGGACGGGAGTCTCCTCGCCGAGGTTCCCCGCCAGCGACGTCAACGCGTACAGCGGACCGAGCAGGGCCAGTCCATATTGGATGGGTGAGATCGGCCAGTAGTGCAGGGCCGCTGCCAGTTGCGACAGGATGAATGTGATACCCAGCGCCCACGCGAACTCCCATCGTTGCAGACGCAGATGTAACGCGCGCAGGGAGACCAATCCGCTGACAATGAACACGGTCGGAATGGTGATGATCAGGCGAGGGGAGGAGGTGCGCATGGTCGTCAACAGGATCAAGTAGACTGCGTAAGACAGCGCGGTCAGCAGTCCCATCGCGGCGGAGTAAGCGGGGGCGACGGGGTCCACGGCCACGTATTCCGCCACGAAGACCGTCACCAGCGCCAGGCTGGCAATGGCGAACGTGACCCACCACGAGGCGCCGCCCGGCAGAAGCGAAAGCGGCACACCGATCACGATGGTGGTGAGCATGGGCAAAAGCCAGTGTTCCACCGTCCGCTTGGATCCAAGTGCGGGATGGCCGCGCAGCAACCAGTCCATGCCGGTGGCGGTGATTCCCGCGGCAAACAGGGTCATGATCGTTGTCAGGTTGACCGGCAGGGTGAGGAAAAAGTCGCCCACGGTCCAGCGCAGGACCACCTGTGATGCGGGCAGCAGGCGCGTCAGAGCAAAGGCCAGCAGGACGGCGGCCGTCAAAATGCCGATGCGGTTGATATCGGGCAGGGAGGAGCGCGATTGCATGGTTTGTATTGTACCTGTCACGGCGGGCACTGCCAAGAGAACAGACCGCTATGGTAAAATTACTCGGTTATGGAAAAACCTCAAGTCCCTCAGCCCCTTCCGCCTCCGCCAGGCGTGATCAATGCCATTAAGGGGGGCATGGATGTAATCTCTTCGCATCTTTCCCTCATGTTCCTGCCGGTGGTATTGGATGCCTTGCTCTGGTTCGGGCCGCGTCTGAGCGTCGAAGATCTGTTTTCGAATTCCTTCGGCCAGATGATGGCGCTTGCAGGGAAAAGCCTGCCGAGCGAGGAAATTAATGCCGTTCAACAGTTGATGGCGGACTGGTTGCCCAATTACAACCTGCTCTCTGTGTTGCGGACGTTTCCGATCGGTGTCTCCAGCCTGATGTCTGCGAAGTTGCCCGTGGAGAATCCGCTTGGCACACAATCGTTGGTCAATATCCCGTCGGAAGGCAGTCTGTTGGGCTGGTTGTTCCTTTTGACGTTCATTGGCTGGAGCTTGGGCGGCCTGTATTTCAACTGGGTCTCTGGTGCAACTGGGGTTTGTAATAAACCGTCCGGTCCCGTTCGGGCCGTTTTGCAGACCCTGTTGTTCTCGATGATCATCACCATACTCCTCTTCCTGATCGGTATCCCTGCCATGTTCATGCTGGGCATTCTGGGCCTGATCAACGCAGGAATTTTACAGGTGGCGATGTTCGTGCTGGCCCTGTTCAGCGCGTGGATCGTGGTGCCGATCTTCTTTGCGCCGCATGGAATGTACCTGCGCGGCCAAAACGCTTTTTATTCGATCTATGCCAGTCTGCGCATGGCACGCTTTACCCTGCCGACCAGCAGTATGTTCGTGCTGGCGGTGTTTGTCATCAGTCAGGGCCTGAATTTCCTGTGGTCTGTCCCTGCAGACAATTCATGGATGACGGTGGTCGGCATCGCGGGACACGCGTTCGTCACAACGGCCCTGCTGGCGGCCTCTTTCATCTACTATCGCGATATGAACGCCTGGCTGGAGATCGTGTTCGAGCGGTTGAAGCCCGACACCGCCGCACGGCAAACGTAATTATTCCCCTCATCTGACCCATCCCGCTGTTTGGCGGCACCCTCCCCTGCTCTTTCCCTATTCGGAAGAGGGCAGGGGAGGGTGAGGTGGGACAGCGGAGGTTCGTGGAGAAAATCATGGTTCAAACCAACGGTAAATACGAAGCAGATAATATTCAAGTCCTTGAAGGACTCGAGGCTGTCCGACGCCGCCCGGGCATGTACGTGGGCGGCACGGATGTGAAAGCCCTGCACCACCTTGTGTACGAGGTGGTGGACAACTCGATCGACGAGGCCCTGGCGGGAGCGTGCACGCGCATCGAGATCCGCATCCACCCGGACGAGAGTGTGAGCGTCACCGATAACGGACGCGGCATCCCCGTCGGGATGCATCCGCAGATGAAGAAGTCCGCGCTGGAGGTGGTGATGACCACCCTGCACGCGGGCGGCAAGTTCGGCGGCGGCGGGTACAAGGTGTCGGGCGGTCTGCACGGCGTGGGCGTCAGCGCGGTCAACGCGCTCTCGGAGTGGTGCGAGGTCGAGGTCAGGCGTGAGGGACAGGTCCACTTTCAGCGGTACGAACGCGGCATCCCGAAGGCGCCGGTCAAGGTCATCGGGAAGGCAAAGGCCTCTGAAAGCGGGACCAAGACCACGTTCAAGTATGACCCGAAGATCTTCAAAGAGGAGATGGAATTCCATTTCAATACACTCGTCCAGCGTTTCCGTGAAATGGCATTTGTCACGCGCGGCGTCACCATCTTCTTCGAGGACGAACGCACGAACAGGGAGATGACATTCTATTTCGAGGGCGGCATCACCTCCTTTGTCCGTTACCTGAATCGCAATCGCGAGACGTTGCACCCCGCAGTTTATATTGAAAAAGATATGGAAGGTATCGGTATCGAGGCGGCCATTCAATACACCGACGCCTTCACCGAATCAGTGTATTCGTTCGCCAACACGATCAACACCGTGGACGGCGGCACGCACATGACGGGCCTGCGCTCGTCGCTGACGCGCGTCATCAACGACTACGCGCGCAAGAATGGCCTGCTGAAAGATGCCGACCCGAACTTTACGGGTGACGACACGCGCGAAGGCATGACCGCCATTGTCTCGGTCAAGCATCCCGATCCGCAGTTCGAGTCGCAGACCAAGGTGAAGTTGATGAATCCCGAGGTGCAGACCTACGTCACGCAGATCGTGGGCGAGGCCTTCAGCACGTTCCTCGAGGAGAATCCGCAGGCCGCGAAAGCCATCATCGCCAAATGCCTCACCTCGTCCCGTGCACGCGACGCAGCGCGCAAGGCGCGCGACCTTGTCATCCGCAAGTCCGCGCTCGAGTCGTTGACCCTGCCAGGCAAACTGGCCGATTGCTCCGAGCGTGACTCGGAAAAGACCGAACTCTACATTGTAGAAGGTGACTCGGCTGGTGGCTCGGCCAAGCAGGGACGCGACCGCCACTTCCAGGCCATCCTTCCGTTGCGCGGCAAGATCCTCAACACCGAGCGCGCCCGCCTCGACAAGATCCTCGGCAACAACGAAGTGAAGGCGCTCATCTCCGCGCTTGGGACGGGCATTGGCGAAGGCTTTGACATCGAAGGCCTGCGTTACGGACGCATCATCATCATGACCGATGCCGATGTGGACGGTTCGCACATCCGAACGCTTTTGCTCACTTTCTTCTTCCGTTACATGCCCTCGCTCATCGAGGAAGGTCATCTCTACATTGCCCAGCCGCCGCTGTATCGCATCGCTCATAAAAACAGCGTCAAATATTCCTACAGCGAAAAGGAAAAGGACAAGATCCTGAAAGAGATGGCGTCCGCGGACAAGGCCAACATTCAGCGTTACAAAGGTCTCGGTGAGATGAACCCCGAACAACTCTGGGAGACGACGATGAACCCCGAGAACCGCACCCTCCTTCTGGTGACGGTGGACGACGCGGCCGAAGCCGATCGGACCTTCGACATGCTCATGGGCGACGCGGTCGATCCACGTCGACGCTTCATCCAGACTCACGCCAAGGCGGTCCGCAACCTGGACATTTAGCCTTCCATCAGACCCCTGGTTTCCCCAAGAAACCAGGGGTCTGTTTATTTCCACACCTAAAAGTCTTGTAAGGGATGCAGGGGAGATTGTTTGCTATAATCATCCCATGCCATCTCCCCGCATCCTCCTTGTGGACGACCAGCGCGACATCCTGCGCCTGCTCCATGCCACCCTCGATACCCTCGGTCACAAACTCGAAATCTTCGAGGCCCCTTCCGGTGAAGAGGCCCTCCTCGAACTGACACGTCATCGCTTTGACCTGCTCGTCTCCGATTACAAATTGCCTGGCATCACCGGCGTGGAATTGATGAAGAAAGTCCGCGCCAAGAACCCAGACGTGAAAAGCATCCTCATCACCGCCATGACCGACAAAAAGACGCGCGACGAGATGCTCGCGGCGGGGGCCATTGCCATGTTCGACAAGCCCATTCCGCTCGCGGATTTTCTCGACGTGGTGGAGCGCGCCCTCGGACTCAAACGCACCATCCTGCCTCCCGAAGATGAGAAGGTGGAGGCCAACCGCGATACCATCGCAGACCTGCTCACCAAACTTCGCAAACAGTTGAAGGCGCAGGCGGTCTACCTGCTCAGTGACCGCGGCCGCGTGCTCGAACGCGCGGGCGACCTGCACGACAGCAGCATGGAAGTCTCCCTGCTTTCGGCCATCATGGCCATTTTCGCTTCCGGGCAGAGAGTCTCGCGGCTCATTCATCAGGAGGGACCCGACCATTACCATGTCTTTAGCGGTGGCGACCACGATCTTATCCTCATCCCTGTGGACGCGCTCTATGGCCTGCTGGTGGCTGGGGAAAAAATTGCCGAACGCGACCACATCCTGAAAGTGGTGGACGCGATGGTGTCCGTGCGCGAGGCGATGGTGAAATCCCTCCGCTTGATGGGCATGCCCACGGTCCCAGCCGAGGGCGAGACGGTGGAATCCGTCCCGTTGTCCGCGGCCACGAATGTCCCCACCCAGGATATCGAGAATCTGTTCGTGCAAAAGAAACAGAAGATCAAAGCCAGCGATGCCGATGCCTTCTGGGACGAGGCGGTGGAGAAACATGGCAATCCGCCCCTGCATCCTGACGTGCTTTCGTACGAACAGGCCAAGCAACTGGGCCTGGCGCCCAAGGGTCACACCAAACCTCTTCTGCCGAAAAAGTGACATTGCCCGCCTGTCACCCGTGTGATACAATCTCGGCCGCACTGGGGCATGGTGCAACGGCAGCACACCGGCCTTTGGAGCCGTGGATCTTGGTTCGAATCCAGGTGCCCCAGCCTTTTCAAAATCCCGCGTAGGCGGGGCTTTTTTCCTAAACAGGCTTGCCCCGCCACGGCGGACACAGCCTGTTTTTATTTCAGGAGTTGTTCATGAAAGTTACCGCCATCCTCCTCGCCGCCGGGCAGGGCACTCGCATGAAGTCCCAATTGCCCAAGGTCCTTCACCCCGTTCTTGGACAACCGATGATCTGGCATGCGCTCGAAGCCGTGCGACAAGCCTCGAACGAGACTCCCGTCGTTGTGGTTGGACATGGCGCGGAGAAAGTGACGGACTACCTCGGCGATTCCGCGCGGACCGTTGTGCAGGATCCGCAACTGGGGACGGCGCACGCTGTGATGCAGGCCGCTCCGCTTCTGCGCGGGACCCTTCGACATGCTCAGGACAACGCGGGAGGCCTGGTCCTCGTCTGTTACGCGGACATGCCCCTCCTGCGCGGCGAGACGCTGGCGCGGCTGGTGGAGACGCAGAAACGCAACGACGGCCCCTTCTCCATGCTGACAGTTTTCAACGATGACCCGCACGGCTTTGGGCGAATCGTCCGCGGGCCGAACGGGACGGTGCAAGCCATTGTGGAGGAATACGTCGCCACCGAAGAGCAAAAGAAGATCAAGGAATTGAACGTGGGAGCGTATTGCTTCAACGGAGATTGGCTCTGGGACGCGCTGAATCGCATCGAGAAGAATCCGCACAAGGGCGAATACTACCTGACCGACGCGGTCGAGGTGGCGGTCAACTCGGGGTTGGCGGTGCGGGCCGAGGTCATGGAGGACGCGAAGGAGGCGATCGGCGTCAACACGCGCGTCCACCTGGCGGAGGTCGAAGCGGAGATGCGGAAACGCGTCAACGAGATGCACATGCTGAACGGCGTCACGTTCATCGATCCCGCGTCGACGTACATTGAAGTCGGCGTCAAGATCGGACGCGATACGGTCATCTGGCCGAACACGTACCTGCATGGAAAGACCGAGATCGGCGAAGGGAACGTGATCGGACCGAACGCGATCATCCGCGATTCGAAGATCGGCGATCGCTGCAAGGTGCTGGCTTCGGTGATGGAGGGCGCGTGGCTCGAAGATGACGTGGACATGGGCCCGTTCGCGCGATTGCGAAAGGGCGCGCATCTGGGCAACCACGTCCACATGGGAAATTTTGGCGAAGTGAAGGACTCGTTCCTGCACGACGGCGTGAAGATGGGACACTTCTCCTACATCGGCAACGCAGACATCGGCTCGGAGACGAACATCGGCGCGGGCACGATCACCTGCAATTACGACGGCGAGAAGAAGCATCTCACCACGATCGGCGAGGATGTGTTCATCGGCTCGGATACCATGCTGGTGGCCCCGTTGACCCTGGGCGACGGCGCGCGCACGGGCGCGGGCGCGGTGGTGACGAAGGACGTCCCGCCAGATACGCTCGTGGCGGGCGTGCCCGCGCGGGCGATCAGGAAATTGGAAAGAAAAAAACGTTAAACGTTCAACGTTTGTATATTTGCTAGGATAAGATTATGACAGCGAACAAAGAATACCAATCTCTGATCGAACTTGCCAACGAAGCGCGGAAACGCGCCTACGTGCCCTATTCTCATTACCGCGTCGGCGCGGCGCTGCGGACGAAGAACGGACGCATTTACACGGGTGTCAACGTGGAGAGCGCGGCCTATCCCACCACCATGTGTGCGGAGCGCGTCGCCATTTACAAGGCGGTCTCAGAGGGCGAACGTGAATTCGAAGTGATGGCGGTCGTCACGGATAACGGCGGCTCGCCCTGCGGTGGATGCCGCCAGGTGATGGCCGAGTTTGGATTGACGATGCGCGTCCTGATCGCCAATGGGGAAGGGGAACTCGTGAAGGAGTTGACCGTGGCAGAGTTGCTTCCCGAAGCGTTCACACCCGATCATTTGGTAAACATGTAGACACGCAGCCAGGTACACACGTAAACAGGTACACACGGAAAATGTAACCCGTAACTTGTATCCCGTAACTCGTATCCCGCCCTCCACTGCTCTCTGTTCTCTACTCTCTTATGCCTGATTTCCGCTCCCTGCGCGTCGAAGCAGTCGTTCTCCGCCACAGTGACTTTGGCGAGGCCGACCGCCTGCTCACGCTGTACACGCGTGAGCATGGAAAGGTCCGCGCGGTGGCAAAGGGGGCGCGCAAGATCGCATCACGCAAGGCGGGACATCTTGAACCGTTCACGCGCGTCAAACTGCAACTCGCCAGCGGACGCGACCTCTTCATCGTCACCCAGGCCGAGACCGTGGACGCGTATCCGTCCCTGCGCACCGACCTGACGTTGACGGGCTACGCGGCCTACGTCCTGGAACTGCTCGACCGCTTCGTCCCCGACGAGGAAGTGGAATCGCCGTCCCTCTATCGCCTGCTTACCGAGACGTTGTCTCGTCTCGCCTCCGAGCCTCTCCCGTGGCTGACGCTCCGCTCCTACGAGATGCGCCTGCTCGATTTGCTGGGATTCCGCCCGCAACTCCAGGAGTGCGCCAACTGTGGCAATGATGTCCAGGCCGAGGACCAGTTCTTCTCTGCCGCGCTGGGCGGAGCGGTCTGTCCCAACTGCGGACGCGGACTCCCTGGCTTGTGGCCCATCTCGGTGGACGCGCTGAAATACCTGCGCTACTTCCAGCGCAGCGACTACCGCGCCGCCACGCGCGCCCGTCCCGATGCGGAGACGCAAAAGGAGATCGAGACGGTGATGCAGGGCTATTTCCAATTTCTCTTGGAGAGGGAATTGAACACCCCAGGCTTCATCAAACGGGTAAAAGAAAAATGACAGCCACTTTGAAGTGACTGTCATTTTTTTAATTTCTTCATCGCCTTCAACAACGCATCGCGGTCAAATCGTTGGGTGTTGACTGGCGAGGAGGCCGACGGCGCGTCGGAAAGGTAACCAAACTTGCGCAGGAGAAAGTAGCGCAGCCAGCTCAACAGAGGCGGCGCGGGCATCTTTCCCTTGTGGGGGACTGGGATGGTGGACGCGTTTTCGAGCGCAGCCCGCAACTCGTCCGCGCTGGAACCGTGGAATTCCGTCCGCCCGACGCCGATGGCCCAGTACACGTGCGCGTCGCTGGCGGCGGTCTTGGCGAGTGGCAGGTACACGGAAAGTTTTTCCGCGGTATCGCCGAAGGCCCGCGTTGCCATGTTGTAAACCTCGATGCCTTTCAAAAATCCCTTCGCACGCGGGCGGTTGAACACGTTCATCACAGACTGCAAGTCCAGACTCTTGGGCAGATTGTTGAATGGATGCGGCGCAATGGCAATGCCCCCGTGTTGGCCGATCCAGACCAGCGTATCTTCCAACGACATGCCCATGGGCGGAAGTTTATCCACGTAGAGCGCCACCAAATGACCTTCACTGGTGGTCACTTCCGCGCCTGTCACCACTTCCACATTGTATTGGGAGGCGAGTTCGCGCGCTTCGAGGGCGCCTGCGATGGCGTCGTGGTCGGTGATGGCGATCACATCCAACCCAACATCGGAGGCTTGTTTCAACACCGCGCGCACGGTGGTTGTCGCGTCGGGGCTGTACATGCTGTGAATATGAAGATCAGCGAAACCCATAACCCAACCCAAAACAGAAATGTTGCGCCAGTATACCGCACTCGGTTACAAACTGCGCTTTTTTAGAAGGCGGAAAGCGCAATTTGTGACCGTGGGTATATATATCGAACTATTTCTTATTGGGCAACCTCCACGCCCAATTCAAAACGAACAGCCATGCCACGGCTACTACAATGGGCTGTAACAACCGCCAGAGCAGAATCTGAAACCAGCGCCATTTGAAATAATAGACGACCTGCGCGATGACCCATCTTACCAACAGCGTTTGACCGAGTCCGCTTCGCGCGACCCGACGCGGGTATCTGCGGAAGGAAAAATCTCCACGCTGAAACGCCTCGCCGATCTCCACGGACGCGACCGCGCCATATCCCAGCGCCATGCTGATGCCCTCCCCGAAAAGCGGATCGGCGCCTGCCGCGTCGCCTGCAAGCAACACGCGCGGGACGGATATCCTCGTCCACGGCGCGTACCAGCGGATGGGGTGTCCCTGCAATTCGTAATCGCCCAACTCGAATCCGTGACGCGACATCTCCTCGGCCAGCGTTTCCTTCAAAGCGGGCTTGTCCGAATCGGGGTTCAGGTTCGCGTCGAAGATTCCCCAACAGCGCATGGGCTGTCCTTGAATTTGGGTGGGGAAGTCCCACGTGTAGCCTTCCACACCTGATGGGACGCCGAAGAAATCGAAGAAGGCTTCATTTCTTTTGTGGCGCAAATTGCCAATTTGCGGCTTATTGGATAGATCTGCAATTTGTCCTTCGGGTGTGATCACTTCCAATACCCGCGCTGAATTTATTTTTTCATGCGGCAGGACGCAGCGACGCGTGACTCCCTTCGATCCGTCCGCGCCGACGACGACCTGCGCGCGGAACTCGCCCTGATCGGTGACCACGGTCACGCCTTTGTCGTCAGGATTCACGTCTTTCACATTAACCTGTTCTCTAATCTCTATTCCCTGCTCTCGGACTTTCCCCGCCAGCCAGGCGTCGAACTCGTTCCGTCGGATGACGCGCAGGGTGTGACTCTTCCGATTGCGGATGGAGAGTCCCCTGCCTTCGAAATCGAAATGCGCGGCAGACGCGTCCACGTGCGGAACCTCGTCCACGTCCAGGCCGAGGCGCTGGAGGATGGCCTCCGCGTCGCGGACGAGTCCGCCCGCGCAGAGTTTCGGGCGTGGATGCCGCGCCTTGTCCAGAACGAGGATGCGGGAAGCCAGATGCGGAAAGTCCCGCGCGAGGTGGAGCGCGGTCGAAAGTCCCGCGGGTCCCGCGCCGAGGATCAGAATGTCGGGATTTTGCATGGGACAATTTAACCATAGAATTCCACCCGCTGTTTGTGTATAATGCCGCCAAAAATCCGATTAGAGGTTCCGATGAAAAACTTTGTGCAAAAATTCCTTTGGGTTGCCGTACTGACGTCCATGCTGGCTTCGGCTACTTCGATCGGCAAGGCGGAGGGTATTCGAATTGCGCCTGTCCCGAAGAACGTCAAATTCGAGACGGTGGTCAGCGGGTTGAACGACCCGTTGCTGGTCACGCACGCGGGGGATGGGTCCAACCGCCTGTTCATCGTCCAACGGGACGGGAAAATTCTCATCCACAAAAATGGCGGACTGAACGCCGCGCCTTTCCTCGATGTGGGCGCGTTGCTCGCGAGTGACGGCGGCGAGCAGGGACTGCTGGGGCTGGCCTTTGATCCAAGTTACGAGACGAACGGAAAGTTTTATATCGTTTACACAGCCCTCTCCTACGCGGTGACACTCGCGCGCTACACGGTTTCTGCCAATCCTGATATCGCCAATACCAGTGGGGAAATTCTTTTGAGCATTCCCAAGACGCGCACCAATCACAACGGCGGGATGATCACCTTCGGTCCCGATGGCTACCTGTACATGTCCGTTGGCGACGGCGGAGGGGGAGGGGACCCCGACAACAACGCGCAGGATCGTTCTGTCCTGCTGGGGAAGATCCTGCGGCTGGATGTGAGCGGCGCGGGCGCGTACGCCATCCCAACCACCAATCCCTACTACAACGATCCAGACCCGAACGTTCGGGAGGAGATCTGGTCTTACGGACTTCGCAATCCCTGGCGTTTTTCTTTTGACCGCAGTACGGGCGACCTGTTCATCGGCGATGTGGGACAGAACGCACAGGAGGAAGTTGACTTTCAGGCCGCTGGCGTCGCGGGCGGACAAAATTACGGCTGGCGGATTCTGGAAGGTAACCTGTGTTACTCGCCCGCCGTCTGCACGCCGCCTGCCAATTACGTGCCGCCAGTGACGGTCTATGACCACGGGACGAATGACAGTAACGGCTGTTCGGTCACGGGCGGATATGTCTATCGCGGCTCGAATTTCCCCGCGCTGACTGGCGTCTATCTGTACGCCGATTTCTGCCTCGGCAAGATCTGGGGACTGACGCGCAACATCAGCGATCAATGGGTGACCACGCTCATTGCCGACACGGACTACATGATCCCCTCCTTCGGCGAAGATGAACAGGGCGAACTGTACATCATGGACTTTGCCAGCGGAAGTGTCCTGCGTCTTGCTGAGGCGACGGTGCTTTCGCAAACGCTCAAATCGACCGCGAGCCGCGACGGGCACATCTTGGAACTGCACGAACTCCTCAATCGTGGCGGCGTTTTCTCCTCTACGCAGACGACCTTCCCGCTTGGCGATGACCAGTCGGATCGCCAGTTCCGCGCCATCCTTTCCTTCCCAACGGCCAGCCTGCCCGACAACGCCAAACTCCTATCGGTGACGTTGAAAATCAGGCAGCATTCCGTGATCGGACAGAGTCCATTCGCCACGCACGGCGGACTTCTCGTTGAAATTGGAAGACCCTACTTCGGAACCAGCATCAACCTCGAAGCCGCGGATTTTCAAGCGCTGGGCAACGGTCGCGCGGCCACCTTCAACCCGACCCCCGTCAATGGCTGGTACTCCGCCCGCTTCATCGCCTCTGCGTTCACGAAGATCAATCTGAAAAGCGCCACACAATTCCGCCTCGCGTTTACGCTGGACGACAACGACGACCTGGACAGTGACTTTGTCCGCTTCATCAGCGGCAACAGCGTCAACGCCGCCGCGCGTCCGACCTTGATCATCGCCTACTTCATCCCGTAAAAAACGGAAAAAATCCCAAATGAGAGACGACGCTCTTGCCAAAGGGCGTCGTCTCCATTCCCCATCGCCATCCTCTCTCTCCAGCGGGTATAATTCCCTCGATGTCCCCCAAACCCACTTTCCGCCCTTACATTTTCTCCACCATCTTTTTGATACTCCTTGGCTGGGGCGGGTTGTACCTCATCACGTTTTACACCCTGCCCTTCATCTGGCCGCGCTGGGGATTTTTCGCGCTCTGGCTCACCGCCCTCACCGCCACCGCCTTCCCGATCATCTACTTCGTGACCACGCGTTTCTCCACCGAAAAACTGGAGCCGCAGGTGATGGTGCGACGCGCGCTGTGGGTGGGCGTTTACGGTGCGACTCTCGCCTGGCTTCAACTGGCGCGCCTCGTCAACGTTTATGTCATCCTCGGGCTGGCGTTCGGGTTGATCGCCATCGAATCCCTCCTGCGACTGCGCGAGCGTGCGCGCTGGCGCGTCCCTGAGGTGCCCGAAGCGGAGCAACATGACCAGTCTGCGTGACCTGCCCTCGGTGGAACAGCTTCTCCAGACGCCGCGCGTCGCGGACCTGGTGACGTGCTACGGGCGTCCCCTCGCACTGGACGCGTTGCGCCTCTCTCTGAACGAGACGCGGGCCGCCGTCCGAGGCGGTTTGGATTCCCTCCCCAGCCGCGACGAACTAACCTCCCGCGCCGAGACTCTCCTCGCCGAGTGGACGCGTCCCTCGCTCCAGCCCGTCATCAACGCGACGGGCGTCATCCTGCACACCAATCTCGGACGCGCCCCCCTCAGCCGCGCCGCCACAGACGCGATGACCTCCGCCGCGCTCGGCTACTCCAACCTCGAGTTTGACCTCGCGACGGGCAAGCGCGGCTCACGGACGGTCCACGCCGAAGCCTTGCTGCAAAAACTAACGGGTGCCGAGGCCGCGCTGGTGGTCAACAACAACGCGGGTGCCGTGTTGCTGGTCTTGTCTGCTCTTGCCAAAGGGAAACGCGTCGTCATCTCGCGCTCGCAACTGGTGGAGATCGGCGGCTCGTTCCGCGTCCCCGATGTGATGAAACAATCGGGCGCGAAACTCGCCGAGGTCGGTGCGACCAACAAAGTCCACCTGCGCGATTACAGGGAGGCCCTGTCCGATGGCGCGGCGATGGTCTTGCGGGCGCATCGTTCCAATTTCAAGATCGTCGGATTCACCGAAGAGCCTGAGTTGGAAAAGATCGCCAGTCTGGCGCACGAGTTCGAAGTCCCCTTCGTGGACGACCTCGGCTCGGGCGCACTGCTCGACACCGCCAAATATGGCCTCGTCCACGAGCCGACGGTGGGGGAATCCCTTGCCGCGGGCGCGGACATCGTCTGCTTCTCGGGCGATAAACTGTTCGGCGGGCCGCAGGCGGGGATCATCGTCGGGCGGGCGGACCTGCTCGCGAAGATCAAAAAGCATCCGCTGGCGCGCGCCGTCCGTGCCGATAAACTCTGTCTCGCCGCGCTGAACGCCACGCTGTTACACTATCTTCGCGACGAGGCGACGAGCGAGATCCCCATCTGGAAGATGATCTCGACGACGGCGCGCACGGCCAAAGTCCGCGCGGAGGCGTGGAAGGAGTCACTCGGGCAGGGCGAAGTCATCCCATCCGAGTCCACGGTTGGCGGCGGAAGTCTCCCCGATGAGTCCATGTCCACATTCGTCCTGTCGTTGTCGGTCAAGAATCCCGATAAATTCCTGAAACGCCTGCGCGCACAAAATCCCCCGATCATCGCGCGCACGGAATATGATTTGGTCCTGTTCGATCCTCGAACCGTCTTGCCTGAGCAAGACCCAACACTGCTCTCTACTCTCAATTCTCTTCTCTCGGAGTTTTCATGAAATCAGACCTCGATGCCCTCATGCAAGAAAAAAATCTCGACGCGCTGTTGGTGCTGGGCGCGGCCGAACACAACCCGCCGATGTATTACTTCACGGGCGGCGGACACATCAGCGCCGCGATTTTAGTGAAGAAACGCGGTGCAGAACCGATCCTGTTTTACAACGACATGGAGCGCGATGAGGCCTCCAAAACTGGCCTGCAGACGAAGTCGCTGAGCGCCTACTCTTTCATGGATCTGCTGAAGGAAGCGAACGGCGACAAGGAATTGGTCGGCGCGCTGCGCTTCCACCATCTGCTGACCGATCTTGGGCTCACGAAAGGCCGCGTGGGGATTTACGGCCACGTGGAGATCAGCGGCGCGCTGGCCGCGTTGACGCGTCTCCAGCGTCTCCTGCCTGACCTGGAGCTGGTCGGCGAGACCGCGATGGATTCTGTCTTCATCCGCGCCATGGAGACGAAGGACGAGCGCGACGTGGAGCGCATCCGCCAGATGGGGAAGGTCACCACCGGGGTCGTGCGCCGCACCGCCGAGTATTTGACCTCGCGCGATGTCCGCGCGGACGAGGTCCTGCTCAAGGAAGATGGCTCGCCGCTGACAGTAGGCGACGTCCACGCGCAGATACGTCTCTGGGTGGCGGAACTCGGTGCGGAACTGCCCGAGGGATTCATCTTTTCGGTCGGACGCGACGCGGGCGTGCCGCATTCCATCGGCAATCCCGAAGACCTGATGCGCCTCGGCCAGACCATCATCTACGACATCTATCCTGCCGAGCGCGGCGGCGGCTACTTCTACGATTTCACGCGCACGTGGAGTCTCGGCTACGCCACGCCCGAAGCGGAGGAACTGTACGGGCAGGTGCAGGAGATATTCAATCGCCTGATGGAAAATTTCGACCTGAACACGCCGTTCAAGGATTACCAGCGCATGACCTGTGAATACTTTGAATCCAAGGGTCACAAGTCGCAACTCAACACCAAGGGGCCGCTGGATGGTTACGTTCACAGCCTCGGCCACGGTGTGGGACTGAACATCCACGAGCGCCCGTTCAGCGGGTTGGACGCGGACGAGTCGCATCGTCTCGCGCCAGGCGTGGTCGTCACGTCCGAACCTGGACTGTACTATCCCGAAAAAGGCATGGGCTTCCGCATCGAGGACACGATCTGGGTGCGTCCCGATGGCAGGATGGAGATTCTGGCTGATTATCCGTATGATTTTGTTTTGCCGATGAAAAAATGGAAACCAACCTCCCCCAAACTCCCGAAAAAAAAATAGCCGCTGTGCTTGGAACGACCGCACAAAAGAAAAAGCCTCTCCCGCAAAAGAGGATTCCCCTCATTCTGGGAGCGGGCATATTCGTCGCGATTTTACTTGGCGCCTTCTTTATTTACAATCAAGTGCGCGTCCGTAACGTGGTCATCGCGACTAACGAGGAGGGGAGCCAGAGTTACGATTACGCGGTCGTTCTGGCAGAGGTGATTCGAGAAACAGACCCGCGCATCAATCTCGTCATCCTGCCAACACTGGGCTCCACCGAGGGCCTCAACCTGATCCAAAGCGGGAAAGCCGACCTGACGATCGCCCAGGCGGATGCTCCAACAGGATCGAACGTCCGTACGGTTGCGCTGTTATATCCCCAGATATATCACCTCGTTGTCAGATCGGATTCTTCGATCCAGACTCCTGCCGACCTGCTCGGCAAACGTGTGGCGACTCCTGCCGTTGGCGGCGGCTCCCATTCTTCGTTCCTTCGGGTAATGGATTATTACAACTTTACTGAGAATGATGTGACCATTGTCCCGATTGACGACAGGGATGTAATGAACGCAGCCTTGCTGGATGGGGAAGTGGACGCGGTCTTCCGCGCTACCACTCTCGATTCATCCTCGCTTCACGCGCTGATTGATACGGGGCGCGTGCGCCTCGTATCCTTCGATCAGTACGACGCGATGAAGTTGACTGCCCCCGCCCTTGCCCAGTACGTGATTCCAAGGGGGGCCTACCGAGCCGCTGAACCTATCATCCCCGAATCGGATTTGACCGTTATTGGCGTCCCAACCGCGCTCTATTCCAGTGCTGGTCTCGATAAGAGTCTGGTGCGTTCCATCACGCAGATTTTGTTTGAGCATCAGAATCAACTGACGGCACTGAACAACCTGGGCGTGTATCTTGCCACGCCGCTGGAGAGCAAGACTGTATTACCGTCCATTCATGTTGGTGCATTGGCATATTATGATCGTGAAAAGCCAGGTTTTTTTGAGCGGTATTACAACGAACTTACGATATTAGCCACCTTCTTCCCGTTGGCCGCCTCCGTTTACTTTGCCTTGCGGGCGCGTCTCGCCACATTACAGCGGAACCGTGCCTACCGCTACAACCTTCAGATCGCCGCGTTGCTGGCGGCCATGATGTCCTCTCCCAGCGCGGCACGCGCCAAGCAGACCGAGTTGAAACTGCTCGAAATTCTGGAAGATGTGCTCAACGACATGAACGAAGGCGAAATCGACATCTCCGATCTGCAGGCGTTTTCGTTTGTGTGGGATAAAGCCATGGAAGCTGTGCGTTACCGCGAGGCCGTCCTCTCCAAGCGAAGAAAATCTGCCAAACGAAAAGATAAATTGTTGCCGAAATAGAATGACCCTGCCTCCATGATCCATCTCAATTCTCGGATGGCAATATTCAGGCAGGCAACTACGAGCGCCTCGAGCATGTTATCTGACCAGGGATCTTCTTGATCGTCCCAGTGTATTTCTGCAATATTTATGAATACAACCATCATCAGTATCTTATTAGGCATTGCTGGGATGTTCGGATGGGGAATGTATGATTTTCTGGGGGGCGTTTTTGCAAAACAGATCGGTCCGTTCAAATCGTTGTTTTGGTCGCAATTGGCTGGCTTGGGGGCAGTCTGCTTGCTCGTGTTCGTTTTCGCACCTATTCTCGACATCTCTGGCCTTGCCATCCTTTTGATCGCCGCTGCATCAATCCTTTATTCCGCTGGCTACCTGTTCTTTTTCAAAGGGCTTGAGATCGGTAATGTCTCCATCGTAGCCGCGGCCATGAATCTCTGGGCGGTGTTCACCATGCTGTTTGCTTTCCTCTTCATGGGACAGCGCCTTTCGGAAGTCCAGTCCCTGGGCGTAGGGCTGATCCTTGCTGGCGTGGTGTTCGCGTCATTGAACTGGGGCGACATCAAAAATCAAAGGTTTCAACTTTCAGTGGGTGTAAAAGAGACGGTGGCGGGCGCTTTCTTTTTCGGCGTCTTTTGGAATGTGAGCGAAATCGTTTCGGAAGAAATCGGGTGGCCCTTCACCACCCTGTTTGTAAAACTTGGAATCATTTTGTTTTTGCTGATTTTTTCCCTTTTCGCAAAACGGGAGATCGGCCTTGTGAAGGTCTCCTCGAAAACAAAAATCATGCTGGTCGTCATGGGCATCGTCGAAGCGGGCGCAGTGGCAGCGGTCAATTATGGACTGACCATCGGCGACGCGATCCTGATCACGCCCATTGCCTCTGCCCTGTCCATCGTGACGATCGGTCTGGCAATTCTTTTCTTGAAAGAAAAAATCACCAACCTGCAAGGAATTGGGATTCTCATGGCAATTATCGGTATAATCACCACTGCACTCTAAACTGATTACTGGATACTGATCACTGATGACTGACTTAAAACCCGCCCGCCTCCTCGCCCTCGAAACCTCCTGTGACGAAACCGCCGCGGCCGTCATCGAAAACGGACGCGCCCTCGTTTCGTCTGTTGTCGCGTCGCAAATGGAAATCCACGCGCGCTACGGCGGCGTCTATCCCGAAGTGGCCTCGCGCCAGCACGTGCTGTCCATTGTGCCTGTCGTCGAGCAGGCGTTGGCGCAGGCGCACATCACCCTCGCCGACGTGGACGCGGTCGCCGTCACGCGCGGGCCCGGGCTGGCTGGGTCGCTCGTCGTTGGCATGAACGCGGCCAAAGGTCTCGCGCTCGGCGCGGGGATTCCGCTCGTCGGCGTGAACCATCTCGAAGGTCACATCTACTCCTCGTGGGTATACGACGCGGGCGAAGTCCCGCCCCCCGAACCACAATTCCCACTTCTCGCGTTGCTCGTCTCAGGCGGACATACCGAACTGAACCTGATGACCGACCACCTGACGTACAAACGCCTCGGCTCCACGCTGGACGACGCGGCGGGGGAGGCCTTCGACAAGGTCGCGCGGCTGCTGGGACTCTCGTACCCGGGCGGGCCGTCCATCCAAAAAGCCGCGGAGGAGGGTGACCCGACCCGCTTCAAATTCCCGCGCGCCCGCCTCGAAGGGACGTGGGATTTCTCGTTTAGCGGCATCAAGACCGCCGTCCTGTATGAAGCGAGAAATTTCGAAAAGGTGGGAAAACATCCCCCCGTGGCAGACATGGCCGCCAGTTTCCAGGCCGCGGTCGTGGACGTGCTCGTCACGAAGACGATGGCCGCGGCGCGCGAATTCGGCGCGAAGGAAATCTTGGTGGCGGGCGGCGTCTCGGCCAATCGGGCCTTGCGTCAGGCGTTCAAGGCGCAGACGGAGTTCCCCGTTCATATTCCACGCATCACCCTCTGTACCGACAATGCCGCCATGATCGGCGCGGCGGGATACTTCCGCTACGCGCTCGGTCACGTCAGTGAAATGGATTTGGACGTGCAACCGACCTGGCCGTTGTCGTAAAATTGCAGACATGATTAATCCCAAACTCAAGGAATTCGCCACAGATTACACGGATTTTAAATTCTTTGGCCGACTCCTTGCTTTGGAGTCGGCCAAATCTGTGACATCGTGCCCGAAGGGTAAATCCGTGGCTAAAGATTAAATTCGGGGCGAGTCAAGTCTGGGTTAATTCTCCAGATACTCGATCACCATCTTCAATGCCTGTTGGGCGGACTCCTCCTTGTTCATCCGCCGATCCCCCTTCCAATAAAACACTTCCGCTGATTCACCTTCGGGCGTGACCAATCCGATCCAGGTGGTGCCGACGGGTTTTTCGGGCAGGCCGCCGCCAGGTCCCGCGATGCCGCTGACCGAGATGGCGATGTCCGCGCCGAGGGCTTTCCGTGCGCCGCGTGCCATCTCCAGCACTGTCTCGCGGCTGACCGCGCCGTGTTTTTGCAGCGTGTCCCACGAGACGCCGAGACAAGCGACCTTGGCCTCATACGCGTACGACACAAATCCGCCGAGGAAGTATTCGGAGGAGCCAGGCACATCAGTAATTCGATCTGCGATCAATCCGCCCGTGCAGGATTCGGCGGTGGCGAGTTTCAGTCCGCGGGCGCGGAGGAGTTGTCCGATGATGACTTCTGTGTTTTGTTTCATGTCAGATTGGCTGGATTATACTGTCAAATTTCAGCGGAATTTGGCCGCCTGCCCGATTGGAAATCTTCCCGCTGGTTGTCCAAAAAAACAGCCTCCCATGGGCTGGGAGGCTGTGGCCTTGCTGTGAAGAAGTTTACACGGTGGGCATTTCGGGCGGTTTGTTGGTGGTGGAGATGTAACCAGTCCCAAAGCCTCCCAGGGCGGCCAGCACGACCCCCACGCCACCAAAGCACAGCGCTGTGGCAGCCCCGCTGAGCCAGTACGTGGCCTGTCCGCTGATGCCGCTGTAGCCGTAGTTGCCCAGCGACTCCAGGAGAGCAGGCATCAGGGTCAACGCCGCGATGCCGCCGATGACCTGGCCGATCACGGCAAGTCCGCCTGCGATGGCGCCCGCGACAGCGCCAATTTTTCCTCCTTCGCTCTGCGTGGCGGGGGACTCCTTTTTGACGGCAAAGTAGCCAGCCAAGGCGCCCGCGATGAGGGAAACACCGGGGCCACAAATGCCAAAGATGGTCGCGACACAGGCGGTTAAAACCAGGGCGATCCCGCCGGCGATGAGGCCAATTCGAACACGTGCAGTCATAACATCCTCCTTGAAAAACGGAATTGAACAACCGACTTTATTGTATATTACATCTTTGATAAGTCAAGCGCGGATTTTCGCTGTGCTAAAATATCGCTCATGGAAATTTCCGACCACATTGAAGGCATCCTTTCCACGCTTCCCGCGAAACCTGGCTGTTATCTGATGAAAAACGCCGAGGGGACGATCATCTACGTCGGCAAGGCCATCAGCCTGAAGAACCGCGTCCGCTCCTACTTTCATGCGGACTCCAGTCACGACAACAAGACGCGGCGCCTCGTGCGCGAGATCGCGGATATCGAGTGGATCGTCGTCGGGTCGGAACTCGAGGCGCTCATCCTTGAGATGAACCTCATCAAGCGGCATCGTCCCAAGTACAACATCAAACTCAAGGACGACAAGCGCTATCCGTACATCAAAATCCACTGGGACGAGGCCTATCCCAAGATCACCGTCACGCGCAACATGACCGAGGACGGGGCGCGCTACTTCGGGCCGTACACGTCCGCCTGGGCGGTTTACCAGACCCTCGATGTGCTCCGCCGCGTCTTCCCGTACCTGACCTGTGATCGCGAGATCACGGGACAGGACAAGCGCGCCTGCCTCTACTACGACATCAAACTCTGCACCGCTCCCTGCATCGGCGCGGTAAACCAGGAACAGTACCGCCAGATGATCTCCGACCTGATGGATTTCCTGAGCGGGCATTCCGAACCCGTGCTGGAGCGCGTCCAAACCGAGATGGACAAGGCCGCCGAGGAACTTCGCTTCGAGAAGGCCGCCGCGTTGCGCGACCAGATCAAAGCCATGCAGAACATCATCGAGCGGCAGAAAGTGGTCTTCGCGTCGGACTACAAGGATTCAGATGTTGTGGCGATGGCGCGTGCAGACGGCGAGGCCTGCGTGCAGATCTTCTTCATCCGAGCGGGAAAACTGATCGGACGCGAATACTTCATCCTCGAAGGGACGGAGGACGCGGCGGATAACGAAGTGATGGCGCAGTTTATCAAGCAGTTTTACACCGAGGCCGCCTCCGTGCCGCAACAGGTGTTGTTGCCGCAGGAAATCGAAGAGGCGAAAATCATCGGCGAGTGGATGCGTTCGCGGCGCGGCGGCGAGAAGGTGGAGATTCGCGTCCCGAAGGATGGACAGCCGCAGGAACTCGTCCAGATGGCCGCGGAGAATGCGACGGAAACGCTCACCGCATTGCGGGCACAGTGGCAGGCCGACGCGCACAAGCAGGAGCAGGCGCTGGCCGAGTTGCAGTCCGCGCTCAATTTGCCCGCGCCGCCGAACCGCATCGAGTGCTATGACGTGTCGCACACGCAGGGCGTGGCCACCGTCGGCGCGATGATCGTCTTCGAGCAGGGCGTGCCTGCCAAGAGCCAATACCGCAAATTCAACATCGACAGCACGTCCATCGGCGCGCCCGACGATTTCGCGTCGATGGAGGAAATGCTGACGCGGCGCTTCCGTCGCTGGCAATCGGCCGAGGAGGCCGCGGCCAGCCCGGGGTCCAAGGTGGACGCGTCGTTTTCGCGTCTGCCCGACTTGATCATCATTGACGGTGGAAAGGGTCAACTCGGCCGCGTCGTCAAAGTTCTGGAGGCCGCGGGGCTGGCGGAGAAAGTCCCCGTGGTCGGACTGGCGAAGCAGGAGGAGGAGATCTTCTTCCCGCATCGCTCGAACTCACTGAAGTTGCCGCGTCATTCGCAGGGACTCTATCTCGTCCAGCGCATTCGCGACGAGGCGCACCGTTTCGGCATCACTGCCCATCGGGCGCGGCGCTCGAAGCAGGGCATGGCCTCCGCGCTGGATTCCATCCCTGGCGTAGGGCCGACTCGGCGGAAAGCCCTCTTGAAACATTTCGGCTCTGTGGATAAGATTAGGGCCGCCACGCTGGAAGAGTTGATGGCGGTGAAAGGCATCAATGCGGACGTGGCAGAAAGCATCAAGGCGAGTTTGGAATGAAACGCATTTGGGTTGTTGACGACGACGAGGAAATGCTCCGCGCCGTGCGGCTGATGCTCGGTGTGCTCGATCACCACGCGACCACATTCCTGGGTGCGCGTTCCGCCGCACAGATGCTGCTGGACGGCGACCGCCCCGACCTGATGATCCTCGACATCAACATGCCCGAGGTGACGGGACTGGATATGCTGGAATTCCTGCGCCGCCACCCCGCGACGCGGTCCCTGCCTGTGGTGATGCTTTCCACGGAAGCCTCGGATGTGATGGTGGACCGCGCCCATGCCCTCGGTGCGGACGCGTACGTCTCGAAGCCCGTCACCGTGGAAGAACTCGAGTGCGCGATCGATGAAGCGTTCGAGAAAAGAAAAAAATAATCACAAGTGAGATGAAGAAAAATGTCGAAAAGTAAATCCCCTCGTAAATTGACCACGGCGCAGATCATCTTTTACATTCTATCTGCCATGCTCGTGCTCGCCATGATCCTTTCCGCATTCATCAATACATAGCAGTCGATTCGGGTGGAAACTTTCTCGGTGATGATATAATCTCGGTGCGCGGCGTCCCTGCCGCGCTATTTTGCGCCATGTTTTCATCCGTCATTGCGAGCGGAGCGAAGCAATCTCCGTGTCGGCGAGGAGATTGCTTCAGGCTGACGCCCTCGCAATGACGGGAGAAATCTAAAGGAATCCATGCTCGAAATCTTATCTGGAATTGAAGAACGCTTTAAACAAATCGACACGGAACTGCTCGAAGCAGGCGGGAACTATCAGCGGGCGGCGGAGTTGAACAAGGAACGCCTGGACCTGGAACCCGTCGTCGAAAAGGCGCGCGAGTACCGTCAGGCGCTGAAGAACCTTGACGAGGCGCGCACCCTGCTCGAATCCGAGGAGGACGCGGAGTTGCAGGCGCTGGCCGAAGCGGACATCGCCTTCCTCGAACCGAAGATCGAAACGCTCGAAGCCGAGATCAAATCCCTGCTCATCCCCAGGGACCCGCGAGACGAGAAGAACGTCTTCATGGAAATCCGCGCGGGCACGGGTGGTGACGAAGCCGCGCTGTTTGCCGCCGACCTCTTCCGCATGTACACGCGCTACGCCGACCTGCAGGGCTGGAAGACCGAGATCATGTCCGAGAATGCCATTGGCATTGGCGGCTACAAGGAAATCATTTTCCAGATCAAAGGCAAGGGTGCCTTCTCGAAACTGAAATACGAGTCGGGCGTGCATCGCGTCCAGCGCGTGCCCACCACCGAATCGTCGGGACGCATCCACACCTCCACCGCCACCGTCGCGGTGCTGGCCGAAGTGGACGAGGTCGAGGTCGATATCCCCGAATCCGATCTCGAAATTGACGTGTATCGCTCGGCAGGCGCGGGCGGGCAGAACGTGCAGAAGAACTCCACCGCCATCCGCATCACACATAAACCCAGCGGCATCGTGGTGGCCTGTCAGGACGAACGCTCGCAGTTGCAGAACAAAATGCGCGCCATGTCCATCCTGCGGGCGCGGCTGTACGAGATCGAAGAAGAGAAGCGTCGTTCCGAACTCGAAGCAGACCGCCGTTCGCAGGTTGGAACGGGCGAACGCTCGGAAAAGATCCGCACCTACAACTGGCCGCAGAATCGCGTCACCGACCATCGCATCGGCGTCTCCTCCTACAACCTGCCTGGCGTAATGGCAGGTGATATTGACCAGTTCATCGAAGAACTATCCACGCGCGATGAGGCGGGACGCCTCGCTGCTTCGGGCGTGGCTGATGAAGAAGACTAATTGAAAACCATCCGCGTCCGCACTGAAATGGACGTTGCCACCCTCCTCGAACAGATCGCCGACCGTCTGTGCGGCGTGACCGACACGCCCGACCTGGACGCGCAAGTGCTGCTCGCACACCTGACGGGGAAAGCGCGCACGTGGCTGGCCGCGCATCCCGAAACGCCTCTTTCGGACCCGCAACTGGCCGCCGTGGAAGAGGCTGTTTCCAAGCTGATGGATGGCGCCCCGCTCCCGTATATCCTCGGCCATTGGGAATTTTTCGGCCTCGATTTCAAGATCACTCCCGATGTCTTGATCCCACGTCCCGAAACGGAATTGCTCGTGGAGCAGGCCATCCTGTGGTTGCAGTCGCGTCCCACAACGGTACACTCTGCCCTGCGCGCCGCCGACGTGGGCACTGGTTCTGGATGCATCGCCGTCTCGCTCGCCAAGCAGATCGACGATCTGCGCGTCCTCGCCACCGACCTTTCGCTTCCCGCGCTCAAAGTGGCGCACCACAACGCGATCCATCACGGCGTCGCCTCCCGCGTGGACTTTGTGCAATGCGACCTGCTTCCGCCGCATCCCTATCCCCTGCCCACCGAGAGCCATTTCGACGTCATCTGCGCCAACCTGCCATATATTCCCAGCACAACGCTCGAGCGTCTTCCTGTTTACGGACGCGAACCCACCCTGGCCCTCAACGGCGGCGGCGATGGCCTCGACCCGATCCGTCAACTGCTCAAGATCGCACCCGAATGGCTGGCGCCCAACGGCCTGATTCTCCTTGAGATCGAAGCAGGGCAGGGCGTGGCCGCCGTCTCGCTTGCGTACGATGCCTTCGACCACGCCACCATCAACCTGCGCCGCGATCTGGCGGGAAAAGAGCGTTTGGTCGCGATCAGGCTCTGATTTGTGGGGCGGATTGGTAATCCGCCCAGCCAGCGGGATGGCATCCCGCTCCACGAAATTATGAATACCCAAATTCTCCCCGCCCACGACTCCCACGCCATTCCACACGCGCTCGAAACCCTGCGCGCAGGCGGCCTGGTCGCCTTCCCGACCGACACGGTTTACGGACTGGGCTGTCTCGCGTTCGATCAGGCGGCCATCGAGTCGATTTACGTTGCCAAAGACCGTCCGCTTGAAAAGGCCATTCCGATCCTCATTGCGGATGTGGATGACCTCGACCGCGTCGCGCGTGACCTCCCCGAGCGGGCGCGCCGCCTCGCCTCCCGCTTCTGGCCTGGACCGTTGACTCTCGTCCTCCCCAAACGCGTGGACCTGCCCGCGGCCGTCTCTGCCACCGATACCGTCGGCGTGCGCGTCCCCGATAACGACATCGCGCGGACGCTGCTCCGCGCCGCGGGGCCGATGGCCGTCACCTCCGCGAACCTTTCGGGACGCGAGAATCCGCGAACCGTCAGCGAGGTGATCCGCCAATTGGACGGCCGCATCCCGCTCGTCCTGGATGGAGGCGAGACGAGGGGCGGAGTGCCGTCCACGGTGGTGGACGTCTCAGGCGCGGAGCCAGTCATCCTGCGCGAAGGGCCTATCACGCTGGAGCAGATTAAATCAATCTGATAAAGTGGGCGAAATTCTCTTAACTGGTTCTAAAACTAATTTCAGGAAACGTTTAGGCACCCATGTGAAAATACAGGAGCATTCTCCTCAACAAACCCCGTAGGCTCGTGGCAGGCCGAACGGGGTTTGGGTTTTAAATCGACAGAAACCAGGTTTCTCAAAGGAACCTGGTTTCTGTATAATGGGGCCATGAAAATCGTCATTCTCATCTCTGCCCACGCCGAGTGGCGCGTCGTCAAAGAACTCTTTCCCGATCTGACCATTGAACATACTCCGTTTGGAGAAACCGCCACGTTAACGTTGAACGCAAAACGTTTAACGTTGATGCATGGCGGCTGGGGAAAAATTTCCGCCGCGGCCAGCGCGCAATATGCCATTGACCAATTCCATCCCGACCTGCTCATCAACCTGGGGACGTGCGGCGGGTTCGCGGGACGCGTCGAAACAGGGACGGTCATCCTCGTGGAGCGGACCCTCGTCTATGACATCATCGAGCAGATGGGCGACGCGGACGAGGCGATTCGGCATTACGCGGTGGATTCGGATCTGTCGTGGTTACAGGGGGATGGTAAATGGTTTATGGAGCATGGAGTGACGCGCAAGTTGCTGGTCTCTGCGGATCGCGACATTGTCGTCGAAGACATCCCCATGTTGATCCAAAAATATGACGCGGTCGCGGCGGATTGGGAATCGGGCGCGATCGCGTGGGTGGCAAAAAAGAATGGGACGCGCCTGCTCATCCTGCGCGCGGTCAGTGACCTGGTCGGTGCGGATGGGGGGGAAGCATACGAAAATATTGGCCTGTTCCACGAGCGTACCAAAACGGTGATGAAAAATTTATTCGACCAGTTGCCTGACTGGCTGGATCACATTCAACAATGAGGAGCAATGATGAAAAGAAAATTCGATGCGCGTCCCTGGCTGATTCTGATATTGATTGTGGTGCTAATTCTTTTAGGATGGTACGCGGGCCAGGCATTTTCCCCGAAACAGGCGGTGGAAGCAACCGCCACCGAACAGCCCGTCGTCACGATTCCGCTGACGGGTCCACTCGCGGACCGCAACGCGGAGGTCTCTGGGTTGGCGTGGTATGGCGACACGCTCATCCTCATGCCGCAGTACCCGAATTTTTCATCCGAATACAAAGGCGATGGATTTTTATACGCCCTTCCCAAAGCAGATATCGTTGCCTTCCTTGACGGAAAAAATTCCGCGCCGCTTTCCCCGCGAGCGATCCCGTTGAACGACGCCGCGCTGGCCGAGACGGTCAAGGATTATCAGGGCTTCGAGGCGATTGTCTTTTCGGGAGACCGCATCTTCCTGACCATCGAAGCGGGGGAGGGGACCAATATGAGCGGCTACCTCATCTCGGGCAAAATCGAATCTGACCTGAGCGCGGTGACGCTGGATATTGACAGCATGGTCGAGATTCCGTTGCAGGATCAACAGGACAACAAATCGGACGAGTCCATTCTCATCGTTGGGGACTCGCTCCTGACCTTTTACGAGGTCAACGGCGCGGGACTCGTTCCCGTCCACGTTGCCAACGTCTTCGACTTCGACCTGAACTTCGTGGAGACGGTCTCCTTCCCGACCATCGAGTACCGCGTCACCGATGCCGCCTCCAGCGCGGACGGGACGGCGTTTTGGGTCATCAACTACTTTTTCCCAGGCGACGAGGATTTGAAGCCCGCGTCCGACCCGCTCGCGGAAACGTTCGGGCTGGGACCGACTCACAGTCAGAGCGAAACGGTCGAACGTCTGGTGGAGATGCGTTACTCCGAGGAGGGAATCGCGCTCGCGGACACGCCTCCCGTCCTGCTGACGTTGATCCCCGACACCAGCCGCAACTGGGAGGGACTCGTTCTGCTGCACGGCCGCGGTTTCCTGATGGCAACGGATAAATTCCCCGAAACGATTTTGGCCTTTGTGGCGATGCCGTAGAAGCAGAGAACCCAGGTTTCCGCCGAAGGCGAGAAACCTGGGTTCTTACTTTTTTACTGCGCGGGGTTGACGACTCTTCCCATGAACAAAATCTGCCCGCTGGCCGTGTCGCGGATGAGGAAGATGAACGGGCGGTCAACCGTCAGTGTGGTTTCGAACATGGGCGCCATCGCCAGTTCCATGATGACAGCGGTGGCGGCCGCGGCTTCGGTGCCTTTTTCGTCCACGGCGACGAAGGCCTTGTGGATCACGTCGCTGATGAAGAGGTCGCGGTTGCCCGTCATGCCAGAGAAATCGGCGCGGTTCGGGTCGAAGGCATCGGTCATCCCGAGCGCGGAAAGTTGGTCGGGCAGGCTGAACTGGCTCTCGAAGGTGAATTTCGGCAGGCCGAGTTGCACCGAGGTGAATTGCATTGTGTTCAGGATCTCATCCAGTTTGGCCGCGTCGAAATCGGATTCGAACGCCGCGAAATTGCCCTCGTCGGGGACGATGATCGTCATCGCGGCGGTCTGACCCGCGTAGGGCAATTCGATCGCCTGGTATCCGTCCCCGCTGACGTAGGGGATTCCCGTCAAACCTTCGGACATCATTTTCACCTGCGTCTCGGAGCCGTCCAGCAGATGGAAGGGGGCGTCGTACGTGCTATTGGGATCGAACTTAGTGAGCCAATCCGCTTTGAAGTAAATGGCGTTGACCAGCACCATGCGCGTATCGGGATTCAACACGCCCGGGGGAAGCAGGTCTTTGATCTTGTCCTTGGTCTGGTCTTCCACCCAGCCGTTTATCTCCTTGCGGACGGGTTCGTATTGGTTGACGAAATCCGCGAGACGAATCCCCGCGCCGTAGTTGACGGCCACCGTGTCGAGGAATTCCTGCACGAAGGGATAGGTCTGCTCGGCCCAGACGGCGTTGGCGATGTTGAGTTGGAGCGGCTCCTGGTCCTTGCTGCCACCTTTGCCTTGTTTGGCCAGTTCCAGGTCGAGGGCGTTGAACGCGGCGTGGACGTCCTGTCCACTGAAGTGGAGCGCGTCCGCCATCTGCGATTCGGTCTCGCCGCGCGCGCCCGCGTACGTCATCGCGAGGGCGAGGGAAATGCTGTACGGAGACAGGATTAGGTTCCCGTCCGAGGTACGAAGCGAGCGGTACAGGTCGAGGGCGAAAGCGTTGTTTCCCTGCACGAGCGAGTCCATGCGCGTCGCATCCACGCTGGGATTGGTCTCGCGTTGGAGATTGGATTGCGCCACGTTTGCGGCAGGGGCGGGTCCGCAGGCCGAGAGCAGGACAGCGAATGCGGTCAGGGCGAAGAAAAGTGATTTCAGGGGGTTCATGAAGACTCCTTTCGGACACAGGACGACTCGACGGGAGATTTTGTTTCCAGCGGGTGATACAATCCATTATCTCATTCCTGGAGCCAGCATGAAATCCCCCAACCTGCGCGGCCGTTATTTTCGCATCCTGACATTTTTTGCGGGAGTCATTGCCCGCTTCATTTACTGGGAGTTGTTCGTCCGCTACCTGGGTCTGCGCCCGCTCGTGCGGAGGACGCGTCCCGAACGCTTTCGCCGCGAGGCACAGCGTTTCCGCGCGCTGGCCATCCGCATGGGCGGGGTGATGATCAAGGTGGGACAGTTCCTTTCGTCGCGGCTCGATGTGCTTCCGCCAGAGATCACCGACACCCTCGCCGACCTGCAGGATGAAGTCCCCGCTGAGACGTTCGAGGACATCCGTCAACTGGCCGAGAAAGAACTCGGCGCGTCGCTCGCGGAGACCTTCGACTGGTTCGACGCGGAACCGCTCGCGGCGGCCTCCCTCGGTCAGGTTCATCGGGCCCGACTCAAAGTCGAGGATGACGCGGGATTTCGGGACGTAGTCGTCAAAGTCCAGCGTCCACACATCGCCTCCATCGTGGACGTGGATCTGGCCGCCCTCCGAAGGGTTGGCAACTGGCTGATGCGTTACCGCCCCATCCGCGAGCATGCGGACGTCCCCGCGTTATTGCGGGAATTTTCGGCCACGGTGCGTGAGGAGATTGATTACATCAAGGAGGCCGAGAACGCGCGCACGTTTTTTGAGAATTTCAAGGATGATCGCGACGTCCATGTGCCGCGCGTGGTGACGAGCCTGTCCACCCTGCGTGTGCTGACGCTGGAGGATGTGTACGCCATCAAGATCACGGACTACGACGCCATCACGGCCGCGGGCATTGACCGAGTCGCGGTGGCGCGTAAATTGTTGGACGTGTATCTCGAGCAAATTTTTGAAGACGGTTTTTTCCACGCCGACCCACACCCTGGGAATTTATTCGTCACGCCTCTGCCGCCGAGAAAAGGGAACAAGAGCAAGAAGGTGCGCTGGCAGTTGACCTTTGTGGATTTCGGCATGGTGGGACGCGTGCCCGACGAGTTGCGCGGCGCGCTGCGTGAGACGGTGGTCGGCGTGGGGACGCGCGACGCGGCGCGGCTGATCAAATCGTACAAGTCACTGGGATTCATCCTGCCAGGCGCGGACACCGACGCGCTGGAGAAGGCCTCGGCGATGGTCTTCGCGCGCTTCTGGGGGCTCTCGATGAACCAGATTCGCAACGTGAGCATTGGCGAATTCCACGACATCGGTCACCGTGTCCGCGATGTGATGGTGGAGATGCCTTTCCAGGTTCCGAACGATTTGTTGATGCTGGTGCGGTGCGTGGCAATCCTCTCGGGCATGTGTACGGGACTCAACCCGAACTTCAATCTTTGGCTGTCGCTGGAGCCGTACGCGAAAAAGTTGGTGGCGGATGAGACGGGTTCGCTGTTCGACCTGGACAATCTTCTCGATCAGTTGGGCGGTTTTGTCACTTCGCTGGCGGCTTTGCCTTCGCAGGCCAGCCGCGTGTTGACGCAAATGGAATCGGGCGGGTTGACCGTCCAATCGCCGCAGGTGACGCGCGAAGTCCGCGCGGTGGCGCGCTCCGTGGACAGGCTGACGGGGGGCGTCGTCTTCGCGGCGATGTTGATGGGCGGCGTGATGCTCGTCAACGCGGGCAACGTCACCGCGGGGAATGTGCTATTTGGCGCCTCGGGCGCGACTCTGTTGTGGGTGTTGTTTGCGGGGCGGGGGAAGGTTTAACACATAGCCGCGAATTTCACGAATTTCGCGAAATTGAAAACATTCGCGTTTATTCGTGGAATTCGCGGCAGGAATTGAGAGGGGACCAGGCCTACTCTTCTTTTTTATCCATTCGCTGAATTGCCGAATCCAACAAACTGCGCATGGCGAGCAGCATTTCCTTGCGCGCCGCGCGGCGGTGTTCGATGAAGCCCTCAGGGAGGAGAAGTTTGGCGGCTTCGCGCATTTCCTCGCGCGCCTTGCGGTAATGCTGGCGGGTCTCCTCTGGGATGCGTTCTTTCATCCTGGATACGCGTTCTGATTTTTTGGTAGCCATAAGAATCTCCTTGCTGTGTGCCCATTATAGCACGCAGGCCGTTGGACGTGAAACGCTACTGTTCCGTGATCGTGATGCTCTCGATGGCGTCACCGGGCGTAGTGGCCGTGCTGGGATCGCGGCGGGTGATGCCGTTGACCACGTCCATGCCCTCGACGACCTGCCCAAAGATGGAGAAGTCCCCATTCAGGTGGGAAGCAGGTCCAAATGTGATGAAAAACTGGCTTCCGTTTGTGTCGCGCCCGGCATTGGCCATTGCCACCACGCCCGCTTTGTCGAAGGTCAGATCGCTGTCTTCGTTTTGAAACTCGTAGCCAGGTCCGCCCATGCCCGTTCCCGTCGGGTCGCCGCCCTGCGCCATGAACCCGTCAATGACGCGGTGGAAGGTCGTCCCGTCGTAGAAACCAGAGCGCGCCAACTTAACGAAATTGTCCACGGTGATGGGGGCCTTGTCGGGGAATAACTGGATGACGAACTCGCCGCCTTTTTGCATCTTGACGGTGGCAAAATATTGCTTGTTCACATCAATGGTCAGGCCTTCGGGTGTTTTGCTTTTGGTTGGCAACATAGACCAGAGAATGACGATGACAATTACCGCCATCGCGCCGATGGCAACCCATTTGATGATCTGCTCCTGGCGGGCGGCTTTGGCGCGTGCCTCTCGCAGGGCCTGTCGCTTGCTTTGTTTCATTTCCATTTTCCGTTTCTCCTTTTGTACACCTATTTTAAGCAGAAATGGCGGACGAATCCAGTGGATGCGGATGAAATAAACAGGCGGCCAGCTTGGGCCGCCTATCTGTCAGGGGAATGTTCTTCATCTAGAGTTTCTTCTTGAGCGAAATGACGCGCCACCCGACCCTGATCAGCGCCACGATGTATAGCAGGTAGATCATGAAGTAGATCGCCATGATTATCTGCCCAGGAATGCTTTCGCTATGTTCGCCAACCGTTTTGAGATTGACCATCATGATGGGCAGGAAGATGATCAGGATGATAAGCAGTCGTCCATACTTCTGCATTTTCGACTCAGCGTCGGTGTAGATTTCGGGAGCGGAACCGTCGGCGCTGGGTTTGCGGAAGTACTGCCACCCGCCCATTTGTCCAAGATGAAGCCAGCCCGCGTCGCGGAAGAGTTGGAAGTACTCATCCCGTTTGGTGGACGAGGTGATGAAGTCCATGCGGTAGGTGAAATCCTGTGCCGCGCCGCGCTCGAAGGTGTACACGGTCGGGAAGGGCAGTTCGCGCAGGTGCCAGCCTTGCAGAGACATTTCCCGCAGCCAGGCCTCTTCCTGCTCATCCTGCCAGGCCCAAAAGACTTTGAATTTTTTCATCGTTGATTCGTTCATTTCTTCCTCACTTTTTACAATTGCGGCAAAATGGCCTGTCCATTTTTAGACATGATCGCCAGCCGCTGAACCTGCTCTGCCAACACCAGTTTCCCCTTGCTGGTCAGCGCGTAAGACTTGCGGCGTTCCTCCTCCTTCACCATCTGGATCAGCCCCTCCTTCTCCAGCGTGCTGAACGCGCCGTAGAGCGTGCCCGGGCCGATGATCACTTTGCCTTCGCTGATGGTCTCCACTTTTTGCATCACCCCGTATCCGTGCAGCGGCTCGACCAGCGACAACATGATGTAGTAGGTGGACTCAGAGAGGGGGAGGTATTTGTTGATGTCTGTGTTTGCCATATCGTTCTCCGTTATATCGTATAACGATATAATACCATACGATATATCGGCTGTCAATATATGAGATTGGATGGATTTGTGGAGAATCCCTGTACCGATTAGAATACGCTCCCAAAGGAAACTGCCATGCCTCGTCCCCTCATTGGAATTACCGCCCGACACGTCAAAACGGAAGATGGATTTCCCGCCACGCGGATCCTACGCGCCTACGTGACCGCCATCGTGGACGCGGGCGGTGCTCCGATTCTCATCCCGCCCGAACTGCCCGAAGACGGCAGGCGCGTCCTTCTGGACCGATTGGACGGGGTGCTGTTTTCTGGTGGCGCGGACATCGGCCTCGAGCATTTCAACGGCGAGCCGCATCCCACCGTGGAGGAGGAACCCGTCCGCGACGCGCTCGAACTTCCGCTCCTGCGCGCCGCCGTGGACGTGGACAAGCCCCTGCTGGGAATCTGCCGCGGCTTCCAGGTGATGAACGTGGCCCTCGGCGGGACTCTGTACACGCACATCCTCGATCAACTTCCCAGCGCGCTCCAACACGATTGGCATGACAAACCGCGCGAAACCCTCGCCCACTCCATCCGTGTGGAGGAGGGGACACGTCTCGCGGAAATCCTCGGCGCGCCGATGTTGCAGGTCAACAGCCTCCATCATCAGGGCATCAAAGACCTGGCTCCCAGCCTGAAAGCGACCGCCTACGCTCCCGACGGCCTCATCGAAGGCATCGAACTCCCCGACCACAAATTCGCGCTGGCCGTGCAATGGCATCCCGAATGGATGAGGAGTCACGAGGAGATGCGGAGGTTGTTTGAAAGGTTTGTGGAGGCGTGCGGGGCGTAGTGTGGAAAACATATTGCGTATTTCGTAAGGCGTTGTGTTAGGGATGTATAATCGCCTTGGAGGAATTGCGAAATGAAAAAGATATTTGTACTGGTTGTTTTGTGTTGTTGGCTGATCTCGGCTTGTAAAGCAGATGATATTGTGCAACCGACTGCTCTGGTTTCTAAAACTCCATCATTTACCCCACAACCGACATTTATCTCTCAGCCGTCATTTACGCCTACCAGATTATGGAAGTCGTTCCCAACGCAGACGCCTTACCCTACATGGACAGTAACTTCCACGATCACTCAGACAGGTACGCCCACACCTCAGCCTCCCTTGGTGGCGCATACGTGGACTCCAGAAAGGGTTCTAATATCACTTGGCGGCATAGGCGGTGATGGTGGATATAGAGTAGTGGATTTACCCGGCTATATTTTGTTTTCAGATGGTCGTTTGTTTACGTCAGAAATTGAAGAAGAGAACGGTGTGTGGGTAAGGAGAATTAGATATGCTCAATTGGGAAGAAGCGGCGCCTGCAAATTACTCAATACGATTGATCAGAATGGCTTTTTTGATTACGATCCAGCAACTTATCAAAAACCCCAATCGGATGGCGGCCCCAGCACGATCATAACTGTTAACGCCTGGCGTCGGAAAAGCGGGACATTTTATAATTTGCAGCACCTTCGAATGTCCTTAGAAGGCCCTGACTTAAATTCGCCAGCCTTAAAAAATACAGCCGACTTGTTGTTCTGGTATGAACCACCCGATCTGCAGGAGTACGAACCTGACCGTGTGGCAGTTTGGATTTATGAAAATTTAAAATGGAAGGAAGATTATAAAAACCTTGAACGAGAGTGGACATTAAAAGTTCCGAAATTAGTGGATTTGCATTTAATGACAGGCTCTGCGATAGATGATTGGAATGAGCAGTATGTGATTTATCAAGGAGACATCGCCAAAAATGTTTATCGTTATCTTGCCGATACCGATATTTCGGGTATTTTTTCAGAAGGGGATCATCAATATACAATTTTTGTGCAAGTTCTATTACCGTATCAATTGCCGAGAAGAAATTCGAACATTTCGGTATTTGAAGACTTACCGCTCAGTCATCCCGATATGACCTGTTATCCTTCCGACGGCATTTTGCCCATCCCAACACCACCTACTCCATGACCAATACTTTTTCCAACCCAATCGGTGTCTTTGACTCAGGCGTGGGCGGACTGTCCGTCCTGCGCGCCATGCGTCAATTGATGCCCGCAGAAAATGTCATCTTCTTCGGCGATCAGGGACACGTGCCGTACGGGCCGCGTCCGCTGGAGGAGGTGCGCGCCTTTTCGGAGGGGATCACGCGCTGGCTGTTGGACGAGGGCGCGAAGTTGATCGTGGTGGCCTGCAACACCGCCTCCGCCGCCGCGCTGACGTATTTGCGCGAGACCTTTCCCGATGTGAAATTCGTGGGCATGGAGCCTGCCGTCAAACCCGCGGCGGAGGGGACGCGTTCGCGCGTGGTGGGAGTCCTTGCCACGCCCGCCACGTTCCAGGGCGCGCTGTACGCGTCCGTGGTGGAGCGCTTCGCCAACGGCGTGGACATTTTACAGGATACCTGTCCAGGTTTGGTGCAGGAGATCGAGAAGGGAAATTTGGAGGGGGAGGAGACGCGTCGGATTTTAGAATCCGCGTTACTTCCGATGCTGGAGAAAAATGTGGATACGGTGGTGTTGGGATGCACGCACTATCCGTTTGTGATTCCCCTCATCGAGCGGATCGTGGGAGAGTCCGTTCGGGTGATAGATCCCGCCCCCTCGGTGGCGAAACAGGCCGAACGTCTGTTGGAAGCGAATGGGACGAGGAATCTGTCCACGAGTCGCGGACGCGTCGAGTATTACACGTCGGGTGACGCGGCGGCGGTCGAGTCCCTGTTGCCGAAGTTGTTGGGAGAGTCGGGAAAGGTGGAGCAGTTGGTCTGGAACGGGGGACGGCTGGTCAGGTAGTCCGCTATTTGACGGGCTTCACCGCTAGCAAGGTTAATTTCGATCCGAGAACGCGCAGTTCATCCTCGCCTTCAAATTTCATACCGACCATCGCCATGACGGAGCGCGTGTAGGCGGGTTTCTTGCGGAAGAATTTCACCATCATTTCGCCCGCGCCATCGTTCGTAAGCGGCGCGGCGGTAGCCTTGAATTTTCTCCTGCCGACGCGCGCTTCGAACACGGGGTTGGCTTGCATGTTTTTGTACCAATCGGCGCGGCTGCCGTACGCGGCCTCGATGTAATATGTATCGGACGCGGCGTCGTAGTCCATCACGTCCACCATCGTGTCGCGCGGTTTGCCGCTTTTACGGCCAACGGTGGTGAGCAGCATCCACTGCGCGCCGATGAGCCGCTCCCAGCCGCCGAAGCCGAGTTTGTGCATCCAGACGGGGATTCTGAAGAAGAATTTTAGCAATGCATTGGGGCGTTTTTCGAGTGTCATGTTGCCTCAGTGATTCGTCATTGCGAGGAGCGTCTTTTGCGATGAAGCAATCCCGCGCAAACGAGGAGATTGCTTCGCCCTGCGGGCTCGCAATGACAGGTGGTTAGGGGATTTTTCTGTACCTTATTCTACGGCGGTTTCCACTTTTGCGCCCATCGTTTCCATGTCTTTCATCAAACGGACGGGCTCGGCCAGATGCCCCATCATCCACAATCCCGATTTGCGCGCCGATCCATCGAGATATTGACGGAGAAATGCGACGACGGGAATCGCGGTCAACTCGTAGCCATCCTCATGCTCGATCCTTGCTTTGACCTTCCGCGGGCTTCCGTTTCGATAGCCTTTCGCGTCCACGGACAGGTGGACGAGGAACGGCGGTTTCGCCAGTTTGGTCATCTCCCACCACAACAATTTCCCCAGCGGACGAATGCCGCGCTTCGGGAAGAGTTTCAGTCCCAGCATGATGAACGGCGTGAGAATCGTATCGGCCAGCATGTTGACGGATGCCATGTAGAAGCCTGTCTCTTTCAGCGACGGATACATTTTTGGCAGGTCGTTCATTTCTTCGAAGAACATCGAAAAACAATATTTCTCTCCAATGCCCGCGCCGAAGTCGAACTTGCGCGTTTCGTAGCCGCCGCGTTTTGTCCACGCGCCGTTTTTGAAGACGCGCGCGTCGTAGTCTTTGAAGGCCTCCACCAACTCGTCCACGGCATCGGTGTAGGGCAGGTTGCCCACGTTGAGATAACCCGCCACGATCGCGCTTTCGAGCGCGTCGAAATACGTCGCGGCATAGCGGACGAGCGCGGAGGGCAGGCCTGGGTGGTATCCCGCCTCGGTGACGAAGCAGCGCCCCGATTTTTGAATCTCTGGTTCGAGGGCGCGCAGGGTCGCGAGTTTGGACGCGGCGAATTGGACATCGAGGTAGTCCGCGCCAGCCGTCAGACACGCGCGGGCAACCTGTCCCGTGAATTGGGTCGTCGGCGCGGCGACCAGGCAGAGGTCCACGCCGCGAAGCGAGGCGGCGAGAGAGGCTGGGTCGGAGGCGTCCACACGCGCGCAGGTCACGCGCGGTTCGTTCAGTTCGTTGGCGAAGGTTTGAGCCTTGTCGAGGTTGCGTCCTGCGAGGATGGTGTTCGCGTCGGTTTGGGTCAGCAAGTGGCGGGCAAGCAGTTTTCCCGTCGCGCCGTAGCCGCCGAGGATGAGGATGGTGGACATTTTATTTTCCAGTGAAGAGGAAGCGGAAGAAGGAGGGGAGGTCGCGCAGGCGCGGCCAGAAGGCAGGGACGCGGGCGCGGTAATCGAGATAGGATTGGCCGAAACGTTCGATCAGTTCCTTTTCTTCGACGAGACGCAACCAGGAAAATACCAGAAGCGGCAGGAGAATGATGAAGGCCAGCGCATTGGCGTTGCCGTTGAGCAATCCCAGCCCGATGACGACGCGTAGGACGCCCGCGTAGACGGGATGGCGCAGGACGCTGTAAATGTTCGAGTCTACGATGCGGCCATCTTCGGGGAAATAGACGTAAAGCATGGTGATGTTGTCCACGCCAAAGGCGAGGACGCCGCGGATGGCCAGCCCCGCGCCGATGAGGATCATCAGCCAGCCGAGCGGGGTGATGATATCCGTCCACCAGCCGTGCGGGATGGATGGGCCGTTCATGTAAGCCGTGTGCGCGGCCGCGCTGAATACGATCATCAACCCTGGAATGGCAAAATGCGCGCAGGCGTTGCGATACGCAAGATTGCCATACTTTTGCTTGTAGACGTTTTTGCGAGAAATGAAGAGACTGAGCCAAACAAACCCCAGCATAATGACGACGATCTGGCTATCGATGCTCCAGGTGGGGATGGGGTCGGTGAAGATGAAATAGAGCGTGAATAGGATGATCCATGCCAGGCTATACAAAACCATGCGAATGACCCCGCCTGTTGTGTTCAGGTCTGGCGCTCGGGCGCGGAGTTGTTCGATGCCTTTGAGTTCCATGGGAAGCTCCTTGCTGTGAAATTAGTGTAACCTAATTGGGGCGGATGTCAAATATGGCAGTTTAAGAAGGTTTTATTGGCTTATTTTCGGTCGCCATGAACTAACATCAAACCTGAATGGATTCTGTTTCTTGATAATTATGTATTCACCCCTGGCAATATTTAAAATACCGAACTCAGGGTTTCCTGTATCATCGCTGTAGGGACTTGTTTCGCTTATGATAAACGCAAGATGACGGCCATTTGGTGACCACCAATAGTCAATTGGCTTTTTGTTTTGTTTGTTTCCCTCAAATCTTTCCAGCACACAATTAACTGAGTTGTTCTCTATGGTAATCAGACAGATTCCTCCATGTTCTTCAATGTAGGAGTCCCGTGATTTATTTTCGGCTCTGTAATAAATGTATCCAAGCCTTTTTCCGTCAGGGGACCATTGCATGAAACCAAGTTCCAACAAATAAGTAGTAGATGTTGTGTGACGAACTGATGCTTCGTTGTAGCATTTGGTGATACCTGTGATGATGTCGAACACACACGGTGGATTTTGGCGGTATTGAAATTCATTATGTAGCGACTCTGTCCATGGTTGATAAAGAATCTTTCTGCTATCAGCCGACCAGCTTATGGATGGGATATTTTTGTACACGCTTATTACTTTGCCGCGTTCAATATCATAGATTTTCAAACTGAAATTTGGTTTTTTTTCAAAGCCAAACCCCAACCCTGGTTCTGCGTCGCTATGTACTATCCCAAGATATGCTTCTGTGGGCGACCACTCTCTATCAATATCGAAAATACCATCGTTTGCATCGGTGAGCGTGATTATTTCGTCTGTGCGGAGATCGAGTACACGTGTATATCCTGGGTCGTAATATGGGTTTTCGAGAACGAGATAATGACCGTTCGCCGAGACATCCCACCAGGGATAGACAAGCATGAATCCTGGATCTTCTACTTTCTCTCCGATGGCTTGATATGAATATGTGGTTTCAGTATCAACATCAACATATTGAACTGCTTTCTTGCTGGGATGATGGTAGGTTACTTCACCAGTTGTAATATCTACCAATGTTATTTCACTTTCATCTAGGGATAATATTCCAAAGTGTTTTCCGTCGTTCATCCAAAAATAGCCTCCGTGATGTAGTTCGGGCAAGTTGTAGATTTCACCCGAATCTGAATTTACAAGGGCAAAATTCTTGAATTGAAAGAAGTCGCCTATCGGTAATAAAAGAACATCTACATTCGAATCAGAAGCCCATTTTGGAATGTCTAGGTGATTAAGCCTTGGTATGGATGTTCTGGTCGGCTTAACCAATGTTGGAGTCCAAGTCGGCTGGATGGGCATCTGGGTGTTTATAACCGCGGCTGATGGTTTTGATCGAATGGGAGGATTCATTGGCGTTTGGGTCCCCTGATTAATACATCCTGAAGTGAAAATGACGATGCCGAACAGGATCATGAAAGGTTTTCTCATCTTTTTTCTCCATCTCCTATAAAGGATACGCAAAGTGGGTACATCCCTCTTACTTTCGTGGGAACATCCTTGTTCGTTTCATTGTATACCAATGACAAAAAGGATGCACACGGACTTTTCCAGGCGAGCCATGCCTTTGAGTTCCATGCGCACTTCCTTGGTATGGGGCTAGTGTAGTCCGTTTGGGGAGAGTGTCAAGGATGTGGGTGAAGGATGGGGCGGAAGTTGAGCAGTCGGATTCTATTGGATGAGTGAGAGAAGAAATCCCGTCAGCGCGCCGCCCGCGATAAGCCAGGTGGAGTTGACCTTGTATCGGAGAAGCAGGAGGATGGATATGCCGAAGATGAGGATGGCGGGAATATCTGTCAGCGAGGAGGAGGCCAGTTGGATCGTCACCGCGGCCATGAGTCCGAGGGCGGAAGCGTTGACTCCGTCGAGCAGGGAGGCGGCCCAGACCGAGTTTCGAATCTTTGGGATGAGCGGGTTCGAGATCGCCACGAAAGCGAAGGAGGGGAGGAAAATCCCGAGGGTGGCGAGCAATGCGCCCGAAGTCCCGCCGAGAAGATAGCCGATGAACGTGGCCGCGGTGAAGAGCGGACCGGGCGTCACCTGCCCGATGGCGACCGCGTCGAGCAGTTGTTGGTCGGTGATCCAGCCGAGGCGCAGGACGAAGTCGTTGCGGAGGAAGGCCAGCAGGACGTATCCGCTGCCGTAGAGGACCGAACCGATTTTGAGAAAGGTCAGGAAGAGGAGGGGGAGGCTGAAAGGGATGATGGCCTGCGAGAGGGCAGCCCCGCCCAGTGGCAGGAGGAGCGAGACGGAGGGGGCGCGGAGGCGCTTCCAGTTTGCGATCAGGGTTACGGCCAGACCACCCGCGAAGAGGAGGACGATTTCGTTGAGTCCCAGAAAATACAAAACGAACACGGCCGCACCAGTAACGGCCAGGAGGCGGTTTTTGAGGGCTTTGTTTCCGAGCGTCCACAAGGCTTGCGCGATGATCGCGATGACGACGGGTTTGACGCCGTAGAGAAGCCAGTTGACTTGCGGGAGAGTCCCAAATTCCACGTAGAGCCAGGCGAGCGCGAGGACGATCAACGTGGCGGGCGCGACGAAGCAGATGCCGCTGACGATCAGTCCCGCCCAGCCCGCGCGCAGGTATCCGATGTGGATGACCATCTCGGTGGAGTTGGGGCCAGGGATTAAGTTGGTGGCGCCGAGGAGGTCGAGGAACTCTTCGTCGGTGAGCCACTTGCGGCGGACGACGACCTCATCGTGAAAGAGGGCGATGTGCGCGGCGGGACCGCCGAAGGCGGTGAAGCCGAGTTTGAGGAAGAGCGCGGCAACCTGGAGGAGGGGAGACATGAGAAGGGAAGATCAGTCGATTAATGAAAAAATTCCGAGCAGGGATTCATTCTCGGTCAAGTCATCACATTGCGCGTCCAATGCGTTGTACTGCTCCTGCCAGGTCGCTTTGAAAGATCGGTACGCTTCCTCAGATACCCAGCGGTCCATTGTGACAAAGCGCCGCGGGTCGTTTTGGTCTCGGAGCAAATCCGTGCCCAGGTATCCCTTGTCTTTGCGGAACAACTCCACCCACATGCCATTTGCTCTATAGATGGATTCAAACTCCGCGAGGCGCTCCGCTTTGACCAGATATTCCCAAAGGATCACGTACATGGTTTAGCGCGTCTGGTCGGCCTCGCGCCACCAGCGGTAAGTGACGGTGAGTCCGAGGAGGAAAGTGGCAAGCCATATGATGTAACTGTGCACGCCCAGAGCCTCCGCACGCGGTCCCGCCACGCCGCTGAACAAGCCGGGGATCGCCCACGGGAATCGGTCACCCCAGCCCATGATGGCCGAAAACTGCGCAAACACCATTGTGAGAATGATCCAGCCAAAGGATGCCATATAGCCGCGTCCTGTGCTGGCAATGAAGGCGACGAAGGGAAGCAGTCCAAGCGTGAGGAGCGCACATCCCATCACGCCAACAAACGTGGACGTGAGCAACTCCGCTGACCAGCCAGGCAGGACGATCAACTGGCCTACCACGATGCTGATGCCAAAGACGAGCAATGTCGCTGCCAGTGACCAAACGCCGATAACGATGAACTTGGCGGTGACGATGGTCTCACGCGTGGTTGGGAGCGCCAGCAATTCCTTGACGGTGCGGTCAGAGAACTCGCGTCCAAAGACCCAGGTGACGACGATGGAAAACAGAATCAGCCCGCCTGCCGCGACGGCCTGCGAAATGAAATTAAAGTACGCGGGTCAGTCTGCCACGCCGACCAGAAGTTGCGCTTTGGCGCTGATCAGCCCCATCGCCTTGGCGGCTTCGGGATCTTTCAGGATGACCATGAAGAGTCCGCCTGCCAAAGGCATCATCAAAAATCCAAGCGCGGCAAACAGCGGCACCTTCGAGCGTCGCATTTTGAGGAGTTCTGTCCAGAGGGCGGAGGAGAGGTTGTTCACGCGTCGCCTCCTGTCAACTGCATGAAATGCTCTTCCAAATCCTGCTGTTGAACCGCGAGATGACTCGGCGGAGCGCCCGCGTTGACGAGCATCTGCGCGATGGAATCGGGGTGTTCGATGGCGTAGGCCTCTTCGAGGAAAATGGATTCCTCTTCCACGATCGGTTTATATCCCGCGCTGTGCAGGCTGATCTGCGCGCCTTCGAGATTGCGTGACCGAATTTCGAGTCGCTTGGCGCGCAGTTTCTCCAGTTGAGCGGTATCCAGTTCCTCGATTAACCGTCCCTTGTGGATGATGCCGATACGCGTGGCGAGTCTGTCCACTTCGGTCAGGATGTGGCTCGACATGAAAATGGTCACACCCTTTTCGTCCGTAAGTATTCGCAGAAGTTCGCGGATCTCGATCACGCCCGCGGGGTCGAGTCCGTTGGCGGGTTCGTCGAGCAGGAGCAGTTCGGGTTCGTGCAGTAACGTGCGTGCCAGCCCGAGGCGTTGAAGATTGCCCGTCGAAAGCGTGCCCGACTTTCGGTCCGCGTAGGACGCGATGTTGAGTCGCTCCATCACATCGTCCACCACTTTGGGGTTCTGGAGTCCATGCAGGCGCCGCGACACATCCAAATTTTCGCGCACGGACAATTCTGGATAGGCAGACGGATGCTCGACAAGGTGCCCCACCCGCGCCCACGGCCCGCGTCCATGTGGACCGATGACCTGCCCCAGCACGTTGACATTCCCCGCGCTCGGGCGGATCATCCCCAATAACGCGCGGATGGTGGTGGTCTTCCCCGCGCCGTTGAGACCGAGGAAACCGTAAATCTCGCCGACGCCGACGCGCAAATCCACCGCGTCGACCGCGGTCACATCGCCGAAGCGTTTGGTGAGGCCGTTGGTTTCAATAGCGTAAGTGGACATGCGCCAAGTGTACTCCGAATTTCAAAAGAGACAGCCGCTGAAAAGTGGCTGTCTCTTTGTTTTCTACTCTCCAATATGTTGCACCATATCTCCCGTTAAAATGACTGTCTCGCCATCCATGCGGAATCCGCCGATGGGCATCGGAGGGCCATCGTGATCTCGGAAGAAAAGCGGAAGTCCCTCCGCGAAGTTGAGCGGAAATAGATTCGGATTCTGCCGCTGGTGATGAATGTGGATGTGTGGTTCGCTGGTGTGACCTGAGTTGCCGCACGCGCCGATGATCTGTCCCTCGCGGACAGTATCGCCGACTTTCACCGCGACGCTTCCCAGTTTCAAATGCGCGATGATGAGATATGTCCCTGTCTCGTTGAGTTGAATCGCCACGTGATTCCCCTCTGGCAGAGCCGTGGTCGAGACGACGCCTGGCGTTTGGTCGGGTTCGCCATCGCGGGCTTTGACGATCACCCCGTCCGCGGGTGCGACGACGGGGACGCTGTAACAGCCGTAATCCTCCAGTTTGGCGCTTCCATGCGCGGAGGGCGCGACGAGAAAGTCATACGCCCAGCGCTGATCGGGCGCGACGGCGTGATAATTCGTCTCGATGCTGTCTCCGCCCCACGCCACCTGCAACGGGACATCCGCAGGCAGGCGCACGGTGGCGGCTGGCGCGGTCTTTTCGAGCGAGGCGGGATAGGCAATGGGTTTGATCATCATCAATGCGGGGAGCAAACTCAAGATGGCAACTGCCAGCGTCGCGCCGATGAGGCGGTTGAATTTCTTCTTTATGATGGCGTAGACCGCGACGACGATCAACGCGACAAGCCCAAGCGCTGGCGGAATGAGTTGAAGCATGTACCATGCGGAAATCTTCGTCATGCCGCCCATCAAAAACATGACGAGGATGACGCCCAGAATCAGAAGCAAGATCGTGATCGGGATGAGGCGCACGACGCGCCAAGCGCGGGAAGGTTTGGGTCGCGGGGCTGATTCCATTTTTTTCTCATTTCCAATAGACGTATTTAAAATACGCAATCCCAAATAAAAAGTGGCAGTCGCGATGGACTGCCACTTTGTCCGAGTCCGTTACGGCTTGATCGTCCGATACACGCCGTTCACCCAATCCTCCAGCCCCGCCTTGTAAAACGGCGAGAAGCGCACGCCAGAAGCGCCGCCCGCCAGGTTGAGATGCACTTCCTCGCTGGCGAAATCGGTCACCAGGCGCAGGGTGGCCGCGAAGGAATTGTCTCTGCCCGCGCTGCGATACAGTTGCGATTGCGGGATGGTGGCGCGGCTCCCGATATGTTCCATTGGATAGTCGAAGCCGAGGACGCGCGGAAGTTTTCCGCCGAAGAACAGGTTGTTGATGAATACCTTGCGCGTCTCTCCGTGACGTGGAGCGGGCGCGGCCAACCCGCGCGTAATCGCCTCTTTGAACAACTCCTCGCGCGTCCTGCCCGCGAACCAGACGGACGATTCGGCCAGCAGGATGGCGTCCATGTTGCCGCTGAGCATCGAAAACAGGACCGTCTCCTTGAGGATGAAGTCCATCGTCTCTTTGCCGACTCCCATCTCGCCGAAGACGAGTTTCACTAATTCAATGTAGACATTTTCGAACAACGTCGCGCCGACAGTATCGGCAGTGTAGCGCATGTCCCAATCGCGGAGAATTTTTCCGCTGGGCGAATCGGGCAGCAGCGGACGAATGATCTGCATGAACGTTTCCGCTTGCAGGGAATAGCGGTCGTAATGGAGGCGCTGCATCTCTTCGGGCGTGAATTTTTCCTGCTCGGTCAGCCGCCTGCGGATCATGTCCGCGCGGTAACTGGACATGGGCAGGTTCATCGGTTTTACTTCGCCGAATTGGTTCAGGTCATTGTTGGCGGTGACGACGATCCCATCTTTCGGGTTGAGGATGCGCGGCAGTTTGCGCGGGTCCACCGCGCCCGTCCAATCGTCGGCGGGATCCCAGCCGAGGTAGGGGAGCAGGCCCGAGGTCCCCGCGCGTTTCGAGGGGAAGAGTCCCGCGAGTTGGTAGCCGATGTTCCCGTCCGCGTCGCCCAGAATCCAGTTGAAGGGAGAGAAGGTCAATTGTGCAAAAAGGTCGAGGCCTTTGTCCACGGTCTTGCAGTGGAAAATTTGATGGAAGGCGTTGATGCTTTGTGCGGCCGCGCCGAGGTACTTTTTGATCGAGAGCGCGAACGAAAGGTGATAGCCGTTCTCTTTCGGTTCGGCTTCCAACATGCCGTGTTCGGTGGCGCAAATTTTCAGCGTGATCGGTTCGCCCTTCTTCGGGCGGATGACCTCCTCTCGGACGGTGAGCGGCAGCCAGTCCGCGCCGCGGCGGTATTTCCCATCCTGGATGTCTTCGATATAGAAATCGCTCAAGTCCAACGTGCCGTAGGTGGCGGCCCAGGCCATGTGTTTGTTGCGGCCGATCGCCACCGCGGGGACGCCTGCCACCGACGCGCCCGTCAGCGTGAAATCGCCTGCTTTGAGGACTGCCACGTACCAGATGTTGGGGAGTTGCAGTCCAAGGTGCGGATCGGAGCAGAACAGGGTTCGGCCTGATGCGGATTTTTGCGGCGACACCACCCAGTTGTTGCTGGCCGTGAACATCGGCGCGAATGTTTTCCACGCCACGCTATTCGGGATGATCGGCATGCCGCTCTTTGTCTTTTTGATGATCTCGACCAATTCGGGCGTGATCTCCTCCTTGATGTACGGGAACAACTCCTTGACCCGCGCCGCGTCCACGCCGTTTTGAAGCATCTGGAAGATCAACTTTTCCGCGTCCGCCTGCGTGGACGCGAGACCGACGTAGCCGATCATCTTCGCCGCGAGCAGGACGTCCGCGGGAGTCCATTCATCGGGCTTGTAGCCGACCATGCGGAATTCCAGCGGCAGGCTGGATGCTTTGGCACCCGCGTTCACGCCCGCACAATACGCGTCCACGGCGGCGCGGGCATTGGCGTCGAGCGCGTTCACTTCGCGCTTCGCGTCGCCAGCGAGATCGATCCAGCGCATGTACTTGTCGGCTTCGATCATGTCTGGCGAGGCCATCAGCAATTCGGACGCGCGTCCGTTGCCGATGATCTTCATCAGCCACATCTGCACCATGCGGTCCACGGCGTGCATGTAGCCGAGACCGTAGTACAGGTCGAGTTCATCGTTTGCCGAAATGTGTGGGTAGCCGTTCACCAGCCGTCGAATCTTAATTTCACCCCGAACCCCTTGAATGGTCAGGTTGTCCTTCATGCCTCCGCCTCCAGTGGTGAGATTTGTTCTCATTATACATCTGGCGTTGTAAAACAAGTCTATAGACTTGTTTTACAAGCGCGTTGGAAAAGGGATACAATCAAATGACGGAGCGCGGACTTGAGTCCGCCACACGAGCGGACTGGAAGTCCGCGCTCCGTTCTGGAGGCACAATGACCACACACGATTTGAATCAATGGATCGAAAAAGACAAACATCAATTGCATCCCACCTATCATCCCAAGAGTCACGCCAACGCGCTGGTGATCGAACGCGGCGAGGGCGTCTGGCTCTACACCGCCGACGGGCAAAAAATTCTGGACGGCATGGCGGGACTGTGGAACGTCAACGCGGGATACGGCAACGCCGAGCTCGCGCAGACCGCGCACGACCAAATGCTCAAACTCGCCTTCACTTCCAACTTCTCGGGCATGACGAACCTCCCCTCGATCCAACTCGCGGACAAGTTGGCGGGTTTCGCCTACGACGGCCTCAACACCACCATGTTCACCTCGGGCGGTTCCGAAGCCAACGACACCGCCTTCAAAACCGCGCGCTACTACTGGAAGCGCAAAGGCCAGCCGACCAAATACAAAGTCATCGCGCGCAAGGGCTCGTATCATGGCGTGACTCTCGCCGCGACCTTCGCAACGGGACTGGAAAAATATCAGACGATGTTCGGCCCCAAAGTGGACGGATTCGTCCACATCCCCGCGCCAAACCCCTACCGTTTTGAGGGGTCGCTCAACCCAGGCGAATCGGTCGGGCAGGCCGCGTCCCGCGCGCTCGAAGAGGCGATCATCCACGAAGGCGCGGACACCGTCGCGGCGTTCATCGCCGAACCGATCATGGGCGTCGGCGGAGTCATCGTCCCGCCCGCGGACTACTTCCCGCTCGTCCGCGCCATCTGTGACAAACACGGTATCCTATTTATCGCGGACGAGGTCATCACGGGCTTCGGTCGAACGGGGGAATGGTTCGCGCTGAAACACTGGGGCGTCAAACCCGATATCCTATCCTTCGCCAAAGCCATCACGAGCGGATACGCCCAACTCGGCGGCATCCAAATCTCGGACGAGATCCGCGCGACGATGGACTCCGCGCCTGAGTCTGAAGCGTACATGCACGGCTACACCTACTCAGGTCACGCCATGGCCTGCGCGGTGGGATTGAAAAACCTGGAGATCATGGAGCGCGAGAATTATCCCCTGCGCTCGCGTGAACTCGGCAAACGTCTGCTCGACGGACTGAAATCCCTGACAGAGTTTCCCTTCGTCGGCGATGTGCGTGGACTCGGCCTCGTCTGCGGCGTGGAGATCGTCTCCGATAAATCCGCGAAAACCGCCGACCCCGCCATGACGATGCGAATCTTCAAAGCCGCCCAGGAACGCGGCCTGCGCTCGCGTCCGCTCGGCAACACACTGGCCTTCTCCCCCCCGCTGATGATCAACGAAGACGAAGTGGACGAGATCGTCAAACGCCTCGGCGCGGCGATGGAAAGTGTGATGTAGTGGTCAGCGGATTGCTTCGCGAAGCGGATAAACGGATAATGCACGTCGAAATCGCTTAAAATCCGCTGGTGATTGATAAGTCTAGTCTTGCGTGTGATGTAGAATGAAAAGTGGTTGGACGGAAATGTCCAACCACTTTATGTTTTATGGATACCATTCTCCGTCTCTGAGTATGATAACTTGGTCATCTTTGATAAATCCATAGTTGTCAATTCCGACAAGGTGGGATATTTCGCAAGATGGGATATCATTTGTTTCAATCCATTCGATGTCAACAAACTCACCAGGCTTTAGAAGTACGTTACCATATATTGTTTTTACAGAAATATTTCCTAGATGATCTACATCGTTTATTACAAAAACGGAATCAAGGGATTTGTAAGGAAAAGAAGTGATGAAATCAAAATGTGCGTCATTCATTGTTCGATAGCCATAGAAGCCGACGGCATCATTTGTTTTTCTGGCATCTGTCCAAACTCCTTCAAATTGAAGAAAACCATACCAAAGGTAGAGCTTTCCATTTACAAAGCGATAGGGATCTACAATTGGCTCTGACACTGGACAATGGCATTCTTCACTGCATGCATCTCCACTACCAACGACAGCGAATAAAAACTTATCTGAGGGAAATATTTTGAGAGCTTCAAATGAAGTAATTGTTGGAAATGGAGTAGGCGTTCTGAATATTGAAGTAGGTGTAGGAGATGGAACAGGTATTGGCGTCCTTGTTGGGGATGATGTAATTGTAGAACATGCGCTCAAGACAATGGCCAATAGAAATGGGATGTATCTTTTCTTCATCTCTGCTCCTCCTCCAAAATCTTCTGATACACGAGCAAGTTCGCTTCCAATTCCTTTTCTGGCGTGAACTTTTCCATGATCGTTTCTCTTGCATGTTTTCCGAGACGCGATCTCTTTTCGGGATCATCCAATAATTCTGTGATTTTCACGGCCAGCATCTCTGCATCATTGACGTTTACTGCGCTCCCATTGTTTCCGTCTACGAGAACATCCAAAACCCCGCCGACGGGAGTCGCCACCACAGGGACGCCGCAGGCCATCGCCTCCAACACCGCGTTCGGCATCCCATCGCGCAGGGACGGGTGGACGAAGACATCCATCAGCGAGTAGTAGGCGGGGAGGTCGGAGTGGGGGACGGCGCCAGTAACCACCACAGAACCCAGGTTTCTCCCAGAAACCTGGGTTCTAAACTCCTCGAAGGCATTTTTGTCTTCTCCCTCGCGGATTTCGCCGACGATCAGCAGAGAAGCGGAACGGGATTTTGCTATTTGCGCGTAGCCAGAGAGGAGAGCGCGCATCCCTTTTTTCTCTCGCAACTCTCCAACAAACCCAATCACCGCAACTTTTTCTTTGTGTTCCTTTGTGTACTTCGTGGTGAAAAGGTTTTCTGCCAGCCCCTCATTCGTCTCCATCGGTTTGAAACGCTCGGTATCGATCCCATTTGGGATCAAAAAGATTTCGCGGTCAATAAATGCCTTGGCCTTCCTTGCCAACTCGCTCGCGTTCGTCGTCACTGCGGACGCGTTTTGGAGCGCGTACATCACGTGCGAGAATTTGGATGGGTCGAAGGCGGCGCGTTCGATGTCATTGCCGCGGATGGAGACGACGCTCGGCACACCCAGATATTTCCCTGCGTACGCGGCGACGAATCCCGCCTGAGGGAGGAAGTAGGCGTGCAGGATGTCGAACGGTTCGCGGCGATGCTCCGCGACGATCAGCTCGAACCAGTCCACGAGGGTGTCGTCCACGCGTTTGTGCGCGCCGAAGCGCGTTAGGTGGATCCCGTTCGAGAGGAGAGTCCGCGCTTCGGACGGCGGCGCGCTCACCGTCGGCGCGAAGACGCGGACCTCGTGTCCCGCGGAGGTCAGCAGGCGCGCGAGTCGCTCGGTTGAGATTGCCAGTCCGCCGATGTCGGGTGTATACTTTTCGGAAAGTAAGGCGATTTTCATAATCTTTATTTTACGTCATTGCGAGGAGCGTTTTTTGCGACGAAACAATCTCCTCGTACACGGAGGGGATTGCTTCGGGCTACGCCCTCGCAATGACAGAGGACAGGACTCATGGCAGAAAAATGTGAAATGATTATTGGTTATCTCGTGCCGCATCGTTGTGAGCATCCCGCGTTGGGAAAGTGCAGTCAGTGCGGGCGTGGATTTTGCGAGGAGCATTTGGTGGATTCTCCCAAAGGCAAAATCTGTCTCGCCGACCAGCAGGGACTCGACGTGCCAGTCGCGCTTCCGCTTGCCGCCGCGACGTTTTCGCAGGCCGATATTGACACGTTCAATCGCGCCTCCACGTTCGACAGCGACGACACCGCGGGCGATATGTTTTCAGATTTGAGTTGACTTTTTCACCGCGAAGATGCGAAGGGCGCGAAGATTTCAAAACTTCGCGAAGTTAATTTCCCTTCGCGTTCTTCCTTTCTTCGCGGTGAGATTTTAATACGGCCCGACCGCGTCCCAAATCTTTTTATTCTCGTCAATAAAATCGTCACAGCGCTGGCACATCGGCAGGGCGGGCGGATGCATTTGCAGGCGGATGCGCTGATAGGCGCGGCCTTCCCACACTTCCTTGAACGTGGACGTTTTTAGATCGCCCAGTGGCGGGATTTGGTCGCGCGTCATACAGCAGACGTAGACCAGGCCGCGGTGATCGATGAGCGTGTGCGTCCACGGCGCATAGCAGGGATGCGACTTGTAGTAGCCGAGCGCGTACCGTCCCGCCCGCGCCAAACGGACTTCAGCCGCGTCCTGTCCGAACGGGAACGCGTCCTCCTCCGAAACGATCAGACCTAACTCCAACGCCCGCGCCGCGATCTTCGGCGCGATGGACTCGTTGAAGAAGGCGATGTCCTTCTTTCGCAGGGACAGGTGCTCGCCGCAATGATCGTCCACGGGGATCAGGTTGATCCCGTCCGCGCCGAGTTTGTGTGCTACGTCTGGAAGGGATTCGAGCGTGTCGAAATTCTCGCGGCTGACGACGGTGTTGATGCGGATTCCGATTTTCCCTTTGCGCGCGTACTTGCGGAAATATTCCACCGCGCGAGTGGTCAACTTCCACGAGCCTTCGATGCCGCGGATCTTTTCGTGGATTTTTCGGATGGGGGAGTCGATGGAAATGTTGATGCCGCGCAATCCCGCCTCGACCAACGCTTTTGCTTTGACCTTGTCGATCAACGTCCCATTGCTGGTCATGCAGACGCGGATGCCGAGTCCGTGGGCGTGCGCCACCAGTTCAGGGATGTCGCCGCGCAGCATCGGCTCTCCGCCCGTGAAGTGGACTTTGCGGCATCCGAGTTCAGCCAGATCGCTGATGATCTCTTTGAACTTCTCGGTCTTCATCGCCAGTCCGCGCGACTCGCGCCAGTGGTTGCACATCTCGCACTTGAGATTGCAACCGTAGATTACCTTTATTTTCGCGTACAATGGACGGAACGGACGCGAGTGCAAAACGGTCTCGCGGAACTCCTCGGGGTTTTCGGTAATTTCGGTTAGACTGTACATTGGTAAATGGTAATTGGTAAATAGAGATTGGAGATTGGCAAGATTTTACCGATTGTAACACTTCGACCCTGGCACCTGACACATGGAACTTGAAACGCAATGAGACTCAAAGCCGACCTTACCCTCCTCCTCGTCTCCATCATTTGGGGATCTGCCTTCGTGGCGCAGCGCGTCGCGGGGCAGATGAATAGCGTGTACTTGTTCAATGGGGCACGTTATTTGTTGGCGGCGTTGGTGGTATTGCCGTTCGTAGGTCAAATTGGCAATTTGACCAACATACCCCGCGCGCAATTCAAATGGATGTTCTTCGCGGGATTCATTCTTTTCATCGGCAGTGCCTTACAGCAGGTGGGCGTTGTGTACACCACCGCGGGCAACGCGGGGTTTATCACGGGGCTGTATGTGGTGCTGGTTCCCATCGTGTTGTTCATCGGGTGGCGCGAACGTCTCCACTGGCTGGCGCTCGCGGCGGTGGCGCTGGCTGTCGGCGGCGCGTACCTGCTTTCGACGGGCGGCCGCTTCGAGGTCCGCGCGGGCGATGCGCTGGAGTTGGTCAGTGCGCTGTTTTGGGCGTTCCACGTTGTCATCCTTGGCAAGTTCGCGTCGCAGTTTGAGTCCAAGTCATTCTCGGTGGGACAACTCATCGTCTGCGGACTTCTCAATCTGCTCGTCGGCCTCTTCGTGGAAAAATCCCTGCCGCTCGATTGGACGCTCGCCGCGGCCATCGCCTACACCGCGCTCTTCTCGCTGGGACTGTGTTACACGCTCCAGATCTGGGCGCAGCGACACACACCTCCCGCGGACGCCGCGCTGATTCTCAGTCTCGAGTCGGTTTTCGCGGTGCTGGCAGGTTGGCTGCTGCTCGATGAGACGCTCGCGCCGATCCAAGTTTTGGGATGTGTGCTGATCTTTGCCGCCGTGATTCTCTCGCAGTTCAAAGAGTGGACTTCGAGTAAAATGGATGAAACCCATCTTCTGGAGGGCCGATGACCGCAAAAGTAGTGCTCAATCCGTATTCGAATCGCTGGAATTCGCAGGCGCGCTGGCCGTTGGCCGAAGCCGCGCTCAAAGCCGCAGGCGTGGATTTTGAAATGGTCCGCTCCGAGCGCAAAGGGGAGGTGACCGAACTCGTGGAGCAGGCCGTGCGGGAGGGATTCTCTCCCATCATTGCGGCGGGTGGCGACGGGACGATCGGCGACGCCGTCAATGGGTTGGCGCGCGCGGCTGGTTCGGCGGATGCGCCGCTCGTTCCGCTGGGGGTCATGCCGCTCGGGTCGGCCAACGATTTCAGTTTCAACAACGGCATGTCCACCGATCTGGACGACGCGGCGCGCGTCATTGCGGCGGGGAAAACTCGCGCCATTGACCTGTGCAAATGCAACGACCGTTATTTCGATAACAATTCCGCCTGCGGTTTGGAGCCGTACGTGACCACCAAGCACGAACGCATCCACTGGATCAAAGGCATCGCACGTTATTTGGTGGCGGCGGTCTGGGCCATCATGGACAAACCCGAATGGCAGGGCGAAGTGAAATGGGACGATGGCGAATACAAAGGCCCGCTCTCGCTCGTCTCGGTGGGGAATGGACGCCGCACAGGCGGATTCTTCATGACGCCGCACGCCGATCCCACGGACGGGAAGTTGACTCTTGCCTTTGGCTACCGCGCCACGCGTCTTGGACTGTTTGGCGCGTTGCCGCGTGCCTTCAACGAAGGCGAAAAAAGTTACGTCTACATGGACGGGATGCGCGAGGTCCACTCCACCAAAATCTCGATCCATCTCGACCATCCCTCGCCCGCGCACACCGATGGCGAACTCTTCCCCGAATGGATTCAGGATCTGGAATATTCCATCCAGCCTGGGCGGTTGAAGGTTCTTGCGCCTTAAGTTGATTCGATTTTGAAGGCCCCGCGATTACTTGGTCGCGGGGCTTTTGTCTTTAAACACGCCCTCGTATCATTATCGATTGATGTAAAGGTTTCTGTCTTTATCGCTCAAGAAATCCAGGATGTCTCCTCCGATGATCGCCTGGATTTTGGCTAGGACAGTCACCTTGCCCGTGATCTGCCATTTTGGGCCAACCAGGATCTTTTGCCAATCAGGCTCCGAAGTTGTCTTGATGGTGTCTCTGTAGGCATCCCAATGTCCCGTTCGAGTTTTCTGGATCAATTGGGTGATGTCCGTCGGGGAGAGCGTTATCCCGTCATTGGCGGCGCGGCCGAGAGCGTATTCTTCGATACGCTCGATCCAGATGGTCGCATTGTTTCCCAGTTCCCCGCGATCATCCTCTATAAACCAACATTCGCCGATGTCATAAATTGGAACATCCTCAATATTGGCCGACTTATAGGTACAGTTGATGCCGTTGTCTACGATCAAGTCCGCAATTTGTTGAGCGTTTTCGTAGGATTGGCCTGCAGGCGATCGAGCATTCAATGCTGGGATATTCAGTTCAACAGGGGTACTTGTGACGGCTGGGAGAATCGAAATCCTGTTTAAATTCGGCATTGCAACTTTAACCAGTATAAAGCCCGCTCCAATAAGAATGAGGCAAGCGGCAACGATTTGTGCAAGAACGCCGCCCAGACTTTTCTTCGGTGATTGAGCACCAGTCCTCTTGTCGCGTAAGGCCAAGACGCCAAATACGACAGGGACCAAAGTCAGAAGGATTCCAACGAGGACGAAGACCAGGGAGTAGTTGAACAACTCCTGTCTTGAAATTTGATTTTGCTCCAGCGTTTCCGTCAATATTTCTGGCGGGACATCTGGCGATAGTACACCGTATAGACTGAAGCCACCCAAAATCACGCTAAAAACCCCAGGGAACCCACATAGCAGGCTCATCACAATCGTGCCGATAATGGCGGCGGTCTTTTTTGTGCCTGTTTTTCTGATTTCGGGTTGGGCGGCAGGTTCGGATGCAAATGCTGGTTTTTGCGCCGCCTCTTCGATCAAATTATTCTCCGCGCGTATATCTATAACCGCGTTGCCGCATACCTTGCATTGATCAGTTTCGTTCACCTCACGAATCGTCCGACAGTTTTGGCAATAGCCCTTCCTTTTTACGTCAAATTTTGCTCCGCAGTAGCGACAAACAAGAACATCGGTTTCGAGTTCCTCTGCACACATTGGGCATTTCTTTGTTGTGCTCATTATTTTTCCTTTTCGATCTTGATGATGTCTGAGATGCAGGGATCGCCGTCCGTTGTTTGGCAGACGCGCCCCGTCACGGTGATGCGGTTGTCAATGTACGCCAGCGTCCCGTCGTTGAGGCAGACGATGATGTCCCATTTGCTGAACGGATTGGGCAACGCCTTCATTTGATTTGGCGAAGGTTCCACGCCTTCTTTCGCGACCCTCACAAAGATCGTGATCGAATTCGGTGAATTGGTAAATTCAGATAGGGCAAGCCCGCACTCCACACCGCAGTAGGTGCTTTTGAACATCTCCAGGATGCCCGAAAGGATGACCAGCCGACCTGTGGGATAGGTGCCTAGCGTATCAAATGTGACCGTCACCGGCGCGGGCGTGGACGTGCGTGTCGGGATCGGGGTGGGCGGCTGGCGCGTGGACGCGATGATCGGCGTCGGACGCGGCGGCGTCGGTCCAGCCGTGGTCAAATCGGCGGTCATAATGATTCCCCCAATGACGCAAACGCCCGCCAGGACGAGGAGAATCCCGAGGATCCACACCCACGCCCGACTTTTCTTGCGCGGCGGCGGAGGGGGACTCGGTGCGGTTGGCGCCGCGGCGGTCGGAATCAGCGCGCTTTCGATGTGCGGGTCCAGCAATTCGGATTTGCACACGGCGCACCGTCCATCTTCGCCCGCCTCGCGCATTTCATGACAGTTGGGGCAATATCCCATCGTCTTGATCTCGAACCGTGCGCCGCAGAAACGGCAAACTTTCGCCTCGAGTTGGATCGTTTCGGCGCATTTGGGGCATGTTTTGGTCGTTTCCATCTGGCTTCCTCCCGGGAGTTATCGTCTCACCCGCCCTCCCGCGAGTGGACTAAAATCATTATCGCGCTTTCGTTTGGAAATACAAGCATGAAAAGTAATTTGGCGACAGAATAGAACTAATGTTATAGTTAGATGAATTTTTATGCTGCATAAAAACAGTTTTTCATTCAAAGATTTCCAAATCCTGCTTGCTCTGATCCTGCTGGGACTCGTTCTCGCGGCGGGGCTGGTCACGCTGAACTGGTGGCTGGCAGGCCAATTTGGCACAGGCGCGGACCTGCTCCCCGCCTGGAACGGCGCCCGCGCCTTCCTGTTCGACAACACCGACCCGTACAGCCAGACGATCGCGCAAGAGACGCAACGCGCGGTGTACGACCGCGTCATCCGCACAGGGGAATATCCGTACGCACTGGACGTCCCCTTTCCTCTGTTTCTGCTTTTCCTCTTCCCGATTTACCTGTATCAATTTTTGCAAATGCTGTTGCCCGCTCTCCCCGTTCCAGACGCATCCTGGGAGATTTGGATTCGCGCCGTCTGGATGACCCTCTCTGAGGTGGGACTGGTCTTCCTCGTCTTCTTCTCGCTTCGCCTCGCGGACTGGCGGCCGCCGCGCTGGTTCACTGTCCTTCTCCTCGCCTTCGCGTTAACGTGGTCTTTCGCCGCCTCCGCGCTCTTCGACGGTTCCTTCTCCATTTTGCTCGTGCTTGCCCTCGTCGGCGCGCTCTTTGCCATGCGCGACTTCCGCGATGAACTGGCGGGCTTCCTCCTCGCCATTTCCGCCATGAGATGGGAAATGACTCTCCTGCTTTGGGTTTTCCTCATCCTCGCGGTGCTCACGGCCCGCCGCTGGCGCGTCTTCTCTGGCATTGGCATGACCTGGTTCGTGCTGGGTGTGATCGCCTTCCTCATCTACCCCAACTGGTTCTGGCCGTACGCGCGCGCGGTCGCGGCCAACTGGCGCGCGGACGATATCCTCACCCCCGCGCGCTTCCTTGAAGAATGGCTCCCGAATTTTGGCGCGAACCTGTCCCTGCTCATTGTTTCGCTGTTGCTCCTCGTCCTCGTCGTGGAATGGTTTGCCGCCCTGCGCGGCAAGGACTTCCGCCGCGTGGTCTGGGTCTTCGCGTTGGCCATTGCCGTCACGCCCCTGCTTGAGTTTTCCAACACCTTCGCCAATCTTGCGCCGCTCGTGTTTTCGTTCGCTTTCATTTTGCCGTTCGCCTGGGAACGTTGGGAAAAACGTCCCTACCTCATTCTCACCATCATCGTGATCTTGTTTTTTATCTTTCCGCTTGGCATTCGCTATTCGTCCATCCCCGCGTTCCTCGCGGACGGTTTGACGTTCCTCCTGCCTCCCGTGCTGACGCTCCTCGGTCTGTATTGGATTCGTTGGTACGTCGTTCGCCCGCCGCGCACCTGGTTGGACGGAGTCAAGCGTGAGGTCCAGAAATGAAGCGCCGCGACCTTGTCATCCTCTTCCTGCTCGGCCTCGCCGTCCCGTTGTTCATCGCGCAATTCCAGTCCCTGCCCGGTTACATGGATGCGGACTACTACTTCGGCGGCGGCATCCAACTCGCGAACGGCAACGGTTTCAGCGAACCCTACCTCTGGAATTATCTCGCCGACCCGCAGGGACTCCCGACGTCCTCGCACGCCTACTGGATGCCTCTCGCCTCTCTCCTCGCTGCCGCGGGGATGTGGTTGACGGGGCAGACCACCTTCGCCGCCGCGCGCATCGGATTCATCCTCCTCGCCGCGCTCGTCCCGCCGTTGACGTCCCTCCTCGCCTTCCGCCTGACCTCCAACCGCGCGGCATCGCTTCTCTCTGGACTTCTGGCCTGTTTCTCCGTCTACTACGCGCCCTTCCTCCCCGTGACGGACAACTACGCCATCTACATGCTCCTCGGCATCTCTTTCTTCTTTCTCCTTTCCTCTCTACTCTCCTCGGATCGCGGACTTCAGTCCGCCGCCACGCAGACTGGAAGTCTGCACTCCAATTACCAATTACTAATTACCTTTTTCCTCCTCGGCTCCATCTCCGCTCTCGCCTCCCTCGCCCGCTCCGACGGCCTCCTCTGGCTGGGACTTTCCCTCCTCGTCGCGGTGTGGCACGCGAGTACCCAGGTACCCAGGTATACAGGTACACAGGTAGACAGTGACGCTTCGACACCCGCCTCTCGCCTTCTGCGTACTGCCCTCCGCTTTCTGCCTTCTGCCTTCAGTGTTCTGGTCGGTTATCTCCTTCTCATCTCGCCTTGGTACCTCCGCAACCTGAACCTGTTCGGCTCGCTCATGGCCCCCGGCGGATCGCGCGCCCTCTGGCTGACACACTACAACGACACATTCCTCTATCCCGCCTCGCAATTGACGATGGAACGCTGGCTCGCCTCTGGCTGGGACGCCACTCTGCTAGCCCGCATCGACGCGCTGAAAATGAATCTGCTCAACGCCTTCGCCGCGCAGGGAGGGATTTTCCTCTTCCCGTTCATCCTCATCGGCCTGTGGATTCTCCGCCGCGACATCCGCGTCCGCTTTGCCGCGCTCGCGTGGATTCTCCTCCTCGTCGCGATGACGGTTGTCTTTCCATTCGCAGGCCAGCGTGGCGCGTTCTTTCACGCGGGCGCCGCCTTGCAACCCATTTGGTGGGTTCTCGCGCCCGTCGGCCTCGATGCAGTCGTCACCTTCGCCCGCCGAAAAAACCTCTTCGACGATCGCGCCTTCACCATTTTCCGCGCCTCATTGGTTGGTATCACCGTCCTGATGACGGTTGCCATCTTCGCCCTGCGCGTCCTCCCCAACTGGGAGCGCGAGGACGGTCACTACGCCGCCGTGGAATCCCTCCTCCTCCAACAGGGCGCGCCCAGCGACGCCATCGTCATCGTCCGCAACCCGCCTGGCTACAACATCGTCACGGGACGTCCAGCCATCGCGCTTCCCGCGGGCGGCATCCCAGCCCTGCAGGCAGTCGCCGAGCGATACCACGCTCGCTATCTCATCCTCGAGCCAGCAGGCACATCGGAAGCGTTGCGCGCCATTTACGATCATCCCGATCAATTCCCCAATTTCATCTACCTCGGAGAATCCGATGGCAACCGCCTCTACGAAATCGTCCGCTGACATCCGACGCCGCGACCTCCTCATCCTCGCGGCCGCGTCCCTCCTCAGCATCTGCATCTACCTCGCGGCCAGCGCGCTCACCCTGCGCATCGGCTTCCCCCTCGACGATTCGTGGATCCACCTCACCTACGCCCGCAACCTCGCCCTGCACGGCGAGTGGGCGTTTCTTCCAGGCGTGCCATCGGCGGGGTCCACTGCGCCGCTTTGGTCTGTGCTCCTTGCCATCGGTTTCCTCCTCCGCCTCGCGCCCTACATTTGGACGTACTTCCTCGGTGGATTTTTTCTCTTTGCCCTCGCGGCCTTCGCGGAAATCTCTGCGCGCCGCCTGCTGACCTCCTACCGTCCGCACCTGCCTCTCATCGGACTCTTCTTCGCCTTCGAATGGCATCTCGTCTGGTCTGCGGGATCGGGGATGGAGACTCTCCTCCACGCCTCGCTCGTGACGATATTTTTGATTCTCCTCGCCGAGCCAACGCCTCGTCCCTTGACCTTGGGCCTGCTCGCCGCACTGACGGTCTGGGTGCGCCCCGACGGTTTGACCCTGCTCGGTCCCGCCGTGTTGACCCTTGCTCTGCATCCCAAACCCGCCTCCTCCCTGACGCGTTTCTTCATCGGATTCGGTTTCCTGTTCGGGATGTATCTCTTATTCAATTTGATGTTATCGGGCAATCCGTTCCCGAACACGTTTTACGCGAAACAGGCGGAGTATGCCGCCTGGCAATCCAGGCCACTGCTGGAAAAACTTGGGACGACCTTTTTGCAATTCCTGACGGGACCCGCATTGGTGCTGTTTCCAGGTGCGATCATCTGGCTGGTGAAATCCATCCGCGAGCGCGATTGGGGCACGCTGGCAGGCATGATCTGGCTGGCAGGATTTGTGTCCATTTACGCGCTCCGCCTGCCGCCCTATCAGCATGGACGATATCTCATGCCCGCCATGCCAATTTTCTTTTTGTGGGGCCTGCTTGGGCTGGCGAGAATCTTCCAGAAAGCCGCGTCCCGCCCAACGGTCGGGTTGATGCGAGTGGCCTGGGCCGCGGTTGTCATGCTGGTCACCGTCGGATTTGTCGGACTGGGTGTGCGCTCCTACGCGTTGGACGTCGCTTACATCGAAACGGAAATGGTCGAGACGGCGAAATGGGTGGATGCAAATCTCCCGCCCAATGCGTTGATCGCCGCGCACGACATTGGTGCGCTGGGATATTTCGACCATCATCAACTGATCGATCTGGCTGGCCTGGTCTCGCCCGATGTGATCCCGTTCTTGCGCGACGAGACGCGGCTCGCGGAGTATCTCGATGCGCAGTCCGTGGATTATTTTGTCGCTTTCCCGAATTTGTATCCCAATTTGGCGTTGCAATCGCAGGAGGTGTACTCCACCCAGGGCACGGTCGCTCCGATGCTGGGTGGGGAGAACCTTTCTGTGTACCGCTGGCGTGCTCGCTGAAAGTGTCTGTTCAATTCTGTGTTAAAATTCATCAGAATGAAAAGTGAAGCGGGTTTCCGATGAAAAAAATAACCCTTCTCATTGTGGACGACCATCCCCTGTTTCGTCAGGGAGTTGTAGATTCTCTGTCGCTTGAAGCGGACATGACGATTTTGGGGCAGGCCGCCAGTGGGGAGGAGGGGCTGGAGATGGTCCGCGCCCTGAAGCCGCAGATCGCCTTGATGGATATCAACCTTCCTGGCATGAACGGCCAGCAAATTGCACATCTGATCGTGCAGGATAAACTTCCCACTCGCGTTTTGCTTCTGACGGGATATGATGAAATGGAACAAGCGGTGCATGCCGCTCTGGCGGGCGCGGCAGGATACCTGGCAAAGGATATCGAGCCGCTCAACCTGATGAAGGCGATCCGCAACGTGGCGGACGGGAGGTACGTGTTCGGCTCTCGCGTGTTCTCCCGCCGCGAACTGGACGATTGGCTGATCAGCCAGACGGAGGGGGCGCGCCGCTCGTACAGTGAGCCTGGCAATCCGTTCCATCCGCTTTCCGACCGCGAAATGGAAGTTTTGACGTGTGTAGTGCGAGGCATGAGCAACAAGGAAATTGCCAATTTGCTTGAGATCAGCCACCAGACGGTCAAGAACCACGTCACATCGATTCTGCGAAAATTCGGTGTGGATGATCGCACGCAGGCGGTCATCTATGCTCTCAAGCGCGGATGGGTCACTTTGAAAGATTCGACAAGGCAGGAGTGATTGATATGATGAACGAACATGACGCCGCGCCCTCTGCCGGTGGGGCAGGAATGGATTTCCAGTCCGAACTGGAGGATACACAGCGTGCTTTGCGCGAAGTGACGTTGATGATCGAGCAAAGCCAGGGCGAGTTGACCAAGATCTCCCAACGCAACGCGGCGATTACGGCACATTTGCAACAGGCGCAGGGACAGGTCAATAAGTTGCCGCCTGAAGAGTTGCGCATGGTCTACGATTCTGCGCTGGATGCGCAACAGCGTCTGCTGGTGATGCGCGGCCAATTGGAAAAACTCCAGAACGATAAACAGCATCTCGAAAAATTGAAGGCGCTATTGGAGCGTTTAAACTCGCAGGTGAGTGGCGCGACGAATGCCGCCGTGGCGACCAGCAAGGGGAAAATGGCCAGCGTAGAAATGTTGGTCAATGCGCAGGAATCCGAGCGGCAGAGATTGTCCCGCCAGATGCACGACGGTCCCGCCCAGGCACTCTCCAATTTCATTCTGCAGACGGAAATTGCCATGCGTCTGCTGGAAGTGGACCCAGCGCAGGCTCGTGAAGAATTGAGCAACCTCAAGGTCGCGGCCATGGGCACCTTCCAGAAAGTGCGCAATTTCATTTTTGAACTTCGTCCCATGATGCTGGACGATCTTGGGTTAGCACCCACCATACGGAAATATGCGGACGCGTTCCGCGAACAGACCAGTTTAGACGTGGTCGTCACGGTCACCGGGACGGAGAGGCGGCTGGAGCCTTATATCGAGGTGATGATCTTCCGCGCCATCCAGGAATTGATCGGTAATGCGTCACGTCACAGCCAGGCGACAACGGCCAAGGTTCTGCTGGACATGGGTGACCAGTTGGTGAGGGTGACCGTGGATGATAACGGCAAAGGCGTCGATTCGGAAATCCTGGAGCAAAGCGGCAGTCTGGGCTTGAAGTTGATCAAGGAACGGGCTGAAATGCTCGGCGGAACATTTGAAATTGATAGTGCGGTTGGGAAGGGAACGCGTGTCGTCTTTTCTGTCCCGGCGAGAAATGTCGCGTAATAAGGACAGCAACAGACTGTGATTTGGAGCGTAAAATCCTGGATTGCAGAATTGTTAGACTAACATTATTGTTAGCGGAATCTGCTTGTGATGACTTGCCTTTTGCGTCAAAGGGAATATAATTTGCGCAGATTTGAGGAACGAACCTCAAAAATTCTAAAGAAAGGAGAAACTCCAATGTTATTCGCCCCCAAGGAAAAAGGACAAGGTCTGGTTGAGTACGCGCTGATTCTCGTTCTGGTTGCTATCGTTGTTATCGCCGTCCTGATGCTGCTTGGCCCGATCATCGGCAACGTCTTCTCGACCATCAACGACAGCCTCTCCAGCTTCTAGTTTCCGCAATCTCAAAAAGTAGGACTCCCTTCGGAGTCCTACTTTTGTACTAATGCCGATATAACTTGTCACAATTGTGTAAAATGTGCTTTGCTCTGGATGTTCCAGAGAATCCCCAGAAAGGAAGGAGGTGAAATCCCATGTTGTTCGCCCCGAAGGAAAAAGGCCAAGGTCTGGTCGAGTACGCGTTGATCCTTGTGTTGGTTGCTATTGTTGTCATTGCGGTTCTGATGCTTCTCGGACCCATCATTGGCAACGTCTTCTCAACCATCAATGATAGCCTCTCCAGCTTCTAAGCCTGGCTGCACTTTGTGAGTTGGTGGGACTCTGTCGAAAGATAGGGTCCCACTTTTGTATTAGATAGGTTTTTGCAATTTTTCCTGTATAATGAATATGATATAAAAGACCCGCCGTCCCTAAGCGGTCTCAAACCAGAGAGGAGAACCTATGCGTCGCGGAACAGTCATAATTCTCGTCGCTATTATCCTGATCATCGTCCTTGTGGCGGTGGTGGCATTGCCTCGCTTGTCAAACATATTACGCCCAGCCGCTCCAACGGCGACGGTGTATCAGGTCTTCTATGCCCAGCAGAAAATCGCACAAGGAACAATCGTTACAGAGGAACTCCTGGGTACTTACACCCTGCCTGAGACATCTGTGGCAGATGTAATGTTCAAGATCGATGAGAAGAGCAGTTTACTGGGTCAAAAGGCCAAACAAGACATCGAGCAGGGCAGTATCATTACCAGCGGCGATGTTGTCCCGCCGGATGTTGGCCTGGATGCCGGTGGACCGGCATGGGCCAACATTATTGCGGCTGGAAAGAACGCCATCACGATTCCCATCTCGAGACTTTCCGCGGTCGGATATGGCATTGCGGATGGAGCGCATGTGAACGTTATCGCTTGCATGCTCGTCGTGGATGTGGATCCGTCCTATCAATCGGTGACACCCAATTATGTGAGCGCACTGACCGGCCCGGCCAATATTGAACCCTCCAAGATGCCGGGTATCACGGTTGGAATCAACAACAGCGCTGTGGCGCCTCAGGTCTTTCCTTATCAGGGGCGGACCGAGGTGGAATCTGCGTTCCAACAGGGCATTTACATCGTCCCGTCCGAGCCCCAGCGGCCGCGTCCCGTTTGTCAGATGATCATTCAGGATGTGTCGGTCTTGAAACTGGGCAACTTCCCGCTAACGGCCGAACAGGTGGCGGCCAATCAAGCCGCTCCCACTCCGCAGCCGGGAGCGCAGCAGACCAGCAGCGGCCAAACTCCGGACATTGTTACACTGGTGGTTTCTCCGCAGGAAGCGGTAGTGTTGACCTATCTGGTTTATACCAACACCCCCTTGTATCTGACTCTCCGCAACAGCGGCGACACAGCCCGACAGGTGACGGAATCCGCCACATTACAATTCCTGCTCAGCCAGCATAGCATTACCGTACCGGTGAAACTCGCGTATTCCCTTACGCCGCGGGTGGACACCTTGAGCCTGCCGTTCCTGCCCAACGATATTGTAACGGTAACACCTGAGTAGAAATTTTCTTTGTGAGGTAGCAGGCTAATATGGCTGGTGAAAAAATTCGGGTCCTGATCGTGGACGATGTTGCGGAAACACGCGAGAACGTCCGCAAATTGCTTCAATTTGAAAGTGACGTTGAAGTAGTGGGTGCAGCGCGCTCGGGGAAAGAGGGCATCCAGTTTGCTCACGAAATGGACCCGGATGTTGTCTTGATGGACATCAACATGCCAGACGTGGATGGGATCACGGCCACCGAGAACATCCGCCAGAAGATGCCCCACATTCAGGTGGTCATCCTGTCGGTGCAGGGAGACCAGAACTACATGCGGCGGGCCATGCTGGCCGGCGCGCGCGACTTCCTGACCAAACCGCCGATGGGCGATGAATTGATCTCGGCCATCCGCCGCGCAGGGGAGATGGCGCGCGTCGAGCGCGCGAAGATCGCCTCGGTCCGGCCTGCCGCGAACGTCGCCAGTACAGGAATGCCTTCCATGGCGGTGGCCGGGTTCGGATTGACGCGCGGAAAAGTCGTCTCTGTGTATAGTCCCAAAGGCGGGACGGGTTGCACGACGATCGCTGTCAACCTGGCCCTGGCGTTGCATAACGACGACACCCGCGTGGTCATCGTAGACTCCAATTTGCAGTATGGTGATGTCGCCGTGTTCTTCAACGAGCAGGGCAAAAATACCATTGCTGATCTGGCTCCTCTGGCCGACGAACTTGACCCCGACATTGTGGATGGCGTTTTGCTCAAACATGCTGCAACAGGCATCAGCATCCTTGCCTCGCCTTCCCGACCCGAAATGGCCGACAAGATTTCGGCGGATCAGTTCCTGAAGATCATCGAATTTTTGCGCCAGATGTACGCGTACGTTGTGATCGACACAGCGCCATACCTTAGCGACGTCACCGTGGCCGCCATAGACGTGAGCGACGTGATCGTCCTGATCACAACGCAGGATATTCCCGCCATCAAGAATGCCCGCCTTTTCCTGGACCTGTTGCAGAATCTTCGCATCGACCGTAACCGCATCGCCTTTGTGATGAACCGCTTCGACAAACGGATCGCCATCACAGCCGAGCGCGTGGGCGAGAATCTCAAGCAGGAAGTGGCGGCGGTCCTCCCACTGGATGAACGCGTGGTCATTCCCGCTGTCAACCGCGGCGTACCCTTCATGGTGGACAACAAGTCCCAGCCGGTGGCGCGCGGGATTTTCGGTCTGGCGGAAAGTGTGCGCGGCCGCCTCGCGTCGTTGGAATTGGAAGTGGATGATCGTTCTGCAAAACGATAAGTTGTTTTTGGTTGAATGGTGATTTAGGAGTTGGAAGATGTCTCTCTTGAAGCGAATTGAACAAGGTCAAAGCAGTACGCCGGCCAGCCAGCCGCAGGAGCCGTCCAGCGGAAAAGCAGGCGGTGGAGGCGATAACTCGCGTTTGTCCTCCTTGCAGGCTAGACGTACCAATGCTCCCATCACCGCGCCACAGGCGGGAACCTATTTTGACCTAAAGACCCGCGTCCAAAATCGATTGCTGGCCGAACTCGACCCGTCGATGGATATTTCGCGGATCGACGAAGTGCGCCGCACCATCCAGGACCTCTTCGAGCAGATCCTGTCCGAGGAGAATATCGTCCTCTCGAGGCCGGAACGCGCCCGCCTGTTCGAACAGATCGCCGCGGAAATCCTGGGACTTGGTCCGCTACAGCCTCTGTTGGAGGATGAGAGCATCACCGAAATCATGGTCAACGGGGCGAAGAATATTTATATCGAGCGCAAAGGCAAGATCCACCGCGTGCCGGTGACTTTTGAAAACAACGAACACGTGATGCGCATCATTGACCGCATCGTTGCGCCGCTGGGCCGCCGCATTGACGAGGCCAGCCCCTACGTGGACGCCCGTCTGCAGGACGGCTCGCGCGTCAATGCTGTCATCCCGCCCATTTCGCTGGTCGGCCCGGTGTTGACCATCCGTAAATTTGCCAAGAACCCGATCACGGTGGACCAACTCATCCAGTTCGGGTCCATTTCGCAGGAAGCCCTGCAATTCTTGAAGGCCTGCGTGGAATCACGCCTGAACATCGTCATTTCTGGCGGTACTGGCTCAGGCAAGACGACTCTTCTGAACATTCTTTCGGGTTTCATTCCGAACGATGAACGCATCGTCACCATCGAGAACGCGGCGGAACTTCAACTCCGTCAGGAGCACGTAGTGACGTTGGAATCTCGCCCGCCCAACATCGAAGGTCGAGGCGAGATCACCATTCGTCACCTGGTTATCAACTCGTTGCGCATGCGCCCGGACCGCATCATCGTGGGCGAAATCCGTGACGAGGCCGCGTTGGACATGCTCCAGGCCATGAACACGGGTCACGATGGTTCGATGACCACGCTTCACTCCAACGGGCCGCGCGATACCCTCTCCCGTCTCGAGACGATGACCCTGATGGCAGGCATGGATCTGCCCTCGCGCGCCATCCGCGAGCAGGTCTCCTCCGCGATCGACCTCGTTGTCCACCAGGACCGTATGCGGGACGGGACGCGTAAAGTGGTCAACGTCACCGAAGTCAGCGGTATGGAAGGGGACGTGATCACCATGACCGACATCTTTGTCTTTGAACAGAGCGGCATCGAAAATGGAAAGATCGTGGGTCGCCTGCGCCCGACCGGTCTGCGCCCGAAATTCATGGATCAGATCGAGGCGTCGGGAATCCATCTGCCACCATCCATCTTTGGAATTGGAGAGCGGCGTCGCTACTAACCATGGACGTAATTACCCTGATCGTTATCGTTGGTGGTGTTTTTGTCCTTGGCCTTCTGGCTGTGGGCATCTACATTTCTGTGAACAGCGAACGTTCGCTGGTGGAGAAACGACTCGGCCAGTATTTGGAGGGGGAGAAGACCGAGGAAGACCGCAAAGCGGATCGTTCCGTACTGACCGAATGGGTTAACAGGCGAGTCGAAAAATCTTCCATGGGGGATCGCATTGCCCGTCAGTTGGCGCGCGCAGACTTGAAATTCCACGTTGGCGAATATTTCGCACTGATCGTCATTGCGGTGGTCGGCGTGGCTGTGATTGCCTGGCTGTTATCGGGGATGGGCTTGAATGCACGTGGCGCCATTTCTGCCCTGATCGGCGGGCTGATCGGGGCCTTTCTGCCGGGCTTCTACGTCCGCAGTCAGCAGGGAAAACGCCTGACGCGCTTCAATGACCAGCTCTCTGATATGCTCAACCTGATGGTCAACGGCCTGCGCGCGGGATATTCCACCATGCAGGCCATGGAAGCCGTCAGCAAGGAATTACCCACCCCGATCTCGGATGAGTTCCGCCGCGTCGTTCAGGAAATGCAGCTGGGCATCCCGATGGAAACCGCGTTGGACAACCTCTATCGCCGCATTCCCAGCGATGACCTGGATTTTGTCATCACCGCCATCAACGTCCAGCGCGAAGTCGGTGGCAACCTCTCGGAGATCCTCGACGTCATTTCATTCACCATCCGCGAACGCGTTCGCATTAAAGGCGAGATTCGCGTGCTGACATCGCAGGTCCGCACCTCGGGGAGTGCCATGGCCCTCATTCCCATTTTGCTGACCGGCTTTCTGTGGTTCCTCAACCCGGAGTATATGAGTTCGTTCTTCGACAAAGGCCTGTGGTGCGGAATTGGAGCGCTCGGTCTGGCGGCCATGTTGATCATTGTCGGGTACTTCATCATGATGAAGATCGCGGATATCGAGGTGTAATATGCAATGGGTCATTGGCATCATTATTGGCGTGATCCTCATTGGCGGCGCGATCTACCTGGTCGTAGTGGGGAACCGCACCATGGCGGCCCAGGATGAAAACGTCGACCCGCTCATGGCGCGCCTGGCTGAGTTCAGCGAGCGAGGCGAACTGGTTTCCCTCGAACAGATCGAAATGTCACAGCCGTTCAGCGAGCGCGTCATCGTTCCGTTGGTGCGGCGCTTCGGTGAAATTTCCGCCCGTTTTACCCCTCAAAAAGTACTGCTGGACACCACGCGCAAATTGGAATTGGCCGGGAACCCCGGCAGGATCGACGCCGCCACCTTCCTGGCGACCCGTTTTATCGTTCCGGTGGTCTTTGACGGATTCCTGCTCCTGATCGCCCGCCTCGCCCCGGACCCCTGGCCGTTTTCCCGTTTATTCATTGCCCTGCTCGTCTTCGGCCTGATCGGCTTCGCCTTTCCGCAACTCTGGTTGACCAGCAAGATTCAGGCCCGCCAGAAGGAAATCCGCAAGGCCATGCCTGATGCGCTCGACCTGTTGACCATCTGCGTGGAAGCCGGCTTGAGCTTCGACTCGGCCATGTCGAAGGTGAGCGAAAAGTGGGAAAACCAGCTTTCGCTGGCGTTTGCCCGTGTGATCCGTGAGATCCAATTGGGGAAACTCCAGCGCGAAGCCTTGCGCGATATGTCCGATCGATTGGGCATCGCGGAGATGACCAGTTTCGTGGCCGCGGTGATCCAGAGCCAGCAACTTGGTGTGAGCATGTCCAAAGTGCTCCGCATTCAGTCCGAGCAGATGCGCATGAAACGCCGCCAGCGTGCGGAAGAGGAGGCTCACAAGGCCCCCGTTAAAATGATCTTTCCGATGGGTTTGTTGATCTTCCCGTCCATTCTCATCATCCTGTTAACTCCAGCCTTGATCCAGATCACGGACGTGTTTGGCCGCGCCCTGGGAGGTCCCTAGCCTGTGACGAATGCCCACTGGTCGTATCCGCTTTACCGACTGGCTTGGAGCGGGCTCGACTGGGTGTTTCCGCCCCGTTGTGGCGGGTGCGGAAAAGCGGGCTCCCGCTGGTGTGATGACTGTCAGGCAAAGGTCCCTGTGCTCGCAGGCAGGTTGTGCGAGAAATGCGGCCTGCCAGTTGCCAGCGAAGGCCTCTGTGACCGTTGTCGTGTCGAGCCGCCGCCCTTCCGCTCCCTGCGTGCCTGGGCGGCTTTTGATTTCCCTGTGCGTCAGGCCCTCCACAAGCTGAAATATCGCCGCGACATGGGCCTGGGCGATGCGCTGGCTGTCCCCATTGCGCATTTTATGGAGGCTTTGGGCTGGCCGTTGGATATGGTCCTCCCCGTCCCGTTGGGGCGGAAGCGAATGCAGGAACGCGGGTATAATCAAGTTGACTTGATCGCCCGCCCTTTATCACTCGCTCTTGGCCTCGACTATCAGCCTGCCGCGCTGAAACGGACGCGTGACACCGTCTCGCAAGTTGGACTTTCCGCGGTGGAACGCCGCGATAATATGCAAAATGCTTTTGTCGCCGATATGCTTGTCGTTCGGGGAAAAACCATCCTCGTGATGGACGATGTCTCCACAACGGGATCCACCCTATCGTCATGCTCCGATGCGCTTCTCCAGGCGGGCGCAAAAGATGTGTTTGCATTGACCGTGGCGCGGGCGTTGCCGCATCACGGTTTGCATCAAGTCTAACCCACCCATTTCACAGGAGGTCCCATGTCATACAATGTAGATGTTCAGACCCGTAACATGGAAATGACCGATGCAATTCACGATTACGTGACCAATCGAACGGAACGGTTGGAGCGCCATCTTCAGCAGATCGATGATGTGCGCGTCGAATTGACCTATCTCAAGTCCGCGCGTTCTGCCAATGACCGTTTCAATGCCGAGATCACCGTGCGCGGCAAGAATCTGCTTCTGCGCGCCGAGCAACGCGCCGACGATTTGCACGCCGCCTTCGATACCGCCCTCGATAAAATGGACCGTCAGGTGGAGCGCTACAAGGGCAAGCACTATCGCGGCCGCGGGGATGGACGCTCTGCCGCCGAAGCCGCCGAGCAGATCCTGGATGATGAGACTGGTGAATTGACCCCGCTGATTGCCAAACGCAAGAAATTCACCCTCTACCCCATGAACGAAGAGGAAGCCATCGTCCAGATGCGCGAACTGGAACATGATAACTTCTTCGTCTTTTACAACGCAGAGACCAGCAAGATCAACGTGCTCTACCGCCGCCGCAACGGCAGTTATGGCCTGATCGAGCCAGAGATCGGTTAGCCTGCCTGCCGAACACACCACTGGCCCGGACATCGTCTGGGCCAGTTTGCTAGGAATACAGAATGATGGATATGTTGGATTTTGATGACGAACTGACCGAAGATAAAATTGCCGCCAGCCATATTGAAGGTCCGCAGGCGGAAGCGTCCGTGGTGCAACTGCTCAAGGCCTTGGGCGAGAACCCCGAACGCGATGGCCTGAAAAACACCCCGCGCCGGGTGGCGCGCATGTACAGCGAATTGCTGGCGGGTTATTCCGTGGATCCCGTTGCCATGATCAACGGTGCGCTATTCGATGTCAAGTACGATGAGATGGTGCTGGTGCGCGATATCGAATTTTACAGCCTGTGCGAGCACCACATGCTCCCGTTCATGGGACGCGTCCACGTGGCCTACATCCCTGCTGGGAAAGTGCTGGGGCTTTCGAAGATTCCCCGTGTGGTGGATATGTACGCCCGCCGCCTGCAGGTGCAGGAACGGATGACGCGTCAGATCGCAGACTTTCTGCGGGACCTGCTCAAACCGCAGGGAGTGGCGGTCGTTGTCGAGGCCATGCATTTGTGTATGATGATGCGCGGCGTGAAAAAGCACGATGCCCGCATGACCACCTCCGCCATGCACGGAGCGTTCCGCGCCAACCTCGCCACACGCGAGGAGTTCCTGGCGAACATCTCACGCGGCGCTGGACCTCTGCAGATTTAAATTTTGTACACGGATTGTACGGATTTAAGTAGTCGGTCGAATGTTTTTAGAAAACTTTTCCCGTCATTGCGAGGAGGATGCTCTTTCCGGCGAAGCAATCTACCCGTAAAGTCAGAGATTGCTTCGCCGCACACCTGCCCTGGCGGGCGGTGCCAGGGACGAATGCGGCTCGCAATGACGAATTCCTAATTATTTACGACTGACTACTTAGACGGAGAATTTAAAAAATCCGTGAAATCCGTATACCGACTTACTTCCGCTTTCGTTCCACTTCCACCCCCACGGACTCGGCCTCTGGCACGGCCCCGGGTTTATCCACCCTCACTACCACCTTCCGCACTTTGGGTTCCAGAAGACATAACTCGGCAATATCGTTCGCCAGCGCTTCAACTGTCATCCGCGCCGCGCTCTCCGCGTGGGCGCGGATTTTTCTTGCCACATCGCTGTAACTGACGCAATCGGCAATATCGTCCGTGTGCGCCGCCCGCCGTGTGTCGGTGTAGAGACTGACGTTGATGATGATGTCGCGCGGCGTGACACGCTCCCAATCGTGGATGCCGAGGATGCCGCGGACTTTCAGATCTTTGATGAATACTTTGTCCATTTGCGCGTAGCCAGAATAACGGGAGCGGTTATTGTGCCAATTTCTGCGTTGATTGTAGCCGAGTTAGCGCGAGAAATGCAATCGCCAGCACGACCCACGCCAGAATTTGTCCCAGACGCAGGCCGCCGAAGACAAGGGTGCTGTCGCCGCGGAAGGCCTCGAGGAAGAGACGCGCGCCCGCTGTCCAAGCGAGGAACGTCAGGAACTGCGCGCCCGCGACGGGAAGCGGTTTTTGCATCCCGACCAGGCTTAGGATGAATAGCGCCGAAGCCACCTCGTATACCTGGCTCGGATGCCGCATCGCGCCGTGCAATTCGATGCCCCACGGCAGAGACGTTTCTCTGCCAAAAGCGGCGCCGCTCGCAAGATGGGATAGTCCAAGGCCGACCATCAGGGTGGCGAAGAATGGAGTCAACGCATCGAGCGTCGGCCAGAAGGCCAGTCCCTTGCGTTGGCCATAGACTAGGGCCACGATGAAGCCGATGGCGAGTCCGCCTGTCAGGTCGAAGAGCGAGGCGTTGAGCGAAAAGATGTCGAGCGGGGAGGCGCGGAAACTGTCCCAGTGGGTGAGGGCGAAGGAAAGCCGTCCGCCAGCGAGAAAGCCGAAGAGGGAGAGCAAGATCAGGTTATCGAGTGAAGCGGGATTCAGTCCGCTTTGGGAGGCGCGTTTCTCCGTCAGTACCATCCCGATGTAGACGGAGGCGATGACGAAGAGTCCCGCGGCCTGGACGGCCAGTGGGCCGATCTGGATGATGGGGAACATCAGGGCGTCTCCTCGGCGAGCAGGGATTCGACTTCGGCGCGCAGGGTGGATTCGGCCAGCGGCCCGCCGATGACGACCTTCGTGATGACGCCGTCGCGTCCGACGAAGAACGTGCTGGGGAGCGCACTGACGCGATACAGCCGTGCGACGTTGCCCTCCACATCCAGCGGGATGGGGAAGGGCAGTTGGAATTCTGCGACGAATTTCTCGACAGCCGTGCGCGTGTCCTGTGACGTGGAGTTGACTGCCAGGATCACGAGGCCGCGTTCCTTGTATTCGTTGTAGACCTCTTTGAAGGCAGGCATTTCCATGCGGCACGGGCCGCACCACGACGCCCACACGTTGACGATGACCGCCTGTCCGCGCAAATCGGAGAGCGTGACCGTTTCGCCGTCGAGCGTTGTGAGCGTGAAGTCGGGCGCGAGGAACCCCTTTTGCGGCGCGGGAATCAAACCGCTGGTCGAGGCGCCGCTTCGGTCCGCGCTGGCGAAAATCCAGACGAGGCCAAGCAGCAGAATCCCCGCGAACCAAATCCGTTGTTTCGATTGCATAAAAGTCCTTTTTGCGCTACACTCTTATTGAATAATTCATGCTCGTCATTGCGAGGAGGGTCGGTGGTCGAGTAGCGTTCCTTGCGTACCGAGACCTCGACCCGACGAAGCAATCCACCAGCATAGTCAGGGATTGCTTCGGGGCGAATACCCTCGCAATGACGAAGACAGTGCTTGTTTGACACTCTTTCCAAAACTCATCTTACCATGCTCTTCACACACACCGCTTTCATTGGCATCGATCCCACCGCAGGGCGCAGTCCCTTCACTTATGCCGCGTTGGACGAGGACCGCGGCTTGCTGGCGCTCTCCGAGGGCGACCTGGAGGACGTGCTGACCTTTGTGGGCAACTTCCCCGCGGCGACGGTGGCCGTCAACGCGCCGTCAAAGGTGAACGCGGGACTGGTGCGGAAGCGGCTCGAAAAGCAGGCGCTGACTCCCCGTTCGCTTCGCGGCGCGGACCTTCGGGTGGCCGAGGCCGACCTGCGCGGCCGCGGCATCTCGGTGGGTGCCACCCCCTCCCGTGAGGAGACTTGCCCAGGCTGGGTGCAGTTGGGCTTTGCGCTCTACAAGCGGCTGGCGAAGATGGGATTCAAGCAACACCCACAAGAAAACGCGGAGCATCTCTGGCTGGAGACTCATCCGCACGCCTGTTTCACCGCCCTGCTCGGACAAGTCCCCCTGCCGAAGCCCACGCTCGAAGGCCGCCTGCAACGCCAGATCGTCCTCTACGACGCGGAACTGCGCATCAAAGACCCGATGGATTTCTTCGAGGAGATCACCCGTCACCGCCTGCGCCTCGGCGTGATGCCGATGGAGTTGATCTACCACCCCGAACAACTCGACGCGCTCATGGCCGCCTACACAGCCTGGGTCTCTGCGAAACGCCCCCACGAAATAACGCAGTTGGGAGCGAAGGATGAAGGCTTTATCGTTTTGCCTGTGGGGGAGTTGAAGGAAAAGTATTAGCACACAAAGAGACAGTCTTCTGAAGTGACTGTCTCTTTTAAGTAGAGGTCGAAATGTTCTTAAAAATGTTTCGTCATTGCGAGGTCGGTGCTCTTCCGACCGAAGCAATCTCCTCACTGTGTGGGGGATTGCTTCGTCGCTTCGCTCCTCGCAATGACGCAGGAATTTAAAGAACTTACTGGCAGATATTTAGAACTTAAAGAAATACACGTTCGTTTCCCACTTTGTGAATCCCACCTTTTGATACAGACGATTGGCCGCCTCACGCCGCGGGTTGGACGTGAGCGCGACGCCGTCCGCACCTTTGGCGCGGGCGATCTCCAGCGCATGCTGGACCAACTCGACGGCGATGCCCTGCCCTCGGACGGATTCGTCCACGACGACATCTTCGATCCGCGCGCGGACGCCTGTGGGGGTGGGGTAGACGATGAGCGTCAACATGCCGACGATGGCCGCGGACGCGTCCGTGCGCGCTGTCAGCAGGGTGACGGCGTCCGAAGACAGCAAGGCGGCCAGAGCGTCGGGCGTGAGGCGAGGGGAGGAGATCTTCAGTTGGGGGATGAGACGCGTCAGCGTGTCCAGCAGTTCATCCGTGACGTGGGTGACAGTGTCGATTTGCATAGTGACCAATTCCATCATTGCGAGCGCAGCGACATCGTACCCGCAGGGTAAGCAATCCAGAACCGTAACCGAGAGATTGCTTCGTCGCTACGCTCCTCGCAATGACGAATCAGACTGTCGCTACTTGTTTTTTCGGCCACAGGCTGAGAGCGAAATAGTAGACGCCGTACAGCAGGGTGATCCACCAGATCCATTTCGGTTCGTTGGGATAGAGGATCAGCCCGACTGCGCCGAGCGCTCCGAAGATGTAGGTGAGGGTGAGGGTCAGTTTTTTGAGGCGGACGGTGCGGGTGGGATAGATGTATTTGATGGGGACGAAGATGAGGATGTTGAAGAGCACGAGGAAGGCAAAGTTGAGCCAGCGACCGAGGCCGAGCACGAGCATGTAGACGACCAGCACATTCCAGTAATCGGGGAAGCCTTTGAAATAGAATTCGTTGGTGGCGTCGGTCTTGGCGTCCACCTGCGAGAATTGGTAGGCCGAGGTGAGCAGGATGGAGACCGCACAGGGGAGAGCCAGCGCGGGGGGGACGAGGTCCGCTTCGACGAGGAAGAGCGCGGGGACGACCACGTAGGTGAAGTAGTCGATGATGTTGTCCATCAGTGCGCCGTCCACGCCGCTGGCGTAGGTCTTCACGTCGAACCAGCGCGCCAGGATGCCGTCGAAGCCGTCCACGAAGATGGCGGCGGCCATCCAGATGATGGCGAGTTTCCACTCGTGGTCAAAGATGGCGCGCAGGGCGAGAAATCCCCAGACTGCGCCTGTGGCGGTGAAGAGATGCACGCTCCAGGCGAGGGTCTTGCGAATCCAGATGGGAAGGTTGGTCATCAGAGGCTCCTCGTTCAAGGTAGCCCCATTTTATTCTATTTCGGGGGGAGTGAAATGATTCTTTGCCACGAATTTACACGAATAGGCACGAATGGATTGGCATATAATCAAAATGGATGTGGAAAGGCATTTGCCATGAAAAATGGACTTCTGTATAGCGAGAGGCTTTCCTCGAATCGGACGCTGTTGCTCTTCGTCACGCTTATGATCGTCTTTCTTCTGCTGGCTCTCTGGCGGAGGGACGTCCGCGGCATGGACGCGCTCGCCGTGACGCTGTTCGTCTTTTGCGGTATCTTCCTGTTCTACTCGGTGAATTACCGAACGCTCGTCATCCAACTGACCGCGCACACGCTGAAACTGAAATTCGGCCTCTTCCCGTGGACGGTTCCGCTTGACAATATCGCCGATTGCCAACTCGATGAACTGCCCAAGTTTCTGGAATACGGCGGGGCGGGGATCCATTTCTTTACGATCCGCAACCGCTACCGCGCCTCGTTCAACTTTCTGGAGCATCCCCGCGTGGTGGTGGCGTTCAAGAAGAAGCGGGGACTGGTGCACGAACTTTCCTTTTCCACGCGAAAGCCTGAGGAAGTATTGCGGTTGCTCAAAGAGAACATGCAATCCTTGCAGGAATAGGGTTTTCCGTCCAATAACTTTGGGGTATAAAGCGGACATGAGCTTTCCACAAGATCTACTGCGTTTCTTGGCTCTGGTCTTCTTCAAGCCGCTCTCCCTTGAAGAGCAGATCAGGCAGATCGACCCAACGATCACGACTGCCGCCATTGTGTTGGCGCGTTTCGATGGCGGATCCCTCAAGCCTCTCCGAAGGCTGGTTATCTTTTATGCTCTGGTCCTGCCAATCCTGTTGTGTTTTGGGACGGGGGCACTCCTGTCGAAATTAGGAATGAGCGTCAATTGGCTCAATCTGACGCTTTATTTGTTCATCGGGATCGCCCTGGGGCTGAGCTTTGGGGTGCAGTTTTGTGTGGCATTTTTACTGTCATTCAGCGTGACCGTCGCCATCTGGAGCAGTATCTCCGTTACCGTCCCCTTGGGGATTTTCTTCAGCCTGATGCTGGGATTTGCCTATGGATTGCGGGCTTCCAGCGCAGCCTGGGGAGTGACCGCGGGATTGGTCTACAGTATTGTGCTCGGTCTGCTGATCGACCCCATAAGCGGATTATCCATTGGCGCGGCGTTTTTGATCGGCTATTTCCGCATCATTTTCTATCTGGTGGAGGCGCCTCTCTCGTGGACTCTGGCGACGTTTTCCGCCCGAGGAGACGCACTCACGCTGTGGCGTTTTCACCCCATTCTATGGGACGAGGTGATCTGGCTCCCCCTGCCCGGCCTGGACAGGCACTTACGGGCAATCCAGCGGCAGGATGAACAGGCTTCCAGAAATCCCATCGCTTACGTGCAGGCATCCTTCCGTCAGCGTTGGGCGGCGGAAACGATTACAGCGAAGCCATTTTCATGAATTTCCCATATAATTCGACCTGGTAGATTTCCCGAACATCTTTATTGGTAAAAAGGAGAATTACATGAATACACACATCTGCCCCAAATGCAACACGCCCATGGACGAAGGCCGCATGAGTGGGTCCGATAGCGCAGGATACGTCTCGAACAAGCAGACGGGGATGCTGCGCCGCGTGACGGAAATCAAGCTGGCACGCGCTTGTCCCAACTGCGGGTATGTGGAGATGTATCTGGACCCAAAGGAATTGAAGCAGAGGATCGGGTGAGGATTCGAGGAGACCTGACAGGTTTACCCTTACGGGTACACGTTCATAGAGCCATAATTGACCGAGTCCCCTGGCGCACGGAGAAATTCGATGGACGCGCGCCATGATGAAACACTTCGGCTGGGCTCAGCGCGGCGCCTGTCAGGTCTTAAAGTCACGGCCTCGTCCAGCGGTCTTTCCATTCGATTTTCCCGCGTGGGAAGCATTGTCAGTGGGGGAAAGTCGAGAGTAAAATGAAGGAAGGATACAGATAGGATACAGATACAATACAGCCAGCATACAGATATATCGGACGAAGGGACTACACGATGGCAAAGGTGCATAAGAATCCAATTGTGCAGGGACTGAGCGGGAAGTTTGGCGGTCAGGTGGTGTTTCGGCATTTGCGGGATGGGCGGACGATCCTTTGCAGTGTGCCAGATTTCAGCAGGCGAGTGCTGAGCAAGGAGCAAAAGGCACACCACTCAAAGTTCAAGGAGGGGGCGGCGTACGCAAAGTCGGCGGCAAAGACGGAGCCGATCTATGCCCAGTTGGCGGCAGGGACGATGAAGACCGCTTATAACGTGGCGCTGGCGGATTACTTCCACTCGCCTGTGATCCACAGCGTAGAGCGGGTGGACGGCGTTCTGTATATCCATGCCAGCGATGATGTGATGGTGGCAAAAGTATCCGTCACTGTTTTTGACAGTGATGAAAGTGTTTTGGAAAAAGGGGATGCTGTGCAGGAAGGCGACTCGGAACGGTGGAAATATGTCCCTCAATTTGTGGGCAGGGTTTTGGTGGAGGCGCGGGATTTGGCGGGGAATGTGGGGAGGATGATGGAGATGAATAATGAGGATTAAGTGACTAAGTCCACTGACGAATCCCGATTTTCTCTTTCCTCCCCGTTTGGATTGCAAAGAAAAGGAAATTTTCTGTGAAATCAGAATAAACTTGCTGTATAATTTACTCATCATTAGTTATTATCGCGTAAAATCCCCTTACTCTTATAGACCTATCCTTCCAGAACACATCGTATAAATTATCTTGAGGCTGGATATCCCTGCTTTTGTTGGGATATTTTGGTTGAAGTTTGTAAAAAACATTCGAGTAACCAATCTCCCATTAATAACTCTTAACGACTCTGTTACCTATTCTATACGAAAAAAGGATGGCTAGTATGGATATAAATGTACTTCATTTGTCAGATCTACATCTTTCAGTATCAAATCAATACGATCTTAAGTTAGTCTTTCAGTCTTTAGTTGAAGATTTATCCCGTTTGGTCAGTGACAGAAATGTAAAACCAAATTTATTAGTATTTTCAGGTGATTTTATCTTTGATGGCGATATGGGTTATACGGACAGACGAAGCGACTTTAATAGTGTGAAAAGCCTCGTTATCGATGAATTGCTAGAAAGGTTTAACTTAACTAACAACGATTTCTTTTTTTGCCCAGGAAATCATGATATTCAAAGAAGCAAAATAAATAATTATTACGAAGAAGGATTAAAGGTAAAGTTAATTAATAGACAAGAGGTAAACCAATTTATCGATAATTTAGATGCAAATAAAGAAGCATTTTCTCGAATGGAAAATTTTAATAAATTCCGTGACTTATTCCCCAATAATAATTTGGTATCCCAAAATGACCTATACTCTACATATATAATTAATTTAGCATCAACCAATATAGGCTTAGCATGCTTTAACTCTGCTTGGAGGGCATATGGCGGCGATAAAGATTACGGCAATCTAGTTCTGGGTGAAAGAACTATTAGCAAAGCTCTTGAAGATATTAAGAATGCAAAATTTAGGATGGGGATAATTCATCACCCATTTGAGTATTTCCAAGAATTCGAGAGAGATGATTTAAAAAGGCTTATTTCAAGCAGCTTTAATGTTTGGCTCACGGGACATACCCATAATTCTGAAACCAATCTTGTGCAGACATTCAATGACTCGGAAGTTGTAATGGTAAAGGCTGGGGCAATGTATCAAAGTCGTGAATATTACAATGGATACTCACTCGTAAGTTATTCATCTGAAAATAATAGTTTCACGATTCATCTCCGTGAATACTCTGATCGTGGAAGAAAATTCATACCAGCTGAAAGTTACGCCACAGATGGTGTTGTAGAATACAAGGTCACTACTTTGTCATCAATGCCGATTGAAGTAGATGTAAATGTTGTCTCAAAACTTAAAGAAAGGGCTTTGGAACAGTCGAAAAGCCTTTCGCTACTATCAAGTCGGAAGTCACTATTAGATACCTTTGTTGAGCCTAAATTATCTTCCGATCCTGATTACAAATTGCGCTCAATGTTAGATATAGAAAAAAAAGCAACTATGACGATCTGTGTAGATAAACTTGTTGAGTCTGAAGATAATTATGTACTTATAGGACAGAAAGAATATGGTAAGACCACACTGTTGCAATATCTTTATTTGAAATTCTTGTCCCCAAAGCTATTATCAAACGCGAAGATTCCATTTCTAGTTTCTGCTAAACGGTTACCCCAAGGGAAAGAGAAAATTAAGAAATTGCTCGCCAATTTCCTGATTGAAAACGAAATCAGTATCAATTTAGATCAGACTCTTATTGAAAAAAAGTGGGTTATTCTTATTGATGATTTTGATTTTCAGGATAAGGCTAAAATTGTTGCATTAGCTGAATTTATTAATGCGTATCCAAATGGTAAATATCTAATTACCGTCGCACAGGATTTATCGCAGGACTTAAAAGATGAAGGTAAATATAGTCTTCCAATTCCCTATATGACATTTTATATTCAACCTTTTGGCAGAAAGGAGGTACGCTCGTTAGTTGAAAACTGGTTTGGTGATGAGATGGAGAGTAATCTCCAGCCTGGCGATGTCACAGATATGGTGCTCAAGAAAATCTCAGAATTCAACTTGCCCAGAACGCCATTTATTGTTTCTGCTTTGCTTACAATAATCGAGGAGAAGAACGACTTTAACCCAATAAATAAGGCCCTGTTAATTGAAAACATCATTGAATTACTTTTGGAAAAAATCCGCCCCTATTCTACATTACCCGAAGGTCTGGATTACCGTAATGTTGAAGATTACCTTTCCCATTTTGCTTATGAACTCTCCCAGCGGGAAGACCCTCAACTATCGGAAGAAGATAATAGCAAGTTTCTGAAACAATATTTTGAAAAGCGCGCTTTTGGTTCTTCGCTAAGCCTACAAAAATTTTCAGATTTGCTTATTGATAGAGGGATTCTCGCATCAAGATTCGGTTGGATACAATTCAGATTTAATAGTTTTTTCGAATTTTTCTTGGCAAAATATATTAGAGAGGACAAAATTTTTTACATTAAAGCTACTTCGCGGGATCACTATCTTCAATATGCTCACTCGTTGGATTATCTAACAGGACTACAAAGAAATAATTTAGATATTCTAATGATTTTAAAAGATTTGGTTACCGAAAAACTAATGGCTAGAATTCAGAAGAATGGCATTAAGGAAATCGAGCTATCGTTTTATGATGATATTCGATTTGAAAAAGACTTAATTGATACTACAGAAAATGTTGATAAAGAGGATTTTCTCGAAAATCTGAGAAGAAAAAGAATCACCGAGGAGCTTAAGGATGAAATTTACGATTCTGTGAATATTGATTTAAGCGATTCGATAGAAGAACTATCACCTGACTCCGAACCACTCAGAAGAAAAACCGATGATGCCGATTATCAATTCATAGAAACGCTCACATTATATGCAAATGTAATTAAAAATTGTGAGTTAATTCAGGATAAAGAGTCAAAAAAAATAAACCTAAGAAATTGCGTTGAGAACTCGCTGAAATATATCTTTCTACTACTGCTCGAATACGAAAACCTTATCGACAACATGGATGATGATGACTTGTTGGCATATCATGAAAAGAGCAAATCTTTTTTTGTCCATGATCAAGCAGAAGAGAAAGAAGAGAAAGACATAGAACTTACTCCCGATGAGCTTCGACTGTCAATGAAAATTTTTTCAAAACCGTTGTTCCTTTTGCTTTTTGAAACTATACTTCAGGATGAATTGGGGTCTCCAAAATTAAAATTGATTCTTGAAGAAGAATTAGAAAATCCAGAACTCCCTATAGTGGTAAGGGTATTCTATACCCTTCTTTATGCAGATTTGCGGTTTGCTGATTTCGTAGATAAATTGGAAAAAACAACAAAAATCATTATTAATCACAAATATTACCGACATATTATGTTTAGGAAGTTATCAATGTTATATGCTAACTCCAATATAAATAGAGTCGAGCAATCTAGAATCGGAAATTTACTAGCAGATTTAGTGCTAATAGAAGACGGACAGGCAGGCGGTAGAAAATACAAGAAAAGTACTAAGGCATCTGTAATTCAAAGTATATCCAAAAAAAGAAAGCCACATTAGTAGATATTATATCCAGCGACCACGCAAGTAATCTACTTTATGAACCTCGTAGGACGCATCTAAAAGCAGAACTCCGAGATTGATTGTCTCGGAGTTCTTATTTCATACAGGAATGACCTCGCGCAGAATTTGCCGTCCGATGTTGGGTTTGAGCGAGTCTTTCATCACCAAATCCACTTTAACCCCTAATAGGTCGGACAGGTAGTTTTCAATCGCAATAAATGTCAATAAACTTGGGGTTTTGCGGAACGTGACCAGGATGTCCAGGTCGCTGTCCCTTTTTTGCTTGTCACGCACATACGAACCAAACACTTCCAACTTTTCCACACCATAACGCTCCGCCAGCATGGGAACTTGCTGATGGAGGATTTCGAGCATTTTCTTCAAGGAACGTGTGCGGGCCATATCCAAATTATACAACACAAACCATCGGGTAAAATACCGCCACTATGAGTAACGAGACCACCCAAGTCATCTACTCCATGAACAAAGTGGGACGCTCAAAAAAGGACCCCGAGAAGGTGTTTCGATATATAATCGTCATATCCTGACAATAAAAAGTAAAAGGGACGGGGCAATGAGCCACATCCCAGCGGAAGGGATATGCCAACATGAAAGCAAAGATTGCTAAACCGATTAAATCCATCGATCTCGATCAATTGGAAGATGGAGGGCTCTACTTTGTTTTAGTCAGTATTTTTGCGCTTCAAATAATCGATTCAATAGATGTAAACAACACAATACTTCCAAAACTTGACCTTAACACTTGGAGCGCTCTCCTAACCTTTGTCTTTTTTTTCTCACTCTTCCGTGTCCTGATGAAGAAAGTTGATGATTTGCGTAGCTCATTTGTCCATGATACGGATGTGGGTTCCAGCCTTAATCACCAGATCGGCCAATTGATAAAGAGCAAACCAGCGCTCGATACTTTGGATATCCTTGCTACTGACACCACGAATTTCTATCACGCCCTGTCGGATTTGCACTTTCATGCAGACCGAATCAGAATACTTTTATACTCAAAGACTCGTGGGATGGAAGATATTGTAGGGCAATGGATGGATCTTAAAACGGAAAGCAGGGTTTGTAATGAACTACTTATCAGGGCTTATGATATGTCACCAAATTTTTACGGAATGATTATGGATAAGAGCGATGGCTGTTTTGGATTCTTTTATCCAGGGTATGCCGTCGATCCGACTCAAAATATCAAAAGACGGAGTATGAGTCCCCTTGTTCTTGATAATCATAATCCAACGGAAATGAAAATGTTACAAGATATAAGCATTTGGTTTGATCAGACTTTTGAGTCTAGCTCCAGCCCAGTTTATTCATCATTGGTGCCAAACATACAAACACTTGAATAGAGGTTTAGAAATCAGAGTAACCCATGGCAAACGAAACCACACAAGTAATCTACTCCATGAACAAAGTGGGACGCATCGTCCCGCCCAACAAACAAATTCTGCGCGACATCTCGCTCGGCTTCTACCTCGGCGCAAAGATCGGCGTGCTCGGTCTCAACGGCGCGGGCAAATCCACCCTGCTGCGCATCATGGCAGGCGTCGACAAAGACTACATCGGCGAAATTTCCCAATCCAAAGGCTACACCGTCGGCTTGCTCGAGCAGGAGCCCAAACTCGACGAAAGCAAGACCGTGATGGAAGTCGTCAAAGAGGCGGTTGCGCCCATCGTCGAAATGCTGGCGCGCTTCGATGAGGTCAACGCCAAGTTCGCCGAACCCGACGCCGACTTCGACGCCCTCGTCGCTGAGCAAGCCAAACTGCAGGAACAACTCGACAAGCACGACGCCTGGAACCTCGACAGCCGCCTCGAACTCGCCATGGACGCCCTGCGCTGCCCGCCGTCGGATACGCCCATCAACGTCTGCTCTGGCGGAGAAAAGCGCCGCGTCGCCCTCACCCGACTCCTGCTCACCGAACCCGATATTCTCCTGCTCGACGAACCCACCAACCACCTCGACGCCGAGTCCGTGGCGTGGCTTGAACATCACCTGCGCGACTACAAAGGCACCGTCATCGCCGTCACCCACGACCGCTACTTCCTCGACAACGTCGCAGGCTGGATCCTCGAACTCGACCGCGGCTACGGCATCCCCTATAAAGGCAACTACTCCGCCTGGCTCGAACAAAAACAGGAGCGCATCCGCCTCGAAGAAAAATCCGAAAGCCAGCGACAAAAGACTCTCAACCGCGAACTCGAATGGATTCGCATGTCGCCCAAAGCGCGTCAATCCAAAGGACAAGCCCGCGTCACTGCCTACGAAAAATTATTGAGTCAAGAAGCCGAAGCGCGCCGCGAAGAACTGGAAATTTACATCCCGCCTGGTCCGCGCCTCGGTGACGTGGTTTTTGAATTTGACAAAGTCACCAAGAGTTACGGTGACCGACTCATTCTTGACGAGTTTTCTGCTTCTGTTCCTCCAGGCTCTATCGTCGGGATAGTGGGTCCCAACGGCGCGGGCAAGACCACCCTGCTCAAGATGATCACAGGACAGGAAAACCCCGACAGCGGCACGGTCAAGATCGGCGACACTGTCAAACTCTCGTATGTGGATCAGAACCGCACCCTCGACCCCGAGAAGACCGTCTACGAAGAAATCTCGCAAGGCGCCGACTTCCTCGAACTCGGCAAGCGCAAGATCAACTCACGCGCCTACTGCGCCTCGTTCAACTTCCAGGGCTCCGACCAGCAAAAGAAAGTCGGCATCCTCTCAGGCGGTGAACGCAACCGCGTGCATCTCGCCAAGACCCTCACCGAAGGCGCTAACGTCATCCTGCTCGACGAACCCACCAACGACCTCGACGTCAATACCCTGCGCGCCCTCGAAGAAGCCATCGAAGAATTTGCAGGCGTCGCCCTCGTCGTCAGCCACGACCGCTGGTTCCTCGACCGCATCTGCACGCATATTGTTGTATTTGAGGGTGATTCCATTGCCAAAATGTACATTGGTAATTGGAGCGATTACGAGACGATGATGACAGAAAAGTTTGGAAAAGATTTAACCCCACATCGGGTGAAGTACAGAACGATGAAGAGATAACCTCTATCATGTCACCCTGAGCCGTTGGTCGAGTAGCCTTGAGCGTTCATTGCGAAAGGCGTATCGAGCCCAAAAGGCGAAGGGTCTCTTACACCATTGTAGAGATTCTTCGCCGCTACGCGGTTCAGAATGACATGCGGTTTGTAGGGGCAGGGAGACCCTGCCCCTTTTTGTTTACATCCAACCCTTGGGCGACGAGACGTCGCCCCTACAACTTTTTATTTTCCACTGAGTTCTATCCATCAACTTTATCAGTAAAGGAGCGAAACATGGAATCGATTGAAACCATCATCGTCGGCGGCGGGCAGGCGGGACTTGCCACCAGTTACCATTTGAAGCAACTCGGGCGCGAACACATCATTTTCGAAGCGGCGGATAAACCCGCCCATGCCTGGCGGGACGACCGTTGGGATTCGTTCACCCTCGTCACGCCCAATTGGTCGGTTCAACTCCCGGGCGCGCACCACGATGGCCCTGATCCCGACGGTTATTTGCCAAAGGATGAGATCGTCGCGTATTTTGAACGATACGTGCAGAAGTACAACTTCCCGATCCGGTTCAAGACCTCTGTCCTGGAGGTGATGCCGCTGGAAAACGGGAAGGGCTATCGGGTCCAGACCAGCGACGGAATGTGGGAGGCGAAGAACGTGGTCATGGCGACTGGTTCCTTCCAGAAGCCAAAGATCCCCGCGTTCTGCAAGAATATTCCAGCCGATGTGCTCCAGCTTCATTCTGGTCAATATCGCAATCCAAACCAACTTCCCGATGGTGCGGTTTTGATCGTTGGCGCAGCGCAATCGGGGATGCAGATCGGTGAGGAACTCCATCAAAGCGGACGTGAGATCTATCTTGGCATCGGAGCCGCGCCGCGTGTCCCTCGCCGTTATCGTGGCAGGGATATTGTTTCGTGGTTGGTGACGACTGGCTTCTTCAATCAAGCCGTGGACCAACTCCCTACGCCCAAGGCCCGACTCATCAGCAATCCACAAGCCAGTGGAAAGAACGGCGGGCATAGTCTTAATCTGCATCAATTCGCCCGCGATGGCGTCAAGCTTTTAGGCCGTATTAGCGGGGTGCAGGATGGCAAGGTCATCTTTGCGCCAGACTTGAAAGAGAATCTAGCCAAGACAGATAATTTCGAAAAAGATCTCATTGGGAGGATTGACAAATATATCGAAGCGAACGGAATCAGCACCCCGCAGGAGACCCTGCCAGAGCTTCAGGACGGGTATTCGGCAGAGATCGTCACCGAACTCGACCTCAAGGCCGCGAACATCCATACGATTATCCTGGCAATGGGATACACCGCGGATTACAGTCTGGTCAAGCTACCTGTTGTAGATGAAGACGGCTTCCCCATCCAACAAGGCGGCGCGACGAATTACCCGGGGCTGTACTTCGTCGGCACGCACTGGCTGACCAAACGTAGTTCCGCGATCCTGATCGGCGTGAACGAGGACGCGGAGCGTATCGTCTCGCACATGACAGGCCGATGACATCAACAGTGGATTTGTCGGTAAAGGCGGACATCGTATCCGCCTCTTAATCCCCACTCCAGAAGGGTGTGTTTTTCCTTCCTGACGTGTAAACTCCTGCTCAGGAATCGTCCGTTTCGGGAGGGAACATGTCCACGTTTTGGCGTTTGTCCGCGGTAGCCGCTCTGCTGTTGTTTGGGGTCGGTGCTTGTGTTTCTTCGGAGGTACAGCCGTCTCCTGGCGCGCCGTCAGCCACGCTTGTCCCCACAGTGACGGCCACCCGTCTCCCCGTCGCGCGAACCGACTGCGCGGAGCGCTATCCGTCCGATCCAGTCGAAAAAAAGAACTGGCCGAAGGAGGAGTGGACGGCGTCCACGCTGGAAGAGCATTGCATGGACCGCGCCCGCGTGGAGAGGGGGGCCTCGTACCTGGAAAAGACATACAACTATAGCAGTGTGGTCATCATCCGTCACGGGGAACTGGTTTACGAGAAGTACTTCAGCCGCTCCGCCAATCCCGATCGGCGTGCGACGTTGTACTCCATGACGAAAAGCGTCCTCTCTGCATTGGTCGGCATCGCCATCGATCAGGGTCGGCTGGACTCTCTCGACCACAAAGTGATCGAATATTTCCCCGAGTATTTTTATCCGAGCACAGACGCGCAGATGAGGGAAGTCACTTTGCGGGATCTGTTGACCATGTCTGTTCCGTTCTTGTGGGTCAACGAAAATGATGTGACAGTAGCCCCCTGGATCAATAGTGGGAACATGGTGGAGAAGGCCATTAATTTGAATTTCCAGAACATCCTCCCTACAGAGCCAGAGTTCAACTACTGCACTCCCAATACCCAGATCCTTTCCGCGGTGCTGACTAAAATTGTCGGTATGCCGTTGCGCTCATATGCACAGGAGAATTTGTTTGGCCCGCTGGGCATCCCCGAGAAGGAGTGGGGCTGGGGCGTGGACGATCATGGCTATTATCTGGGCGGCTATGGCATGGCCATGCAGCCGCGCGACTACGTCCGCTTCGGATATCTGTATGCGAATCACGGCACCTGGGATGGAAGGCAGGTTGTTTCCGAAGAATGGGTGCAGGAATCCACCACCAAAAAACTGCGAGCCACGTCCTGGATGGACTATGGCTACCTCTGGTGGATCCATATCAGTGATGATCCGCAAATATTCGAGGCGCGCGGCTCTGGCGGGCAGATCCTCTCTGTCATTCCGAGTCTCGACATGGCGATCCTTGTCACCGGTGTGGGGGGCGGCGATATGCCCGACCCAGATTTTGTCATCCATGAATATTTTGTCGATTCTGTGATGGATGAGTGACAGCGCGTTACACGGGACGGAATTCGCCCGCCCCGCGTCAAGTCCACGAAACAGGCGAATCTGACAATTCGGAGCAACGTACCCACAAAACCGATAACTCGTTGGGCGGACACAAAGGTCCGCCCGTTTTCATATCCGACGCGGTAAAATTGACCCAGTTTCGTCCCGGTGGAAAATTGGTGAAGGAAAAAAATGATGCATACTTCCCCTAATCGAAATCAAGGGTTCGATCATGATCGTTTGGACATCTATGGCGGCAAGGAACGCATCGCGACAGTCTTCAATTGGTTCCTGGTCTTGATGTTGGTATCGTTGTTGGCAGGCGTTTTTATTCTTTTGTCGAATAATAATACCTGGGAGGCAATTCTTACCGGCTTTGCTGCCATTCCGATCCTGCTTGCCCTCTATTTGGTTCATCGAAAAAAAGCGGAGGGGGCGGCTGTCCTACTGGCGCTGGTCATGATCGTCCTGATGACCCTGCTGGCGACCCGCGGGCAGGGAATCCACAATATCACCATTCTGGCGTTGCCGCCGATCCTGATCGTTGCCAGCCTGGTCAGCCACAAGCGGACCATGGCCCTGCTGACCCTTTTCTGCGTTGTCAGCGTGGCCTGGCTGGTGTTTGGCGATGTCTACGGCCTCTATTCGCCCAATCCCACCGCCCACAGTGTTCCCGGTGACTTTTTCTCGGTCTCTCTGGTTTTGATCGCAACGGCGGCCATGGTCCGCTTGATCACCGACTCGCTGTACCGAAGTAACCATCAATTGCAAACGGAACTCAAGGAACGGGAACTGGCAGAACAGGCGCTGGCCCTTTCGGAGAAAAAATTCTCCGAGGCGTTCCATACCTCACCGGTCATGATGACGATCGAGGGGGAAGATCACAGATTCATCGATGTCAATCAGGCATTCCTGGATGGGATCGGTTGTAGCCGCGAGGAGGTCATTGGCAGCACCGCTTCGGATCTGCAACTTTGGGCATCCGATGAGGACATTGAAAGGGTGCGAAAAATAGCGGCAGAGGGAAATGGCGTGAAGAACCTCGAATTACATTTCCGCCGCAGGTCAGGTGAGATCGGCGTGATTATCATGTCCAGTGACAGATTCGAGATCAACGGCGTCCCCTACGAATTGACGTCAGGCCTGGATATCACCGAGCGGCGGCAGATGGAAGATACCTTGTTCGAGGAAAAGGAATTGGCCCAGGTGACTCTACGCTCGATCGGAGATGCGGTCATCACCACGAACGTCAACGCACGGGTGGAATTTCTCAACCCCATCGCGGAGAATCTGACGGGGTGGCGGGCGGAAGAGGCGATTGGCCTCGACCTGGTGGATGTTTTTCGCGTCATCAACGAGGACACCCGAAAGCCCGTCGTTGACCCGGTGGCGCGCTGTCTGCGGGAGGGATGCGTCGTTGGGCTGGCCAACCATTCGATCTTGATCCGACGCGACGGACGCGAGTTCTCCATCGACGATTCCGCTGCTCCGATCCGCAATCGGAAGGGGGAGATCGTCGGGACCGTGCTGGTGTTTCACGACATCACCGAGGAGAGACGCCTGTCTCTGCAGGTGGCCCACGATGCCATGCACGACAGCCTGACCGGCCTCGTCAACCGTCGCGAATTCGAGAGGCGGCTGGAGGAGGCGCTGGTGAGCACAAAGGGGCGGAATTTGTCCCACGTGCTGTGCTACCTCGATATGGATCAGTTCAAGATCGTGAATGACACGGCTGGACATGCGGCAGGGGACGAGTTGCTGAAGCAGGTGGCCGTTCTGTTGAGCGGCCTGTTCCGTCAAACTGACACCTTTGCGCGATTGGGCGGGGACGAGTTTGGGCTGTTGCTGGAAAATTGCCAGATCGACCAGGCGCAGGTCATCTGCAATAAGATCCTTGCCAAAACGCGGGATTTTTCATTCATGTGGGACGGGAACAATTTCCAGGCTGGGGTCAGCATCGGCATTGTTCCGATCAACGCGGAGAAGGAAAGCGTGGACCAGTTGCTGAGCCAGGCCGACATCGCCTGTTATTCGGCCAAAGACCTCGGACGAAGCCGTTATTATGTCTATCAGAGCGAGGATATCGAGACGGTCCAGAGGCACAGCGAGATCATTCAAGCCGCCCGCATGCGAGACGCCGTCCTCAATAACCAGTTCATTCTCTATTGTCAGCCGATTATAGAATTGGCATCGAGTTGTTCGGAGTTTGCGCGCTACGAAGTGCTGCTCCGACTGCAAAACGAGGAAAACAACCTGATCCTGCCCGATGCGTTCATTCCCTCCGCCGAGCGTTATGGACTGATGCCCGCCATTGATAGGTGGGTGATCCGACGAACGTTTTCCGCCATATCGCAAAGCGCGCTTCAAGACGTTCAGGTGACGATCAATCTTTCAGGGAATTCGTTGGACGATGAAAACCTGCTGGGCTATGTGCTCGAACAACTGCTGGAATTTTCCATTCCGCCTCAACAAATATGCTTCGAGATCACGGAGACCGCCGCCATCCACCACATCAACAAGGCGCGGCAATTCATTCAGGGATTTCGGGAACGCGGAGGCAAGATCGCATTGGATGATTTTGGAAGCGGCTTCTCCTCGTTCCGTTATCTAAAAACCCTGGCAGTGGACTATTTGAAGATCGATGGGGCATTTGTCAGCGAGATGCTGTTCAACCCGAGCGATCAGGCCATGGTGGAGGCGATCACGCAGGTGGCGCACACGCTGGGGATCTACGTCATCGCGGAGCATGCCACCAACATGGAGACCGTCGACCGCCTGCGGGAGCTCGGTGTGGAAGGTGCGCAGGGATTTGGGATCGGTTTCCCGATCCCCGTGACCGAGGCATGGCGGATTAAGGGATAAAATCGGGATAGGAGCCACCATGAAAAAACTTCTTATCGTCCTCTTCGCTTCCACCCTCTTCCTCACCGCGTGCGGTGGCAAGCAGACCGAAACACCCGCCGCTCCACGACTGGACATCTCCGAGCCTGGGAAGTCCATCGAGGTCGCGGCAGGCAACGAGTTCAAGATCGTGATCGAGTCCAACCCGTCCACGGGCTATCACTGGGACCTGGTCGGCGCGCTGGACGAGAGCATCGTCCGATTCGTTTCGCGTGACTACCGCGCCGACGAACCCGTCATGCCTGGATCGGGCGGCAAGGACGTGTGGGTCTTCCAAGCCGTCGCTGCGGGCGAGACGACCATCACGCTGGGACATTTCCCGCCAGGCGTGGATGGGTCCGCCGCACAGGAAGTGACATTTACAGTTGTGGTGAAATAACTGTCGGGGCGGATCTTCGCGTCCGCCCTTTTTTGGGGAATCGGTTCTCCAGAAGGGTGTGTATTTTCTTTTCATCGCGTAGACTTATTCGGCAATCAAAACTTCATTTCAGGAGGAAAACTTGTCCACTTTCCAGCGATCGCTCGCGGCAATCTTCCTTTTGTCTTTTTGGATGGGCGCTTGTGTTCCACCCGTCCCCTCGTTGCCGCGTGCCGCAGAGACGGTTGTCAGCCCGCCCCCCGCGTCCGCAACAGCGACCCGCCATCCCGTCGCGCGAAGCGACTGTGCCAGCCGCTATCCATCCGATCAAACCGTCTGGCCCAGGGAGGAATGGGTTATATCCACGCTGGAGGAGCATTGCCTTGACCGTGCCAAAGTCGAAAAGGCGGTCTGGTATTTTGAACAAAATTACGCCACCAGCAGTTTGTTGATCGTGCGGCATGGCGAACTCGTGTACGAAAAATATTTCTTTTCGTTCAATAAACCCGAACGGCGTGTGCATATTTTTTCGATCACGAAGAGTTTTCTCTCGGCCCTGGTCGGCATTACAATGGATCAGGAGCAACTGGATTCGCTCGACCACAAGGTGGTTGAATATTTCCCTGAGTATTTTTATCCGACCACCGACCCGCGGATGCGCCAGGTTACCCTGCGGGAATTGCTCACCATGTCGGCTGGTTTCCTGTGGTTGGAGGATGGCCCGATCGAAAAGCGCTGGATGGAAAGCGGAAATTTGGTGGAAGCCTCCATCAACCTCGGTTTTACAGACCCACCAGGAACGGCCTTCAACTATAGCAGTGCCCACACTCAACTCCTCGCCGCCATTTTGACGAAAATCGTCGGTGAACCGCTCCGTGATTATGCCCAACGCAATCTTTTTTCGCCAATGGGGATTGCTGCAAAGGATTGGAGTTGGAGCAGGGACGATCAGGGATATTACCTGGGCGGGTGGGGGATGTATTTGCGGCCCCGTGATTTGGCGCGCTTCGGCTATCTCTACTTGAAGAGAGGCTCGTGGGATGGGCGGCAGGTCGTTTCAGAGGAGTGGATCCGTGAATCCACCAGCGCGCAGATCGACACCGAGTTGGGCCCCCGTTATGGCTACCTCTGGTGGGTTCATCCATCGAACAGCGTGCCATCTTATGAAGGGGTTGGTTATGGCGGGCAGAGTTTGTACATTATTCCCGAACTTGATATGGTCGTTGTTGTGACTGGGAATGTCAGCGGCGAGAATCAATTGGGAGCGCCCGACCCGAATCCGATCATCACGGAGTGGATCATCGATGCTGTGACTGACCAATGATTTGAATGTAAACCTACAGCCTTTTCTCTTTGGACTTGGTTTACAATAGAAAAAATGCGCCAATTGCATAGGAGAACCCATGCCCGAAACCCTCATTGAAACGCGCAACCTCGTCAAACGCTACGGCGACAAACTCGCCGTCAAAGACGTCACCTTCGACGTGCACGGGGGCGAGATCTTCGGTTTCCTCGGCCCCAACGGTGCGGGGAAGACCACCACCATCAAGATGATCGTCGGATTACTGCAACCCACCTCGGGGTCCGTCAAAGTGGCGGGCTTTGACGTGCAGTCGCAATCGCTGCTTGCCAAAGCCGCCAGCGGATACGTCCCCGACACCCCCAATCTCTACGCCAAACTGAGCGGACGCGAACTTCTCCGCTTCGTGGGCGACCTCTACAGCCTCGAGCGTGGACAGGTGGCGCGCCGCATCGACGAATTGCTGCGCGTCCTCGAATTGACCGCGGCCGCCGACGACACCATCGACTCGTACAGCCACGGGATGCAGCAGAAGGCCTCGCTGGCCGCGGCCCTTGTTCACGACCCGCGCGTCCTCGTGCTGGACGAACCCACGGTCGGGCTGGACCCGAGGTCGGCGCGCCTCATCAAGGACATCCTCCGCCAACTCGCCGACCGCGGCGCGGCCGTCATGCTGTCCACGCACATCCTCGAGATCGCCGAGCGCATGTGTGACCGCATCGGTATCATCAACAAGGGCGAACTGGTCGCCATGGGCACCATGGATGAACTCCGCAACCTCGGCCAGAGTGGCGAGACCAGCCTCGAAGACATCTTCCTCGGCCTGACGGGCGGCGCCGAAGAAGCGGCCATCGCAGAGATCTTAAAATGACCGCGGCGCATCCCTCCGAGCGGCTCTTCCCCGCCATCTGGAATCTTCTGCGTCTGCGCGTGCGCATCACGTATAACGGTTTTCGCCACGCGAAGATCGGACGCAAGATCCTCTACATCATCACCGCGCTGATGATCCTCGGCTTTGCCGGGTTTATCTTCTTTATATCCAACCTGCTGTTGGGATTCCTGCGTTCGCCAGAACTGACGGCGTTCGCGGGCATCGACGCCACACCGTTGCTCGAAGCCATTCCCGTGCTGACGCTCAGCGGTATGTTCGTCGGGATTCTCGTCACCAGTTTCGGCGTACTGTTGCAGGCGTTATACCTCTCTGGCGACATGGACTTCCTCCTCGCCGCGCCCGTCCCCATCCGCGCGGTTTTTGTCACCAAATTGATGCAGGCCATCCTGCCCAACCTGGGTTTCATTTCCCTCTTTGGGCTTCCCGTTCTTTTCGGTCTGGGGACGGCGGGCGGCTACAACTTTCTCTACTATCCGCTTCTCGTCATCATGCTGATCGCGCTCGCGCTCGTGGCCGCGGGGTTTTCGTCCCTGCTGGTCATGCTGGTGGTGCGCGTCTTTCCCGCCCGCCGCGCGGCGGAGATCATCGCCTTCATTGGCGCCATGTTTGCCATCACCTGCTCGCAACTGGGTAACTTCACCAACGCGATGAGCGACAACGTGGATATTTCTGGCGAGCAGGTCAACGGGATCGCGAATCTCCTCGTCCGCGCGGACACGCTCTGGCTTCCGCTCAACTGGGCGGGGCGCGGACTGGTGGACATCGGCGAGGGCCGCTGGCTGACGGGCGTCCCGCTTCTGCTCCTGACCTTTGGGCTGTGCGCGGTCGCCTTCTGGTTTTCCCTCGCTACGGCGGAACGCTGGTACTACACGGGCTGGGCGGGGATGCAGGTGGTCGCGTCCAAAAAGAAATCGCCGCGCGTCTCCTCGCCCCGCGCCGACGCGGCCACACGTCTCCCCGCGTGGACGAGTCGCGTGCTCAAGCCTCCCGTGCGCGCCCTCCTCGGCAAGGACTTCCTCGTCCTGCGCCGTGACTTGCGGAATCTCTCCCAGTTGGTCTCGCCGCTCATTCTGGGCGTTCTGTACACGCTGATGATCTTCCGATCGGGCGGCGAACCGCCTCCAGGTCAGGGCGAAGCACCCACCTGGTTTATGGATTCGTTCCGCACCCTGCTATCTTATGGCAACGTCGGCATGGCCCTCTTCGTCGGCTGGATGCTGTTGACGCGTCTGGCGGGCGTGGGCGTTTCAATGGAGGGGAAAAATTACTGGTTGTTGAAGGCCTCCCCCTTGCGCGTCGAAGATTTGTTGACGGCCAAATTCTTGATGGCCTATCTGCCCAGCCTCGTGTTGGGTGCGGCCTTCATGGTGATTATCTCCGTTGTGCAGGGAATTCCCATCGGCGTGTTCCTGTACGGCCTGCTTGCCATGATCCTTTCGCTGGCAGGGATGACGGGACTCACCCTCGGCTTTAGCGCCCCGGCGGCCAACCTGAATTGGGACGACCCGCGCAAGATGAACGCGGGCGCGATGGGCTGTCTTGGGCAGTTCCTGACGTTTGCCTTCCTTCCGCTGGTGTTCGTGCTGTTCATCGGCCCGCTGGGGTTGACAGGCTTCTTCCAACTGCCAGATGCCATCGGCTACGTCTCAGGGCTGTTGCTGGGCGGCGGAGTCTCGGTCGCGTTCACGATCATTCCGCCCATGTTGGTGCGCAAGAAAGTGGAGCGATTGGGAGAAGCGTAAAATTCCCCTGGAACGCGGACTGAAAGTCCGCAATCCGAAAACAACACTCCCCCGCCTTATCACAAGACAGGGGAGTTCGTTTCACTGAACACTGGTAACTGATCACTGATCGCTGATCACTGATCACCGATCACTGCCTCATCAGCTATCCTGCTCGGGTGTCTTCGGCGCCGCGGGCGCGTCCACGGGGGGTGCAGGCCGAGGGTCCACGGTGAAGCGGGCGTTGCGCCGTCCCAGCCAGTAAGCACCGTAGAGCAATCCGAAGAAGAGGACCCATTTCAGCAATCTGCCGAGGAGGAAGAACCCGCTAAAAGGGAGGAAGCCGCGGTCGGCCATCATGGGATGACGCCAGACATCGTCCCCGCGTCCCATCATCGGGCCGTTCCAACTGCGGTCAAAAGGCCTTTCTTGCGCGTACCCATAAGGCATCATCCAGCCGCCCACCGTGTGGGTGCGCCACGCAAAACCGATGGCAAACATCGCGCCGACGAGTACCAGTACCAGCACAATGCCAAGGATCCATTTCAAAGTTTTATTCATTTGTTCTCCTTTGTTCGGCATAATCATACCCGCTCTGCATAAAAAGATTGTCAAGAATTTATGTTGATTTCGCGAAGTTACGATACAATCCGCCCCATGTCCAAAATCAAATCTCCTCTCCTGTTGTTTGTTGTGACCCTGTTCGTGATCGGTTTGGTGGCGCTGTTGGGACCTGAAGAGCAGGACCTGGGCTCCAATGTGCGGATTGTGTACCTGCATGGCGCGTGGGTGTTGACTGCGGAAGTGGCCTTTGCGCTTTCGGCTCTCGCGGGACTGGTCGGTCTGGCCCTCCGTCGGGACGTTTTCCACGCCTGGAGCGCCGCGCTCGGACGCGTGGGCATCGTCTTCTGGCTGACGTATCTGCCACTCTCGCTGCTGGCGATGCAATCCAACTGGAACGGACTCTTCCTCTCTGAGCCGCGCTTCCGCCTCGCGTTGACCTTTGCCGTGGTCGGCGTTCTGCTGCAGGTCGGCCTATGGATCATCAACCAGAAGTGGCTGACGTCGCTGGCAAACCTGGCGTATTTCATCGTCCTGCGCGTCATTTTTTCGACCGCCGCGAACATTATGCATCCGCCGCCTTCGCCGATCTTCAACTCTGGCAATTACGCCATCATCGGCTTTTTTGTGGGTCTAAACCTGTTGACGTGGGTCGCGGCGTATTTCTTGACGCGCTGGTTTTTGAGATTCAGCGAGTCATAGATTCAGCGAGTCAACGAGTCAGCGAGTCAGCGATTCAGCGAGTCAGCAATTCGAACGAAGTATTGTTATATTCTAACAAGTCAGAAAAGGAGAATGTCGTGGATTATAAAACATGGGAAACAGACGTTCCGAAAGAGATCAAGGCAGAGCCGATTTGGAAATTCGCGGGCTATCGAAAAGCGCTGTATCTCTATGATCTGATTTGGGACGATACCGATTCGTGGATGAAGGATGAGCGCGGGCGTAAACTTGCCGATCAAATCGTACGAAGCTCGGCTTCTGTCTCCGCCAATCTCGAGGAGGGACTTGGTCGTGGTTACGGCAAGGAACTTCTCTATCATTATCGCGTCTCTCTCGCATCTGCTCGTGAAACGAAAGGCTGGATTTATCGCGCCAAAAAATTGATGGAGCAGGATATTGTGCAACAGCGCCTTTCCCTTGCAGATGAAGTCATCGCCCTCCTTGTCACCGAACTGGAGCATCAAAAATCCTTCCAACCCAAACCAAAACGCTAGCTCGCTGACTCGTTGACTCGCTGACTCTCCTGAACCATTGAATCGCATGAATCGCTGACTCGTTGAATCGCATGAATCGCTGACTCATTGAATCGCATGTCATCCCTCCGCCTTTCCATCCTTGTCCTCGTGCGCGTGGTGCTGAATACCGCGCACCGCATGATCTACCCGTTCCTGGCAGTCTTTGCGCGCGGCCTCGGCGTGGACATTGGGACGGTCTCTGCGCTGGTGGCGAACCGTTCCCTGATCGGCGCGGCGACGCCCTTCCTGTTCCCCTTCGTCGAGCCGCGTGGACGGCGCTTCGGCATGTTGCTCGGCGCGGGGTTGGTGACGGCGGCGATGGGACTGGTGGCGCTGTGGCCCACCCTCGCGGCGTTTGGAACAGCCATGGTTTTGGCATTGGTCGGTAAGACCTTCTTCGACCCGTCCATGCTGGCGTACGTGGCTGACCATACTCCCTACGAACGACGCGGCACAGCCACCGCGTTCGCGGAGTTCGCGTGGTCGCTTTCGTTCATCTTCGGCATTCCCGCTGTGGGATTTTTGATCGCACACTTGGGCTGGTCGGCCCCGTTCGGCGCGCTCAGCCTGACCATCGCCTTCGCCTGTCTTCTCATCGCGTGGACGGTACGCGATTCGCACAAACCTGCCCACCATGTGGATGGGATCTTCGGCAACGTGCGCGCCATCTTCACGTCCGCGCCCGTGCTGGCGGGACTTTCGATCGGTTTATGCGCCAGCATGGCGAACGAAGTGGTCAACCTGCTCTTCGGCGTCTGGCTGGAGGATTCCTTCCAGTTGCAGATCGCCGCGCTGGCGGGCGCTTCTGCTGTGATCGGGCTTTCCGAACTTGGCGGCGAGGGACTGGTGGCGCTTCTCGCAGACCGCCTCGGCAAAGTCCGCGCGTCGGGACTGGGGCTGGCGGCCAACTGTCTCGCGGCCATCCTGCTTCCCGTCATCGGCCGCACGGAAGTTGGCGCGCTCGCGGGACTTTTTCTGTTTTACATCACCTTTGAATTTACGCTCGTGACCAGCATCCCGCTGATGAGCGAGATCATGCCCTCAGCGCGTGCCACCACCCTCTCGTTCAACCTCGCCGCCCATTCCCTTGGACGCATGGGCGGCGCGCTGTTGGCCCCCGCGTTGTACGCGCTCGGCTTTTCATTCGTCACGACCGCGGCGGTGATCATCAACCTGCTGGGCATCGCGGCGGTCTGGTACGTGTCACGGCATCATCAGTGATGGGCAGTTTCTAAACAGCAAGTTCTTTTAGGATAGCCAGCGTCTCTTCTTTCCCCCCAATCCCATTTTCTCCCGCGGGGCCGACACACGAGGGACAGCCGTCCTCGCAGGGGCATTCGCTCACCAGTTGCAAGGCGCGGGTGAGCAACTCATCGTGAATTTCAAATAATTTCTGGCTGAACCCGATCCCCGCGGGGATTTCATCGTACAGCACAGCCGATGGCGCGCCGAAGACCGATCCCGCCGCGTCCACGTGCAGGCCGAGGTCGCCTGGGTCACACATCAGGAAGAGTGGCGCGAGTTGACTGAGCACGTAGCCGAGTCCCGCGAGTCCGCTTCTCATGCGGACATTCTGCTCGGCTTTGCGATGGCAGGAGGGGCAGAGGGTGATGAGGTTGTCGAGGCGATGCGCCTCCCGGAGCGCAAAGTCTCCCGACTTTGCTCCCAAGTCTGGAGATTTGGGACTCCGCGCAAAATTGCGGAACGGGATTTTATGGTGGACATCGTGTTGTCGTCCGTTTTCAGGCAGTCCGCAGATTTGACAGCGGAAGCCGTCCCGTGCGCGGACGCGCTCGCGGATCTTCGGCCAGTCGGGGCCGTAGTCGTTCGGGTCGCTGGACCAGTTGCCAGTCTCGCGGAGATGCGTGATCGTCTTCTCGGAGAGGGAGAGCCAGTAGCCAGTCGTCTGCAAGTCGGAGGGAGGCAGGTCGAGCGGTTCCTCGCCGAGGTTTTCGCCGCCCAGCCAGGTCCGTTTGCGGAAGCCAGTCACCTGGATGGTGACTTGGAGTTCGCCCCAGGATTTGCCCTCACCCCTATCCCCTCTCCCGAAGTCGGGAGAGGGGGATGTTTCGTTGACGGAGAGAATTTGGATGATGGTTTCGCGCAGGGGTTCGGTGAAGTAGTCGAGGCCAACGGGGATCAATGTGGCGGTGTTGCGCGTGAGGTCGAGGTCTTGCACAAAATATTGCTGTCCTTCGTGCAGGTAGACGGCGCGCGGGTGAACCATCCACACTGCGCTGGCGAGGTCCACTTCGCCGATGGTGCGAGGACCTTGCTCGTCTTCGGTATGCAAAACCACCCGCGTGGGCGAGGCCGAGCGTAGGGAAATGTTCGCGGCGGGGTAGGCATCGGCCATCCAAAAAACTTTTTCGGCGGAGGCGTGCGCTTCGTTGTTCGACACCAACACGTCCAAATATTCGCGCACAAGTTCGGGCGGAAGTTTGCCAAAGCCCTCACCGTCCTTGAACGGCAACTCGAACAGCGCGCAACGCAGATGCTCGAGCAGGACCAAAAGGTGATCGGGATTGACCAACGCCTGCTCGGGTGATTGGCCGAAGAAATATTCAGGATGATGCGCGAGGAATTGGTCGAGCGGATTGGGCGACGCCACCAGCACGGCGACAGCGGGATCGTCCCCGCGTCCCGCGCGACCCGCCTGCTGCCACGTGGACGAGATACTGCCCGCGTAGCCGACGAGGAGCGCCGCGCCCAGTCCGCCGATGTCGATTCCCAACTCGAGGGCGTTCGTCGCCACCACGAGGCGGACGCTTCCGTCGCGGAGACCTTTTTCGATCTCGCGGCGTTGGGATGGGAGGTAGCCAGAACGATAGCCACGAATGGGAGATTGGTAATTGGTAACTGGTAATTGTGTACCTGTGTACCTGTCTACTTGTGTACTAGCCTCTGTCAATCGCTTTAGCAAAATCTCCACGCTCCGCCGCGTTCGGGCGAACATGACGCCCTGAATGGCGTTGCGGAGCAGATCACCCGCCAGCCGAATCGACTCGTCAAACGCGGATTTTCGCAGGCCGATGGATTCGTCCACGATGGGAGGGTTGTAGATGAGGAAGTGACGTTCGCCGCGCGAGGAGCCGTCCGCGTCGATCAAGGCGACGGGTTCCTCGATCAAATTTTCGGCGAGTTCCTGCGGGTTGCCGATGGTGGCCGAAGTCAGGATGAACTGCGGATGCGAGCCGTGAAATTCAGCCACGCGTTTGAGCCGTCGGACCACGTTGGCGACATGGGAGCCGAAGACGCCGCGGTAGGTGTGCAACTCGTCAATGACAATGAACTTGAGGTGGCGGAAGAACTCATCCCAGTTGGTGTGGTGCGGAAGGATGCCCGTGTGGAGCATGTCGGGATTGGTAAGGAGAATGTTGGCGGTTTTGCGAATTTCGGCGCGGCGGGAGGAGGGAGTGTCGCCGTCGTAGATGGCGGGTTTCAGGTTCCAGGTTTCAGGTTCCAGGTAAGAGCCCAGATTGGAAAGTTGATCCTGTGTCAATGCTTTGGTGGGAAAGAAATACAGCGCGCGGGCTTGTGGATTCTCGATGAGCGCGGTAAGCACGGGCAGGTTGTAGGCGAGTGTCTTGCCAGAGGCTGTCCCCGTTGCCAGCACAACATTTTCGCCGCGGCGTGCGGATTCAAACGCGGCGGACTGGTGCGAGTAGAGGGCGTGGATTCCGCGTCTCGAAAGCGCGGACGGCAGAGGGTCAGGGAGAGGCGGGAGGGGAACGAGGTTCGCGGGGCGCGGGGGGAGAGTCCGCCAGGCGGCGAAGTTGGGCGCGGTGTCGGGGTCAGTCTGCCAGCGGGAGAGGAGGGAGGAAAGGGTCATGAGCGTGGAGCGGATTGTCAATCCGCTTGGCGAGAGCGGCGGGATACCATCCCGCCCCACGGTTAATATCGAATCGAGGCCGCGGGGATGGTGATGCCTGCGATTTCGAGTTCGAGCGCTTCGGTCTGGAGTCCCGCGCTGGACGGGATTTGCAGGAGGGCGCGTTCTGTGATGAGGATCTCGCCGGGGCGGGCCTCATCTTCGCCGAGTTTGCTGGCGGTGTTGACGCTGTCGCCGAAATAATCGGGGCCGCCGATGAGGAGCACGTCGCCATAATCAATGCCGATGGCCACGCGGATGTCGAATTGCTCCTCGGTGTAGACGTTGATCTCGTCGAACGCCTGGTTGAGCGCGATGGCGGTTTGCACGGCAGCCAGTGGCGCATCGAACATGGCGAAGCAATTATCGGCCTCGAACTTTACCACCTGCCCGCCCACCTTTTCGATGATGGGCTGGGCGATCAGTTGCATGCGCCGCACCATCGAGAGGTAATGGACCACGCCGTACTTTTGCGTGAGCAGGGAGAATCCCGAAAGGTCCATGACGAACACCGCCTTGACCGCGCCGAAATCCTTCCACAATTGCGCTTCGATGGATTGGCGCGCCACGGTGTCTTTTTCCATGGCGTATTTCAAAAGTATTTCTTCGAAACGTTTGTCCATGTTGACTCCTCTCAAGCCTCCGATAAATGCAGATGGCGGAACGCCCACGCGCCTACCGCCAGCAGGAACCAGAACGTGACCGCGCGATACGTCAATGTGACGACCACCGCCGCTTCATACGGGACCCTGAGGCTGGTCAGCGTCAGGGGCATGAGTCCTTCCACGACGCCGATCCCGTTGGGCGTGGGCGAGACGATGAGGAACAGGTACCCGATGGCCCAGCCTGCGATGATCGTCCCCGCGGAGAACGGGACGTCGAACGAGAGGAACGCACACAACAGGATGCCCATCAACAGGGCCTTGTTGAACAAGGCCTGAAGCAGGGGACGGATCAGGCGTGCAATGGAATGCTCGGGCAGGTCGGAGAGTCCCTCGGCGACCTCGGCCGCGAAGGTATGGGCGCGTTCCTCGCTCAGGTAGTCGTGGTGCAGGAAGGGCTTCAGGATGCGATTGATGATGTGCGCGATGCGCGCCAGCAAATTTCCAAGCGCGTCGGCGGAGCGGTATCCCAAATAGATGAAAAATGCAAACACACTGGCCATTGCCAGGAGCAAAAGCGAGGCAGAGATTTCCCCTGCGGTCAGGTCGTTGCGCCGGATGAGGACGATCCACCCGAGGGCGAGAACGAGCAGGAAGGCGGCCTGGTCCACCAGCAGGAACAACGCGCCCGCAAGGGTGGCTTTGCCAGGCGGATACCCGCGGCGACGCGCGTCGTTGGCAAAGACAGCGATACCGCTCACTCCTGCCGTCGGGGCGACGATGTTGACGAAGTTGGACGCGGCCGCCACGAGGGTCAGGCGGTCAAGGCGCTCTTCGATCCCTAAAAGATGGTAGATCGACTGGTAGGTCAATCCGACATTCGCCATCCACAAAATTTCGAACGCGAGTCCCAGTACGAGCCAGCGCAGGTGGGCCTTTTCCAAAGTGGCAAGGGTATTTTCCAATTCCCCGAAACTGAGCACGATCAATCCCACACCGAGGAACAGGACAATGACGACGATGAATTTTTTCATTGGGTGGAATTATACCCACGAAAAAGAAACCAGGTTTCTTGAAGAAGCCCGTTAAAGCAGAAACCCGTTTTCTACGAGAAAACGGGTTTCTGAGTTGAAAGACCTAACTTCTGCGTCTGCCACCCATACCGCTGACGAGCATAACGTAGTAAAGCAATTGCAAGACGGCGGTGATGAGTCCCGCCACGTAGGTTAGCGCGGCGGCGTTGAGCACGTTGTTCACGCCGCGGATCTCCTCGTCGGTTTGGACGATCCCGCTTTCGGCGAGCAGACGTTTTGCCCGCGCAGAAGCGTTGAATTCCACGGGGAGGGTGGCGAGGGCGAAGAGCGCGCCCGCCGAGAAGGCGATCACACCCGCCCAGGCGAGACCTGTCCAGTTGAAGATGAGTCCCGCCACGATGAGAATCCAGCCCAGGTTCGAGCCGATGTTGACCGCGGGGACGAGAGCCGAGCGCAGTTTCATCGGCAGGTAGCCTTCGCTGTCCTGCATGGCGTGACCGAGTTCGTGCGCGGCAATCGCCACCGCCGCCACCGAGGGGACGTTCGCCACGCCAGGCGAGAGACGCAGGGTCTTGTCGCGCGGGTCATAGTGGTCGGAGAGATTGCCGCCGATTCCTAGAACGCGCACATCGCGCAATCCATCCGCGCCTTCGATGCCAGAGTAGACCGAACGCGAGATCAACTGCTGGGCGGCTTGCGCGCCCGTCAAACCGCTGGTGGCGCGCACCTTGCTCCATTTATTGTAGGCGGCCTTCACATACCAGGACGTGGCGCCCATCAACAGCAGGGTCGGAAGCGCAACACAGAGAAGATAGGTTGGGTCAAAGAACATGGTTCACCTCAAAAGCACAGAGACAGACCTGACAGGTTTTATTGGGCATCGTATTTTTAATGCAAAAAACAGGCATCTGATGCAAAGTATCGCGGAAACCCGTCAGTTTTTTTGTTTAAGGAACAGGCGTGACGGTTGGCATGGACGTGGGGATGGGCGTCTCTGCGAGCATGGCCAGCAGGGTTTGGATGGCCGCGTCTAGTTGCGGGTCGCGGTCATTGTTGTAGTCGTCTTCGGTCATCGAGACGTAAACGTCGGGGTTCAATCCCAGTTGGTGGATGGTCCGTCCGCTGGGTGTCAGCCACTTGGCGATCGTCACGCGCACCGCGCCCTGATCGTTGGACAGCGCGTTCCAGATCTGGACGGAACCCTTGCCGTACGAGACAACGCCGATGAGTTTCGCGCGTCCGAGGTCCTGCAACGCGCCCGCCACGATCTCGGACGCCGAGGCGGATCCCTCGTTGATCAGCACCACCATCGGGACGTCTGTCGCAAGCCCGCCGCCAAGGGATGTGTAGGTATCCTTTTCGCCTGTGCCATATTGTTCGTAAAGCACCACTTCGTCTTTCGGCAGGAACTGTGACGAAACTTCCACCGCGGTTTGCAGATAGCCGCCATCGTTGTTGCGCAGGTCCAGGATCAAGCCCTTGGGATTCTGGGCCATTAATTCTTTGAGCGTGGCGAGCAATTCAGGCGTGGTGTTTTCGCCGAAGATGGTCACTTTCACATAGGCAATGTCGTTCTCGAGCATTTTGCCTTCCGCGCTCTTGATGATGATCTTGGCGCGCGTGATTTTGACGTCAAATGGCGTCTCCTCGCCGCGGCGGATCGTCAATGTGACGACGGAACCCGCAGGCCCAAGCACTTTCTGGCGGACGAGTTCCGCATTGAGGCCCGTCATATCCTCTCCGTCAATGGCGATGATTTGGTCGCCACCTCGCAAGCCCGCGGCCTCGGCAGGGGAACCTGCGATGGGGGCGATAACGGTCAGGTATTCGGTGGTTGTATCCACATAGGCGCCGATGCCTTCGTACTCGCCAGAGAGGGCCTCGTTGGCTTGTTTGAATACATCGGGGCTCATATAGGATGTGTGCTGGTCGCCGAGCGCGCCCAACATGCCTTCGATGGCGCCGCGCATCAGCGCCAGGTCGTCCACGGGCTGGTCTACATACTGTTCATGGACGAGATTCCACGTCTCCCAGAAGGGCTGGAAGAGGGTCTGCAGGTCGCTTGGGGTAGCCCCTTGCTGTTCAGCAGATGGCGAAATGGCGGGAGGGGCGTAGGTTGATGGGGCCTGGTCTCCGCGAGACGGCAGGAAGTGGCCGACGAGGAACCCGCCAGCGAACGTGCCCGCCAGCAGGATGAAGCCAACAAAGATGCCGAGAATAACTTTAACTGCTTTGTTCACAGAATGCTCCTTGGTAGCAGGATTCAAAGGTAGAGATTATCATGACCGCATTAAGACGGGATGAAATAATTGTCTGGAAATTGTAAGAAAATCGCAGGAACGCTATTTCTTTGGGAGTGGTTTCATTTCTTCAAATCGTCCACCCGTTTGTGTAACTCGTCCAGTTCCTTGTTCTGTTTTTCGAATGGCTTGCCCAGCGCGTTTTGCGTCCCTTTCAAAAAATCGCGGGTGGCGTTGTCGCCGCGCGACCATGAGCGCACCCAAAGGAACGCCAATCCATTGACTATGACGACAATGCCGATGATCAGAACCGCTATAAGAAATCCGTTATCGTTCATGGCTTGCTCCCATTCAAAAGCGCGGGAAATTGAATCCAATCTTCGAAGGTCGCGTCCGCATCGGGATGAGGGCCGCCCTGTCCGTATAACACGCCGAACAGGCCGAAGTCTCGGGCGGCGCGGGTGGTGCGGGGAAGATCGTCGATCATGGCACAGCGCGTGGGGTCGGTCGCGCCCGCGGCTTTCATGGCGATCGCAAACGACTCGGGCATGGGCTTGCAGTACGGTGCCACCGCGTTCACGTCCACGATGCCGTCGAAGAGACCGTCCAACTCGAGCGCGGCGAGGACGCGTCGGGCGTGGGGAACGTCGGCGTTGGTGAAGATCCACTTGCGGGTCGGCAGGGAAGCGATGACCGAGCGGAGAGTCGGATCGGGAGTCAGGTAATCCTGCAGGGGCAGGTCATGTACGAAGGCCAGAAAATCATCCACATTGATCTGGTGATTAGCCTGCAGGCCGCGCAGGGTCGTCCCGTATTCGCGGAAATATTTTTCGCGCAGGCGCGGAATATCGGCGGGGGCAAAACCCATGTGGTCGCGCATGTAAAGGTTCATGCGTTCCTTGATGGCGTGCCACAGGCCCGTGTTGGCAGGGTAGAGCGTATCGTCGAGATCAAAAAAGAGGGTTGTAAATTTCACGGGTTGATTATATCCGTTGTGTCTACATCGCGTATAATTGTCCCATGTCCATTCACTTGCTCTCTCCCGAAGTCGCCTCGCAGATCGCGGCGGGCGAAGTGATCGAACGACCTGCGTCGGTTGTGAAGGAACTGGTCGAAAATTCGCTGGATGCCTCCGCCCGCGCGGTGACCGTGACCGTGCAGGAGGCGGGACGCAAACTGATCGAAGTGGCGGACGACGGGAAGGGGATCCCCGCGCCCGAACTGGAACTGGCCGTCTCGCGTCACGCGACCTCGAAGTTGCTTCGCGCCGAGGAGCTTTTTTCCATCGGGACGCTTGGTTTTCGCGGCGAGGCACTGGCTTCGATCGGCTCGGTCTCGCGGCTGACGATCACCTCGCACGTGGCAGACGCGGCCTCGGGAGCGCGCCTGCGCGTGGAAGGCGGCATCAACGGCAAACTCGAAATGGTCGGCGCGCCCGTGGGGACGGTGGTGCGCGTGGAGGATCTGTTTTACAACGTCCCCGCCCGCTTGAAATTCCTGAAAACCGATGTGACCGAACGCCGCGCCATCGACGGCCTCCTGACGCGCTACGCACTGGCCTATCCCAATGTGCGCTTCAAGTTGACCGAGGACAAAAGCATCACTCTGCAGACCAGCGGTGACGGCGACCGCCGCGCCATCCTGGCCGCGTTCTATGGTGTGGAAGTGGCGAAGCAGATGCTGGAAGTGACCGCCGAGGAAGAAGGGTTGAAACTGACGGGTTTCATCAGTCCCGTCGCGTTGACGCGCTCCAACCGCAAGGACATCACTTTCTTCGTCAACGGCCGCTGGGTCTCGGATACGCCGCTGACGACCGCGCTCATCCAGGCCTATCACACCCTGCTGATGGTTGGCCGCTATCCGATGGCCGCGCTCTTCCTCGAGATCACCCCCGAAGACGTGGATGTGAACGTGCATCCCGCCAAGGCGGAGGTGCGATTCAAGAGTCAGGATCGTGTTTTCGGTTTTGTCCAGCGTTGGGCGCGGCGGACGCTGCTCGCGTACGCGCCCGTGCCGTCCGTTGCGCCTGTGCTGTGGGGAGGAGCGTCCCGCCCCGCTGAGACGAGGCAGGTGGGACTCGATTGGAGCATGGCGAGTGATGAAAGTCAAAAGTCACAAGTCGAAAGTCAAATTGCGCCAAGCGAGTCATCCTCGCCATCAGTCGACCTTCGACCTTCAACCTTCGACTTGCCCTTAATGCGTCTCATCGGCCAGATCGGTCAGACCTATCTCGTCGCGGAAGGCCCTGATGGGCTGTATCTCATCGACCAGCATGCGGCGCACGAACGCGTCCTGTTCGAGAAGTTGATGGCACAGCATGACCAGAAGAAGATTCCTTCACAGACATTGCTTTCCCCCGTTGTGGTGCAGTTGCCTCCCCAAGCCGCGAAATTGCTCAATGATCAATTAGCCATTCTCCATCATTTTGGTTTCGACGTGGAGGAGTTTGGCGGCAACTCGTTCCAGGTGCGCGCCATCCCGTCCCTGTTCGCGGGTGCAGACCCCGCGTCCGCTCTGCGGGCGTTGGTGGAGGATTTCGAGGAGGACGAGTCCCCTCTCCAGTCCGAGGTGGAAGCGAAAGTGGCGGGACGCGTCTGCAAGCGTCTCGCGGTCAAGGCAGGTCAGACGCTTTCCCCCGAAGAACAGCGCGCTCTGCTCAGTGACCTGGAATCCTGCGAATCGCCGCGTACCTGTCCGCATGGCAGGCCGACGATGATCCATTTGTCTGTGGATACGTTGGAACGTCAGTTTGGGAGGAAGGGCGCCAGATGACAAGAACCCCGTTTTCTTTATTACCCCCGAAGCGAAGCGGAGTGGGGCGAAGAATACGGGGTTCTGACTATTTTCTGGGCATGGTCTTTGAATTTCGCGGCAATCGCATGATGAAGGCTGTCCCCACGCCGATCTTGCTTTTCACTTCCAATGCGCCGTTGTGCCCCTGCATGATCTGCTTGCTGATGGACAGTCCCAGCCCTGTGCCGCCCGCCTTGATTTCGTGTTCGCGCACGCGGTAGAATTTTTCGAAGAGGTGGGGCAGCGCGTCGTCGGGGATGCCCATGCCTGTATCCTGCACGGTGATGGCGATCTCCGCTTCGGTGGAGTCGGCGCTGATGATGACCGATCCGCTGGGACGGTTGTATTTGATGGCATTGCTCAGCAGGTTGAGAATGACCTGTTTGATCTTGTCGCGGTCCGCTTCGAGCAGGGGTAAATGTTCGACGGACTCCACCCTCAGTTTGATGCGATTTTCGTCCGCTTTCCCCTGCATCACATCCTTGCATTCGTAGATCAAATCGCCCACGCTGAAGCGCGTCTTGCGGAACTGGACGCGTCCCGATTCCAACCGCGCCAGATCGAGGAAGGAGGAAGCCAGCGTGTTCAGCCGCAGGGTCTCGTTGTGAATGTTGAAGATGATCTGTTCGCGTTGTTCCTGTGATATTTCAGGGCGCAGGAGCAGGTAGGTGGCCGTGCTGAGGGAGGCCAGCGGCGTGCGCAACTCATGGACGAATTCCGAGATCAAGTCCGATTGCTGGAAGAGACGCGCATTCTCGATGGCGACGGCGGCCTGCGCGGCCAGCACGAGGAGCAGATTCTCGTTCTCGTCGGTGAATTGACCGTTGCTTTTGTTCAGCACTTCCAGCACGCCCACCACTTTTTCCTTCGTGATGAGCGGGACTCCCATGAGGGATTGCGTGGGATATCCCGTGGTCTGTTCCACGTCTGCAAAGAAGCGCGGGTCTTTGTGCGCGTTGTCGATGCGGACGGTCTTGCGGTTGGTGACGATCCAGCCTGCGATACTGCCGTCCAGCGGGACGATCAGTCCGCGCATGGTGGGCTGGTCGATGTTGGTTGCTACTTGAAAGTAGAGTTGACGCGCCGTACTGTCGTAGAGCAGGATCGAGCCAGCCTCGGCGTCGGTGATCTCCGCGGCGGCGATCACGATTCGGCGCAGAAGTTCATCCAGGTCGAGGGTGGATGCGAGGTCGCGGGCGATGTCGATCAGCCTGCGGTAGCCGTCCAGTCGTTGGGTTTCGATCTCAGCCATGGAGCACCCGTTCAGCGATCACCGGCAGGATGCGCGCCGCGTCGTCCAGGAGCACGGTATCCGCCCGGGGATTGAGGTAGGTGGATGAGTTGTTGATGATGATGAGGTGCGCGCCGCGGTCGAGGGCCTGCATCGGCAATCCCGCCACCGGCAGGACTTCGAGTGAGGAGCCGATGACCAGCATCAGGTCACACTGACGCGCTTCCCGTTGGGCCTCGTACCAGGCTTTTTGCGGCAGTTGTTCGCCGAAGAGGATCACATCGGGTTTCATGATGCTTCCGCAGTGGGGGCAGCGGGGAATATCTCCCTGTTCGATGAAGGCCTCCAGGAAATTCTTCGAATCTGCCTGTTGAAAACACGTCGTACAGGAAAGAGTGGCAAGCGTGCCGTGCATTTCCACCACGTGACGCGAGCCTACTTTTTGGTGGAGCATGTCTATGTTTTGGGTGGCGATCAAACGAATGCGCCCGGCCTGTTCCATTTCCGCCAGGGCAAGGTGGGCAGGATTGGGCTGGGCGTTAAAAATCTGCCGCGCCAGTGGACGAAACCATTTGTAGAATCGTTCGGGCGCGGTACGAAAGGTGTTGAGGGAGGCTACTTCCATCGGTTCATCGCGTGACCAGAGGCCGCTTCCCTCCGATCGGAAATCTGGAATGCCCGAGGGTGTGGAAATTCCCGCGCCAGTCAGCACCATGGCCCGGTCGGCCTGGCGAATGAGATCTGCGGCGAAATCAAGGGCCGAAATTTCCTGGGCCGAAAGCGAGGTCATTTCCCTGCGGCCTCATTTTTAATGAGGTGGTCCACCAGTTTCATGATTTGTTTGGATGTCACGCCGTCGGGCTGGCACAGAATGGCCGCCGTTTGCATGCGCGTGGCTTGCGTGAGCAGTTCGGGCGCTGGGGTGAGCGTCACAGTGATGGGATGGCTGAGTTTGTCCTGTACGACGGTGGCGGGCAGTTGCGTGTCTGAGCGGATGCGGTTGTTCAGCACCACCGTGATGCTTTCCTTTTTGATGCCCAACTTGACCAGATCTTCGATCAGGGATTTGGTATGCAGGATGGTGTTGGGGATGCCCTCGAGCACAATGACCGTTTCATCGCACTCGGGCAGGAGTTTTTGTGTAAAAGGAGGCAGGCCGCTATCCAGGTCAAGGACGACATAGCGCGTCAACGCGGCCAATTTCTCGAAAACGGTCTCGTATTGCGATACCTGGCTGATGAGATGCATGTCGCTGGGATGGTCGGACGCCAGAAGGAGCTTGACGCCGGAGATGTGTGGGATGAGGGCGGTTTTCACCCGTTCACGCGTGACCTCGGAGGGGGCACCGCTCAGGAACTTGACCAGTGCCTTTTGGCCGGCGAGGCCCAAATCCAGCCCGAGCGTGCCTTTGCCGGGTACCATCTCGGCCAGGGCCACTTCCGCCTGCGTGCGCGAGAACAGTCCCGCCGCGAGGTTCATGGAAATGGTGGAGACGCCCAATCCGCCGCGCACCGCCAGCACGCCGATCGTGTAAGCGTGTTGACCGCCCTCTTCGGCCGCGCTTTTCTTCTCGCGCGAGGCAGTACGGGTCAACAAGGCCTTGACGTGTGCCTGTAATTCCGATGGGTGGGTGGGCTTGGTCAAGTAATCGTCCGCCCCCACTTCGAAGCCGGTCACTTTATCGTCCAACTGTGTCTTGGCGGTGAACATCAGGATGGGAATGCCGGCGGTCAACGAGTTCTGCCGTAATTGACGTGTGACCTCGTAGCCGTCCATATCAGGCATCATCACATCCAACAGGATGAGATCAGGGAGCTCCTCAACAGCCTTGCCCAATCCCTGCTGGCCGTTGGTGGCCGCGCTAATTTGATAGCCCTGGCGCTGAAGCATTAAACCGACCAGCCGCAGGGTGTCAACATCATCATCAACAATTAAGATTTTTTCGGCCATGTTTCGTCCTTCCTGTTAGTTGTGAAGTCTAGCATAAAGCAGGCTATCAAGCAAGAGACCGCCTCTTCCAATATGTTATAATATTTGTGACGGACAGCACCCGTCTTTGGGGATGACAGGCTTCGACGGAGGAGGCTGGTCCCGGAATGCGAGCCGAGAGGCGCCGATCTCGTTAACTCAGCGCAAACCCTCAAGTGCCAACCGCACTTCCTATGCTGCTATGCCCCTCGCCGCCTAAGGTGAGAGCGTAACAGTACGGTCTTCAACGTAAGACCGCGTCCACCTGCCCCGAGCTCCGCCAGGGACAGGCCCGGGCGAGACAAACGCGGAGTGCTGCACACTACGCCGCTACCCGTGCAAAAGACAAAGCGGCTGACCACAGGCGGTTCGTGCCGGACGAGATGCCTGCGGTGACCAACTTCGACCGGCTACGCTCGTAGATTTCCGAGGGTCGAATCTTTCGGACGCGGGTTCGATTCCCGCCATCTCCACTCGATCCACCTCCTCGTGAGGTGGATTTTGTTATTCCAGACGCGGGTCCCCACAGGGGGATGATATTCAATTCCCGCCATCTCCACCTTACGCGTCACCCTGAACTGGGTGGCGCGTTCTGTTTTCGGACGCTGATTCCCGCGGGGGAGGGCTTTCGATTGCCACTTATTTAAACACGAAAGCACAAAGTCTCGAAGATTTAAAGAAAAGCCTTGGTGACTTCGTGCCTTGGTGCCTTTGTGTTGAGTTTTTCAACAACTCTTTTGTGCGAACAAATTATTACCCCAAATTTTGCAACGCCAGCCGCAAGCGTTCCTCCACATCCTGCGGAGCGTCCTTTGAGATGGATTGGATGGCAGACTGCGCCTCGATGACGGAGTATCCCAGCGCGGTGAGTGCGGCCAGCACTTCGCTATCCGCGTCGCTCATGGAGGCGACCCGTGCCAGCGCGTCGGCAGGTTTGAGACGATCCTTCAAGTAGAGCGCCATCTTCTGTGCGGTCTTCTTTCCCACACCAGGGACGCGGCTGAGGAGTTCCGGCTCATCGCTGAAGATGGCGCGCTGAATGGCATCCAATGTGAGCGTAGATAGAACGGAGAGCGCCACCTTCGGACCGACCCCGTCCACGCCGAGGAGGGTGGTGAAGAGTTTGCGGTCTTCGGCAGATTCGAATCCATACAGCGACAGGTCGTTCTCGCGGACGATGAGATACGTGTGGACGAAAACCTTGTCGCCCACGGTCAACTTGTCTGCCAGGCCTTTGGGGACGCTGACGCGCAGTCCCACGCCGCCGACGGCGATGACGAGGCTGTTGTCTTCTTTTTGTTGGAGTTCACCGAGGAGGGATGAGATCATGGGGATATTTTAACACCAGAAACCTGGTTTCTGCGCAGATTAGTATCTCTTCGTATTCAAATGCGTGATTGCGATTGCCAGCGCATCGGCGGCGTCGTCGGGTTTGGGGATTTCTTTCAGTTGGAGCAGGACGCGCACCATATCCTGCACTTGTTTCTTGTCCGCGGAGCCGTATCCAGCCACGGCTTGTTTCACTTCGTTGGGGGTGTACTCGGAGACGTCCAGTCCCGCCTGATGGAGGGCGAGAAGTGTCACACCGCGTGCCTGTCCGACGGCGATGGCGGTGGAGACGTTGCGCTGGAAGAATAGTTTTTCCACTCCGCAGGTATCGGGTTTGTGTTTTTTCAGCAGGGATTTTAACTCGCGGTAGAGACTCTCGAGCCGCGCGGAGACGCTGTCTTCCTTGGGGGTGAGGATCACGCCGTAGGAAACCGCGACCAGCCCCCCGTCGGGTTCGAGGCGGACGAGTCCGTAGCCTGTCGTGGCGATGCCAGGGTCAATTCCAAGGGCGAGGGTCATTTTTAGAAAAACTCGGAAGTCTCCGAGACTTCCGAGTTTTGGTGACTATGAGGCTTCGAGGGCGGCCAGGGCTTCCTCGGAGAGTTTCACGTTGTGGAAGACATCCTGCACATCGTCCAGTTCTTCGAGCGAGTCGATCAGTTTCATCACGCTCAGTGTGGAGTCGGTGTCGAGTTCGAGTTCCTGTTTGGCGATCAGGCGCAGGCCCGAATCGTCGGGGGTGACGCCCGCCTGATGGAGCGCGTCGCTGATGGTCTTGAACGCGTCCACGGGGCCGATGATCTCCACCGTCTCGCCTGCGTCGAGCACATCGTCTGCGCCTGCGACCACACCCATGTCGAACGCCTTCTCAAACGATAATTGACTGGAAGGGAACGAAAAATATGACTTGCGGTCAAATTGCCAGCCCACCGCGCCTGGTTCAGCCATGTTCCCGCCAAATTTGCTGAAGGCGTGGCGGAGTTCTGCAATGGTACGGTTTCGGTTGTCGGTCACGCAGTCCACCATCAGGGCCGCGCCGTGCGGGCCGTATCCTTCGAGAGTCAGTTCCTCGAACGCGGCCGCGTCCTTGTCTTCGCCAGCGCCGCGGCGGATGGCTCGCTCAATGTTATCTTTCGGCATGTTGCCCGCGCGCGCCTTTTCAATGGCAAGCACAAGACGGAAATTCGTATCGGGGTCGCCCCCGCCCTGACGCGCCGCCATGACGAGCTCGCGCGCCAAGCGGGTGAAGATGGCTCCCTTCTTGGCGTCGGCCGCGCCTTTTTTGCGTTTGATAGTTGCCCAATGGCTGTGACCAGACATAACCTACTCCTTGAATTTCATCCGTGGCAAGGATGCCGCGGCTACTGTATGGATTTGCTCGAAGCGGCAAAATTATACCATGTGGATTTTAGACAAAGAATCCGACGCCCATCGTCTTTGGGCCTCCGTGCGTGACGATGGCGGGCGGCAATTCGTAGATGGGGACTTCCACGCCTCCCAGCCAGGATTTGAGGCTGGCCGCGAGAACCCGGGCCTCCTCCTCCGCATCGACCTGCATCACCGCCAGACGCGCTTCCGCCGACTTCGGGCACTGCTCATGGACAACTTCCTCGAGACGTGCCAGTGCACGTTTGTGGGTGCGTTGTTGCTCGAACGGCTCCACCCGCCCCGCACGGATCGTCAGGATGGGTTTGATCTCCAGCAGTTCGGCCAGTAGTTTTTTCGCGCCGCCGATCCGTCCACCCTTGGCGAGATATTCCAGCGTGTGGACGAGGAAGTAGATGTGTCCGCGGGAAATCATCTCCTCGAGTTTCGCCGTGATCTCATCCGCAGATTTGCCCGCCTTTGCCAGGTCGTCCGCCAGCAGGACGAGCGAGGCGAGGTTGCAGGAAATGGTCTGCGAATCAATGACGCGGATGTCCATTTCGGGGAATTCCTGTGCGGCGGTCTCGGCCGAGCGTACGGTCCCGCTGACCTTTCCCGATGGCGCCACAACGATGACACTCTCTCCCTTTGCCTGTGCCTGCTTGAAAATGGGATAGTACAAGGTTGGCTCAGGCGCAGCGGTTTTGGGCAAAACGGCTGAGGCTTTCAGTTTGGACAGAAAGGTGGCGGTGTCTATCTCGGTGTCATCGTGATAGGACTCTTCCCCAAACATGACGACCTGGGGGATGAGCGGAATGCCGCGTGCTTTCAGCACTTCAGGCGGCAGACTACAGGTGGTATCGGCAATGATTTGAACCATGATGCCCTCCGACTTACGGTTGATGATTTTGGATTTATTGTATGCTGACTCTTGTCATGGTGGCTAGTGTGTTTTATCCCCTCTTGCGCATCTTTGAAATGACAGCCGCTTGAAAGCGGCTGTCATTTTGCTCCAGTTTATAACTCGCGGATGTACGTTCGGTGCATCTTGTAAAAATCCACCCCAAAATTTTCCATCTCGCGTTGCATATTCTCGTTTTCGAGACCGATCTGGACAACCTCCGCATGGCGGAACTGTCCCGACTCGACCACGGACTTGAAGATCTCGCTGTACAGGATGGCGGTCCCGCCCGAGCCGCGGTATTCGGGGATGAGTCCCGCGCCGTTGATGTTGAGGAAGTCGGTGCGTTTGAGTTCGCGCAGGAGTGCCAGCCACCCGAAGGGGAAGAGACGTCCGCGGGTCTTTTGGAGTGCGGCGGAGATGTCGGGGTAGGCGAGCAAAAAGCCGACGGGTTCATTTTCCTTCATCACGATCTTGATGAGTTTCGGGTCGGCGAACCAGAGCAATTGGTTGGCGAGGGCCTTTACTTCATCGTCGGTCAGCGGAGCGTTGCCGGCCGTGCCGCGCAGGGCGTTGTTGTAGAGTTCCTTCAATTGGGGGACGAGGGTGCGCAGGTCGGAGCGTTTCGTGTAGCGAGCAATGCGGAGTCCACGGCGGGAGGCGACGCGCTCTGCCAGTTCGTGGATGCGCGGCGGGAAGTTGACGTTCTTGTCCATGTAGCCAGAGACGGCGTCGCGCAGTGGCTGGAATCCCTGTGCCTCGATGAGTGGAATGTAGTATTCGGGGTTGTACGGCAGGCCAAAGGCGGGACGATGTTCGAAGCCTTTGACGAGCAGGCCGAACCCGTCCATGGGCGTGAAGCCTTTTGGCCCGACGATCTTTTTCAGGCCGCGGACGCGCACCCAGTTGAAGGCGGATTCGAAGAGTCCTGCGGCGGCCTCGGGATTGTTCTCGCATTCGAAGAGATAGAAGAACGCGGTGGACTCGTGATTGAATTCGTTGTAGTTGCGGTTGTCGAGGATGGCGAGTCGGCCTACGGGACGTGCGTCCTGGTAGGCGAGAAAGAACGCGGCGTGGGAATGCTTATAGAACGGAAACCGCTTCAGGTCGAGTCGGGTGCGTTCGTCCGTCAGCAGGGGAGGCACCCATTGGGCGATGTCCCGATAGATGGAGAAAGGCAGGTCAAGGAAGTCCTTCACCTGCCTTTTGTTGGAGAGGTCGAGTTGAATGATGTTCATGGGAAATGCGTAGGGGCACGGTCACCGTGCCCCTACTACGGGAATTACATCGCCTTCGCGCGTTCAGCCATCTGCGCGCGCAGGTCGGCGTGATCCTTGTCGATGGTGAAGAGCGCGCCGAGGTAGAAGATGAAGCACAAACCCCACGTGACGGTTGGGATGACCAGGATGGCGGTCTGCAGACTGGTAGCGTCGGCGATCATGCCCGTGAGAATGGGAGCGAAGGCCGCGCCCGCGTTTTCGATGAAGTATTCCACGGCCTGCGCCGTGGAGCGGACTTCGGGGACGGTCACGTCGTACACTGTGGCGATGACGTTGGCCGAGGAGAGCGGCATAAAGACCGCCGTGAGGCACATGAACACGAAGAACTGATTCTTGGCTTCGAGCGGTGTGGTGACGGCAAGGGCAAGGAAGATCGCACCGAGCACCACGCCCGCGCTGGAGATGATGATGCGTCCCTTTTTGGTGAACTTGAAGAGGTAGTCGCCGACCGCGCCGCCGATGAAATATCCCGCCGCGAGGATCAGGATGACGGGGCCCATCGTGAACAGGATGGCGTCTGGTTCGTAGCCGCGTTCCTTTTCGAGATAGGCGAAGAAGAAGTAGGTGATCACGTTCCACGGGAAAACGCCCGCAAATCCCTGCAAGAAAACGAACCACATGGTTTTCTTCTTGAAGATTTCTTTGGCTTCCTGCCATGAGAATTTGAAGGTCGCCATTTCAGCCATGCCTTCGAATTCAGGCTCGGCTTTGCCGCGCGGCATGTCCTTGACGAAGAAATAAATGAGCACGGCAACGACAAGTCCCAGTGAGCCAGTGATATAAAAGATGGAACGCCAGCCGCCGATCATCGGTGCGATCATCAGTGCCAGGATCATGCCGAGCAGGTAACCCAGCGGTTGTGCCAGTTGCAGCACGCCGTAAATTTTTCCACGCAGGTTGGGGCCGAAATAGTCGGCCACGAGGGTATACAGGCCAGGGTAGGACGAGTCGTCAATGCCTGTGCTGGCGCGGGTGGCAAGGAACGCAGGGAACGAGCGCACGATGCCGTTCAGCCAGGTCGTCGCGCCCCAAATGAACGAGGCCAACGCCAGCAGTTTTGCGCGGGCGTAACGGTCATAAAGATAGCCCCAAATCGGATAGAGAAGGGTGGCGACGATCAGCGCGCCCGAGTTGATCCACCCCCATTGCGTATTGCTCATTCCAAATTCTTCGCTGATCGGAACCTGCATCGAACCGATCATCAATTTATCGGTTTGGTGCAACAGCATGAAAAAGAAGAAAATGACGACCACAACCCAGCGGTTGCTTGCACGTTTGTCAGACATAATTCACCTCGTGGCAGGGATTTTTCCAAGTATCAATTGTCAAGTCCAAGGTGTCAAGTGTCAGGTGTCAGGCGATTCATCCACAATGATCTCGCGTGCCAGGTTTTGCAACGCGTCCGAATCGTCCATCTTGGCGGCGCGCCAGTAAACGTCCAGCAATTCGAGCGGGCTGAGACTGCTGACGGATTGATCTTCGGGCAGGCGGACGCGCGTCTCCATTTGCGGCCTCTTCACGAAGTGAAACTCGAACGCATTTTCCGTGTATTTGCGGAGCGCGGCCTCGTCGATCAACGCGTCCATTTCGCGGGGATATTCGACCACCAAGCGGACGATGGCATCCTGTATTTTTTTCTGTGACGGGAGCGCGGCCAGCAACGCCTCATTCGCATCATCCCCTGACTGTAGGCGGGCGCGGCAATCCACGAACGGACGCGTCCCTGTGAGTTTTCGCCACTCCACCCTCGTGTCTTTCCCCGCTTCCACCTCCGCGATGACAAAGAATCGGTCTTCGGCGGCTTCGCCAAAGTCCACGCGCTCGATGGAGCCAGGATAAATGACGGGCGGCTGATTCCCCTCGTTCACATCCTGCGGCTTGTGGATGTGTCCCATCGCGACGTAATTGAGTTTCTTGTTTTTCACCAGTCCCGCCGAAAGGACGAGGTCGTTGCCGAGCATCACAAGGCGCTCTCCGCCAAACTTCGCCCCCTCGATGGACGCGTGCGCGGTCAAAATGATTGGCAGAGACGGGTCGGATTCTTCCAGCCAGTTTCCGATCAAGTTGCCAATGTTCTCTTCGACGCGCGTGAACGCTTCGGTCGAGTCCGTTTCTCCCGTGGCGGCCATCAGCCCAGAACGCGAGATCCACGGCATGGCAATGACTTGTGCAGGCAGGCCCCACAGATCGTCGGGAGACAAAAATTCAGGTTTCTGCAACACGCGCACAAATGGCACTTGCAACGTGTCGAATTCCTGGATGGCGTGTGCGCGTCCGATGGCGGGGGAGAGGTCGTGGTTGCCCACCAGCAACAGCGTGGGGATCTTCGCCTGGGAGAGGCGGATGATCCGTTTGCCCCACTCCCGCTGAAAGGTCGGAGCGGGCGAGCGGTCCTTGTACGCGTCCCCCGCGAAGATGACAAGGTCCACCTTCTCGTCAATGGCCGCGTCCACGATGGTATCCAGCGACTTGAGAAAATCGAGCACGCGCAGGGGTAGTCCCGTAACAGGATCGTGGCGGCCGTAGTTGGCCATGTCTATGTGGGCGTCGGAGAAATGGAGGAGTTTCATAGTTGAGTAGTTGTGTAGTTGAGTAGTTCAGTAGTCTCAAGATTTGCGAAGGTAACCAATCAAACCATTGATGAGACGTTTGGCTTCGGTCGCTAAGCCGTAAGCGGAATTCAATTCAGTTTGTGTAATGTATTTTCGATCGAGAGCCAGATAAAGTTCAGACTGAGTTTCGGTGGCAGACCGCCGTGCCATTTTTTAAAATCGAATGAATTCAGGATTCGAGCCAGAATCAAATCCTTCGGCGATATTATGCATGACTGATCCCGCCGCGCCTTAAATCTGACCCACAGCCGAGAATCCTTCGCGAATTTTGGATGTTCGGGTAAATCGTAAACCGCGTTGGCAAGTTGACGCGCCTTCTGCCAACATTGCAAATCTTCAAATCGCTCAATTTTCGCCATGACAAAATCCTCCACTGACTTCGTTGAATTGTGAAACTACTAAACCACCAAACTATGCAACTACGGAACTATTCCCAAATCCTGTAATGCCTGGATGGCCGTTTCCCAACCGGGATGGATCACCAGCGCGGCGCGGTAATCGTCAACGGCGGCTTGCGTGTTGCCAGACATGTATTCGGCCTGTGCGCGCCAGTAGAGGCTCTCTTCGAGATTTGGCTTGCTGATGGTGTCTTCGAGAGTGGTCGTGGCAAGATTGATCACGTCCGCGTAACGGCCGCTGAAGAAATAGGCTTTGTATGGTCCCGTCTGGTACCACATCATGCGGTAGGGACGGATGCTATCGTCACCCGTCAATTTGGCGTACAGCCCGAAGGCGTAATCGTAGGCTAGCGCCGCGTTGGAATAATCGGGATTGGTGAAGGAGATGTAACTCGTCCCCTTGTTGAACCAGGCAAAGTACTGGTCGATGCCAGTCAGAGTGCGGCTTTCGTTTTCTGCGATGTCCAGCGCGTGCTGGATGGACCAGGTGTTATCCGCCCAATCTCCCAGCAGTGAAAGTACCTGCGCTTCGCGGTCATACGGATAGACCACGACAAACACATAATTGAACGCCCGCCAGCCCTCGATGAATTCCTCGAATGAAATTCGGCGGTCATGTCCTGGCGGCGCACCCTGCGGCTGGTAGGTGTCCTGATAAATGATTTCCTGCTTGGCGTCGTCATAGCCTGTCACGAACGCGTAATGCCCCATCCAGCCCATTTTTCCGTTCATGTCGAGTTCGTAGATGCCCTTTTCCACCACCACAGGGAATCCAGCCGAGACCATGCGGCGAAGCAGGTCAATATCGCCTCCATACCGAATAACAGACGACATGGTCGGCACTTTCTCGGCGATATAGTTTTGCAACTCGTACGGCATCACGTTCTTATCTTTGTCGGCGGGCTTTCCCTCGCTGGTGGTGTTGCCTGGCATCACCGCGCGGCCGATGACATCGCGATTTCCGTCCCAGCCCCAGAAGGTGAGCGCCATCGAAAAATTGGCGGGACCGCAGTAGTTATTCCGTCCATGCTGATGCTCGTATTTGACTCCCTCCAACTGGACGAGATCGGGCAGCGGTGTGAGCGTGACCGTCGGCGTCACACTCGGACCTGGACGCGGGGTCGCGGTCTTCTGAGGCGTGGACGTCGGCTGATAGGCCTGCATCGTCTGCGCGACAATGGTCTCCAGCATGGCCTGTTCGGTCGGTTGGAAAACGGCCTCGTCGGGCGGGTTGAAGAAATAGGTGATGCGCGTCTGAAGCGAGTCGATCCGCCAGGCCAGCCTGTCGTGGACAGGCGGGATGTAGTAAACGCCTACAGCCAGAATCAACGCCAATAAACCACCGAGCAGGATTCGGGTCCGTTTGGAAGCGGTTCGTAGTCTTTTGATGATGTGCATGGGCGCCATTATAAAACAATTCGGCGGACGTATTTTTTTCTCATCTTATCCTAAGCCTGTGCCCATAACTTTTTTTATTCGGTGCCGACCTCAACTTTACGAAAGGAGTACCAAATGCGAAAAAGTACACTATTCATTTCCGCAGTTTTGACCACGTTCATGCTTGCTTTGCTGGCAGGCGTGTTTACGTTGAATACAAAGGCCAAGGCCACCGAAACTGCTGATGTTGTGACGGATGTCACAACTGTGGCGGCAACCGATATTCCTGCGCCGACGGCTGTCTCATTCATCGCCCCTGAACAGGCGGCTGAATTGGCCTCGCAGATATTGGGAAAGACCGATGTTTACAGTGTGGAAACCAGCACCTTTAACGGCCAAAGCGCCTATCTGGTTACATTCTCTGCGGGCGATCTGGTGTACGTTGGTCCGCAGGGTGCGATCCTTTCTGTCACACCGGCGCCGGTAGTGGTGTATAGCGCGCCTGCCGCGTCCTCGAACAATAACAAGAACCGACGTCCCCCGCAAAATCTTGGCGGCGGTGGTGGCGGAGGTGGTGGAGGCGAAGGCGGTGAGCACGAAGAAGAAGATTAGCCAAACAGGTGAGTGAAATGGCTGCCAATAAATCCAACTCTCGTAATTGGAACGATGTGCACTTGGTGATCGTTTCCTTTGCCCTTGTGCTTACGCTGATTCTGTGGAATTCCTTTGCCGGCCCAGACCGCGTCCGCGCACAGAATAATTCAACAGCCACGGTGCCCACCGCAACGGAAACAGCAATCGCGACCACACCCGCAGTACTTCCGCAGGTCAAGATCATTCTGGGTGAAACCGCATCAAGCTCCTCATCGGCTCCTGTTGCCGCCGCTCCCACCAAGAAACCGCGTAATGGCGGTGGAGGCGGAGGTGGTGGTGGGGGCGGTGGAGGTGGTAGCGGTGGTGGGGGTGGTGGGGGTGGTGGCGGAGGAGGCGGTGGCGGAGGCACAGGCGGTTCGTAAATGGTGCATCGTTTAACCTTCCGTGCCATGGGCACCGAGATCCTGGCCTGCGTGGATGTGGACTCAGACCAGCCTCCCGCGCTTCTGAGTGAAGTCCCGCAGTGGTTCGAGAACTGGGAGCAGACTCTCTCCCGCTTCCGCACGGACAGTGAACTGTCGCGCCTCAATCGGACGGTTGACCAGCCCGTACGCGTCAGTGACGCGCTGTGGGATGTGTTCCAGTCCGCCCGCGCGGCCGCGCACTTCACGGACGGACTGGTCACTCCTACCGTGCTGGATGCCATGCTCAAGGTCGGCTACGACCGCGACTTTTCCTCCCTGCCGCGGCAGCAATCAGCATCGCTGGCGCTGCGCGGTCAGGTCCGCCCCATGGATTCGGTCATCTTCGATGAATCGGCGAAGACCATCCAACTGCCTGAGGGCGTCCACCTCGATTTTGGCGGGATCGCCAAAGGCTGGGCGGCGCAACAGGCCATGTCACGCTTGCAGGAGATCGGGCCTGCGTTGATGAATTGCGGCGGCGATATTGCCATGAGCGGCCCATTGCTGGATGGCGGTCCCTGGGAGGTCGGCGTCTACAAGCCATTCGACCGCGAAAGCGGATATGTGGCGATGCTGTACTTCGAGCATGGATGCGGCGTGGCGAGTTCCGCCACCGACCGCCGCCGCTGGATGCAAGGCGGCCGGGTGCGCCATCACATCATCGATCCGCGCACGGGGGAGTCCGCCGTCTCGGACGTGGTCTCCGCGACCGTCGTCGCGCCGACCGCTGTCGAAGCGGAGGCCGCCGCGAAGTCCATTTTGATCCGAGGCAGCATGGACGGCCTCGACTGGCTGGAAGCCAATCCCTCGCTGGCAGGTCTTCTCATTCTTGAAGATGGGGAGATTCTTTACAACCCGGGAATGATGGAATATTTGTAAATATCGGAGCACGAATGCCTGTTCCCCAAACTACCAATCAATCGAACGATTTTGAATCATCGGTCAACATTCAGTCGTTCTTACTTTTCCTCCTGGCGTCCACGCTGGGTCTATTGTTGGCTGTGTTATTGCTCCCGACCTTCCTACCCAATCTGGCGTTCTCGTTGGGTGGAGAAGCGCCCAAGGCTTACTGGTATTTATCACGCGCCACTGCCTTCGCCTCGCTCAGCCTGCTCTGGCTCTCGATGGCGCTCGGCATGGGCATCACCAACAAGATGGCGCGCGCCTGGCCCGGTGCGGCGGCCGCGTTCGCCGTCCACGAATACGTCAGCCTGGTGGGACTGGCTTTCGCGGTCTTCCACGCAGTGGTGATCCTCGGCGACCAATACATCAACTTCACACTCCTGCAGATCCTCGTCCCGTTCACTACGGTGGATTACCGTCCGCTGTGGGTGGGCATAGGTCAGGTCGGGTTTTACGTCTGGTTGATCGTAGCGTTGACGTTTTACATCCGTTCGCTCATTGGTCAAAAGACCTGGCGCTTCCTGCATTACGCCAGTTTCATCATGTACCTGATGGGACTCCTCCACGGCCTGTTCAGCGGCACCGACGCGTCCCTGCCGTGGGCGCAGTGGTATTACTGGATCTCTGGCGGAAGTTTGCTCTTCCTGTTCTTTGGACGCGTGGTCGGCGCGATCAGCGACAAACTCTTTCCCGCGCGTCCCGCTCCTCGCCCGACTCCGCCCGCCTCCTCTCCTCGACCTCTACCGGCTTCTGCTCCCGCAGCGTCCGCGCCGCTGAAGACGAATCCAACCAACTCTACGCAGTAGAACAAATTGCTAATTTGTTCTGCAACAAAAAACAGGCGACCATCTTTTGAATGATCGCCTGTTTCGTTTTATGTATTACGTTTTACTCGCTCACTTCGCCGTCGATGACGTCGCCCTGTCCCGAAGGCGGCGGCGTGGACGGGCCCGCGCCTGGAGGCGGCGTCTGCTGTCCCTGCGCATAGAGTTGCTGACTCAGCGCATGGAAGGCCTGTTGCACGGCGTCGCTCGCCTTGCGGATGCGCTCCACATCTTCGGTCTGCGCGGCAGACTTGAGTTCGTTGATCTTCGATTCGATGTCGCCGCGTTCGTTGGCGGGCACTTTGTCACCGAGGTCATGCAACGCCTTTTCGGTCTGGTAGGCGAGACTGTCAGCGGTGTTCTTCGCGTCGATCACCTCGCGGCGTTTCTTGTCCGCGGCCTCGTTCTGACGGGCTTCGTTGACCATGCGGTCGATGTCGCCCTTGTTCAGGTTGGTCGAGGCGGTGACCGTCACCTTCTGCTCCTTGCCGCTGGCTTTGTCCTTCGCGGTGACGTTCAGGATGCCGTTGGCGTCGATGTCGAAGGTCACTTCCACCTGCGGGATGCCGCGCGGCGCAGGCGGGATGCCGTCGAGACGGAAGCGTCCGAGCGACATGTTGTCCGCGGCCATCGGGCGTTCGCCCTGCAGGATGTGGATGTCCACGGCGGTCTGGTTGTCGGCCGCGGTGGAATAGGTCTCGGTCTTTTTGACGGGGATGGTGGTGTTGCGTTCGATCATTACCGTCATCACACTGCCGAGGGTCTCCACGCCGAGCGAGAGCGGGGTCACATCGAGCAGCAGAATGTCCTTCACTTCCCCGCCGAGTACACCGCCTTGAATTGCCGCGCCAACCGACACGACCTCATCGGGATTCACGCCTTTGTTCGGCTCCTTGCCCGTCAACTTGCGGACGAGTTCCTGCACCATCGGCATACGTGTGGAACCGCCGACCAGCACCACCTCATCCAGTTTGTTCGCGGCCAGCCCCGAGTCTTTGAGCGCCGCTTCAAACGGCTGGCGGCAACGCTGGAGCAGGTCTTCAGTCATCTGCTCGAACTTGGCACGCGAGAGTTTCAATTGCAAATGTTTCGGGCCACTCGCGTCGGCAGTGATGTACGGCAGGTTGATCTCTGTCTCGAGCACGGACGACAACTCGATCTTGGCTTTTTCCGCGGCCTCGCGCAAACGTTGGAGCGCGGCGCGGTCATGGCGCAGGTCAATGCCCTGGTCTTTCTTGAACTCGTCCGCCGCCCAGTTGACGATGCGCTGATCCCAGTCATCGCCGCCGAGATGTGTGTCGCCGTTGGTGGCCTTCACTTCGATCACGCCCTCGCCCACTTCCAGCACCGACACGTCGAACGTGCCGCCGCCGAGGTCGAAGACGAGGATTGTTTCATCCTTCTTTTTATCGAGACCATACGCCAGCGCGGACGCCGTCGGCTCGTTGATGATGCGCATCACTTCGAGACCTGCGATGCGGCCCGCGTCCTTGGTGGCCTGTCGCTGACTGTCGTTGAAATACGCGGGGACGGTGATCACCGCCTGCGTGACAGGCTGTCCGAGATACGCTTCCGCGTCGGACTTCAATTTGCCCAGCACCATCGCCGAAATTTCCTGCGGACTGTATTCGCGGTTCGTGATGGGAACTTTGACGCGCACATCATCCGACGGTCCACGCACCACCTCGAACGAAACCATACTGCGTTCGTGCGCGGTCTCGTCATAGTGACGTCCGATGAACCGTTTGATGGAATAGACGGTATTCTCCGAGTTGACGACGGCCTGTCGCTTCGCGGTCTGACCGACGAGGCGTTCGCCGTTCTTGTTGAACGCCACCACCGACGGGCAGAGGCGTCCGCCCTCGGCAGTGGAGATGACCGTCGGCTGTCCGCCTTCCATCACGGAGACGACGCTGTTTGTGGTTCCAAGGTCAATGCCAATGATTTTTCCCATAAGATACTCCTCGTTGAACAGGATATTTCCTGTGATTTGATTTTCTTCCCCCATAATTTACCCCCGCCGTAAAAGAATTCTGTTAACACTGCGTTGGATTTTTACAAAGACTTGCAGAAAGCCGAACGCGCCACCCAGTCGGATGACGCGTTCGGTTTCCAGTTGCAATCGGTTGTGTTATGGCGCCTGAATGTCGAAGTAGTCGATATCCACGATAATGGGATACACATTGAACGAGGAAATGCTGATACCCACCTTGCCGTCGGTGAAACCGTATTTGTTGTCGGTCAGTTTCGCCGATTCCTCACCGTTGATGAACAGGGACAGGTTCTTGCCCGAGCAGATCGCCACGTAGATATTGGTTTCCTTGCCGATCTTGATGGCATTCGAGCCGCTGGTGTAGAGGGCATTGTATCCCTTGTGGACCGCGCCCGTGGCATCGTAGGCAAAGATGTTGAACATGCCATTGCTCGCGATGTTGAACTCGTACCAGCCGTCATCGCTGTAGCGGCAGATCAGGCTCACGTTGTTGTTGTTCTTGCCGCGGTTCGCCGCAGAGACTTCCACCCGCACGTCGTCGTACGTCTGCTTGTCGTAGATGAGATACGAGTACAGGTAATTGTCTGTAAGCTCAAAGACCATCTTTCCGTTTTCGATGGAATACTTGGCCTTGCTTCTGTCCGATTTGCTATCGCCGATCACGACGAAGTTAGTCCAGTCGCCAAGCACATCGGTGTTGAATTCTTCCTTGAAGAATGGGCTGGGCGGCGGAGGAAGCGTGGCAGTCGGCGGAGGCGGTTGGGTCGGGAGCACTTCCTGCTGGGTAGGCTGCTGGATCTGCTGTCCCCCTTGCGTAGGCTGAATAACGGGGAGCGGTGTCGGCTCGGCAGGCGTGGGGTTGAATAAACTGCACGCCATACCGACTACCAGCACGAACGCTGCCACAAAAACGAATGGACGAACGATCTTACTTTGCATGGCATTCTCCTCCTAGAGAATTGATGAATTTCCGCATCCTTTTCATTGCGGATTGGAAAAAGTATAGCACAAAGGGAAGAAAACACACCATACCCCTCTTTGTCCTAATCATTGCCCGCGGGTCGCGAATTGACCGTTGAAAAACGGTCCAATCCACGCTAGAATACCTGTAACGAGGACACTCATGGAAGAGACACCCACCAAATCCCCATCCTGGGGCGGGACCACAAAATTAGTGGTCGCGTTGACGTTTGTTGCCATTGTAGCGGCGTTGCTGATCCGTTTCCAGAACATCATCATCCCGCTATTCATGGCGTTCATTTTTTCCTACCTGCTTCACCCTGTGGCGGGATTCATCAGCCGCACCACACACATTTCATGGCGTGCCTCGGTGGGGATCGTCTTTTTGCTCATCGTGGTCATCCTGCTCGGCCTGCTGACGCTCGGTGGTGTGGGGCTGGTCAACCAAATCCAGGTCCTGATCGCTTTTGTGCAAACCAACCTCGACGAACTGCCCAAGATCATCGAGGACGTGTTCGCGTGGGCCTCGCGTTTCGGCGTGGACATCAGCCAGTTTGACCTTTCGTCCATCAGTGACCAGCTGCTTTCAGCGGGACAAAGACTGCTGAGCGAGATGGGATCGGTTTTGAGCACGGTGGCGGGGAGCGCCGCCAACTTCCTCGGTTGGACCCTGTTCGTCCTCCTCGTTTCGTTCTTCGTACTGGCAGAGAGCGGCGGTCTGCGCGGGGGCATCATCAAGATCGACCTGCCTGGCTACACCCACGACCTGAAACGATTGGGACAGGAACTGGGTCTCATCTGGAACGCCTTCCTGCGCGGGCAGATCATCATCTTCATCATCACATTCGTTGTGTACTTTCTCGTCCTGACCATTCTGGGAGTGCAATACGCCGTCGGGTTGGCGCTGGCCGCGGGGTTCGCGCGCTTCGTCCCATACGTTGGTCCTGCCGTCAACTGGACGGCGCTCGCCCTCGTCACGTTCTTCCAGCCGTTCAAACTGTTCGGCATGGAACCGATCTATTACACCCTGCTCGTGTTCCTCATCGCCCTCTTCATCGACCAGATCTTCGACAACCTGCTCTCCCCGCGCATCATGGCCGACGCGTTGCGCGTCCACCCTGCGGCGGTATTGGTATCGGCCCTCGTTTTTGCCAGCCTGCTCGGTGTGCTGGGAGTGGTCATCGCCGCGCCGATCCTTGCCACCCTGCAACTCGTTGGGCAATACACGATCCGCAAAATGTTCGACCTCGATCCGTGGCCGCCGCACGAAAAGCGACGCGTTGCCCCCAAACCGTTCAAATTCTTCCCCCGTTTGCGCGTGTGGTGGAAATCCATCCGCCGTAAACTGGTAAAACCAAAAGGAGACCGAAATGTCCACGACAAATGAACCCAACACGAAGACCCTTGCCGAGACCGAGAATTTTTCCGCATGGATGGCCGACGAGCCCGACGAGGAGACCACCTACTATCTCCAACTCGGACGGGCTACCATCAATTTCTTCCAGGAGGAGTGGGACGAATTCCTGGCGTTTGCCCGCGGCCTCGATCAGGTCCAGCCCGATGAAGATGGACTGTACACGCTTGAGTTCGACAACGTGGACGTCTGGATGGACGATGAGGATTGGGCCGAGTTCAAGAGTCTGGCAGGCAATTTGGGAAAGTAACATCGCATGAAATTGACCAATTCCATTGTTGACGTGCCAGGCATCGAAGTCGGGCACGCGCAGGATGACGATTCGCTGACGGGCTGTACCGCCATCCTCTGCCGCAAAGGCGCGGTGGCGGGCGTGGACGTGCGCGGCAGTGCGCCTGGTACGCGCGAGACTGACCTGCTGAATCCGATCAACCTCGTGGAAAAGGTTCACGCGGTACTGTTGGCGGGCGGCTCGGCCTTTGGCTTGGATGCGGCCTCGGGTGTGATGCGCTACCTCGAGGGACAGGGCATCGGATTCGACACTGGTGCAGGGAAGGTTCCCATCGTCCCCGCGGCGATCCTCTTTGACCTGAATCTGGGCCGCGCGGACCGACGTCCCGACGCGCAGATGGGTTTCGAGGCCGCGGCCGCCGCCACGTCCGATGCGCCGCGGGAGGGCAACGTCGGCGCGGGGACGGGTGCATCCGTCGGAAAGATGTTCGGCGCGAAGCAGTCCATGAAATGCGGAGTCGGCACTGCCAGCGTGGAGATCGGCGGGGGAGTGGTGGTCGGCGCGCTGTTCGCGGTCAATGCCTTCGGCGACGTGATCGACCCCGAGACGAATCAGATCCTGGCGGGGCTGCGCTCTGCGGACGTTGGGCCCATCCATCTCGGGCAGGCGGGCTATTTTGCGGATACGCTGAAGATGATGAAGACGTTCTTTGGCCGCACCGTCCTTTCGTTTGCGACGAAGGCCAACACGGTGATCGGAGTGGTCGCCACCAACGCGGATTTCACCAAAGTGGAAGCGACCAAGATGGCGCAGATGGCGCACGACGGGCTGGCGCGCACTGTCCGCCCCGCGCACACCATGCTGGACGGTGACACGATCTTCGCGCTGGCGACGGGCGGCAAAAAAGCGGACGTGTCCACGGTGGGCGCGTATGCCGCGGAAGTGACCGCGCAGGCTATCGTCCGTGCCGCGCGCATGGCCGCTTCGTCAGGCGGCCTGCCTGGGCTGGCGACGGAGTGAGGAGACAAACACTCCGCCGCGAGTGCGTCGCACCCCACCCGTAGGCAAATCTCCGTAAACGGATAGAATTCACCCTGAGCCCGAATCCCATTTAGAAAAGTGCGACGCAACCTCATGTCCCTCAAATCCATCTCGTGGATTGTCCCTTGGCTGGACGAGGAGAACTCCCCCTTTGATCAATCCAAGAAACGAAACTGATAACATTGAGACAATATTGGGAGTAAAATTCAATAGTTCAGGAGGAACGACTATGAAACTATTCATCAGTTGGTCGGGACAATTAAGTCAGGAAGTTGCAGAGGTTCTGCATAAGTACCTTCCACTAATGCTTCAGGGAGTGGATGTGTTTATGTCTAAGAATGATATCGAGTCGGGAGTCAGATGGGGTCTTGAATTAGCAAAGGAATTAGAAGAGTCCCAATTTGGCATAATTTGTCTAACCCCTGATAATTTCAAGAATCCTTGGATCTTGTTTGAGGCGGGAGCATTAACAAAGCACATTGAGGGACGAGCTTGCGGGCTATTATTAGGCGGTTTGAAGCCAGTTGATATTAGTGGACCATTGACACAATTTCAACACAGGATATTTAATCAACAAGATTTTTTTGTGCTGGTTAGAGACATCAATCAAAGGCATAGTAATCCACTAGGCGAATCTCAACTTAATATGGTTGTACAGAAATGGTGGCCAGATATAGACCGCGAATATCAAGAAGCGATTGAAAAAATTAAGAAAACCAGTCGTGCAAAGGCAAAGCGCCCGCAAGAGGAAATGGTTGAGGAGGTTCTGCTTAGAGTCCGTGGCATAGAACGCTCATTGGGAATAGATCAAAATTGGAGTGTCTTTCTTGAGAAGTTCCGCGAATTCCAAAATGAGATCTCCCTTATTAAATTTGATAAATTGCCTTTTGATGAAAAGTGGAATTTTATCAACCCTAAAAACATTACATCTTTTCTAAAAAGCAAATTGGATCTTGTTTTGTTATCTTTAAGCGAGAATCAGCGAAGATTATTGTTTGAACTAGCGCAAAATGAGAATGGTAAGGTCGTTACAGAGATTGACAATAAATATTTACCTGAAGATATCGCCGAATTGAGCAAGATGTCTTTGATAATGAAGAACGAAAAGAACTATAAAATACATTCCTTTTTTATATCGGAAATCAAAAATTATGCTGAAGATATAAATCTAATCAAAAGCAGGCGTGAAATTAAGAAGAAGGAAACGCCAGAAAAATCCGCTTAGCATGTTTAGTGATGCTTCTGTTATATAAAAACTATGTAGACCATGCGAAAACTCCGCATCTTCCTCTGCCATGCCACCGAAGACAAACCCGCCGTGCGGACGTTATACGCGTCCCTCAAATCCGTCCCATGGATTGACCCCTGGCTGGACGAGGAGAATCTCCTCCCTGGGCAGGATTGGGATTTGGAGATTTACAAAGCCACTCGCGACGCCGACGCTATCATCATTTGTCTTTCCACGATTTCCGTGAAGAAAGAGGGATATGTTAACAAGGAAATTCGCCATGCTTTGGATATCGCGCAGGAAAAACCCGAAGGCGCGATTTATGTGATTCCGTTGCGGCTGGATGATTGCATTCCATCATTTTCACAATTGAAAAAACTGCAATGGGCAGATTACTTCACGCCAAACGCCCACGAACGCTTGGTGAAATCCCTGTGTTTGCGGGCAGACGTACTCAGGATCGGCGTTCAAGAAACTGCAACCAGCGCGCGTGATTTATCGTCCGCCGATGACGGCCTTGACATTTATCGCTTCATTAAAATCGAACCGCAGAAAAACTCCAAAGTCACTTATCCATTTTGGATCGGAAAGTATCCTGTCACCAACGCGCAGTATGAACGGTTTCTAAATGCGCCTGATTTTGCCGACAAGATTTATTGGCTGGAGTTCCCCAAATTCGATGAGAATTGCGAGCCAATCGGAAATTGGGGCAATACTGGCGTTGACTGGCTGAAAGAACAACTCAAAGAATCCAAATCAAAAGTATTATTGCCACGCTATTGGGATGATAAAAACTTTGGAAAATCAAACCCGAATCATCCTGTAGTTGGAATCTCATGGTACGAAGCTAGTGCCTATTGTGAATGGCTATTCCAAAATTGGGACTCGCTTGCAGAGAGTAAAGCTAATCCTTTGGCACTGCCCCAATCCATTCGCCTACCATTGGAAACCGAATGGGTGACTGCCGCGGGCGGCGACAAACCTGAAGACCGCTATCCATGGGATGAAACAGGAAAAGAGACTGTGTCTTTGAAAGAAATATTGCGGCGCGTAAATGTCATAGAGGGTGAAATTGGACATACCACGCCTGTAACTCAATACCCACTTGGGGAAAGCCCGTTTAGAGTTGCGGATATGGCAGGCAATGTTTGGGAATGGCAGGCCAATTATTCTGACAAAGATCGCGACTGGCTAGCGTTGCGCGGTGGCTCGTGGAGTCTCAATAAGCGCCGCGGGCTTCTCTCTTATCGCGGCCATGGCCGTCTTGAGTGGGATAATTCCATTGGTTCTCGTGTGGTGTGTATTCCCAAATACAAGACCTCCTCGCTTTGAAATGGCAAGGAGGTCTTGTTCTAATTACCAATCTCCAATTACCAATTACTACTTACCAAGTTTCTTCTTCATCGCCGCCGTCAAGGCAGGCACAATCGCAAACAAATCTCCCACCACGCCATAGCGCGCCTGCGTGAAGATGGGCGCTTCGGCGTCCTTGTTGATGGCGACGATCAGTTTGGCGTTGCGCATGCCGACCAAATGTTGGATCGCGCCAGAGATACCGTTGGCGATGTACAGGTCAGGGGCAACGACTTTTCCCGTCTGACCGACCTGGTGGGCGTAGGTGATGTAGCCTCCGTCCACCGCGGCGCGCGAGGCGCCGACTGCGCCGCCGAGCACGGTTGCCAGTTCGCCGATGAGTTCAAAGCCCTTCTTGGCGGTGGCGATCTCATCCAGGCCGAGGGACGGGTTGTTGCTCACGCCGCGTCCGCCAGAGACGATGACCGATGCGTCGCCCAGGTTGACCGCGGCCTCGGTGGCCGAGTAGCCCTCCACCGTGGACTTCGCGTCCGCTTTGACTTCGGCTTTGGTCAACGTGCCAGTCCTTCCCGCTTCCACGGCGGGTTTCGGGAAGGCGCGTGAGCGCAATGTCACGAAAGCGGGCTTGGCCGTGCAGACTGTCTTCTCGATGACCTTGCCCTCGTAGATCGGGCGGATCACGGTGACTTTGTCTGCGCCGACTTCGACGGCGGTGACATCGGTCAATACGCCAGAGTTCAGGTCGAACGAACTCATCGCGGAGAGTTCGCGGGTGCGCGCCGTTGTCGGGAACAGGATCAGGTCGGGGGTCGAAGTAGAAGCGAGCGCGGAGAGAGTCGAAGCGTACGGTTCGGCGCGATAGTCCGCCAGCGCGGCATCGTCCGCCACGATGACTTCGTCCGCGCCGTATTCGAAGGCGGCCTTCACGACCGCGTCCACGCCGCTTCCAAACACGATGGCGCTGACCGCGCCAAAGGTCTTGCCGAGGCCGAGCGCTTCCCACGAACCAGGCTGGACTTCGCCCTTGAAATGGTCAATGTAAATCCAGGTTTTCATAGCACTTTCTCCGCCATAATTTTTTCGGCCAGCGCTTCGGCGATGGCTTCGGGCGTCTCGCCCGTGATCATCTCGCAGACGGTTTCGCGCACGGGCGGGTTGCTGATCTCGGCGCGGGACACGACCGCGGCGGGCGCGGCCGCCCCAAGGTCCGCCAGCGACCAGACGGGGATCGTCGCCTTCGAGGCTTTGCGAATTCCCATGAACGACGGGTAGCGCGGCTCGCCGATGGATTGGACGATGGACAGCACCGCGGGCATGTTCGCCTTGACGGACTGCCTACCCTCCTCGAGGACGCGCTCGACTTGCACGCTTCCTCCTTCGACTTTGATCTGGCCCACCCACCCGAGCATGGGCCACCCGAGGGCGCGCGCCGTCTGTGGGGGAGTCAGCCCCGAGCCGTTGTCGAGCGTCTGACGGCCAAACATGACCATGTCCGCGCCGCCGATCTTATTGATGGCCGCGGCCAGGACGCGCGCCGCCCCCGCACTGTCGAGGTTCTCGAGCGCCGCGTCGCTGACGAGGACACCTTCGTCCGCGCCCATGGCGAGGGCGTGCTTGATGGCCTCCTTGGCGGATTCGGGACCGATGCACAGGGCAACGACCGTCCCACCGTTGGCTTCCTTCTGCTGAAGCGCGCCTTCCACCGCGTACTCGTCGAACGGGTTGATGACCAGCGGCGCCTCCCCCCATGTGACTTGCCCATCGTCCGCGACTTTCACTTTCGCTTCCGAGTCAGGCACTTGCTTGATGCAGGCGATGATTTTCAAGTGTTCCTCCAACGATTTTTGATTTTAGATTGATGATTTTTAGTTGGTACACGGATTTCACGGATGAAACGGATCAACACGGATTTTTTTTTATTTTTCTCCGTGTAACTCCGTAAAATCCGCGTGATCCGTGTACAGATTTATCACTGCCATTCCTTCTCATCATACGCGGGCGGCTCACAGCGCAGGGGTTTGTCTTCGCGCAGACCAAGGGCGTAGCCAGCCTGGATGAGCACCTGCACTTCGCTGGAGCCTTCGTAAATGATGGCGCCTTTCGAGTTGCGGAGATAACGCTCCACATCGTACTCGTCCGAGAAGCCATACGCGCCGTGGATCTGGATCGCTTCCGCGGCGGCGCTGAAGGAGGCCTCGGTGGCGAATTTCTTGGCATAGGAGATTTCGCGAGTGCAACGCTTTCCGAGATTTTTCAACCAGCCAGCCTGCAAATAGAGCAGGTGGGCGATCTCATAATCCTGCGACATCTTGGCAATTTTTTCTTGAATCAGTTGATGCTCGGCAATCGGCTTGCCGAAGGTCTTGCGCGTCCTGGCATACGAAACGCTGGCGTCGAGACAAGCGCGGACGATGCCCACCGCGCCCGAGGCCACAGTGTAGCGTCCGTGGTCGAAAGCGGACATGGTGATCTTGAAGCCTTCGCCTTCCTCGCCGATGCGGTTCGCTACAGGGACTTTCACGTCGGTGAAGGAGATCCATCCCGTCGCGCCCGCGCGGACGCCGAGTTTGCCGTGGATGTCGCCCGTCTTGACGCCGTCCGAGTGGAGGTCAACGATGAAGGTGGAGAGTCCCTCGGAAGGTTTTCGGGCCGCGGGATTCGTTTTAACGGTAACCAGCGCGAGGTCCGCTTTGGAGGCGAGGGAGATCCACATCTTTTCGCCGTTGAGGATGTAGTAATCCCCATCCCGTTTGGCGGTGGTGGTCATCGCCGCCACGTCCGACCCCATGCCGGGTTCGGTGAACGCGCCGCATCCGATCTTTTTTCCTTGTGCGAGTGGGACGAGGAATTTCTGTTTCTGCTCTTCGGTTCCCCATTGAAGCAATGTCAACGAGCACAACCCCGTGTGGACGGACATCGCCACACGCAGGGAGGTGTCCATGGCTTCGAGTTCCTCACAGACCAGGCCGAGGGAGATGTAGTCCATGCCTGCGCCGCCGTATTTGACGGGGATGCAGATGCCGAGGATGCCTAGTTCCCCCATGCGTTTGAGCGCAAATGGAATGGGTTCCTGCTTGCGGTCATACTCTTTGATAACGGGTGCGATCTCCTTTTGCGTAAAGTCGCGCACCATCTTGCGGGTCATTTCATGTTCGGGAGTGAGGGAAAAGTCCACGGTCAGGCTCCAAGGAGGATTTAGGGTATTATATCGCAAATTAAACCAACCGACCGTTCGGTAGGGAAACTGCCTCTCTGACAGAATGTTAATGGGACGGAGCGTAATATATTCTTGTGTGCCCGCGTCTATGCGCTGAAACTATTTTGGAGGTAGCGAATGTCCGAAACCAAACCCCAGCCGAAGGTGATCGTGTTCAGCACGCCGACCTGTTCCTACTGCAATATGGCGAAGCAGTATTTTCGCCAGAAGAACGTCAAGTTCACCGATATTGACGTGAGCCGCGACCAGGCCGCCGCGCGCGATATGGTCCGCCGCACAGGACAGATGGGCGTGCCCGTCATCAATATCGGCAGTCAGTATATTGTCGGTTTCAATCGCCCGAAAATTGACCAGTTGCTCGGTCTAAAATAAACTTTTTGGAGGCTTCCATGTCTGACGTAAAAATTCAACCCCTCGGCACGCGCGTTCTCATCCGCCCGTTGGAGCAGGAGTCGAAGACCAGTTCTGGCCTGTACCTGCCCGAGACCGCCAAGGAAAAACCGCAAACGGGACAAGTCATTGCCATCGGCGACGATGAGTCCATCAAAGTCAAGCCGAAGGACAAGGTGCTGTTCGCCAAGTACACGGGCACCGAGTTCAAGATGGATGGGGTGGAATATCTGCTGATCGAAGCGAACGATTTGCTTGCCCGCCTGAGCTGACCGATTTTTTCTCGGGTGAAAAGTCTCCTGCCACGCGCATGGAGACTTTTTTGTTAAACAAAAAATGCCCGACGCGTTGGATGTCCGCATCGGGCTAGGGAGAGAGATGGTCGGGTGTCATCGTTTCTGGACACCCATGTCGCTCAGTTCGTCGGCATTGAACTGGGACAGGTACCAGTCACCGCCGATGAAGGCGAGCAGGGCAACGCAGATCAAGACTGCAAGAATGATTAATAACATGGTGCCTCCTTTTCTTTAAATAGTTTAACGTTCATTCACGAAAAAAGTATCATTTCCTTTCTGGTCTGTAATGAGTTTGCCATACAGTTATGAAAGGGATGTGTGTGTGACGAGGGCGCGCTGTTTTTTGTTCCCATGATCTGCGCCTGCGGTTTGGAAAACACCTGTAACTTCTCGATGGCATTCTCAAGTTAATGTCAGACAAGTCTTGTGAACCGCCAAACCCGCGAAGATCGCAACGAAAACCTTAAACTTGGCGTTCTTTGCGTTCTTCGTAGTTAGTTCTGCTTGAGGCGCAAGTCTCACCTGACTTTGGAAAGGCCATCTAACTTCTCCAAAGTGGATTGACAAAAAGTCTGATTCGGATAAAATAGGCAAGCACTTCAAGCCGAAGTGGCGGAATTGGCAGACGCGCTAGGTTCAGGGCTTAGTGGCCGCAAGGTCGTGAGGGTTCAAGTCCCTCCTTCGGCACCAAAAAAGACCCGCGAAAGCGGGCCTTTTCGTTTTTAAGGAAGGGGCTTCGGGTGGTATAATTGGCCTAATTACAGCGTGTACTTCATCTATAGACACGAAGTCAATTTTTCAGCGGCTCGTGTCTTTTTAATGCCTTATCGCAGGAAATTCTATGGACATTGGAACCATTCAGCATATAGATATTGACTCCCAGATGCGCGAGGCCTACCTCGATTACGCCATGAGCGTGATTGTGGCTCGCGCCCTTCCCGACGCCCGCGACGGCCTGAAACCCGTCCACCGCCGCATTTTATACGCCATGGACGAGTTGGGCATCCGCTCGAGCGGCTCATACAAGAAGTCGGCGCGCATCGTCGGCGAGGTGCTGGGAAAGTACCATCCGCATGGCGACTCCGCCGTCTACGAGACGATGGCGCGCATGGCGCAGGACTTTTCCATGCGCTACACGCTCGTGGACGGGCAGGGGAACTTCGGTTCGATCGACGGCGACGCCCCCGCGGCCATGCGTTACACCGAAGCCCGCCTCAACAAGATGGCCGAGGAGATGCTGGCCGACCTCGACAAGGATACGGTGGACTTTGGCCCCAACTTCGACGATTCGCTCGAGGAACCGAAAGTCCTGCCCGCGCGGCTCCCGAATCTTTTGCTGAACGGGTCGGCGGGCATCGCCGTCGGCATGGCCACCAACATTCCGCCGCACAACCTGCGCGAACTGACGGGCGCCATCAATTACCTGATCGATAACTTCGACAAGATCGACGAAATTCCCGTCGAAAACCTGATGAAATTCATCCCCGGGCCCGATTTCCCGACGGGCGGCATGATCGTCGGGAGCGAGGGAATCCTTTCAGCGTACGCGACCGGCCGAGGTCGGGTGGTGATGCGAGGCATCGCCCACATCGAGGAGATGAAGGGCGGTCGTCACCAGATCGTCATCACCGAGATCCCGTACCAGGTCAACAAGACCACATTGATCGAGCGCATCGCCGAACTGGCGCGCTCCGAAAAGATCGACCAGATCTCCGACATGCGCGACGAAAGCGACCAGCGCGGCATGAGCATCGTGATCGAACTGAAGCGCGGCGCACAACCCAAAAAGGTGCTGAACCAACTTTACAAGTACACCGCGCTTCAATCCACATTTGGTGTGATCATGCTGGCGTTGGTGGATGGCGAACCGCGCACCCTGCCGCTCAAACGCATATTGCAGATCTTCATCGAGCATCGGCAGACGGTCATCGTCCGCCGCTCGAATTTCGAACTGGCGAAGGCACGGGCGCGGCAACACATTTTGGACGGCCTGCTGATCGCGCTGAAGAACATCGACGCGGTCATCAAGACCATCCGCGAGGCCGAAGACGCGGACGTGGCCAAGCAGAATTTGATGAAGCGCTTCAAGCTCAGCGAGTTGCAGGCCCAGGCCATTCTCGATATGCAGTTGCGCCGACTGGCCGCGCTCGAACGCTGGAAGATTGAAGAGGAACACAAGCAGGTGCAGTCGCAGATCGATCATCTCGAAGACCTGCTCTCGCATCCGAAGAAAATTCTGGCGCTCATTCAAAGCGACATGAATGAACTCAACGAAAAATTTGGCGATGACCGCCGTACCAAGATCGCCGCGGACGCGCGCGAGGAATTCCATGAAGAGGACCTCGTGCAGGATGAGGCGGTGCTCATCAGTCTCACCGAGCGCGGCTACATCAAGCGCGTGGCGGCAGCAGCCTTCAGGTCGCAGAGTCGCGGCGGACGCGGCGTGATGGGTCACACCATGAAAGATGAAGACGAAGTGGTGATGCTCATGCCCGCGCGCAGTCTCGACACGATGCTGTTCTTCTCCGATAAGGGCAAGGTCTACTCCGAGAAGGTCTATCAGATCCCCGATGCCGACCGCGCCGCGAAAGGCATCCCGCTCGTGAATGTCCTTTCGCTGGATGCCAACGAACGCGTCACTGCGTCCATTGCCGTCTCGAATTTCGAATCGCACGGATACTGCATCATGGCGACCGCGCGTGGAAAAGTGAAACGCGTGGAGTTGGAGGAGTTCGCCTCCGTTCGACCTTCGGGGTTGATCGCCGTCAATCTGGAGGAGGGCGACACCCTCGGCTGGGCGCGCCTCACCAGCGGCAAGGACGAGGTCATCTTCGTCACCGAAAACGGACAGGCGCTTCGCTTCAGCGAGGGCAAGGTCCGCGCCATGGGACGTCAGGCCGCGGGCGTGCAAGGCATCAAACTTAAGAAGGGCGACCTCGTCACCAGCATGGACGTGGTCCAACCCGACGGCTCGCTCCTGATCGTGACGGAGAACGGCTTCGGCAAGCAGACCCCGCTGAAAGAATACACCGCCAAGGGACGCGCCACCGGCGGGAATTACACCATCGACCCGAAGGCCATTCCCACCACAGGCAAGATCGCCGCGGCGCGTGTCGTCCAGAAGAACGACGACCTGACCATCATCACCGCCAACGGCGTTGCCATCCGCATCAAGGTCAAGGATGTGAAGCAGGCGGGGCGTGCCACGCGCGGCGTCCACCTCATCAAACCGCAGGAAGGCGACAGCGTCGCTTCGGTGGCGCGCATCTCCGCCGAGGATCTGCGCAAGGCGGGCGCGCAAGTCACTGAGAACGGTGAACCCGAGAAGGATCAGCCTGAGTTGCTGTGATATTTGTGTTGACAATTATGTTGAATTCCGTAAAATAACGGTAAGGTGAAATCAATGTCAACTTGCTTACTTTGCTTGTGTCTGGGGCGGGGTTCGTAGCCACCGCCCTCTGAATTCCCTCACGGTCAACAGCCGAGGACGGTGGACGACCCCGCATGCGAGGCAGTATCCGCATGGCGCTTGTCCGCCGTCTTTTCGTTTCTGTTGACCGTGTTTATTTTTAACAAAATCTGGAGGCTGGTATGAAAATCGCATCGGATGTGACCGAGTTGATTGGCAATACCCCGCTTATCCGCTTGAACCGCATCGGCGCGGGACTGAAAGCGGAGATCGTGGCGAAACTGGAGTTCTTCAACCCCGCCCACAGCGTCAAGGATCGGATTGGACTCGCGATGATCGACGCGGCGGAAAAAGCGGGCATCCTGACGAAGGACAAGACCATCATCGAACCGACCAGCGGCAACACGGGCATTGCCCTGGCAATGGTCGCCGCGGCGCGCGGCTACAAGTGCATTCTGACCATGCCCGATACCATGTCCAGGGAGCGGCGGATGCTCCTGCGAGCCTATGGCGCCGAATTGATCCTCACGCCCGGCGCCGACGGCATGGGCGGAGCCATCCGCAAGGCGGAGGAAATCGCCGCGGCCGAGCCTGAGAAGTACTTCCTGCCGCAACAGTTCAAAAACCTGGCGAATCCAGCCATTCACCGCAAGACCACAGCGGAGGAAATCTGGCGCGACACCGACGGCAAAGTGGATATCCTCGTCGCAGGTGTTGGCACGGGCGGGACGATCACGGGCGTGGGCGAAGTCATCAAAGCGCGCAAGCCGTCGTTCCGCGTGGTGGCCGTCGAACCCGACGCGTCACCCGTTTTGTCAGGCCAGTCCAAAGGTCCGCACAAGATCCAAGGCATCGGCGCGGGATTCATCCCCGACGTGCTGAACGTCAAAGTCTACGATGAGATCGTCCGCGTCACCGATGACGACGCGATGGAAACCGCCCGCCGCATGGCGCGGGAGGAGGGTCTGCTGGTGGGAATCTCCTCGGGCGCGGCCACTTGGGCCGCCGCACAGGTCGCCGCCCGACCCGAGAACGCGGGCAAACTGATCGTGGTCATCATGCCGTCCTTTGGCGAGCGTTACCTGAGCACTCCGCTCTATGCCAACCTGGCAGACTGAGAGGCAAGATGGCGACTGAAACCCTGCAACCGATTCGGATTCTCCGTCCCTTTCACAGATTGGCGAATTTCGTTTCGGCCATCCGTCGGGACGTAAAATCTGCGCTCGAGCGTGACCCCGCAGCGCGTTCGGCTTTCGAGATCCTGCTCCTGTACCCGGGCTTGCATGCCGTGTGGTTCCATCGCATCACCCACTGGCTGTGGACGCGCAACGCCAAACTCCCTGCCCGCTGGATCTCCCAACTGGCGCGCGGTCTGACGGGCATCGAAATCCATCCTGGCGCAACCATCGGGTCGGGATTGTTCATCGATCACGGCATGGGCGTTGTCATCGGCGAGACGTCCGAGATTGGCAGTGACGTGACTCTCTATCACGGCGTCACATTGGGCGGCACCAGCCTCAGCAAAGGGAAACGCCATCCCACCATTGGCGACCGCGTGACCGTCGGCGCGGGTGCCAAAGTGTTGGGCAACATCACCATTGGCAGTGACAGCCGTATCGGGGCCAATGCAGTGGTGGTGAAATCTGTGCCCGAAAACTCGGTGGTGGTTGGCGTGCCCGGGCAGATCGTCCGCCGCTCCCAGCCGCACAGTGCCAGCGACGCGCCCGACCTGAACCACACCTCTCTCCCCGATGTGTTTGGCGCTACGTTGAAGGAATTGCTCCAGCGGGTGGATGAACTGGAGACGCACATAAAAGGTCACGATGCGTCTCCTCACATCCACGCGCCGCAGGACGATGCCTGGGAAGGGATCGAATTTTCGATCTAGCGAAAAAGAAACGGGACGACTTCCATCAAGTCGTCCCGTAAATATCAATGGGCGTTGGAGCGGTTGCTAGAACGCGAACCGTCCCGTGATCAGCAAACACATCGCCCCCATCGCGCAGACCGCGATCATCAGCATCACCGCAATGAGAAAACGCTGTGGCGCTGTCATGCCGAGGATTTTTCCCGAGGAAGCAGTTGCTTTCCTGCGGCGAACGGGCTTGGGAGCGGGCTTTTTCTCTTCTGGGAAAAATTCCACAGGTTGTTCATCAAACCCGCTGGTATCCGATGCGTCTTTGCGAAGGCCGTCAAACATGAGCGTATTTTATCACACGGCGGGGCGCAGGTGAATCTCCCCAAATTGTACTGTCACGATTTTGTCATTGATCAGCAGACGCAGACTGCCGTCCGCTTCCAGCCCCATGACGCGTCCCGCCAGCGGTTCCTCGTCTCCCCGCGTGACCTGAACCTGCTCGCCGCGAAATGACAGATGCTCCTCCCAGGCCTTCGCCACGTCTCCCGTGGACAATTTTGGCCGCCAATTCACCAGCGCGGACAAAATGTCGCGCAGGAGTTCCGCGCGTTTCAGCGAACGCCCAAGCTCGGTCTCCAGATTGGTCGCGGGGAATAACAACACATCGTCAGGCGGATTGGACCCCGCCAGCACGTTGACGCCCATCCCCAGCACCACGGTATCGAGCGCGTCACCCGTCCAGACGGACTCGACCAGGATCCCCGCCACCTTTTTTCGGTTCAGTAAAATATCGTTCGGCCATTTGATCTGCGGTTTGAGTCCGCGCTTCTTCAGCGCATCCACGAGGGCTAGCGCGGTCAACCCGGTGAACAGCGTGGCCGAATCCGCCTCCGCTGGCGCGGGGCGCAGGATTAGGCTGAAGGCAAGGGCCGTTCCCTGCGGCGTAACCCACTTTCGTCCCGCGCGGCCGCGGCCGGTCGTCTGCTCGTCCGCGATGACGAGGGAAAAGTCCCGCGCGCCCTCTGTGGCCCAGGCCAGCGCCTCGTCGTTCGTCGAGCCGATGGAATCGAAGATCCGCATATCGGCAAGCGGCAGGGAGGCGAGCACGGATGGAAGTTTTTTTAACATGGGGAGATAAGAAACCCGTTTTCACGCAGAAAACGGGTTCTTGAAAGATTACTGCACGAAGTCGAGCGGATTCACGTTCGCACCGCCGAGACGGATCTCGAAGTGCAAGTGGGCGCCAAACGAGTTGCCTGTGTTGCCTGCCAGGCCGACGAGTGTGCCCTGGCCAACGCTTTCGCAGACCGACACATTGATCTGGCTCAAGTGGGCGTAAACGGTCACGTAGCCGTTGCCATGATCGATCATGACCACGTTGCCATAGCCGTAGTTGTTCCAGCCCGCCTCGGTCACCACACCCGCGTCGGATGCGAAGACGCCATCGCCCTCGTTGGCGGTGATGTCAATGGCGAGGTGGCCTGCCGTGTAATTGTTGCCCGAGATCGTGTGCGGCCCATTGGTCGGCCAGCCGAACACGCCATCGCCCACCAGACCGCCGCCACAACCAGAGCCGCCGACCTCCGACGTGCCCGTGTTGCTGCCGCGCGTGATGGTAGGGATGAATTGCGTCCAGTCCAACAGTTCGCGCGAGCCGCCGGGGATCATCACCAGCGTACCGGGTTTGAAATCGGGGCTGGTCAGGTCCACATCGTTGCCGGGGAAGTTGACAATATCATCCACCTTGGCGTCGAATTCCGATGCCACTTCGTCGATGGTGTCGCCTTCCTTCCAGGTGTAGTAGATGCCGTCCACGGGCGGAATGAGCAGATTCATACCAGGCTTCAGTCCGTGCGGGTCGTCGTTTAACGCATCCTTGTTGTTATAAAGGATGGAGATCGTCTCGATCTTGAACTTCTCGGCGATCTTGCTCATGGCGTCTCCGCGCTGAACCATGTAGGTGACGGGTTCATAGCGCGGCAATTCCGCGGGGATATTCGTGATGAGCTGGATCTGCCGACCGATTCCCGCGGACTCATCCACCGCGGCGGGAAGCGGCAGGTTGACACTTGGCGCCTCATCCGGACCCGCGGTGGGTTCCGGGACGAGCGCCGGCTCCAAGGCCTGGGCGTTTTTCCACCAAACCGCGCCGCCCAGCAACGAAGTCACCAGCGCGACCGTCACCAGCCACGAGATGACCCCAAAACGGTTATTTTTCCAAAACGATACGAATTTTTCCATTCTTACATACTGTCGGTAAGCGTTTCCAGGAATTCCTGGTTGTTCCTTGCCTTGCTCATGCGCGTGATGATGGCTTCGGTCGCCACGGCTGGATCCATGCCCGCGCCCTGCGGCGGCGGAGACGTCATCTGGATGTACATGCGGCGCATCAGCCAGACGCGTTGCAGGATATCGGGCCCCAGCAACAGGTCCTCGCGACGCGTGGACGAGCGTTCGATGTCCACGGCGGGGAAGATTCGGCGTTCCTGCAATTTGCGGGAGAGCAGCAATTCCATGTTGCCTGTGCCTTTGAACTCTTCGTACACCACGTCATCGAGACGGGAGCCCGTATCCACAAGGCAGGTGGCGATGATCGTCAGCGAGCCACCCTGTTCGATGTTGCGCGCGGCGCCGAAGAATTTCTTCGGAGGGTATAACGCCGAGGGGTCCATACCGCCAGAAAGCGTGCGTCCCGACGGGTTGACCACGAGGTTGTAGGCGCGGGCGAGGCGGGTGATCGAATCCATTAAAATTACCACGTGTCGGCCCAGTTCCACCAATCTCTTAGCACGGTCTAAGGCGATCTCCGCCGTGCGGACGTGCGAGGTGACGGGTTCGTCGAACGTGGACGCGATGACCTCCGCGTCGACGGAGCGATCCATGTCGGTCACTTCTTCAGGACGCTCGCCGATCAGGGCGACCATCAGGTGAACGTCGGGATATTTGGTTGAAATGGAGTTGGCAATTTGCTTGAGAATGGTGGTTTTCCCCGCTTTGGGTGGCGAAACGATCAAACCGCGCTGGCCTCTACCTATGGGTGCTATTAAGTTGATCAGTCTGGGGGCGAGGTTGTCGTGTTCCAGTTCCAAGTCGAAGCGCACTTCTGGGAAGATCGGCGTCAGGCTCTCGAAATTCGGACGGCGGCGGGCATCTTCAGGGTCCACGCCGTTGACCGTCTCCACTTTCAGCAATCCGTAATGGCGTTCGGATTCGCGCGGGGCGCGTACGTGCCCGATGACCAGGTCGCCCGCGCGCAGGTCATAGCGGCGGAGTTGTGCCTGCGAGACGTACACGTCCGATTCGCTGATGCGGTAATTCTCTGAGCGCAGGAAGCCAATGCCCTCGTTCATGATCTCGAGAATTCCGCCGCGCACCTCGATGCCTTCCTTCTCGGCCTCGGCCTGGCGGATTCGTACGATCAGCGCTTCCTTTTTCAGTCGGTTGGCATTGGTAATATTCAGGCTTTTGGCCATGCCCCGTAATTTTGAAAGAGGCTCGTTTTCCAGTGCAATTATGTCCATGATTCCTTCCAGAGTGTGTTTGCGAGTTGGCAAAGTGAAATGGGCCTCTGTCCCCTCTGGGGCAAGGCCGATGAAAAGGTTAATTGTGAGATGAGGGAGTTTCGTTCAAGGTTGAAGGGACGACCTGTTACAACACGCAAAAACACCGTGAAATGGGCAGGTCTCAATTTTGAAGTGGTCGGGGAAGATGGCATGATTATAGCACGCACATGCATGAGTTGCAAGCATGATTCTAAAAATCAAATTTCACCCCGTTTCCAAAATTCGATTCTGCAGATCCCATAAGCGGCGATACAAACCTTCGCGTGCCAGCAGTTCGGCGTGCGTACCGCGTTCCACGATCCGCCCGTGATCCATCACGAGGATCTCGTCCACGTTTTCCAAACCGACGAGTCGATGTGTGATCAATAGCGAAGTCTTGCGCTTCATCAGGGCGTAGAGCGTTTCGAGCACTTGCTGTTCGGTCAATGGGTCGAGGTTGGCAGTGGGTTCATCCAGGATCAGGATTGGCGCGTCCTTGATGAGCACCCGCGCGATCGCCAGCCGTTGACGTTCGCCGCCTGAAAGACGCAGTCCCTGCTCGCCGATCAGGGTGTCATATCCCTTCGGCATTCCCAAAATAAAATCGTGGATTCTGGCGGCCTGCGCGGCGGCCTCGACCTCCTCCTGCGTGACTTTGCGACGGGCGAATCTCAGATTCTCGCGGACGGAGGCGTTGAAGAAGTACGCGTTCTGTGAGACCAACCCGATTCTCGCGCGGACCTCGTCCGGGTTCAGGCCATGGAGCGATTCCCCGCCCAAGCGGATCTCGCCCGCCTCGTACTCCCAGAAGCGCAGCAACAAATTGGCGAGCGTACTCTTCCCCGCGCCGCTGGGGCCGACGATGGCGATACTCTTTTCAGGTTTCAACTCGAAAGATATATTTTGTATGGCGGGTGTTGCACTGTTTGGATAAGTAAACGAGAGGGTGGATAATTCGAGAGTAGAGAGTAGTTTTTCGCTTGGACTGTTCTCTATTCTCTGCTCTCTATTCTCTTTCACCACTGGTTCTGCATCCACCACCTCAAACAACCTCCTCGCAGCCTCGCGGGCGGAGTTCCACATCTGCGCGGCGAGGGGAAGGGGCGTGACCGCTTCGAAAGAGGCGAAGGTGAGTAACGCCAGCGATGCGAGCATGAGACCAGCCAGTTCGCCTGAGTTGACCAGCGGGATGCACAGGTAGAGCACCGTCCACATGCCGAGGTTGGTCAGCAGGGTGGACAAGCCCGAGTGGATGCCCGTCACGCGTGCCATGTGACGTTGGGCGTCGCCGTAGTCGTTCCCTGTGGCGGCGATCTGTTTCAGGCGTTCGTCGCCGCGGCCGTAGGCGAGGAGATCGGCCATGCCCTGGATGCCGTCCACGAGGCGGGTGTGGAGGTCGGCGCGCAGGCTGACGGTCCGCGCGGCGGGGCGGCGGCTGAGAGTCTGCGCGAGGATGGGCAGGAGCAGGCCGAGGGTGAGGAAAAAGGTCAGGAAGACGGGAGCCAGCGCGGGGTCGAATGAAGCGAGGAAGATCGAGGTGAAGAGTCCCACGAGCACAGCAGTCAACGGCGGGGAGACGACGCGCACGTAGAAGTTTTCCAGCGTCTCCACGTCACCGACGATGCGCGCCAGCAGGTCGCCTGCGTGGAATTCCATCAGGCGGGCTGGGGCGAGAGGTTCGAGTTTTTCGTAGAACCAGACGCGCAGGCGGGAGAGCAAGCGGAAGGTGACGTCGTGCGAAACGAGGCGTTCGGCGTAACGCAGCAGGCCGCGGGCGATGCCAAAGAAGCGCGTCCCAACCACGGCCACGCCCAAGTCCGCGACGGAGGTTGCGATGGCGGCGGTGGAGATGAGCCAGGCGGAGGTGCCCATGAGCGCCACACTCGCGCCGATGGTCCCCGCGCCGATGAGGACGGAGAGCGCGACGAGGTGCCAGTTGCCGTTGAGGAAGGAGAGCAGGCGGGGGAGGATGGACGGGCGACGGGTGACGGGTGACGATGGGGAGATTGGAGATTGGAGATTGGTGATTGGAGGTTGAGCGCTAAACGTTGAACGTTCAACGTTTAACGATGGATTTGTCTTTCCTCTTTCTTCTTTCGTTTCATACGTCTTCACCATGCTGGCATATAAACCGTCATTCGCCAGAAGTTCGCGGTGCATGCCTTGCTCGATGATCTTGCCTTCGTCGAGGACGATGATGTGGTCGGATTGGAAAATGGTGTTGAGGCGGTGCGCGATGGTGAGCGTGGTGCGGCCTTGCATCAGTTGCCGCGTGGATTCTTCGAGCAGTGACTCGGTTTCAGGGTCGAGGCTGGAGGTGGGCTCGTCGAGGATCAGAAGCGGTGCGTCTTTGAGGAAGGCGCGGGCGAGGGCGAGCCGCTGCGCCTGTCCGCTGGAGAGACGCGCTCCGCCTTCGCCGATGACGGTCTCGTATTTTTGCGGCAGGGCTTCGATGAATTCATGCAGGCGCGCGGCCTGCGCGGCGGCGGCCACTTCGGCGTCGGACGCGTCCGCTTTGCCGAGGCGGATGTTGGCCGCGATGGTGTCGTGGAAGAGGTGCGGGCGTTGAGGGACCCAGGCGATGGAGGGTGGTAAGTGGTAATTGGTAATTGGAGATTGGTGATTGGCGGTGATGTTGCCCGATGTTGGTTGAATGAACCCCAACAGCAAATTCACCAGCGTGGATTTGCCCGCGCCTGTCTTGCCGACGAGGGCGATATGTTGACCCTTGCGTATAGTCAGGTTAATGTTTTGAAGGGCGGGAGTGGATTCGCCTGGGTAGGTGTAGGAAATGTTTTCAAGATGAACAGAGAGTAGAGAGTAGGGAGTGGTGATGTTACTGTTCTCTGCTCTCTGTTCTCTAATCTCTGTATCCAAAATTTCATAGATCCGCTTCGCCGCGGTCGTGCCGTTCATCCCCGCGTGGAATCTCGCGCCGAGGGCGCGCAGGGGCATGTAAAATTCGGGGGCCAGCACGAGCAGGAAGAGCGCGGGTTGAAACTCCATGCGATTGTAGAGCAGGCGGAAGCCGATCTCCACAGCGATGATGGCGGTGCTGAGGGTCGCCAGCAATTCGAGCGCGAGCGCAGACAAAAACGTAATGCGTAAAACGCCAAGCGTGGTATCGCGGAAGCGGTCACTGACCTGGGCGATGGTCTTCACCTGCGCTTTGGATTGGCCGAAGAGTTTGAGCGTGGTCAACCCTTGCAGGCTGTCGAGGAAGTGTGCGCTGAGCAGGCGGAGAGTCTCGTATTGACGCTTGGTGACGATCTCCGCGCCTTTGCCGATCATGATCATGAAGAATGGAATCAATGGCGCGGTGACGAGGAAAACGAATCCCGAAAGCAGGTCAATGGGGAAGACAAAAACGAGGATGGAGATCGGGACCAGCGTGGTGACGACCAATTGCGGCAGGTACTGGCTGAAGTAGGCGTCCAGCGCTTCGATCCCCTCGACGGCCGCGGTGGTCAACTCGCCCGTGCGTTGTCCACGCGAATAGGCGGGACCGAGTTTCAGGATGTGAGCAAAGAGACGCTCGCGCAGGTCGGTCTTGATGCGCACGGCCACGGCGTTGGCGGAGACTTCATTCAGCCACGTCAACAAGGCGCGTCCGCCGATGAGGATGAGAATCCACGTCAGCGGGTTCATCACTTGCGCGAGGGACTGTCCCTGCAGGAAGACGTCATTGACGACACTGCTGACGAACCAGGCTTGTCCAATGGTCAGCAGGCCAGCCGAAAATCCAGAGAGGATCGTGGAGAGGAGGGGGAGACGTGCGTCGCGGGTGAGGGAGAGGAGTCTACGGTGCATGAGGAAGTTTCAGGTTTCAAGTTTCAGGTTAAAAAGTTGGAACGTCAAAGGAGTATACCCTTCAACGTTCCAACCTTCAATGTGAGTCGGTGGAGCGGGATGATATCCCGCCAATTTTTGGCCTGCGGAATTCCATTCCGCACCACAGTCCTAATGCCACTTGCTTTGGACGGCTACCGTGTAGATCTTGACGTTCAGGACTATGAAGCGCCAGAGTTGGTAGAGTTTGAAGTTCATCCAGAACTTTTCGGATTTCGAGAATTCTTCTTGTGTGTTCATGATGTCTCCTATTCGGGGATCAACTTCCAGCCAAACAAGCCTTTGAATTTCCAGATGAAGGTGTAGTGCAGCATGAACTTCATCCAGGCGCCGCTCAATCCCATTTCGAGATGCGAGACGAACAGGTCGCGGCCGTATTCGTTGTTGTACTTCTTGCGGTCGGGGACAACGGGGCGCATCACGATGGTCACCGCGTTGCCGTCCCAGAGATTATCGCCCATGCTGGCGATGCAGGCCGCCACCATCTCGGTCATGCGCTCGCTGTGGGTCATCTTACCTGTGGTGATCAGGTCCACGATGTTCATGGCGACGACGCGTCCGATCACGCCGCTGACCATGCCCGTGCGCGGCGGAGCGGGTGCGATGGCGATGTTGTTCTTGTTGGTGAACGGTTTCGAGATCGGGCCAGGAGGCGCGAAAGCGATTCCCGCCGCGAACATGTTGGTGTAGGTCGGGTTGTTGTAATAGGCAGGCCAGGCATCGGGCGTCTGCGCCAGTTCGGGGTAGGGCAGACCGTACTTGCCGTCCACGAGAATGAAGCCCGCGGGGTTGGTCACTTTGGAGGTGATGTCCGTCCCGTCTTTGGCGACAAATTTGAACGGCTGTCCTTTGAATTGCGGGATGAGCATCGAGAAGTCGAACTCGGTGACGCCTTCCTCGCCCTCGTAATTCTGCCAGTGGATTTTGCCTTCCTCGACCTTCGTCACGCCTGTCTGGACCTGGTAGCGGATGCCATGATCGTTGAAGACGGATTTGATGAACTCGTCGCTTTTTTGCACGATGCCGTTGCGCTTGATCTGCACGCCGTTGACGCCGAAATCGCCCAGGGCGGGTTCGTTCGAGAGCCACAGGATATCGGCCTTGTCGCGCAGGCCCTTTTTGACCAGGTCCTTGTGGACGTTGACGATGTACTCGAAGGCCGCACCTTGACACGTCGCGCCGGGGTGACCGGTTCCGATCACGATTTTGACGCGTTCGCCCTTCTGCATGCGTTCGATCAGGGACAGGTACGCGTCGCGCGTCTTGATGGCGTGGGGCAGGGAACAGATCGAGTGGGTGAAGCCGTCCTCAGGTCCAAGACCGGGCGTGCCCGCGAAATTCAGCAGGGGACCGGGCGCGACCACCAGATAGTCGTAGTCGAGGCGGACTTCCTTCCCCGTCCCGATCTCCTCGCCGAGCACGTACTGGTCACCCGCATCGGGATGGATCTCCTTCGCGGCCGCGTGGACGAATTTGACGTGTTTGCGGTCATAGACGGGCTTCAGTTTGAAAATGGTTTTCTCGGGTTTCATATGCCCGACGCCGACCCATACCCACGAGGGGACGTAACCGAACACGTCGCGGTTGCTGATAACCGTGACTTCGTGTTTCCTGCCGAGTTTGCTCCCGAGATAGAGGGCGGTGGTGTGGCCTGCAAACCCTGCCCCAATGACGACAATCTTTGCCATGCAGTTCTCCTTTTGTGGCACGTATCAATGATTTGTGATGATGAGTACAAAAAGTAAGGCGGAGTGATTTCACTCCGCCTTGTTTGGGACTAGTAAACGAGGGATTTCTTGTCGGTGCTGATGCGCTTGCGGAACATGTAGTAGGTCCAGCCTTGATAGGCGAGCACGATCGGGACGAAGATCAGGGCGACGATGGACATGACCGTCAGCGTGTACTGCGAGGAGGACGCGTTGTAGATGGTGAGGCTCCAGTCGTAGTTGGTGCTGGAGAGCATCACGTTGGGGAAGGTCATGGTGAAGAAGGTGACCTGTGTCAGGACAATGTTGAGGGCGACCATGATGAAAGCCCAACCTTCGCGCTTCTGGTTGATGAAGTAACCAGCCACGAGCAGGACGACCACTGCGGCAATCGGGATGACGCCAGGGTTGATGTGTCCGTTGTTCCAGAAGCCCGCGATGTAGGTGAAGATGCCGAGGATCACATACAGGATGGTCGCGCCGATCCACAACTTCTTGGCGAAGCCGTTGACGCGTTCGCGCAGTTCGCCTTCGAGTTTCAGGCCGAGGAAGTTCGCGCCGTGGAGCAGGAAGATCGCAACCGTGGTGAGTCCGCCGAGCAGACCGTAGGGGTTGAGCAGGGTGAACAGGTTGCCCGTGAACATCATGTCTTCATTGATGGGTACGCCGCGGGCGAGATTGGCGAAGGCCGCGCCGAGCAGAAGAGCGGCGAGGAACGAACCGATGGCGATCATCCAGTCGAAGCGGTTGCGCCAGGCGGGAGCCGCGTCTTTGGAGCGATACTCGAACGAGATGCCGCGCAGGATCAGGCCGACCAGCAGGAGGAACAGGGCCAGGTAGAAACCGCTGAACATGGTGGCATACCAGTGCGGGAAGGCCGCAAAGGTCGCGCCGCCCGCGGTGAGCAGCCAGACTTCGTTCCCGTCCCAGACCGAGCCGATGGAGTTGATGATGGCGCGGCGCTCCTCGTCTTTTTTACCGAGGAAGGGCAGCAGCATTCCCACGCCGAAATCGAAGCCTTCGAGGAAGAAGAATCCGATCCACAGGATGGCGATCAGGATGAACCAAATGGTTTGCAAAGTTTCGTATGACATTTTGTGCCTCCGTTAATCCTGCCCGCCAACGAGCGAGGGAGCAACATCAACCGATTCGTGCATGGCCGCATCGGGCCCAGCAACGGCATATTTTTTCATCAGTTTGACCATGGCGACAGCCAGCGCGCCATAGACGACCGTGTAGCCGACCAGCGAAATCCACAGGTCGAGGGTGGTGAGATTCGGGGAGACGGCGTCTTCCACTTTGAGCAGGCCGTAGACGATCCAGGGTTGGCGTCCCATTTCGGTCAGGATCCAGCCCGAGGCGTTGGCAAGATACGGAAGGGCCAGCGCGCCGAAGGGGACGAGTTTCATCCATTTGGCGTTCTCGTAATTGCCCTTGCGGGTGTTCCAGAGGAACCAAGCCGCGGCGCCCATCATGACGAAGCCGAAGGCCATCATGATGCGGAACGTCCAGTAGGTGACGACCATCAGCGGAACGTAGTCGCCAGGACCGTATTGCTGTTCGTATTGCGCCTGAAGTTCATTTACGCCCTGCACTTCGCATTCGAAGTTGTTGCAGGCCAGGAAACTCATCACGTAGGGAATGCGGATGGACCAGACTTCCTGTTTGCCGCTCAGGTCACCGATGGTGAGCAGGGAGAAGGAGGCGGGCTGTTCGGTTTCCCAAATCGCCTCGAGCGCGGCCAGTTTCATGGGCTGGACTTCCTTCATGTACTGTCCCATGGTATGGCCGCCGAGGAAGATCAGGGTGCTGGCGATCAGGCCGACCAACGCACCGATCTGGAAGGAGCGCTTGAAGAACTCCAGGTTTTGCTTGCGGACGAGATGATACGCACTGACAGCCAGGATCAGGAAGGCGGCCATGGCAAGGCCGTCAGCAAGGGTGTGCCAGACGAAGATCCATGCTTTGGGGTTGCCCACCAACGCGAAGAAGTTGACCATTTCGAGGCGGCCATTGGCTTCGTTGTATACGTAGGACGCCGCGGGCGGGGCCTGCATGAAGCCGTTCGCAAGCAGAATCCAGATAGCGGAGAGGTTCGAGCCGAGCGCGGCCAGCCAGATTGAGGCCAGATGCACCTTCTCGGGGACGCGTCCCTCACCGAAGATCCAGATTCCGAGGAAAGTGGATTCCATGAAGAAGGCCAGCAGGGCCTCCACCGCGAGTGGGGCGCCGAAGATGTCGCCCACAAAGCGGGAGTACTCCGACCAGTTCATGCCGAATTGGAATTCCTGCACGATACCAGTCACAACGCCGATGGCGAAGTTGATCAGGAACAACTTGCCCCAGAACTTCGCCATCTTGCGCCAGGACTCATCTTTGGTCTGGTAGTAGCGGGTCTGGAAATATGCCACAAACCAGCCCATCCCGAGCGTGAGCGGGACGAAGAGCCAGTGGTAGATGGTAGTAAGCGCAAACTGCCATCGTGAAAGGGTGATTGGATCCATACATTCTCCTTTTACAAAATTTCTTTCAAAATATTTGCACGCGTTCCAGATGCGTGCGATTGACTAAGTCTCTATCCGAATATCGGATCGCGGACTTCCAGTCCGCCTGGGGCAAGCGGACTCAAGTCCGCGCTCCGCAATTTTTGAATAGACTCTAAACCAGAATTGGCACGTTCAGAGGGATGGCAGCCGCCTCTTGTGCGAGACTTTCGAACGTGATGGCGGCCATTTCACGCAACATGGCGACCTGCACGCGTCCCCATTTATTGCTGACGGGGCATCCCACGCGGAACGGGCAGTCGTTCTCTTCTCCCTTGGATTGCAGACACTCTGAAAGCAGGATCGGCCCTTCGAAGGCAACCACCACATCCTTGAGCGTGATCTCCGAAGCGGGGCGGGGGAGTTCCAACCCGCCGTCGCGGCCTGCAAAGGTCTGCACCAAACCGCTTGCCGCCAACTGCGCCACAATGCGCGACATGAATGCCTTCGGGATCAGCATCTCCTGCTGAATGGCACCCGAGGAGAGGCGCGTTCCTTGCGGGTGCTTGGCGAGAGCCAGCACCACGCGGACAGCGTAATCAGTTTGGCGGTTGATTTGGAGCATTCTTGTCCTCTTAATGCTTACTGTAAAGGTAAACGATTACTCATATTGTAATGATTGTTTTGTAAAAAATAATATGTCGAATGTCACATATTCGTTGTACAAATGTCACATGTGTAATAAAAAATGAGCGTCTTGCGCGCTTTTCCTTCCGCAGGATATAATTCACCCACTGGAGAAGAATATGCCTCGAACACAAAATCGCGCTGTTATGACTTGGTTATTCATTTTTGCCGCCATCGTAGCCTTCCTCGTCGTTTTTGGCGGATTCGTCCGCCTCACCCGTTCGGGACTTTCCATCGTCGAGTGGAATCCCATCAGCGGCTCTGTCCCGCCCATGGGAGAGCATGATTGGGAGCGGGAATTTGCCAAATATCAGCAGACCCCCGAATTCATCTACGTCAACTCTGGCATGACCCTGGATGAATACAAATACATCTTCTACATCGAGTGGATCCACCGCTTCATCGCGAGACTGGCGGGGCTGGTGTACGCTTTCCCTGTCTTTTATTTTCTCTTCCGCAAAACCATTCCGTGGAAGGAATTTGGCATCTACTTCCTGATGGGGATACTTTTCATCGGGCAGGCTTTCATGGGATGGTTCATGGTCGCCAGCGGACTCATCGACAAGCCCGCCGTGGACCACTTCCGCCTGACTCTCCACCTGCTTCTCGCCTTGACCTTGCTCGGGCTCGCGTTGTGGACGGCTTTCGGCCACCGATACGGATTCTCGTCCCCCGCCAAAGCGAAGTGGTCTTTTCTATCAAAACTGGCCGCGGCCTCCTTCGTCATCCTGCTGATCCAGATTTCCTACGGCGGACTCGTCGCGGGGCTGAAAGCGGGACACGTCTCGAACACCTGGCCGCTGATGCTGGGGCAGTGGCTTCCCAAAGGTATCTTCGGTGCGAACGGATTCAACTGGCTGAACCTCTTTGAAGCCCCGCAGACAGTGGTCTACATACACCGTTGGTTCGCCTTCCTCGGATTGATCTTTGTGCCGTGGGCATATTGGCAAGCCAAGAAGCGGAATTATCCTCTTGAAATCCAGCGCGGACTGCTCTGGCTCATCGTCGCGGTCACGACGCAGATCACGCTCGGAGTCATCGTCGTGCTGACGAATGTCAACGTCCCGATGGCTTCCATCCATCAGGCTGGCGCGGTGACGTTGTTCTGGCTGGCGATCTTTTTCATCCACAGGCTGCGGGCGTTGGATTATGAACAAACAGGAGGTCTCTAATGGCATTACCTGTTCGAAAGATGCATCGAATGAAGCTATTCGCGCCAATAATTTTCTTTTTCCTATTGTTATTGGAAAGCTGTGGGCCTCAGCCTGTGGTGAATTCTTCGAGAGTAGCATCAACAGCCACAATAGTACCTACTAACGTTCATGTGGTTTCCTTTTCGAAGACACCCGCGGTCATTGTTGATTCAACAAGTACGGCTGTAATTTCACCTACACTCGATGAAATAGGTAAGGAAGACTTCATATTGTCTCAGATTTCCAATAATGGAGGATGCAGTTTGCCGTGCTGGTGGGGTATTACTCCTGGTGGATCGTTATGGTCAGATGTCAGTAATAATTTTCTGCAATTAGGATTTAAATCAGCGCCAATTCCAGGAACATCTAATTATGGTATTGGAGGTTTTGCGCTATATTCAATCAATACGTACTCTAACGTTGTTTTTGGAGTTGAATCAAATGTAATAAATAACATTCATGTTGCTGTATATGGCGAACTGGAGCCAGAGAAGTTTCAAGCGGCCTATAACTATTACTCTCCAGAAGAAATCCTAACAAATTACGGTCTCCCCTCACGCATCTTGCTTAACATACCTTCATGGGGATATGGCGATCATGTTGGGTATAGTTTTTGGCTATTTTACGAGCATCTCGATTTTCTTATCATTTTCTCTGGCAGTGCACAAAGAGCAGACCCTTTGCGTGTTTGCCCAAGTTTCGGCTACGATCAATCGATAGGTGGAATACATTTATACTTGAAAAGCCCAGGAGACGACTTGTCGTTGGATGTTCTAAGTAACAATGGTCATTCCAGTGCGAAATCCTTTGAAGAGTCAACTGGTAAATCGTTAAGTGAATACTACAATGATTTCAAATCTGATCATGCAAAAATATGTTTCAACACTTCTGCAAGCCTCTGGCCGTAGAATACGTTTGTTAGCGTAGTATTGCGAGAATCAAAAACGGACAGACTTTTACAAGCCTGTCCGTTTTTGATTATTTTTAGACGACTACAATCCCAGATACGCCGTGCGGACGTGTTCATTCTTGGCGAGTTGTCTGGCGGGGCCTTCCATCTCCACCTTGCCTTCGGCCAGCACGTAGCCGTAGTCACTGATAGCCAGCGCCATGTGGACGTTCTGCTCCACCAGCAACACGGTGATGCCCGCGTCGCGTAACTTTCTCATGCTCTCGAACAGTTGGATCGTGAGCACGGGCGCGAGACCCAGCGAGAGTTCGTCCACCATCAACACGGTCGGGTCGGACATGATGCCGCGTCCCACTGCCAGCATCTGCTGTTCGCCGCCGCTCAGCGTGCCAGATTTCTGGGCGCGGCGTTCCTTCAAGCGCGGGAACGTCTCGTAAACGCGCTCGAGATACTGTTTCATCTTCGGGCGGGCGCGGCGGTTGGTGGCGCCCATCTCGAGGTTCTCCTCCACCGACATGTCGGTGAAGAGTTGTCGGCCTTCGGGCACGAGCGTGAGTCCCATCTCGGCTTTGGCGTAGGCGGGCAGTCGGCTGACATCTTTCCCCTCGAACCAGACCGAGCCGCTCCACGGGCGAATGAGTCCCATCACGGTGCGGAGCATGGTGGTCTTGCCCACGCCGTTGCCGCCTACGATGCAGGTCAATTTTTTGTCTTGCAAGGATACGGTGGTATCCCACAGGATCTGCACTTCACCATATCCCGAAGCCAGGTTGCGGATTTCAAGTACGGCCATGTTATGCATCCTCCATCAGGCGGTCCGCCAATTTCGGGTCGCCCAGATAGGCTTCGATGACGCGCTCGTTCTTGACGATCTCCTGCGGCGTTCCCTCCGCGATCTGCTCTCCATAATCGAGCACCATCACGCGGTCCGAGACGTTCATCACAGCCTTCATCACGTGTTCGATCATTAGGATGGTGACGCCCTGTTCGCGGATCTTCAAGACGGTCTGCACCATGCCGTCAATTTCGGAAGGGTTGAGGCCCGCGAGCACTTCATCGAGCAGGAGCAGATAGGGACGCGCCGCCAACGCCCGAGCCATTTCCAACCGCTTCTTTTGCGCGACATTGAGACTGCCCGCCAGTTGATCGGCGCGCGCGGCCAACCCGACGAAGTCCAACACCTCCGCCGCGATGGACGCGGCGCGGCCGAGGGAGTGGTTTTCGTGTCCGAAGCACGCACCCGCCTCAACGTTCTCGCGAACCGTGAGTTCGTTCAGCGGCTGGACGATTTGGTGAGTCCGCGCCATTCCCAGTCGGGCGTGGTCGTACGGTTTGGCGCGCGTCACATCCTGGTTGCGGAAGATGATGCGTCCCTCTTCGGGCGGAAAGACTCCGTTGATGGCGTTGAAGAGGGTGGTCTTGCCTGCGCCGTTTGGGCCGATCAATCCGAGGATCTGTCCTTCGGGCAGGTCGAAGGTTACTTTGGTGAGGGCCTGCAATCCGCCGAAGCGTTTCGAGACGCCCTGTAATGAAAGTAGGATCGTCATGGCAGGTACCTCCTCAATGCAGGGATTTTATGTCGAATCCACCCGATGGCGCCTGCGGGGATGAAGAGTACGATGATGAGCAACAGCGCGCCAGAGACCGAGAGTTGAATGTTCTTGAAGATGGGACTGGTGACGAGGTAGCCGCGCATGCCCTGATAGGCGAACGCGCCGAGGATGGGACCGAGCACGGTTCCCTGCCCGCCGAGCATGACCATCACGAGCAGTTCGATGGAGGCGTGGAGCGGGAAGGCGTCGTGCGGTTCGACATTTCCATTTTTGAAGAAGAACAGCACACCGATCATGCCTGGGACGATGGCCGAGAGAACGTACGCCCAGGTCTTGGCGTGCGGAGCGACGATGCCCATCACTTCGGCGGTGTCTTCGTTTTCTCGGATGGCGAGGAGTCCCAAACCGAATTTGGATGTGCGAACGAAGTAACTCATTAGCAGGGCCAGCAATGCCAGTCCCGCGCCGATGTAGAAGGAGGTCTGCAGGGCTTGTGCCGCGCCGCCATAGGTTTTGTAGACGCTGAAATTCAAGGTGATGCCCGTTGGCCCGCCAAACAGGTCGAAGTTGCTGATGAAGGCTTTCATCGCCTCGTTGATGCCGATGGTGGCGAGGGCAAAGTACGCGCCGCGCAAGCGCAAAATGGCGGAGCCGAGCAGGTAGGCGAGGATTCCCGATGCGACGCCGCCTGCGAGGATGGCTGTCCACAACGACCAGCCCTGTTCGGTCAGCAGGTAGATGCCCACGTAGCCGCCGAATCCGTAAAATACGATGTGCCCGAAACTGACGTAACCTGTGTAGCCGAGCAAAATGTTAAGGCTGGAAGCCAGCGCCACGGCTTTCAGGATGGTAAACGCGCTTTCGCGGTTGGCGGGTTTGCCTGTGATAATGGGCCAGAGCGTCAACGCGGCCACAGCCAGCACGGGGAGGAGGATGCCACTGTATCTATGCCACAGTTTCATTTTTTCGCTCCGAACAGGCCAGTGGGGCGCACAAGAAGAATGACAACGAACAGGGCAAATTCGATGACGGGAACCCAGGAGGTTTCCATGAAGGCGGGGATGATTCCCTCGATGACACCCAAAATCATCCCGCCGAACAGCGCGCCGATGGGGTTGCCAAGTCCGCCGAGAACGCCGATGACGAAACTTTTCAATTCATAGCTGCCGCCCGCCAGAATGCTGAACGGGAAGAAGGTGGCGATCAACGCGCCCGAGACCATGGCCAGCATGGTCCCCAGACCGAAACTCAACGCCAGAATGCGCGTGGATGGGATGCCCATCAACTCGGCCGCGGAACGGTTGTTGGCGACCGCGCGGATGTATTTGCCTGGTCGGGTTCGGTAGAGGAAAAGATACAGGGCTCCCGTGAACAGCATGGTCACCAGCGCGGCGATCAGGCGCGTGCCGAGCAGGGTCGTCGAGCCGAGTTTGAAACTGCCTGCTGAAAAGTCCACGTTGTACGGGGAGGTGGTCAACGCAGCGGTGCCGAGGCCGATGATGATCATGTTCACGGAGAAGGTCGCCAGCAGGGAGGAAAGATGCGGGGCGTTGATCACGCGGTGAACCGCGACGGCGTAGATCAGGACGCCGAGCAGCAGTCCAACGATTGCGATGGGGATCAGTCCCGCGTAGGGATTAAGTCCCAGGCGGGTAAACACAAAAAAGGTGCTGAACATGCCCAGCGCGATGATGGGGCCGTGAGACAAATTGATGACGTTCATCACCCCCCAGATCAACGTCAGTCCCATGGCGGCCAGCCCGTACACAAATCCAAGCAGGATTCCGTCGGGGAGGGAGGCTAGTAACAAACCGATTTGTTGCATGGTCTACTCCCGATAAGAAAATTTGTAGGGGCAGGTTTTTCCTGCCCCTACATTGTATTTTATAGTAAGGTGCTACGGCGCGGGGATGGGATACAGCGGAGGGACGATGGCCACATCGGCGGGCCAGACCACCTGGCGGACCAGCTCGCCCGCTTCGTTCTTCTGCCATTGCGCCACGACCATCACGTGTCCAACCTGCAGGCCGTGGGCTTCGGGAGTGGTGTCGAATTTGACGCCGCCCCAGAAGGTGAAGATGTCCATCGCTTCGAGCGCCGCGCGGACCTTGTCGGGGTCGATCGAGTCGGCGGCTTCGATTGCCTTCTGGAGAACGAGTCCTGCCATGTAGCCGCCCGCGACATGATAGCTCGGCTTCTCACCTGTTGCGGCTTCGTAGGCGGCCGCGAAGTCCGTGCCGCTGGGACCGTACCACTCCTTGCCCAGTGCGGCGGCTTCTTCCTGTGTGTGGGTGGCGCTGAGTTCCCACTGGCTGGAGGTGGCCACGCCCACCGCGGCATCGCCTAATTCCGAGAACTTCGAATCGGCGGGAGCCACGAGCAGGGAGATGAACTTCAGCCCAGCCTTGCGTTCGAAGAGCTGGCGGGTGAAGGTGCTGCCATCGGGATAGTGTCCGCCGCCCAGCAGGACGGTGGCGCCAGACTCAACCAGTTTGTTGATGACGGGACCGAAGTCGGTCGTGTCGGAGGCGTAGCCTTCCTCGAGCACAACTTCAAAGCCCTGCGATTCCAAATACGGCTTGAGGCCTTCCACCACGGCGGTTGAGAACTTGTCATTCTCATGCACGATGGCGACCTTGGCTTCGGGATCGAGGGTCTTCAGCATATCCACGGTGCTGATGAGGTAGAGACTGCCAGGCGTGTAGAGTTGGAACAGGCTGGTGTTGCCCGTCTTATAGGCATCGTCTTCTGCCGCGCCCGCGGTGATCATGACCTTGCCGTTCTGTTCCGCCACAATGGACGCGGCCGCGGTCAGGCCAGACGAATAGGGGCTGATGAGGAAATCGGCGTTGTCTTCGGTGATGAGGCGGGTGTAGAGTTCCTGCACGCGTTCCTTGTTCGACTCGTCGTCATACGTATGCGAAGCGAACTTGACCACAGTGCCGTTGCTCAATTTGATTCCGCCCGCGTCGTTCACCTGTTGCATCCACAGGTTGAAGCCAGCCACCTGGCGCTTCGAGGAAACTTCCTGCGAACCCGTCAGCGAGGACGTGAAGCCGATGACTACGGTCTCCTCCGTAGGCATGGACGGCTCGGTCGCGGCAGGCGCCTCGGTCATGGCAGGCGCTTCCGTCTGGACCACGGGGGCTTCTGTGGCGGGCGCTCCGCAGGCTGAAAGCACGAGGCTTGCCAGCACCAGGGCGGACAAGAGGACAAACAACTTGCGATTCATAACGGTCTTCTCCTTTGGGGAATGGAAGCAGTTTGGCAGGTCATACTGACACTGCACATATCCCCATTCTACAAAACCAGAACAAAAAAAGACTAAAAACAGGAACGCTCAAGGTAAAAAATGCGTAAAGGATTTGCCATAGACATGATTACCCCAAATTTAAGAAATCTGCCACAGATTACACGGATTATCACGGATTTTATTTTTTTTTGCGGACTTTCTTCTTGAAAGTCGTCCAAATCTGTGACATCGTGCCCGAAGGATAAATCCGTGGCTAAAGATTAAATTCGGGGAAGGTCATGTTGCATAGTGATCTATTCCCCAAACCGATAACCGATTCCGCGTTCCGTCAAAATGTAGACAGGCTTCATCGGGTCGTTCTCGACCTTCTGACGCAGGTGTCCCATGTACACGCGCAAATATTCCACCTCGTGACCGTATTCGGGTCCCCACACATTTTGCAGAATATCGCGGTGCGAAAGCACCTTGCCCGTGTGCCGCATCAAATACACCAGCAGGTTGAATTCGATGGGCGTCAACTCCACCAGTTCGCCGCGGACTTTCACCTCGTGACGCGGCATGTCCACCGTGATGTCGCCGCGGGCCAGAACTTCCTCGGGTGCGGGCGCTTCGCTCCAGTGCGAGCGCCGCAACACCGCCTGAATGCGTCCCAGCAACTCGCCCACGCCGAAGGGCTTGGTCAGGTAGTCGTCCGCGCCGAGGTCGAAGGCGCGCACCTTGTCGGCTTCCTCGCCCATCGCCGAAAGGATGATGATCGGCACGTGCGATTCCGCGCGGATGCGGCGCGTTGTCTCCAGGCCGTCGAGGTGGGGCATCATGATGTCGAGGATCACCAGCCCGATCTGTTCGTTGTCGAAGACCGCCAGCGCCTCCAGTCCGTTCGAGGCGCAGGTCACCTTGTAGCCACGCGCTTCGAGATTGCGACGCACAAAATCGCGCAGGGGTTTTTCGTCGTCTACCACTAATACAGTAATGTTCATGGGTTCGCCTTTTTGTTCGCTGGAATGGAAAATGCGATACATGCGCCGTGCTCCTGCGGTTCCACCCAAATGCGTCCGCCGTGCGCATGCACCAACCCCTGACAGATCGCCAGCCCCAATCCCGCGCCGCCTGCCGAGCGCGTCAGGCTGTCGTCCACGCGGTAGAAACTTTCGAAGATGCGCGCGCTCTCCTCAGGCGGGATGCCAGGGCCGTCGTCCGAGACGCGGAACAGGATATCGCCGTTCACCTTGTGGACGTCCACGCGGATGGATGTCTCCTCGCCGCCATACTTGACCGCGTTCTCGAACAGGTTGCGCAGGATGGATTCCAGCCGCAGCGGATCGGCGTACAGCGGAGGCAAACCCGCTTCCACGCGGACCTCGAAGCGGTCTTCGCTAAATCGGACGCGTTTCGCGGCCCTGCGGATCGTCTCTTCGATGTTGCACTCCACCAGTTCCAGGCGCAGCACGCCCGCGTCCAGCCGCGAAAGGTCGAGGATGTTGTTGACCAGTTCGCTCAGTCGGTCGGACTCGTCGGAGATGATCTTGAGGAATTCGTTCTGCGATTCGCGGTCCCACTGCACATCCTCGGCGAGCAGGGTGGTGGCATAGCCCTTGATCGAAGCCAGCGGAGTCCGCAACTCGTGCGAGACGGTGGAGACGAGGCTGGCGCGCATGCGGTCGAGTTCCCTGTCAGCGGTGATGTCGTGCAGGAGGAGGCCGCGCCCGATCAAGGTCCCGCGTGAATCGGTGACGTCGAACGTCTCCAGTCGCAGGTAGAGCGTCCGTCCTTCGTCCACAATGGAAATTTCCGCGGTCTGTTCGCCGCCTTTTTGATGGATGTTCTGTGCGGCGTTGCGCGTTTTTCGGTCATCCTGTGAGCGGGAAAGGACGCGCTCCAGGATGTGGTTGACAAACATCCCCGCCAGTTCCTCGGCGGTCAGGTCGGCCATCTGTCCCACGCGGCGGTTGACGTAGACAGTTTTGCCTTCGAGGTTGCTGAGGATCAGCCCGTCGTGTAGGGACTGGACGAGCGATTCGATGCGGCGCGTTTGCTCTTCGAGTTGCATGTCGCTGCGTTCGAAGAGGATGGCATTTTCCACGGCCATGGCGGCATGGTTGGCAAAGTTCACCAGCAGTTGGATCTCATCTTCGGTAAAGACGTGCGCCGTGGGGTGGAAGACGACCAGCGCGGTGGGCGGCGCGTGCTTGGTGTGGAGCGGCACGGCCAGGATGGCGCGGTAGCCCTCCACGCGGGCGCGGATGCGGCGGATGTTGTAGGAAGGATCGGTCTCCGTGTCACTGACCTGGATGGGCTGGCGGCTGTTGAGGGCGCGCATGGTGACCGAGTCGGGTTCGGACGGGAGGATGGATAGGTTCTCGGCGAACTGGCGCGAGAGCCCGCGGCTGGAGCGGATGCGGAAGGTGCCGTCCCGCGCGTCCAACTGGATGATGGCGTACATCTGGATGGCGAGCAGGCGTCCCATCTGCTGGAGGATCTGGTCGAGCACGGTTTCCAGATCGAGGCTGGAAATGACCGCCGTGCTGGTCTCCAGCAGGGTGGCCTGTTCCTTACTGCGCGCTTCGATGGAATCGCCCATCTTGAGGATGCTTCGGATGAGGTGGCCGATCTGGTCGCCGCGCTCTGCCTGCTTGAGGAGCAGGTCGCGCTCTTGCGCACTGATTCCCTGTTTGGTGCCGATTGATTCGCTGATGGGCGCCAGTCGTTCGATAGGTCGGATGACGCGCCAATTGAGCATCATCCAGAAGAAGAGGCCGATGAGGAGGAACGTCCCTGCCGCGACGAGGACGATCTGCCGCAGGAAGATCTGCGTGGTGAACGCCGCCGAGGTGGGACGGCTGACGATCACGTGCCACTCGATGTTGGGGACTTCAGCATGGGTGTACAGCCTTGACTCGCCGTCGGGCGCGTTCAAGATGAAGGAATGTTCCTTGGCGGTCGTCCGCTCCAGAAGGTCCGCTGGCAGGAGGTCCGAGGCGGGATGGAGCAGGAGGCTGGAATCGGGGTAGGCGATGATCTGTCCCGCGGAATCGAGGATGACGATCTGGAATCCCGCGTCCGTGGGATGTTCCGCCGTGATGGCGGTCAACGTCTGGCTCAGGCTTTCCAATTTGATGTTGGCCCCCGCCACGCCGAGGAACGTCCCATCCTCCGATCGCAATGGCATGACGGCCGTCGCCACGGCCTGCTCGGTGGTGGGGGAGATGCGTCCCAGCGAGATCAGCGGCTCGGTGGACGAGAGTGCCCGCAGGTAGTAATCGCGAAACGAAAAATCTGTCCCGACCGTGGAGCCTGGTCCGACAGGATAGTGATAGAGCATGATGCCGTTCGCATCGAGGCGGTAGACGAGGTTGACATCGGGACGCGTGCTCAAGATGGCCTGGAACAGCGGTTCCATTTTGGCGGTGTCAGCCTCCATGACTCCCTGATAGGAAACCAGACCCGCCACCATGTCGAGGGCATTTCCGATGGAGCGTCCAGACTCCTGCGCGATGGCTTGGGCGAGGGCCAGGTCGCTGGCCTGCACGTCCTCGCGGATGCGCCTGCCGACCAACCCATCGAATATCCACAGACTCAACAGAAAGGGGATGATCAACAGGAGGTAGAGCGCCAATAATTGCAGGCCGAGATTTTTATGGAATGAAAGCCAGCGCCGCATGGCTGGAGATTACCTGTTTCCCGCTTGAAAGTCAAGAAGTGATTTGCGAACGGACGGTCAGTCGAGTCCGTACTTTTTCCCAAATTCCTTGGCCGCCTTGCGCGCTTTGGGGCTTTCAGATTGCAGTTGATCCTTTACGAAGGATGCCGCTCTCTTTTTATCCCTGGGCGAAAGTGAGTCAAAGATTTGATCGAGGTTGCTGATGATATCAGCCTTCAACAATTCCTTGCGACTGGGCGGATGTTTGGTTTTGTCCACGCTTAACAGGCAGGCAACGATCTTGGACCGAAATTCTGGTCTGGTGTGGTAGATCAGCGGCAGGGTATCGAGAAAATAATGACTGACCATCACTTTGGAATCATCGAGCAGTTTCAAATAGTGATGGAAGATCGGGCCGATTCTGCCGTCTTCATCCACAGATGCGAGGTGGGCGATCGCCTGCGCGCTCGACGAGCGGTGGAATCCGTTGGGGCTGTCAATGCCTTTGGCGAAGCGGTCCCAGTAGGGATAGAACAAGTCTGGTTGCAATTGCATCGCGCGGAGCAGGACGCGCACACAGTTGTAGCGGACCATCTCCCTCTTGTCAAAACTTCCCTCCACCAATTCGTCGCGCAGTTGGGCATCTTCGAGTGCGGGCTGGACGGCATCGTACAAATTCGCTGGATTATCTTTGACCAGGATTTTTCTGGCAGTTGTGGCATCCATTTTGCCTCGCTTTGTTCACGGGCTGACAATGACTTGGATGTATATCATATCGCCGAATAGCGTTCCATCTGGACCTGCGGCCTGCCACTCGCTTCGATACGTCTCCGCGGCGGACGGGGCGACGAAGACGATCCGCAGTGTGACCTGCGCGCCTGCCCGCGCGGGGTAAAGCGGAATCTCCGCGGACGCGCCGAGCGTCTCGCCGTTGATGTTGCGGAGTTTGTAACCCGCGTCCCAATCACAGGTGCCTGTGTTTTGGATGACCCATTGCTTGTCTATGGATTGCGCAGGCAGGACGAGGGTGTCGTCGGCGTAGGTCAGGTCGGCGAGCCAGGAGAGATCGTCCGTGCAGGGAGGGAGGGGAGTCGGCGGCTCGAGGGTCGGGATGAAGGTGTCAGTGGGGATAACGATTGGGGTGGCCGCGACCGGCGCGAGCGTGGGAGGAAGCGAAGTTGGGGTGGAGAGTCCGCTTGGCGGGCGGAAGAGGGTTGGGGTGGTGGGCTTGTCCTGAGCGAAGTCGAAGGGCGGCGCGCAAGCGGAGAGAGTCCCCAAGAGAATCAAAATGAACGCGGAGACGATTCGGGGGATGAGTCGGTCCGCGTTCATGGTTGTGTTTTCCAAAATCCGTCCTTCGACTTCGCTCGGCTTGCGCCTCGCTCCGCTCAGGACTGTGGGATTACGCTTCCTCGTCGTTGCCGCCGCCGTCGGATTCATCGCCGCCCATGTCAATGGGGAGGACGAGTTCGCCGCCGAGGGCCTTCTGGCGGATGACGCCTTCGATCTCGTTGGCGAGGTCGGGGTTGGTGCGCAGGTAATCCTTCGAGTTTTCGCGTCCCTGCCCGATGCGGACGTCGCCGTAGGAGAAGAACGCGCCGCGCTTCTGGATGATCTCGAGTTGGGTGGCGAGATCGAGCAGGTCACCCGATTTGGAGATGCCTTCGTTGAACATGATGTCGAATTCAGCGGTGCGGAAGGGCGGCGCGACCTTGTTCTTGACAACGCGCACGCGCGTACGGTTACCGATGACTTCATCACCGACTTTGATAGATTGGATGCGGCGCACGTCGAGGCGGACGGAGGCGTAGAATTTGAGCGCGTTGCCGCCCGTGGTGGTTTCGGGGTTGCCGAACATTACGCCGATCTTCTGGCGCAACTGGTTGGTGAAGATGACGGTGGTCTTGGTCTGGTTGATGGCGCCGCTGAGTTTGCGGAGCGCCTGAGACATGAGGCGGGCTTGCACGCCCATGGTCGCGTCGCCCATGTCGCCTTCGATCTCGGAGCGAGGGACGAGCGCGGCAACCGAGTCGATCACCACAATGTCCACGCCGCCCGAGCGGACGAGGGTCTCCACGATCTCGAGGGCCTGTTCGCCTGTGTCGGGTTGCGAGACGAGCAGATTGTCAATGTCCACGCCGCATTTGGCCGCGTAGGTGGGATCGAGGGCGTGCTCCATGTCGATGTACGCGGCGGTGCCGCCGAGTTTCTGCACTTCGGCCACGATGTGCTGACAGAGGGTGGTTTTGCCCGATGACTCGGGACCGTAGATTTCGGTGATGCGCCCGCGCGGGACGCCGCCGACGCCGAGGGCGATGTCGAGCGAGAGCGAGCCCGTAGGGATGGTTTCCGTCGCCATGGTGTGTGCCTCGCCGAGACGCATGATGGAGCCGTCGCCGTAGCGTTTGAGGATGTCGCCGACGGCCTTATCGAGAACAGCCTTCTTGCCTTCGTCCATTACTGGGCCAGAGGGTACTTTTTCTTTCGAAGTTGATTTCCTTGCCATGAGAATTCTCCAAGTGTAAAGTTCCAGCAACGTTTGAGTTGAGTAGACGGGAGTATAGCACAGATGTTCGAGTAGTCAAGGCCTTTTTGTGTGCGTGGGTGTTGGCGTGATGGGGACGAAGTCCAGGGCGGGCGTGGGCGGTGGGACCAGTTTAAAACTGCCGTACATCGTGTAGGTGAAGTACGTCACCTGCCCGGGCAGGATCTCCACCCAGAATTGATGATCGCGGCCGTCGAAGATCAAGCTGATGCGATACAGCCCGGCGGGCAGGTCGCTTAAGACCATGTTCTCCTGATAATTCGGGTCAGAGTTGATTGTTTCGGTTCCGTACGTCCGAACGCGGCGGACTCGTCCCGTATCCTCGGAGATCACGTCCACGGGGTAGGATGACAGCAACACCCCATTTTGTTGGTCCAATCTTCCAACCAGCACGCCCCATCCCTGCGGCGGAGAGAGCCACAGCTCAGGATTGAGGGTGTGGTGATACAGGTTGTATTCCAACCGCACTTCGAAATGGAGATGCGGCCCAGTCGTTTTGCCCGTTTCGCCCACCAGCCCAATCTGTTCCCCTGTTTCCACGTGCTGGCCCACCGTCACATCCACGCGGGACATGTGCGCGTAGAGCGTAAAGAGCGGCTTGCCCTGATACCCAAAATCGTGACGGATCGAAACCGCCAGCCCGTACGGGTCGGTGGTGTTATCGGGCAGGCCTGTGTAAAATCCGCCGCCCGCCCAAACCACGGTGCCAGGTCCCGCGGCGAGAACGGGCGTGCTTGTGTTCGCATCGATGTCAATGCCGGTATGCACCTCATCGTCAAAGAAGATGCCGCCATAGCGATAATCGGGCTGGGGCCAATTCACTTGATCGGCAGGGTTGGGACGGGTGAAGTAAAAGTGATCGTAGGGAGAAACCGCCCACGGGACAGGATAAAGAGGCGGACGCCAGCCCGAGACGGGTTCCTCGCCCGGGGAGGGGAGGATGAATCGAAGCGGGGCGGCGGTCGCGGTCTGGACCTCGGGCGGGCGCGCGGCTGTGACATCAGGCGCGGCGGCGAGGGGAGTCATCGTCCCCCCCTGCGCGAACGGAGTTCCGCACGCGGTGAGGAGGAGAATCAGTGTGAAAGTGATCAATAATCGGTGATCAGTCATATTATATGCGTGGTGCGGAATGAAATTCCGCATAGCAGGTTGGCGGGATACCATCCCGCCCCACACCATCTACCAACTACGGCAACGGTGTGTTGGAAGGGATTGGCGTGGGAGAAGGGATGGGGGTATTCGTCGCTGTTGGCGGCAGTGTGTTGGTCGGGGAAGGCGTGATGCTCGGTGTGGGCGAGGGTCCGCTTGTGACGGTGGGCACGGGCGTGAGCGTGGGCGTGAGGGTGGGTGGCAGGCGCGGGGTGGGAGTCACCAGGGCTTCAGCGGGGTAAATTTCGAGCAGGGCTGAGTACCAGTCCAAGCCGCCCGTCAGCGCAAATTCAGTGAAGCGCGTGCCGCCAAAATAGGTGCGCCAGTTGGGCAGGGAAGGTTGCCGCTCCCAGCCGTAGGCGCGGGCAAGCGCGGTGAAGTCCACCCAGTAGCCGCTCGGGATGGGTGCGAACGCGCCGCCCTGATCGTAGGCTTGCGGATCGAGGTTGTAGCGCGTACTCAAATCCCAGGGCGCTTCGCGCAGGGGTTGTCCCTGTGAGCCATCCTGATTTTGGGCACGGATGTAGATCCGCCAGAAGGTCTGCTGGCCGACCTCCTCGCGCACGGAAACCATCCAGCCCGCGTTGGTGAGTAGGGAATTCAAGGCGAAGGCGCGGCCCGTGTAGAGCCAATCATCGCCGAAGCCCGGGTCGAGCGGACTCGTCAGCGGGACGAACGCGTTTTGCAGACTGGCGAGCGCGTCCCAGCCCGCCTCGTCGATCACGCGTTGACGCAGGGCGGCAAAGGACTCGTCTACTTGATCCTGCAATTGCGGATACGGCGCCTGGACGTTGGGCAGTTCCACCAGCCGCTGTCTTTGCGTAGGGCCTTCGTCGAGCGGCGTCTCTTCAGGCGACCAAAGCACAGGCGGCGTGACTGCGGACGCGGTGCGGTAGGTTTCAGGTGGCGTCGGCAGGTCGAGCGCGAGCCAGAGCAATCCGCGCACGAAGCCAGGTAACGGCCGCGGCGTGAGAGGCAGGCCCCCGTCGAGGGAGGAGGCGGAGAAGTAGTCCACGTTGGGGCCGTTCAAGATGGTGACCAATTTTTCGCGGGATGGACTCCACGCGGCCCAATCCGCATCGGCGCTCCAGCGCGCGGGACGTTCGGGCTGATCCGCGTCCCAAATGTACACGCCGCTGACGTTGACTCCCTGCGCCTCGGTGATCCACAAGAGACGGTTTTCTGCCCACTGTGGATGGCGTTCCGCCGCGAAGTTGGTGTTGCTGAGATTCGTGAAGCGACCATCATCGGAGCGGTCGAGGTCGGCCAGCCAGATATCGGGGTTACCGCTGCGGTTGGAGACGAACGCGATCTGCCGTCCCTGCGGCGACCACGATGGTGAGGTGTCCGCCGCGGGATCATCGGTAAGGAAGATGGGCGGATTCTCGGGGGTTGTCAATTGAATGGCCGCAATTTCAATATCGTTTCCGTCATAGGTTTCGTAGGCGAGCCATTGACGGTCAGGCGACCAGGTCGGAGCGGAATCGTATGCGGGAGAATTTGTAATCTGCTGAATTTCGCCAGTGGCGAGAGTGAGAATGTAAATGTCCCAATAGCCCGAACGGTCGGACGCGAACGCGACCTGGGTCCCGTCTGGGCTGAGGGCAGGGGCGATATCGTTCCAATCCCCGCTCGTCAGACGCATAATGGGCAGACCTTCGGGGGTGTAGAGGAAGAAGTGGGCGTAGCCGTTTTCTTCCATGGAGAGGAGGATGACTTCGCTGTTTTCAATGCTTATGGGAACATCCGTGGGCGGGATGGGGGACGATTCGGGTGTTGTGGATTTGGGTGAGCAGGAGACGGTGATAAAAACCAGAAGGCAGAAAGCGGAAAGCAGAAGGCGGGAGGTGGAAGACGGATGCAGTTTTAGCGCGAACACTTGCACCGCACTGCGTTTGGTGCAGTGCAGGTGTGCCGCGAATGTGCGAATGACACGGATTAATTTAATGCGCAATTCGCTAATTCGCGTTATTCGCGATAAGAAATTTCGGTGAGACTGTATGTTCATTCCGCTTTGGGAATCTCAAATTCGAAACTGACAGGCTCGGCGGCGGGACCTTCGGGGTAGTACAAACGCGCCTCGAGACGGTACACCCCTGCGGGGTCCGCTTTGCCGCGAATGTGGAGGGTGAATTCCAGTTTCCAGGTCATCGGCTCGACGAAGCTGGTGGTAGCCACTTCGTCGCCGTCCGAATCGGTCAGAGTCACATCCACATATGGACGCGTCTGAAAGGGCGTGATCTCCATGTTCACGCGCACGCGTTTCTGATCGGGGTGAGGTTCGGCGTGCAATTCGGTGATGCGCGTCTCTTCGGGCGTGGCGCGCGGCGTGAGGTCTTCGGGAAAAAATAATTCCATGCTCATGGTTACTCGTCAAAGAGGAAGGTGGCTTCGGCGTATTGGCGCACGCCTTTGTTCTTGATGCGTTCCTGGATCCAATGCTGGAGGTAGGATTCTTTATAACCGATGGGCCTGCCGCTCGAAAGTTCGTGCAACGGATAGTTGAGATGCAGGGCGCGCGGCGAGGCCGTGAAGCGCGTGATGCCTGTCGGCAGGACGATGTTTTGCCCCGCGAGTTTCAGCACGGTCTTGATCTTGAAACTGGGGAAGAGGACCAATGCTGTCAGGTCAGGGTAAATGGCGTTGAACGATTCCACCAGGGTCTGGCTGGTGCGGTCGAGCGAGGCGCGGGTCTTGTACGCGTTCACAATCTTGTGCAATACGTGGATGTGATGCGCCAGGTCGCTGGGGGCTTCGAGCAACATATACAATTTGCCATCGGGCAATCGGATCTGCACAGGCATATACTTCGGCGCATCCACCGATTTGTGCGTGTCCACCTTGACCACGTCTAGTTCTTTGAGCTTGCGCAGGTCGGCCATCAAGGTTTTGGAACTCATGCCCCACACAACATGGTTCCACGTTTGCAGGTTCACGTGTGGATCGTCCGCCTGCACCACTTGTGCCACGATGTGAGGAAATTCCATCTCCTGCAACGACGTGACACGGTTGGCGCCGTCGAGCACCATGTAACGTCCCGAGCCGTCTCCCAGCGGCATGACAATGGGCGGGTTGCGCAAAATTCCCTGCGCGCGCAGTTTCGCCACCAGAGGCAGAGTCCGCTGGATATCGTGGTCTTCGTGCAGGATCAATTTATCGAGAGGAAGGATTTGGAGGGTGGGGAGGTTTGGAATCATAGGTAAAAGTTGTCCCTGAACATACCATGAGATGCAAAATCCGTAAATTGGAAAAATGGGGGGATGGTGCTACAATACCATTACACATTTCGGGAGGCACTATGAAGCGAGCCATCAGCATCAGTTTGGGGAGTTCGAAACGTGACAAGAAAGTAACGGTCAAATTCAAAAATGAGGAGATTCTCGTCGAACGTGTCGGCACGGACGGGGATGTGGCCCGCGCCCGCCAGATGTATCTCGACCTCGACGGGAAAGTGGACGCGTTCGGAGTCGGCGGCGTGGACCTCTATCTGCGCCTCGACGACCGCGAATACCCGCTTCACTCCGCCCTCAAAATGGTCTCTGGCGTGACGAAGACTCCACTCTGCGACGGTCGTGGCCTCAAGCACACCCTCGAGCGACGCGTCTTCGAACTCGCGCGGCCCGAACTTGGAGATGTCCATTTCAAGCAGGGATTCGTCCCCGTGGCGGTTGACCGACAAGGTCTCGCCACCGCCGTCGCGGAAGTCTGCGACAAAACCGTCTTCGGCGATCTGATGGTCGCACTGGGAGTTCCGCTTCCAATTTATGGCATTCCCGCCTTCAAGCGCGTCGCGCGCATCATGCTGCCGTTCGTCAGTCACTTCCCCATGTCCATGATCTTCTACGGCAGTGATGGAGCGGAGAAGGAGCCGAAGTATGTCAAATACTTCGAAGAGTCCGACCTGATCGCGGGTGACTTCCTGTTCATGCGCAAGTACATGCCCGCGCGACTGGATGGGAAGACGGTGGTGACGAACACCACCACTGAAGACAACATCGAACTCCTGAAATCGCGCGGCGTGAAGACGATCATCACCACTACTCCGCGCTACGAGGGGAGGTCCTTTGGGACGAATATGCTGGAAGCCGCCCTAACCGCGTACGCGGGGAAGGGGAGGATGTTGTCCGATGAGGAGTTGAATGGGTTGATCGAGGAGTTGGGTTTGAGACCGGGGGTGGTGAGGGGGTGAAAGTTGGAAACAAGGAAATCATTTTGCTGTATAATGATGTCAGACAAGTATTCCGAACGAAAGTTTATTCATTTTCGGAGGAATTTCCAGGATGGGTGTTACCGTTGAAGTAACGCGACCAATAACTGTGGAGGTAACAGAATCGCGCCCGAGTGGGATTTGGGTCAAATTACCTGATGGCAGAAAGGGGCTTATTAGGCCACGTGAAGTATCCTGGGAAAGACGTATTAGTGTTCCTGTTGAATTACCTGTGAAGGGGCAAATTCTGGAAGTGGTTGCCTTATCGGAAGAGTCACGCGGAGATTTTTTGTTTTTGAGCCTTCGAAAATGTACTGATCCTTGGGGGGAAGCCTTATCTAATCAAAAATACAAACGGGGACAGATGATAGAGGGAGAAGTAGTCAATGTCCGAAATACAGGAGTATACGTACAAATAGAACCGGGCATTGACGGAGTCATTTTACCTAAGGATGCGCCATTTTTACGTGGAAATACTATTGAAGATGTCCTGTGGTTAGGCGATAAAGTTAGTGCAATAATTGATGTAATCGACAAGGAGGGGCGTCTATTAGGATTAAACTTGGTAAAACGTTTGCGCAAGTTGCCCACTGAAAAAGATGAATGTAGGATACACCTTCTAGAATATTTTGGCATAGATAAACACCCTCAGAATACAAGCCCGGTTGGAATAGAGGTAAGTTTGCCAGCCGAAGGAAAGATCGAAAAAGTTTTTATCCGTCCAAGCATCCGCCGACTGGAACATATCTTAATTGTTGATGACGAAGTGGAATGGCTTGAGTTATTGGGGAAAGGTCTGAAAAGAGAATTTGGTGTGGCAGTGGATATCGTAGAAAGTGGCGATGACGCGATTGCTAATATCCGTGAAGGTACGTCTTATAGCCTTATTGCCCTTGACATGCAATTGAAAAAAACGTCCGGCATTGTTGTGGCGGAAAAAATCCATGAGATTGATCAACGTATCCCATTGTTAATTATGAGTGCCTTTGAATTTGATGAAGATGGTAAACCGCTGGAGGAAAATCAATATCCTTTTTGCTATAAAAGTCTCAGCAATCTTATTCAAAAAATTGATGAACTCCGCAGTGGATATTGGCGGTCATCAAGTCCCAAGGCTCTTATGAAAGGTGATGCAAGTTTCATCCGACATTTGGAAATGCAATCATTCTCGAAACGCCCACCAGGAGAAATATATACAGGTATTCTTGCATCATTGTACGAACAAACCAATGTTTCCCATTGTATTTTTCTTGAAATTGACCGGACCAGGCACGTTGGTACTATAATTTCATCATATCCCATTATGGCAGAGAAAGAAATGCAGGTTGCCCAAGATGGGTTGTACTATAGTCCTGCCCGACAAGTAGTAGAAGAGGAACGAGAATTTTGCGATAATATGATTGATTTAGAGAATGATGCAAAATATAAGAATTTCCTTATCAATTTAAATTTTCAGTCCTGTCTTGGTGTCCCAATTCATATACCTGATCAGACATCCCGCTATGCTCTTTTCTTGTTGGATGAAGAAGCATTGCGGTTTTCAGAACAGGATAAGGAGGGGGACCAACGTCTTATGCGGGCGCGTATGGCCAGTGATTTTTTGGCGATTGCTATTGAGCGCAGTAAAATACTGAACTATATGCGGCAATACGAGGAAAGATATTCCCTTGGCCAACTTGCAGCTGTAATGATCCACGAAATGAACAATAAAATGGGAGCGCTTGAAACCAGTGTAAAGAATTTAAGGCGGCATCAAGAAGACCATCCAGTAATTACAAAAGTTGATTTAATAGAGGAATGGGTACAGGGAATGGATAAAAAAGTTCAACAAATAGCCGAGGTCCAGGAAAGTTTGACTAGGTTGGTGCGATCGTATGCGCGACAGGTGGAAGGTGATTTTGAGTCGGTTGATGTCAATAAAATAGTAAGCGATGTTGCGTTTGAGATAGGGCGAACTGCTGAAAGAAAAGGTACGGAAATATTTTTGGATTTGGAAAAGGATTTACAGCCGGCACGTGCAATCCGTTCTCAGTTACAACAAATAGTGCTTAATGTGACTCTGAATGCTGTGCAGATGATAAACCTCCAACGTGAATGGACAAATCTACTTGAACAACAGTCCAGTCGTTACCTGCCGGCATTGCAGCATGGAATGCTCATTATTCAAACTCGACAAATGCGCGAAGATGCATTTTGTCCCATTGAAGTCCGGATTATTGACAATGGTCCTGGAGTTCATTGGCGCGATCGAGATCATATTTTCTTAGCAGGCACTACCCGACGCGGGGGTGCTGGGCTTGGATTATATATTAGTCGTAATTTGATAGAGCATATAGGGGGCAAATTGACCCTTTTGGACAGTATTTTGTTTTTAGGAAGTGCTTTTGGTATAAGCCTCCTACCTTATGAAAATTAAGAGGAGAGAAGATGAATAAAATAAAGATACTGCTGGTCGAAGATGATCCGGATTATCGCAAAAGTCTCACCGCATATTTGCGGAATTATGTTGTTGACAGTTATCAGAACGGCAATGAAGCAATTGCTGCTTTGAACAGGGATTATAATTACCAGGCAGTCCTTTTGGATTGGGCACTCAAACATGAGGATGAAAGCGGTCAGGTTTTGGAAAAAGTAAAAGCAATTAATCCATACCTGCCCGTTATTGTGTTTACTGGAAATCCTCATGAAGGTAGTTCTGCCGCGCTTCAACGCGGTGCATCTTGGTATATCCGTAAGCCTTTTTCACCAGAAGATTTGGAAACGGTTATTCAAAATCTCTTGGCCCAAGATGCAGTTTCGCATCAGATGGCTAATTTGGCTAAAGATATTACGGGTTCAGATCAGGTCTTAATTTGGCGCTATTATGAGAAGACGCGGAATTTTATTTTGGCGGCTTGGGCAGAGCCGGTATCTATTGGTGAGAAGGAAAAAACGTTAAAAGAAAATGAACCAAAATTGAGGCGTGTAATAAGAAATAAATCTCCATCGTTTTTCAGGGATTTACAGCACAACCCTTCTCAGTACCATACTCAAATATTTGCCAAACAGATGAAATGGGGATTGCTCGTTTCTATTTCGCTACGATATAAAGGGGAATTGCTTGGCCTAATGGAAATATATTCCGGGAATGAAAGAGAATTACTTTCCGGGCAACATCAGCGTATAGAAAAACGAATCCAAACCTTGGCGGACCAGGCGGCAGAATCTGTTTATAACGCCGAACGCGCCAGCAAAAATCAGGAATTAATAAATAGCGTTAGTAGTCTATCTGCTGAACAACCCTCCTTGGATGCGCTTGCCGATGCAATCCTATCCAAAGCGAAAAAGTTGATCGACGCAGAAGCAGGGATATTCTTCTTGCGTGATTTTGGGAAAAACAGTTTATTGGCATTGGGCAATGAGAATGGAGGTCTAAAAGCGAGTTCTAAACGAATTGACATATCGAATAATAATCTAGCCTCCATTGCTGTGCGGGAAGGTGCAATTGAGTCTGTAGACGGTATAAACGTGTCAACATATGCTCCTCCTTTCACAATAGGGAAATATCGTTCCCAAGTTGCTATTCCAATAAAACGTGGGGATTTAGTGGTGGGGGTTTTGGTACTTGCCAGTAAATTGCCGTACGCTTTCTCGGAAGGGGATATTGCGCTAATGCGTTCTTTCGTTGCGTTGGCTAGTTCTGCACTCGATCAAGCAAAATTGAGATTACATTTACAGCATATTAGTCAAGCAGTTCTTAAGGAACCCCGAGCTCTTCAACAAGTGGTTGCAGGGGCGATTCACGAATTGCTTGGAAAATCAGTGGCGCTTTGGATGTGGAATGAGGAAATGAGCGCGTTTGTTGTTCCTGTCGCATTAGGAGTTAGTGACGAGTTCCGAGAAAAGGCGCGTATTTCCTATGTTGGTGTTGACAATTCTTTAATCGCACACGCTTTTCTTACCAAGCAACCCATAAACCTAGCTGATATGGAAAATCCACCGGAAGGGCTTACCGTTATGCTAGAGGGACTTTATCGCCGAGAGAATTGGAGGTCGACTCTTATTGTTCCGATTTCCGATTCTGAAGATCAACCAATTGGGGCGATCGCGATCAAACGCGATGTTGTAGGTGAGTTCTCTCAATACGAGGTTGACTTTTTGAGTAATTTTGCCAGTCAGGTGGCGATTGCTTTTGAAAATCATTTGCGACGGGATAAATTGGCCCAGTTAGTCAAGAGTGGACAGATAGCAATTCGAGAAATCACAAACGAGAAACATATCCTTCAACGGTTTGTTGAGATGGCATCTCAATTAACCGGCGCACCGTGCACAGTTATCTATCCTTATGACCCAGAGAATCCGACCTACTATGATGTGGATCGTGTGGCAGCTTATGGTCGACTTGACATGAGAAAGACCGTAACCCACAAACCACGCAAAACTGGCCTAGCGCAAATTATTCGTAGCACCAAACTGATTGTTGTTCATGATATAGATAAAGGCGAAATTGCCCCAATAGATTTATCAAATGTTCCATTTGAGTATAAACCACTTGATAAAAAAACGCTCATTAATATAATCATTCCTAGCAGTAGTTTTATTTCTCGCGAACAAATCAAAGCTTTCATCGGGATTTCTCTATGCGTAACTGATGTGGGAACCGCCCAAGACGAGGAACAGGAAGTCGGCGTCCTTTTTATCAACTATCGAACTCCCCACCATTTCACGCAATCCGAAATTGATTTGATTCAACTCTTTGCCCAACAGGTAGCCAATCTGATTCGAGCAGCGCGTCTGTTGGAGAGACAGCAACAGCAGCTTAAGATCAGCCAAACCCTTGTAGCTGCCAGTAATCTTTTGGCAAATGCAAAGGATCGCAATGAGGTATTGCGGGTCGCTTTCGAATCAGCATTTGCGTTTATAGGCAAGACCACTGGTTTTGTGTTGTCGATTGGTCGGGACCACCGCCTATGGATTGTAGCGTCAAGAGGGTTGACGAAAAAGCAAATTGCCAAATTTCACAGCCGCACGGATTACAACAAGAGTCATTTCATTGGAGTAATGCAAACTGGGAGAATATTCGAGACTGATGATACCCGTGCTGCATTGACTGACGGCCGCATGAGGGACTTGGGCTTGCCAATCCAAATAGAAGTAACTAATTTGCCATTATTCAGTGGGGAAAAAGTCTCTGGAATTCTGGTATTAGATACCTTTATAACGAATCCTAAAATCAAGGACGCGCTTTTTGCATTAACCGATATAGTGAGCACGGCACTAAGCAAGGTGGACACCTTTGAAGAACAAGGATACCAACTCGATGCCTTCAAAGATATTGCGGATGTTATTGGTTCTAGCAGAAACCCCCTTGCTGTAGTGCTGGAGCGGGCAGTGAAACTGTTCAATGCTGATTACGGAAACATCGGTTTAAGTATTCCAGCTGCCCGTGAATTAGTTTTTAATGTCCATTGGGAAAATGGTAAGTGCCTTATTGATGAAGAAATACCATCAGATAAAAGATTTAGCAGTTGGGATCATGGAGTTCCAGGTTATGTTGCACGGGTGGGCGAAGTTCGTTGTGAGGCTGATCTGAGTAAATGTAGCGATTATATGATGTGGTATTCTGATTCGAGATCCGAATTAACTGTTCCCCTCATTGGATCTAAGGGCGATGTTATTGGCGTACTAAACTTAGAGAGTAAAGTTGCGGGGAATTTTGGAGAAGCCGAAGCCGACCTATGCAAACGCTTTGCGTCTATGGCAGCGGTGACTATCGAGATATCTGATTTGCTTGCGAATACTGAAGAAATGAATCGCCAGCTAGAGACATTGCACGACATTGTCCAGCAAAGAGATATGGCGGAAGCACTACGCCAAGTTGCACTCGGCGTAAATCGGTTCATGGGGGCGAAAACTTGTACCTGTACTATTACTCTGTTTGATGAACAGGAAAATCGCTTTTCCTCCGATGTTGTAGCAGTTGGGCCATTGGCAGAAAAGGTACGTATTTCGCCAAGGGTAGCAGGCATGGGATGGTACGCACTAGACCATCGAACTCCTTTGTTTCTTGAGAATGTGGACCATTCAGGTTCAGGCATTCCTGAATTGCATCCGGACTTTCTTAACGCGGGTATACATTCTATTGTAGTATTGCCGCTAATCATACACGGTGAGCACAAATTGGGTGTTCTATACTTATACCGACAACAGTCATCTGTATTTTCGCCTGAATTGCGTAATTTGCTAACAATATATGCCGATCAAGCAGCGCTCGCGATTGAAAATGCTCGTCAATATGAGCAGCGCGGCCGACACATCGCCGCATTGCAGGAAGCTTATGAGCAGTTAAACATTCTACATAGTGTAGCTCAGGAAAAGGATTTGTCTGTAAATTTGCGGCAGATTGTGCTTGGCATCAACAAGGTAATGGGGGAAGAGACATGCGCATGCAGTCTTACGTTATTCGATGAGAAGGAAGATCGTTTTTTCTCAACAGTTGAAACGGTTGGCGCTCTGGCTGATAAAATGCGAATCGCGCCACACGAGCAAGGAAAGGAAAATGTGGGGTGGGGACGCTATGCTCTTGATCGTCAGAAGTCTATGTTTATTGAGGATACAAACCGCCTACCAAGTGGGATCCCAAAGATGAATCCGGGTTTGACCCAGGCAGGAGTACGTTCTTTTGTGGCACTTCCACTGATCCGAAATGAACATAAATTGGGCGTAATTTTTATCTACCAGCAGAGGCCGGTGATATTTTCACCTGACCTGAGACAACTATTAGAAACCTATGCTCACCAGGCTGCTATCGCGATTGAAAATGCTCGACGATATGAACAACGCAGTGAGGATATCGCCGCCTTGCGAAGCATCAATGAGGCTGTAGTTGCTTCAAGAGGTCTGGACGAGATATTAAGTTTGATTGTTACGAAAGCAGTGGATGTAATGCCAGCTGAATATGGCAGTCTCTGGCTGGAGGATTCGGTATCTAGAGATTCGGCATCTAGAGATTTGGTGTTGCGAGCCTCCTATTCTCAATCGGGTGATGTATTACATCCTCACCCCGATCGGTTAATGGCTGATGCTCCAAGTGTCGAGATGAGAACTTTTCAAACGGGAGAATCTGCAATACTGAACGATGTTACTCGGAATGAAAGTGAATTTCACCGCATATATCTACAAGCGCGCTCTGAACTTGCTGTACCAATGAAATACCAAGGTAAAACAATTGGTACGCTAAATGTGGAGAGCCGTTTTCCAGATGCATTTAGCGGTGAAAATGCTAAGCTTTTGGAAAGTTTTGCCGATCAAGCAGCAATTGCATTGCATAATGCTCAACTAGTTTCACGTTTACGTGTTGCTACTGGAGTGAGCCGTGAACTACTGCATAGACTATGGCGAGAAGAAGAGGATATATTTAAATATATTAAGGATGAAGCTGGAAGATTTATGGATATGGAAAATTTCTATATTGCCCTGTATTTTGAACGTAATAGAGAAGTTTCCTTCCCATTTGTTTATGTTGATGGTCACCGAATTGACACAACTGCTTCCGATTCGCTTTGGAAACCTCGCTATGATGGAAAGGGTTTAACCGAGGAAATTGTCCGCAACAAAAAATATCTGCTAATGAAAACAAGACGAGAACAAGAACAGTGGTACAAAGAACGCGGCATAAATTATGTAAATATTTCGTTCGCATCTTGGCTCGGAGTACCATTGTTACAAAGTGAGCAAGCAATTGGGGTAATTGCTACATACCATACGACTAGTGAATACAAGTATGGAGAAGATGATATCCAAATATTGTCTTTGCTAGCAAGTCCATTGGCAATTGCTTTGAAAAATATTCGTGAAGTAAATATTCTTCAAACGCTAAACCATGAACTCCTGCAGTTATCGGCCTCTTACCTGGAACAAGAAACAGGTTCGTTGGTGGAAAAAAAACAATGAAAGCGGCAACTTCGTGGGATGTAACGAGAGTCGGCGAACGTTTTGTTGAACATTTTCAGGAGAGGGGGTTCCAAAGATTAGAAGGTGGTTCTTTGCTCAACGAAGCCTTGCCAATGACTTTTGTAATGAGCGCGGGGTTAGTGCAATTTGAGAAACTTAGTCCAATTGCGAAAGTTAATGAGCGTTATGTGCTTATTCAAAATTGCTTTCGGCACTTTGACATATCACAAATCGGGAAAAGCGCATTTCATCTTAGCCTCTTTCAAATGCCAGGAGCATTTTCTTTTGGGACATTAGACAAGCACGTCTGTATTGCCAGCATTCTTGGTTTGCTCACCCAAAAATATAATTTTGCTCCAGAAGATTTATACGTTACTTATTTCTCTGGTGGGGAGGTTGATGGTCAGATGATCCCTCGAGATGAGGAGACGGCTGATGCTTGGTATGGATCTGGAATTCCTAAAACACATGTGATCGGTCTAGGAATTGAAAGTAATTTCTGGAGACAAAGCACTCGTATGGTGGGGTTGATAAATAGCCGGAAGTGCGGACCGATCACGGAAGTCTTCTATGATCGAGGCGCTAAGGTAGGTTGTGGGGAACTTTACTGTCGGCCAGGGTGTTCATGCGGTCGTTTCGTCGAAATTCTGAATAACTTGTTCATTTCGCTAAGAATTGATGAAGATAGTGGGGGAATCGTTCCTTTGGATGTACCATTTACTGAGACTGTCATTGGTAGCGAACGAACAACTGCTTTATTGAATCATTTTGATTCAGTATATGAGATTGATACGGTCCAGCCGCTGATGCGCCAAATATCCCAATTTGCTCAGGTTGCGTCCGGAGAGAAAGAAATCTCTCCGCTTCATTATCGAGTAATGGTTGATCATCTTCGCGCTTTGCTCTTTTTGATCCACGACGGTGCTCCATCACCTGGCAAAGGAGGTCGCTCTCGTTTGATGCGAATCCTGATACGTCAATTACTCACGAGCAAACTATTGTTAGGCATCGTTTCTCCTACATTTTTTCTGTCTGTGACAACTACGGCCTTAGAGATATATCCTCATTTGACAAGAGAGACACAGCAGCGATTGTTGGAGATGCTCTCAGATGAAGACGAGCGATTTAAACGGACATTACAACATGGTATTCGTAAACTGGAACGGATGATAGCTCAACATGGTAAACTCAGATTGACCGGTGAAGAAATACTTGAGTTGGAGACCTCTGAAGGAATACCATTACACTTTTTGATACGCGTTTTAGAGCAAAAAGGCGTTTCATACTCACTTACGGATTATCAATTTGCTCATCGTAAATGGGAGGATGATAATTCTGCGGGAAAAGAAGCTCGTTCATAGCATTGATTTGGGAGTCGGTATTCTATGGAAGATCGAATTCGAAGTATCTGTATATCTGTACGAAAAGCTGTATGCAATCTCATGGATGTGGATCGTTTCTACGTAATCATGGCAAACTTGGATTTAATGCAGGTTAGATTTCCTTTGGTTTGGGAGAATGATGCCGATCTTCCGGAAAACCAAGAGCCTTGGGTTGAACGCGCATGGGATAAACGGTGGCCGCCCGATAGTGCAATACTAAATAATGCACTGGTTTATTTGGATGCCGAAAACCGATATTGGCCGGAAGGTGAAAAAGTGCCGAAATCCTGGCTGGTGATGCCAATTGGCCTAGAAGAGAATCTCCGCATGGCGCTGGTAGTAGAAAATCAGAGGCGAGGAGATGCGTTTGGTGATGAGGCCGAACGATTTTTAAGCACAATTTCTCAGCAGATGGCAATGGCGATTCGGGATGTTCGGCTCACTGAGGAATGGCAGGCATCCGAACTTAAACGTCGGGCAGCAGAACGATTTGCAGCAGTAAACAGGTTATCTGGTGAGTTTGCTCATTCGATGAATAATCTTGCTGGCAATATTCCTGTGTGGATCAACCTGGCAAAAGATAAATTAGATGTAAATGACCCACAGCAACAAAAGGTGGTGTACTATCTATCTGAGATTGAAAAGTCCACTCAAAGGTTACTTGGAATGGCTCAAGAGATACGAGAAGCAAGTCATCAGCGGCCAAGAGAATCGTTGGAAATTCATAAAATGATAGATATAGCTTTAAAGCGCGCATTCTCCTCACAGCCCTTTGCAACAGACCGTATCGAAATAGTTAGAAATTTTGCAGAAAACCCATCTTACATTCAAGCTGGAAGAGACGATTTACTGACAACATTAACCAGTATTATACGAAATGGCTTGGAGGCCATGCCGGAAAGAGGAACATTAACAATTTCCACTCGCGTTATTCAGCAAAGTAGCAGATTCTGGGTGGAGATTGGTATACAGGATACCGGCATAGGCATTCCGTCCCAATTGTTCGGGAAAATTTTCGAGCCCTTTTTTACAACAAAGGAGACAGGCCTGGGTTTTGGACTATGGAGAGATAAGGCGCTAATCGAAGAATTGGGGGGACAGATTAGTGTGAAAAGCAAAGAGAAAGTCGGGTCCACCTTCTTGATTAAGTTGCCGACATCACAATGAGAAATTTCTGGAGAAAACCATGAAACAAAAATCTAGAAAAACAATACTAATTATTGACGACGACGAAAGTTGGCGTCCCTTATTGGCTGCTCTACTAGAAGATGAGTTTATAGTTGATACTATTAATCCGCGAAACGAAGATCCACTAACACGAATAACGCAAATAAAGAATCCTTATCATGTGATTGTGACTGATATTCGCTATAACGATGATGAAGAAGGAAATGAAGAAGGGTTACGATTGATTGAGCAAATTGGCCAAAAAGGAAAGCACACAAAAATAATTGTTATCACAGGATATTCAACGATTAAAACTGCCCGGCGGGCACTTAGTTCATTGAATGCTTTCGAATATTTAGAAAAGCGACCGTCGGGTGGTACATTTGATATTTCAGAGTTCCAACGAGCAGTAAGAAAAGCAGCCGAACAAGCTGAACAGGAGATGCAATTGGCTAGACAGGCGAGGAAAAGGCTAGATGTTTTTGTTTTAATGCCATTTGCAGAAGAATACAAAACATTTTATGAAAACGTTATCAAAAAAACAATGGAGCGCATTAATATCAGTTGTAAGAGAGCTGATGATCTATTTGGTCCTCGTCGAATAATGCAAGATATTCATAAGAGCATTAAAGATGCGCATTTCATCCTTTCCGATTTTAGTGGACGTAATCCTAATGTTTTTTTTGAGGTAGGTATATCCCATGCACTTGGAAAAAGCGTGATTCTTTTATCGCAAAAGCTGGATGATGTACCTCCGAAGTTAAGAGTTATTCGCTGTCTTGTATATGAAAATACCTTGGCGGGGGCAAGGAAGATTGCACCGAATCTGGAAAAAGCAATTCAAGAAATTCAAGCAAACGATGTTCCCTCTCTGTTTGCACCAAGTGAATTTAATGTGAAATCCCGACATTGTTTGGCCTTGATGCCAAATAATAGTGTTGGGCAGCAAACCTACGACGACTTGGTTTTTCCGGTAATGAAAGATGCCAAATATAAGTGTTATAGATCCGAGGAAATATATAATTCATTTTCAATTCTTGATGAAATCTGGACTCGTATAAATTCTGCTGAACTAATTGTGGCTGATCTAACTGGTCGAGATCCTGATGTTTTTTATTTAACAGGTTTGGCTTACGGCTTGGGCAAGAAAATAATTTACATTGCTCAGAAGATGGATGATATTCCATTTGATCTGAAAGAGGGTTCATGTTTGATTTATTCTCTCAAGTCCTATGAGGAAGGATTGAAGGCGCAGAAAAGGCTTGCTCAAAGCGTAAAAACACTTCTCAAGCGATAAGTGCTCATGGTGTTGCTGGTATCTCTATCCTCATCCTTGCCCCTCCTCCCCCCTCCTCAGACTCCGCCCAAATCCTCCCTCCATGCGCCTCGACCAGCGCCTTGGCGATGGCGAGACCCAATCCCGATGACGCGCCGTCCGCGTCCGTCCGCGATTTGTCGGCGCGGTAAAAGCGGTCGAAGATGTGAGGCAGGTCGGCGGGAGGGATGCCTTCGCCGGTGTCTTCCACGGAGATGATGATGTATTGGTGCTTGCGTGTAGCCAGGATGGAAATTCGCCCTCCCTCAGGTGTGTGGCGGAGGGCATTGGCGACGAGGTTGGAGAGGACGCGGTCAAGGCGGGATTCGTCGGCTTGGATTTCGGGAAGGTCGGAATCGGCCTCGACGGTTAGCGAGACACCCTTCTGTTCGGCGGCGAGGCGGAAGGAGGATGCGACGCGTTCGAGCAGGGAGCGGAGTTCGAGCGGGGCGAGGTTGAGACGCAATTCCCCCGCGTCGGTGTGAGCAAGCAGACGGAGGTCCGCGACGAGGCGTTGGAGGCGGTCGATCTCCGCGTAGATGACATCCAGCCGTTCGGGAGTCGGAGCGAGGTCGCCGTCACGCATGGACTCGACGTAGCCCGCGATGACCGTCAGCGGAGTCCGCAGGTCGTGGGCAATGTCGGCGGTCATTTGTTTGCGGAGGGTGTTGGCGCGCGCAACTTCACGACTCATGCGGTTGAAGGCGTTTGCCAGTTCGCCGATCTCATCTTTTGAATTGATGTTGACTTGCTGGTTGAGTTCGCCGCCCGCCATTTTTTCGGTGGCCTCGGTGAGCGCGCGCAGGGGGCGTGTCAGCGTGCGTGCCAGCAGGAAGCCAACGATGAGCGCCAGCGCGGCCGCGCCGAAGGCCGCGTAGGTGATCGCCTGGTTGGTGCGTTCGAGATAGGCCTTTTCTTGCGGGGTCAGGTTAATCGGCAGCGGCTGGGATAGGATCGTGCCGACGCGGATACTGTCCACTTCGAGGGGTTCGTTGCGGGCGAGAATGTCGGGCGTGAGTCGCTGACCGACGGGGAATTGCGGCAGGAGCGGGACGATGACGAATCCCTGTGCGTCGGCAAAACCGAAAAGGTTGCGGCGGTCGGAGGGGGGAGGCTGGGGATTGACCTGGTTGGGTTGGTTTGAGAGCGGTTGCTGTGGATTGGTGAGTTGGCGGATGAACTGGTCGAGGCCTTTGGTGGAACCTGTCTGTTGGTAATAATCGGTGACGAGCGCGGCGAAGTCGGCGCGCTGTTGTTCGAGCACAAGTTGGTTGAGGCGCGTGGCATTCGTGAGCCGGATGGATACCGCCACAATGGCCGCGGCGGTGACGGCGATGAGCAGGAAGGCGAGGGTGAGTTTACGGGTGAGGGTCATGGGGGGCGGTACACGGATTACGCGGATTGGACGGATGGACACGGATTTTTTTAATTTTTTTCCGTGAAATCCGTGTACAGGTTTTCATTCTGCGCGGAAGCGATAGCCGACGCCGAAGACGGTCTCGATGTATTCGGGTTCGGCGGGATTGGATTCGATCTTGGCGCGCAGGTTGCGGATGTGGACGTTGAGCGTGCGCTCGAGTCCTGCGAAGCCGCTAGCGGACAGTTTTTCGGAGATCTGCTCGCGGGTGTAGACGCGTCCCCGCGCGGACATGAGGAGGGTCAGCAGGTCGAATTCGAGCGGGGTCAGGTCGGCGGGGGCGCCGCGCACGGTGACGGTGTGCGTCGCGGGGTCCAGGCTGAGATCGCCCGCAGTCAGGATTCGGTTCGGGTCGGCCGCGGCCTCACCCCGTCGAAGGACGGCGCGCACGCGCGAGACCAGTTCACGCATCCGAAATGGTTTGATGATGTAATCGTCCGCGCCGAGTTCCAATCCCAGAACGGCATCGGTTTCCTCTTCCTTGGCGGTGATGACGATGACGGGCGTCTGCTTTTCCTTGCGATAGTGACGCAGGAAATCGAAACCGTCCATTTTGGGCATCATGATGTCGAGCAGGATCAAATCGGGATTGGTGTGACGCGCTTCGTAGAGGGCGTCCTGCCCGTTGGCGGCGGTGACGACGCGGAAGCCCTGCTGGGTGAGATAGTCCAGCAAAAGCGTCCGCACGCTGGCGGTATCGTCTACGACGAGGATCGTTTTCATGTCCCGATGATAAACCAGTTTGGTTCAGATTTGATTTAGAACCCCCTCTCCCAAATCTGGGAGAGGGGATGATGGCCTAGCGGCGAGTGCGTGCCAGTAGGGAAAGGTTTTGGATGAGCGCGCTCAATTTGGGCGGGGCGGATGTGTCGCTGGCGCGCACGGAGTGGGTGATGGTTTCCGTCTCGACGGTGACGAGGTAATGCAATTCATCTGGCACGAGGTGGGTCGTCAGTTCTTCGGGCAGGCTGAAGAAATCCGCTTCATCGAGCGCCTGGCGGAGGGACTCCAACTCGTCCTCGGAGAGAGCGGATGCGTCGAGGTCGAGCCTGACCTTGCGTCCCATGATGCCCCCCGTCTGTTCAAAGTGGATGCGCATGGCGACCTCACAAACCGCGGAGTTGCAGACCGAAGAAGCCCAGGATGGCGTCCAGACAGCCGCCTCCTCCCGTGGACCCGCCGATGGCGATCCCGACCTCGGCCCATCCCTTTTGGACGGCCATCTGTTCGAGACTGCCCGCTCCATACAGTTCGCTTGCCGCTTCGAAGGTTTTATCGGCTGCGGTCTGGAAGTTGGCGGTGGATTGCAGTTTTTCGGTCAGGGTCTTGTACCAGATGAAGCCCGCTTTTTCCCAGGCGAATCCGCCGATCTCGAGTGCGGTGACGTAGAAAGCGCGGTTGGGAATCCCCGAGTTGATGTGGACACCGCCGTTATCCTCGATGGTGGTGACGTAGTCCTTCATGTGACCGGGTTGCGGGTCCTTGCCCAGGATGGGATCATCGTACGCCGTCCCTGGTGCTTTCATCGAGCGGATGCCCACCCCGTTGACGTTGGCGGTGAATAGTCCCTCGCCCACGATCCAATCGGCCTGGGCGGCGGTCTGTCCGCGCTGATATTGTTTGACGAGTGACCCGAACACGTCGGAGAACGACTCGTTCAACGCTCCCGACTGGGTGATGTAAGCCAGGTTGGCTTCGTGTTCGGTGACACCGTGCGTCAACTCGTGGCCGATAATGTCGAGACAGATGGTGAAGCGGTTGAACAGCCGCTGGTCGGCGGGCAGGTCTTCGTCGCCGTCGCCGTAGACCATTTGCTGTCCGTCCCAGAAGGCGTTGTCGTATCCCTTTTGGTAATGGACGGTCGAATCGAGTTGCATCCCGTTGTTGTCGATGGAATTCCGCCCGTAGATGTCAAAGAAGAGATCGTAGGTGATCCCCGAACCGTCATATGCCTCGTTGACGGTCACATCCGAAGAAGGCGGGTCGCCCTCGCCGCGCACTTTTACGCCGGGCAATTGCGATCCCTGCTGGGCGCTGTAAACGGTTCGCCGTTTCCCGCTTCCCGCGGCCGCGCTGAGGAGTCCTTTTAATTCCCGCCAGGCGCGGCGGTGCCCGCGTATCTGCTCCGATGTTACCAGGGTTCGGACGGCCATCTCACGTTGCTCTGGTGATCCGTTACGGACGATCTCATGCAACATGTGCGGCGGAATAATACATAATACAGACCGATGGCGGTTCATGGTTCTCCTTTCCTTGCTTATAAAGAGGGGGGAAGGCTGAAACGGAGGCTGCAATGTGCAGTATACACCTCCACAAATCGCATTTCAATCCCCTGTTTGAAAATTTACCTGAACTAAATCATTTCTGAACCTGACTCTTCTACAATGGGAAAAATCACCAAAGGAGATGGATGTGTCTGCACGGACGTTCGAATTTTCCCCCAAAGAGACTGCCCGCTTCGCCCGCTTCCTGACCGTCGGAGCGCTCGGCACTTTCCTCGACTTTGGTCTGCTTGCCCTCCTCAAGGCGATCGGCCTGCCGACCCTCTTCGCCAATTCGCTCTCGTTCACGGCGGGTGTGGCCAATAATTTCACACTCAACTCGCGCTGGACCTTCGCCGACCGCCGCAACGGAAATTGGCGCGGCCAGTTCGTTCAATTTCTCCTCATCAGCCTGATCGGGCTGGCGTTCAACAATGCCATTGTCCTCCTGCTCGAAGTCCCGCTCGGCGCGCTGATCGGGGACGCGGCCTGGGGCTACGCACCCGCCAAGTTCATCGCCACGGGTGTGGCGGTGTTTTGGAATTATTTCGCGAATCGGAATTGGACATTTCGGTGAAAAAAGTAAAATAGGAGCCAATCATGAAAAAATACCTTCCCACCCTTACTGTGCTCGCCATCATGATCCTTTCCGCGACGCTCCACTTTTGGGATATCGACTCCATCGGTGATTCGAACGCGTATTACACCGCCGCGGTCGAGTCGATGACGCAGTCGTGGCACAATTTCTTCTACGCCGCGGCCGAACCTGGCGGATCGGTCACCGTGGACAAGCCTCCGCTGGGACTCCAGATCGAAACCCTCTCCGCGCTCCTCCTCGGCGTGAGCGGATTTTCCACCGTCCTGCCGAACATCCTCGCGGGGATTTTCAGCGTGCCGCTGCTCTACCACCTCGTCAAAAAACACTTCGGCACCGTGGCCGGTCTGGTCGCCGCGCTGGTGGTGGCAACCACTCCCGTCGTCTTCGCCGCGGATCGCAACAACACGCAGGACGGTCTGCTCACATTTGTCCTCCTGCTGGCGGCGTGGGCGTTCATCAAAGCCATCGAGACGGGCAAAGCGCGCTGGCTCTTCCTCGGCGCGGTCATCGTTGGCCTCGGCTTCAACATCAAAATGCTCCAAGCCTACCTGCCCGTCCCTGCGTTCTTCGCGCTCTATTTCCTCGGCGCCAAAGTCGGCTGGCTCAGGAAGATCGGCCTCACCTTCGCGGCGTTGACGGTGATGGTTGCCGTCTCGCTTTCGTGGGCGCTCTACGTGGACACCGTCCCCGCGGCCGAACGTCCCTACATCGGCTCCTCCAGCGACAACACCGTGATGGGACTCATCACAGGCCACAACGGGACCTCCCGTCTCTTTGGCGGCGGACTCAACCAACGGCAGACGCCTCCCTCTGAATCCTTCGACGGCGCTCAGGACGGGCCTCGAGCGGGTCTGCCCGCCCCAGACGGATTCAACCCGAACGCGAGTCCCGACAACCCGAATGGACAGGTCGCCTCCGTGGACGGTCCGCAAGGCGGCACGCCGTTCTCGAGCGAGACGGGCAGTCCAGGCGTTTTCCGTTTCTTCCAGACGCCGCTGGCCGCGGAGATGTCGTGGTTGCTTCCGTTCGCATTGTTCTCAATCGTCGTAATTGCTTTGCAATGGCGTCCTCAATTACCAGTTACCAATTACCCAATTCTCGGGTTGATCCTCTGGGGCGGCTGGCTGATGACGTGCGTGGTCTTCTTCAGCATGATCTCTGGAATCTTCCACGCCTATTACGTGGTGATGCTCATCCCCGCGCTCGCTGGAGTCGTCGGCGGCGGATTCGGCTATTTGTGGCAGAAGCAGGTTGATGGCGATGCCCTGAGCGGAGGATCGAACGAAAGTCGAGATCCGCAGTCGAAGGGTCACGCGGGAAGCGGATGGCTGCTCACGCTTGGGGTCGCGTCCACGGTCGCGTTCCAGATCTATCTGGCGTGGCAGTATGGCGTCAATGAGGTCTGGATGCCGCTGGCGTTCGGATTGGTCGCGCTGGCAACGTTCCTGCTTTTCATCTCGCTGTTTCGTTCATCGCCGCTTCTTCTGCGTTCTGCATTCGCCCTTCTGCTTTCCGCTTTGCTGATCATCCCCCTCGCCTGGTCCGCGTTGACGGTGACGAGCGGCAGTGACACCAACCTGCCCGCCGCGTATGGCGTGAACGGAAACGGTCGGCGCGCTGACGGGGATGGTTTGGCCCGTGTCGCCGCGCCCGCGCAGGGTCAGGGAGATGCGACCGACGACTCGCTCCTCGAATTTTTGCAGTCCAACACGCAGGGGATGAAATACCTGGTGGCGGTGGAAAGTTCGCAGGTGGGCGCGCCGCTTGTGATAGCCACGGGACGTCCCGTGCTTTTCATGGGCGGGTTCAATGGCGGGGACAACGTGATCAGTGCGGACGGCCTCGCGCAGATGGTGGCCGACGGGGAGTTGCGCTTTGTGCTGTTTGGCGGTGACGGGAGGAATAACAAGCAGGATGTTGTTCAGTGGTTGCAGAGTTCATGCTCGGTGGTGAGCCAGTTCAGCCAGCAGGGAGGTGGCTCGTTCCCGTCACAGGGACCGAATCAGGGCGGACAGGTTTTGTACGATTGCCAATAAAGTCAGACCCCAGGTTTCTACGAGAAACCTGGGGCCTGTGGTTTTTGAATCAATCCGAAAAACATTTCTTTAACACCAAGGCACTAAATCACCAAGACACCAAGCGAAAAAAAACTTTGAGCCTTTGAGCCTTCGTGTTTAATTTTCGGATAGAAACTTATTCCATGTGGTCGAGATATTTCAATCCCGATCCCGTGTTCAGCAACAAGACGCGTTCCTCGGGTGCGACCCATTTTTGCGCCACCAGTTCCTTGAGGGCGGCGAGGGTGGCCGCGCCTTCGGGGGCGACGAAGAGACCTTCCTGTTTGGCGATCTCGCTTTGTGCGGCGAAGATGGCCTCGTCACTCACCGCAATGGCCGTGCCATGGCTTTCGCGAATCGTGGAGAGGATGATTCGGTCGGCAAAACTCTTTGGCACGCGTAATCCCGATGCCATCGTCTGCGCGTTCATCCAGAAGTCGCAGAAGTCCGCACCCGCGTGGTAGGCTTTGACGACAGGCGCGCATCCGTCCGCCTGGACGGCTACCATGCGCGGTCGTTTCTTCGTTTCGAGCCAGCCGAGTTCGGCCAGTTCGTGGATGGCTTTCCAGATGCCGACGAGTCCCGTGCCGCCGCCTGTGGGATAGATGATCACGTCGGGCAGGTCCCAGTAGTTGAAGAATTCGGCGATCTCATAGCCCATCACCTTTTTGCCTTCGAGGCGATACGGCTCCTTGAATGTGGACAGGTCGAACCAGCCCTCTTCGCGCGCTTTGACCCCCGCCATGCCCGCGGCTTCGCTGATGAGTCCGTCCACGAGCACAACGTCTGCCCCAGCCATGCGGCTTTCCTTGATGTTGGCGGAGGGAGTGTCCTTGGGCATGAAGATGTGAGCGCGGATTCCCGCGCGCGCCGCGTAGGCCGCCATTGCCCCGCCTGCGTTTCCCGCGGTGGGGATGATGACCTTTTCGATCCCGAGTTCTTTGGCTTTGGAAACGGCCGCGGCCAGTCCGCGTGCCTTGAATGATCCCGTTGGGTTACTGCTCTCATCCTTGAGATAGAGTTGCTCGAGGCCGAGTCTCTGCGAGAGGCGCGGTACCGAGAGGGTGGGAGTATCCCCCTCGCCGAGGCTCACGAAATTCGCAGGGTCGTCCACGGGCAGGAGTTCATGCCAGCGCCACATGCCGCGCGGTCGGGCGCGCACCTCCTCACGGTCCAGGTGTTGACGCGCCGTTGTCAGGTCGTAGCGGGTGATGAGCGCGGCCTGACAGTCGGGACAGAAGGTATGCACCTCGCGAGTCGAATATTGTTTTCCGCAATCCGAGCATTCAAGATGCAGAACGAGTGAATTTTTCATCGCGGTGCCGGGACGAATGCTTCCACCCGCGCCCATAACTCGCGGATATTGATCGGCTTGGACATGTACACGTCACAGCCTGCCGCCAGCGCCTTTTCCGCGTCGCCTTTGAGGGCGTTGGCGGTGATGGCGATGATCGGCGTGTAGGCCAGCTTACCCGTGCCGCTGGTGCGGATGCGCCGCGCCACTTCGTAGCCGTCGATGTCGGGCAGGTTGATGTCGAGAAGGATCAGATCCACATCTTCGGCCTTGGCCGCGGCAACACCCTTTTCACCGTTTTCGGCTTTGAGCAGTTTGTAGCCGCGCGATTCCAACGCGCGTTGCACGAGCAGCATGTTGTCGGGGTTGTCTTCGATGTATAAAATGTTATGGCCCATTCTTTATTCTCCTTGTTCTGCGCTTTTATCTGCGATGACTTGGATGACCTGATCCACGAACTTTCGCGTGGACAGGGAGCCTTTCTGATAAAGCGCTTCGATGTGACCGTTGAGTCGTTTCCGCTCTTCGGACGTGATGTCCTTCGCGCTGACGACCACCACGGGGATGTCGCGCGTGCGCGGGTCGAGTTTGAGTTCTTCCACCAGACCGAACCCATCGATGCCTGGCATCATCAGGTCGCTGACGATCAGGTCGGGCAGTTTTTGCCGCGCCAGGGCGAGTCCTTCCCAGCCGTCCTGCGCGTGGAAGACGCGGTAGGTCTTGCGCGCTTCGAGCAGGCGGCGGATGAGCAGGGCGTCGTCGGGGTTGTCGTCAATCAATAACACAGTGGTGGTCTTCTCGTCCAGGTTTTCGAGCGCGGCTTGCAGACCTTCGCGCGGCGCGGGGGACTGGTCCTCGCTGAGGTGGACGTCCACTGCGAACTGGTCGCCGAGCACATGCTTTTCCACGGGAAAGGTGTGCCCCGTGCAGTTGACGACGACTGTCTCTTCTGGACTCATTATCCCATTCTTCAGCATCTTTTCCAGACCCGCGAACGCGACCGCCGTCGCAGGCTCCACGGCCATCCCCTCACTTTTGGCGAGGGATTGCATGGCGGCGTAGGCTTCGAGGTCGGTCACCGATTCCATCGCGCCGCCGTACTGCTGGGTGAGATTCCACAGATAGGTGTAGGCCTTGCCAGGGTCGCCCGTGGACAGGATGATGATGTGCGTGTCGGGGATGACTGGCTCGGCCACGTCTTTGCCCGCCTTGAAGGCGCGCACCATCGGCGAGCATCCCTCCGCCTGAATGATGGCGAGTTTCGGGATCTTGTGGATCAGTCCCATGCGGAACATCTCTTTGAATCCCTGATACACGCCGAGCGGTCCCAGTCCGCCGCTGACGGCCTGCACGTACCAATCGGGGGCGCACCAGCCGAGTTGTTCCACGATCTCGTAGGCGATGGTCTTCATCGACTCTTTGGCGGGGATGGAACTGGCGCCGCGGTCGAGCAGAAGGTTGCGCCTCTGTGCGAACTGGGCCGCGATCTGCTTCGTCTGATCGTAGTTGCCGCTGACGCGAATCACCTCCGCTCCGAAGAGGGCGGCCTCGCGCAGTTTTTCCTGCGGCACAAGGCTGGTCATGAAGACCCAGAGTTTGATGCCCGCCCTCGCACAGGCCGCCGCGTACGCCACCGCCGCGTTCCCCGTGGAGGCGATGACCGCCTCGCGGATTCCGCTCTCGTTCATGGCGGCCACGGCCACCGCGGCCTGCCTGTCCTTGAAAGAGGAGGTCGGCCCGTAGCGTTCGTCCTTGATGAAGACGGAACCCGCCCCCAGTCTGGGGGCGAACCGGGCCGAATGCCAGAGCGGAGTCCCGCCGGCAGGATAGAGGTCCAGCACGGAGGGATCGTTCAGCGGCAGGATGTCCTGATAGCGCCAGAGGTTGGAAGGTCGGTTGGGGAGTCCGCGCAGGAGTTCGCGCTTGAAGGCGTTGAAGTCGTAGTGGGCTTCGAGCCATTGCGACTGGCAGTGTTTGCAGACCGCCGGTACGAACGGTTCGTAGGGCTGTTGTTTTCCGCAAACGGAACATTCCAGGTAAAGTGGAAGCGCCATTATTTTTGCACCTTTTCGGCTTCGTTGGATTCGGCGATGATGGCTTCGATGGGCAATTCCACGAGGAACGCGGAGCCTTCGCCCGGAACGCCGCTGCTTTCGGCCCACAGGCGGCCTCCGTGCATTTCCACCAGTCGGCGGCTGATGGGCAGGCCCAGACCGGTGCCGCCCGCCTTGCGCGTGGTGGATGTGTCCACTTGTGTAAATTCCTTGAAGACATCCTCCAATTTTTCGGGCGGGATGCCGATGCCCGTATCACGGACGGAGATGAGGACCACCTGATCGCGCCGTTCGGCGTTGATGGAGATCCTGCCACGCTCGGTGAATTTGATGGCGTTGTTGACCAGATTGAGCATCACCTGACGCATGCGGGTGCGGTCGGCGTGGATCTCGACGGTGGCGTCGGAATCTGGCTCGATGAACAACGCGTTGTTCCGTTCGCTCGCCAGCGACGAAGTAAGGTTGGTGACCTCTTCGAGCAGTTCCATCACCTGGAAGTGTTCGAGATTCAGGTTCATGCGCCCGGCTTCGATCTTGGCCATGTCGAGCACATCGTTGATGAGGTGGAGCAGATGCTGTCCGTTCTTCTGGATCAGTTTCAGGTCGTTGGTCATGTTCTCGGTCAGCGGGCCATCCAGTTCCTCGAGGATCACGTCTGCGAAACCGAGGATGGAATTGAGCGGGGTGCGCAACTCGTGAGACATGTTCGCAAGGAAGGATGATTTCAAGCGATCGAGTTCGCGCAGTTGGGCCAACGTGGCCGATTGTTCGGCATAGAGACGCGCGTTCTGGAGCGCCACGCCCACCTGTGAGGTCAGTGTGGCGTAAATGTTGGCGTCCTCTTCGGTAAAACGGTTCAACTGGGCGGATTGCACGTCGAACACGCCCAGCACTTTGTCGCCGACGATCATCGGCACGGCCATTTCGGACTGCGTCTCAGGGAGCAGTGGATTGGGGAGGTGATTTGGCTCCGCCGCCACATCGTTGATAATGATAACGTGTCGTTCACGGACGGCGCGCGCCACCACGGATTGTTCCATGCTCATGGGAATGGCGTGTTGATCGGCCACCATGATCTTGCCGACTTCTCCCGCGCCCGCGGCCAGCAACATCGTCTGCCAGGCTTCGTTGAGGAGGTAAATATGGGCGTGATAGAGACCGAACCGTTCCTTCGTCAGGTCCACCACCGATTGCAGGAGCGTATCGGGGTCCAGCACGGTGGACGCGGTGGACGAGACCGTCGCCACGGTCTGCAACTCGGCGGCGCGTTTTTGCAGTTCTTCCGCGAGGCGGAGAGTTTCCAGTTGGGTGCTGACGCGTTCCGCGATGGCCGAGACGAGGTCCGCGGCTTCGGGCGAGATGTTCTGCCAATTTGCCACGGCCAGTTGCCCGATCGGTTCGCCGCGCACCGTCAGCGGTTGCGTCAGATTCAATTCCTGGGGCGATGCGATCGTCTGCAACGGAAGCACCTGATTCGAATCGTAGGCGAACCCGAGCGTGGACGCGTCCTTGTGGGTGGCATAGGCCTGCCAGCTTTGATGCGTCAGTCGGCGGGTGGCGTCCTCCGCTTCGGCACGCGCGCGGGAGGCGTCAGCCAGCAGGCGGATATTTTCCACTTGTTGCGCGATCTGTCGAGCCACCGCGCTGACCATGGTCTTTTCCTCGTCCGTGAGCGGGCGGGACGGATCGGGTTTGACGAACAGCGAGCCGACCTGCTCTTCCATCACGCTCACCGATTCGCCAATGACCTCGTCCGTTTGCGGTTTCTCGAGGAATGGGACGACTCCCGATTGGTCGTACGCAAATCCGACGCGCTCGCTGTGATGGATCGCATCGAGATACGAGTCCCAGTTTTCGTGCATGAAGCGGCGGGTGGCTTCTTCGGCTTCGGCGCGGGCGCGCTCGGTGGCTTCCAGCAGGCGCAGATTTTCGATCTGGATGGAGGCCTGGCGCGCCACTGCGTTCAGCAGGGACGATTCGTCGGTCGTCCACTCGCGCTCGGATGGCGGCTGGACTTCCACTTTGCCGATGGCCTGTCCGCTCGCGATCAACGGGACCTGGATCCCGCTCGATGGCGCGGGCGCGTCCGTTTCTGGACCTTGAAGCGGCTGGACTGAATCCCCGGCGTACACATACCCGACGCGTTCCTTCTCGTACAGGTTGGACGCGACTCGACGCGCGGGCTGCGCCTGGGGTTCCTCCACTGGATGGAGCGCGGCAGGCGGAGTCTTTTTTCGCGGGGCGGCGCGTTTCTCCGATCTGGAGAAGTCCGCTTCCAGTTCAAGCATGCGCGCCCGCAGTTCGTCGATCTCGCGGCGGACCGCGGCGGCATCCAGCACCGGGTTGGCGGAGAGCCGTTCGATTTCCGTGAAGAGCGTGTCGAGCCGCTTGCGATATTTGGCACTGGCCATGGCTCATCGTCTCCGAAAAACGTGGGTCGGCATGCTATTTTCCGTCCTTCACGCCCAGTTGGGCGATGGTGAGCGGCGCGCCGAGCGCGTGGCCGAGTTCGCGTGCCGCGATCTGCAATACCGCTTCCACGCTGGTTGCGCTTTGGATCTTCTGGCTGATGAGGTTCAGCGTACTTTCGCGTTCGGCCTGCTTTTGTGCGCGTTCGAACTGGCGGCGGTTTTCCAGCACGGTGGCGATCTGAGGCGCCAGTGAAGCAAATAGACGGGTTTCTTCTGGCGTGAATGTGTGCGGTTCCTCGGCCTCCAGGATCAAGGCTCCGATCTGACGGGTTCCACTGAATAGCGGCAGGACGGCCACCGCGCGCAGGTTGAGTCTTTGCACCAGTTGCATGGTGGTGGCGTCCACGCGCTTATCGGTGGACGTGTCATTGAAGAAGACAGGCGTGGGGCTGACGAACATCGGCATGACGCGGATCACTTCCAGGGGATAATGGGTGCCGACTGGGGTGATTTCGTGTCCCGTGCCATTCCACCAATTTGCGATGATGTCGAGGCTGTCGATGTTGTCTTCCGAATCGTAGTTGAAAGTTGCCAGCACGGCACGGTTGATCTCGGGGATATCAAGCGTGCGCACGGTGGAGGCGGTCAATTCCTGCAGGTCGCGTGCTTGCGTGAGGACGCGGCTGGCCTCGAACAGTTTCTCCGATTGTGCCAATGCGGATTGCGTGCGGTCGTATTGGCGCAGACTTTCAATGTGCGCTCCCAACCGTTCCGCCACCATGTTGACAAGTGCCAGCGAAGCGTCATCGTCAGGGGAGAGGCCCTCCACGGCCAGTTTGCCGATCGTCTCGTCGCGGACTTTGATCGGCAGGGTCACAACAGGCTCTTCCGAAGGGACGCCAGCGATTTCCTGCTGTGGACGGACTTCCTTCAGGTCGTAGCGGTAGCCAAGATTTTCCTGGCCTCTGGTGGCAACGTACTCTTTCCAGCCTTCTTGCGTGAGGCGGCGGGAGGCTTGTTCCGCTTCGACGCGGTAGCGTTCGGCGCTGTCGAGCAGGCGCAGGTTCTCGAGTTGTTGCGCCACCTGACGGGCGACAATTTTGACCAACTCCACTTTCTGCGCAGTTTGGGCATTCTTGCTCATCTCCACGACCAGTGAGCCAACCGGTTCGCCGGTGATGGAAATGGGCGCCGAAATGGCGTCATCTTCCGCGGCTGACGGTTCCGTATCCGCTTCCAACGGGACAACGGCATCACCTTCGTACTTGAAGCCGTTCTTCTCCGGTTTGTGAATGGCGTCCAGGTATTCGTCCCATCCCCTTCGTACCAGGCGACGGGCTTGGGCTTCCACTTCGGCGCGGGCTTGTTCGGTCTCGGCCAAAAGGCTGGCATTTCGGATGGCAATGGCCAATTGGCCAGCCAGAGCCTCGAAGGCGGGCAGGAGTTCCTCGCTCAACGCGCCTTCCTTACTGCTTTGCAGGTCAAGCACACCCACCACCTTGTCGCCTAACGTCAACGGTATGGCCATTTCTGAGCGAGTTTCGGGCAGGAGGGGGTTGGGGAGGAAGGTGGGGCTGGTTGTGGTGTTGGCAATGACCACGGAGAGTTTCTCCACTGCGGCACGCCCATTGATGGATGCAATGCTGATGGGGAGTCGGTGGCCGCGGCCAATAAGCTGGGCACCCACGCTGCCGGTCCCTGCTTGGAGGATCAGGGTATCCTGAGTCGGGTTGGTCAGGTACACCTGGACATAATACAGGTCGAACCGGGCGCGGATGATCTCGGCCGCATCCTTCAACATGATGTCCAGCGCGCGCACCTGGGAAACGGAACGTCCAACTTCCGCGGCTAGTTCCAGGCTGTGGGTACGTTCGGCCACGCGATCTTCCAGTGTGGCGAGTGTGCCGCGTAATCGGGATGTCATGGAGTTGAAGGTGGCGGCCAGGATGCCGGTCTCATCTTCTGTTTTCGTTTCGGCAACGGCGTTCAGGTCTCCAAGCACAATGTTGTTGGCCACTGTCGTCAGGTCTCGGATCGGGCGTACGATCTGACCGGTGAGGTACCAAAGGAGGATCATTGCAATCAGGATCAACGCCGCGCTGATGGTTGCCTGGCGGATGGCCGAGTCTGTGGCGGGAGCGGTGATCTCTGCAAAGGGGATGATCAGGCCGAAGGTCCAGTGTGCGTCGGTCTGACCAATCTCCACGGGTGCGAAGACGCGCAGGAATTGCCCGTCGGGGCTTAGGCTGATAAAGGTCTCGCCTGCCTCGATGCGTGCCTGAAGATCCGAAAAATCGGCGTAGATCTCTGTGGCCGGCTGATTGACCAGTTCTGGCCGATTGCGAACACCGATCAGTGTACCGGAGGATGTCAGGAGGACGGCATCCGCCTTCCCGTCATAGAGATCGACCGAGTCCACGATGGTCTGCACAAAGGCGATTGGGGCGTCTATGCCGGCGATGCCGTAGAAAGTTTCATCGTTGACGATGGGCACAACGAAGGAGGCCATCACCGTGTCCACGCCTTCGATCGGGTAGATCAATGGGGCAATGGTCACTTCCTTTTTGGTCTGGCGCGGCAGGAGGTACCAGTCGCCGATGCCAGGCGTTTCGTACTGTTCCAGGGCGATCACGCTGATGCTTCCATCGTCGGCACGCACCCAATACGGGATGAACCGTCCGCTCGCGTCGTGGGCGGTTGCGTTGACGTAGTCGGAGTCCTGACCATCGAAAGCGTTGGGCTCCCACAGCGTGTACGTACCCAGGAAGGATTCGTTTTCGCTTAACACCTGGCGCAACATGGCGTTGACCTGGTCACGAGTGAGGGTGATCGGTTCGGCTGGATTCTTGACTGCGGTTAGAGCCTGTGCAAGGGACCGTGCCATGTCCAGAGGAATTTCGGTATCTGCCTGCACCTGGCGGGCCTGGGAAGACGCAAAGGAGAGTGCTTCTGTTTCGGCGCTACGAATGGCTGATTGGCGGGCTGTAAGAGCCGAATAAACAACCAGGATGGTGGACGATAGAACCAGAATGGTACCCGCCCAAACTGTAATGCGGATGCGCAAACTACGGCGGATGGCTTCCCGTGATTGATACCAGACGACTATCGCAGAGATGATTCCGAAGGTGATCGCACCAACGGGTCCGACCTCTGGTATTTTCATCGTCTGTCGCCATGCTGGAGAAAACCATTCAAGTAGCCAGATCAGCGCAAGAGTCACTGCTGTGAAACTCAAATACCACTTCTGTGCTGGACGAGGGTACAACCACCAGAATCCGATGGCTGAAATGAGCAGGAGTGAAAATGTACCAGAAAGGGCGCGTCCCTGAAACAAGACGCCGATCATGATCACCAGAACATGGAGTGCGGTAAATGTCAGAAGCAAGCCTGCATCCAATTGCCGTCGGATGGTGAGGATCAACCCAACCACCGTTGCCGCGATGATAAGGGCCAGGCACGTGATGGCGATGGTGATGACTGTCGTTGCTTCGGCACTAAGAATTGAGGGAAACGCATACACATATATCGCCATTAAGATCAAATTCAAAACGATGGTTCCCCAGAACCTGCCCTGAGGCACGATGTCCTTGTTTTTTGATGCCGATTGTTTTTTCTCGTCCATCATGTTCTCCTTTGTCCTGGGATGTTAATGTATCCCGGACAAGCCTTGAGACTTTTTCAAATCGAAGATCTGGAAGTGCTCAACCCTTTTTGTTTATTGAGAAGGTTCCTTGCCATCTGGCTGCACAGACAGATTTACCTTTACACGTGGTGCGCCAATGGCCGATCCCAGTTCACGGATGGCGGTCTGCAACACATCCTCCATGGTCGTGGTCTGCTGGATTTTTCGACCAATGGTGTTTGCTAATGTTTCCAGGTCGGCCTCCGCCTTGGATTTTTCGAACAAACGCACATTCTGAATGGATGTGGCAATTTGGGATGCAAGCGTGGTTTGTATGTTGACGTCGGAATCTGTGAAGCGCCCGACTTCGCCAGATTGAATATCAAACACGCCGACCAGATTCTCACCCACGATCATGGGGACGGCCAGTTCGGAGCGTGTGTCTGGCAGGAGGGGGTTGGGCAGGAAGTCGGGAGTTTGGGTCACGTCATTGACGGTGACGCCCTGACGTTCGCGGGCGGCGCGTGCAACCAGTGACTGTTCGCGGCTGACTGGGATGGAGTGTCCTTTTGCCACCATCTGGCGGCCTGGTTCGCCTGCGCCAGCGGCCAATACAAGGTTTTCACCCATTTCATCAAGCAGGTAAATATGGGAGTGATATAGATCGAAGCGCTCTTTTGTCAGATTCACCACGGTTTGCAGCAGTCTGTTGGTGTCCAGGATGGTGGCGGTGGCGGTTCCCACTTCGGCTACAGTGGCGAGGTCTTTGGTTCGGGCGGCCACGCGTTGTTCCAGACTGTTGATCAGGTTGCTCATCTGGGACGTCATACTGTTAAAGGCGCTGGCCAATGTGCCAATTTCATCGTTGGATGAGACTTTTACCTGCTGGCCCAAGTCTCCCTTTTGGATGGCTTGCGCTGCGTTTGTAAGTACTTCCAATGGTTGCAGGGTGCGGTTGGTAATGATGATCAAGCTCGCCGCTCCCACGAACAATGCGAGAAGCAATGCCAACAGGAAGTAAGCGAAACTGGATGACTGTGTTTGCACGGTTGCCGTTACGTCAATGGCGGCTTCGACCACGCCAATAACGGAGTTTTGATAATCACGCAGTGGGAATGTGATGACGCTATACGTGTGTCCCTGAGAATCCTCCACCTGGCTGACCACCGTTTCACCTTTGATGACCTGCCTGTACACATCCACAGGGGCTGAAACGTTTGTGATGGTTTCCGCTAGAATCAGCAGGTCAGAATTGGGACCTTCCTTTAGGGCGGAAATATCCTCCAAGGTGGCCAGCGATAAAGACTCTCTGGTCACAAGGATGCGCCAGTCACTGCCGTAGTCGTTTTTGAGGTTGGCGAGGAACGTCTGGTCAATATTCAAACCAAACTCCACACTCCCAATGTGTCGTTCGTGGTAAAAAACCGGTTCGATACCGCGCAGTCCCAGACCGCCGCGTCCCATTTCGAGCCCGGAAACGGATTCTTTCGTGGAATTTACCTGCAGGACCGTGAAACGGAAGGATGAGAGGTCATCGCCAAAATTCGCAGTGTTATGAAGGCGTAGGAACGAGGTGGCTGGAGGCAGATGGTATTGGTATTGCGGAATGTTAAAACTCTCATCCAGGGCAAGGTAACCCGGCAGTGTCAGTTCCTGCAATTTTTGCCGATCTTGGTTTGCAAAGGCTTCCTGAATATCTGGGTTGGTTGCTGCCTGAAGGGCAAGCCCCAGCGCAAAATCGCTTAACCGTTGAATTTCTGCATTAAAGACCTGTTGTAATTGCTGGCCATTTTGGGATGCCTGTGCCTTATTTTCTGCCTGCGTGGTGAGATACGAATACAGGAAGAAGCCAGTCAAGGCGAGCAGAAAGATCAGCAACGCCGGTGCCAGAATTTTGAATGTAAGTCTCTGTGGGCGGTTTTCGTTTTGGAATCTACCAAACAGGTTGTTCATTTGATATTCCTTTCATTTAGCGACGAAAGGCGCTGAACGTGATCAGCTACGCGTTTTTCATCACCACAGGAGCCGAAAAATCTATTTATCATTGCGTTGATCCTCAGCCGCCTGGAAGGAAGATTCGAGTGCCACGACGGTCGGCTTCATCCCCAAGACGTGACCCAGTTCGCGGGCAGCGGTTTGCAGGGCAGATTCGATGGTCGTCGTGCTCTGGATCTTCTGGCTGATGGCATTAAGCAGGGTTTCGCGTTCGGCGCGTCGTCGGGTTTCCACAAAGGACCGCGCGTTCTGCAAAGCAACGGCAATTTGCGATGCCAGCGTGGTTGTGATGTCCACGTCGATGCTGGTGAAGTGGTTCGCCGTCTCCGATTGCACGTCCAGCACGCCGATGACGTTGCCTGCAACGATCATTGGCACGGCCATTTCCGCGCGGGTGTGGGGGAGCAGGGGGTGCGGAAGGAAGTCTGGGTTGGCGGATACGTCGTTCACCACCACGCCCTCGCGGGTGCGGGCGGAGCGGGCCACCAGAGACTTTTCACTGTTAAGCGGGATGTGGCGTTCCTCCCGGACCATTTTTCGTCCCACCTCTCCCGCACCGGCGGTCAAGTCGAGTGTGTCGCCCGCTTCGTTTAGCAGGTAGATGTGGGCATGGTACAGGTTGAAGGATTTCTTGGAGAGGTCCACCACTTCCTGCAACAGGTGACCGATCTCCGCAATGGTGGACGTGGCAATGCCTACGTTTGCCACCACGCTGAGGTCGTTCGCGATCTTTTGGGAATTTTTAAACTGGCGGATGTTTTGTGACGCGACCGCGATCTGCGCGCTCAAGGTCATCTGGATGTCGGCATCCGATTCTGTAAAGGCGCCCACGCGGTCGGATTGCACATCCAAAATGCCGATGAGTCTATCGCCCGCGAGCAGGGGAACAGCCAACTCTGCCGCGGTGTCGGGGAGAAGTGGGTTGGGCAGCCAGCTTGGGTCGCTGCGCACGTCATTAACGATGACCGGCTTTTTTGTGCGGCCGGCGCGGGCTACCAGTGATTGTTCCTGATCAAGTGGAATGGTTGCGGTTTCGTGTGTGCCTTCGTGTTCATCGCCTTCCTTATATCCGCAAGCCACAATCTGCAATTCTCCATTTTCTTCGTTATAGGTGAACACATGTGCGTGATACAGGTCAAACCGCCGCTGGACCAGGTGCACCACCGTCGCCAGCATTTCATCTTCATTTTGGATATTGGATGCGATCGTGCTGATCTCGGCCACGTTTGCGAGGGCTTTGGTACGATCGGCCACACGTTGTTCGAGGGTTCCGATCAACTCACGCAATTGACTGGTCATGCTATTGAATGTGGCGGCCAGTTGACCGACTTCATCACTAGTTTCCACCTTTGCCTGGATGGCGAGATTTCCGCCCGCGATTTTTTTGGCGACATCGGTCAACCCCAGGATTGGCCGCGTCAGGCTTCTGGACAGGAAGAATGCGATCAACGCTGACAGGCCTGCCAGCAGCAAACCCGCTATGATGATTGTACGAAGTTGTGCATTCAGAGGGGCCAGCGCCACCTGGCTGGGCTGATGAACGATGATTATCCACCCCATCTTGTTGATCTCAGGATTGTAGCTCTGGATCGTGGAGACGCTGAGCAAACTGGGCGCACCTTCATAGTCCAGTTCTGCAAAATCTCCGCCGGTCACCAGGTTCTGCATCTGGGTCTGGAATTCTGGTGAGACATCCGTCATGCCATCTTCTGCAAAAAGTTGGCCGCCTGGGAATAGGATATCTGTATGGGTGGCTTCGATATTCGTCAAAGAAGCATCCAACAATTCAATCGCTGCCTGTATGGACACGGTTGTGCGCAGCACCCCAATGACCTTTTCCGATTCTGCAGAGAAAAGTGGGATGGCAATGATGATGGCATATTCCTTAATGCTTTCGTCATATACGATTTGACCGATATATACATCTCCAGCGCCGTCGTTGTAGGCTATCTGCCACCATTCCTCATCAGCCTGGTAGTAGTCAGAAGTGCGGTTGGTCGCCGCCACCAATGCTCCGTACTTGTCGGTGATAAATACTTCTGCATTTTCAGGGAAACTCGCCTTGTATTCGTTCAAGACCGTGGCCGTATCGTTGTTCAAGCGTGATACGACCAGAGTATCCTGGTTATTGTTTGCCTGGTCTGCTTTGACCCACTGCTCGTCGAGTTCGGCAATCTCGGCTTGAATTGTGGATGCGCCTCCAGAGTAGGATGTGTTGGCGCTGGTGATCGCCGGCCATTTGCGGTTTTTCAAGGCCGTGAGAAGATCCATCTGTTTTGAGACAAAATCTCCCAGGATGCGGCTCTGTGAAACTGCGCCATTGTGTAAGAGTCTGCCTGCGTCAGTGGTGAGTCTGGTTTCTGTTGTGAAATAGGTCAGGATGCCGAACACAAGCATGACCATCAAAGAGACACTTAACAGGGCAACCAGTTGTTTCGTGCGCAGAGGATAAGATGGAAATTGCCTGAGGAGAATGAAACCGAAAACCAGAATCTCACCCGAGATCAGGAAATAGCTGAAAGTTGAGATCTCGGGGACCTCCATACGGGCAACTGGTGAAAACCGGTCTATAAGCAGGATCAGAATGGCGACAGTGATGCCTATGATCGTCAACGTCCGGGCCTGTCCAGTTGGCAGGGATTGCAGGGAATTGACTACCAGTACAGGGATGATGGCAACAGCCAGCACCGCCAGTTCGATCCCTGCGACCAGCGTTGGTGCAACCAACAGCATGACGAACAGGGGGAGGAAAGCAAGCCAATGTGCTGCCGTAGTGCGTCCCTTCCAGAGCAACCACAGACTGGTCAATTGAGAAACCAATACAATCATACCTGTGGTTAGGATAACCCGAGTATGCACAGCAAACGCTGGTGCATCGGGCGCCAGGGATGCAAATACAGACATGCCAACCGACAGCGCTACGGCCATCAGGGCAATGATGCCAAAGGCTACGCGTATTCGTTGGGGCAGGTTATTCAGAAAGCGGAGGTTTTTTAGCATGTCTCTCTCCTACGATAATCAGATCTCAGATCCTGTAAGAATGGCGGCGGATGATACGACCGGCAGGTGGATGGTAAAGCACGATCCTTTTCCCACTTCGCTGTTCACACTGATTTGTCCGTTGTGTCGTTCGACGATGGATTTGACGATAGCCAACCCAAGACCATTGCCTTCCACTTCGGCATTCTTTCCGTTACGGATGCGATAGAAACGGTCAAATACGAATGGCAGGTCGGCCGCGGGGATCCCAAACCCGGTATCCTCTACGCAGATTTCAACCTGTTCCTCTTCCATCGTAATGGAAAGCGAGATGGTCCCTCTCTCTGGCGTGTATTTAATGGCATTGCCGATCACGTTCGAGAACATTTGCCGTAGTTTTATCGGGTCCCCTGGTACGTGCGTGATCTTGTGGTTTTTCTTGAAAGTGAGTTTTTGTTCTTTCGCCTGCGCTTGAGGCTGGAATTCCGCCTCGACCTCACCGAGCAGGGTGTTCAACTCAACAGCCTCGTGCTTCGCTTCGACCCCCAGGTCGAATTGTGCCAGTTCGAGCATGCTTGAAACCAGATCGCTCATGTTCTGTGCCGCGGACTGGATCCGTTCGACGAACTCAGCCTGTTGCTCTGTCAAGGGACCGGCATGTTCCATCAGTTTGCTAAAACCTGCGATGGAAGTGATCGGATTTTTCAGATCGTGCGACGCGGTGGCGATGAATTCGTTCTTCAACTGCTCCAGACTTTTGAATCGTGTCACGTCATGCAGGACGGCTACATGTCCCCCCGCTTCGATGGGCGTGACTTGGGCTGCAAACGAACGACCGTCTGGCCAGACCACATCCTCGGTAAGTGTGGATTGCGTCATCTGGGCATGCTCCATCAGGGTGATAAGTTCGTCGTAGCCGCGGCCCGACGGAAGTTCCATGCCGAGTTTCGATTCGTAATCCGCGAACAGATTCTTGGCGGCAGGGTTGAGTATGACCAGTTGGCCTTCCGCGTCGAACATCAAGATGGCGTCCGCCGCGCCCTGCAGGACAGCGGCCAGTTTCTTTTGCTCCTGAGCCATATCCGCATAAAGTCGGGCGTTCTCAAACGCAATCGCCGCCTGGCTGGCAATTGCCTGCAGGAGCAGTACATGTTCCATTTGGAAATATTTCGCTTGTTCGTGAGCCAATGCCAAAAGCCCCAAAAGTTGATGACGTCCAAACATCGGGACGATGACAACCGACCGCATCGGGTCATTGGGGGTGGACGGCCAGCGCGGCTCCTTTTGCACATCTTCGATTAGCAGGCTCTCGCGCGATTCGTTGATCTGAGCAACGAAACCGTCGAGGTTTGGAAACTCCGTTCGCGAGAAGGAGCAGGAAGCGGCATGATGTGTTTTTTGGATGGAGATGGAGGGGTGCAAAATAACGATATGCCCCATGAGCGCTCCCAGCGTTTCCACCGTGCGGCGCAGGACCACGTCGGCCAGTTCGTCGGTGTCGAGGCGTGCGCTCAATTCCTTGCCGATTTCAGGAAGCAGGCTCAGTTCGCGGTTGCGGCGGCGCATGGCGTCTTCCGATTCTTTCACGCGCAATTTGGTGCGGATGCGTCCCATCAACTCGCGGCGGTCGAAAGGTTTCAAGATGTAATCATCCGCGCCGAGGCTGAACCCCGATTGAATGTCCATGGGGTCGATGCGGGCCGCAGTCAGGATGATGACCGGAATATGTTTCAATGCCGGGTCAGAGCGGACCTCCTCCAGCACGGCGAAACCATCCTTTTTGGGCATATTGATATCGAGCAGAATCAGGTCGGGCAGGTGTTCGCGTGCGCGTTCCAGGGTTTCCACACCGTCGGACGCGGTGATGTAGGAGTACCCCTCGTTTTCGATGTAGCGCGACAGCAGGGTGACGTTGTCAGGACGATCATCCGCGATCAAAATGTTGAACGCTCGAGATACAGGTTGTTCCGCCGCAGCCGGTTTGTTGCGGCTCCACTCGTCCAGCAGTTCTTTTACGATCTGGCAGATCCGTTCTGGCCGCACGGGTTTAACGATGATCTCATCCACCTTCATGCGCCGCGACGATTCCTTTAAGCCAGGCACATCGTAGGCTGTGATGAGGATGATATGGTCTGGTCTTCCGCCCGGATGATTTTGCAGTTTCTCCACCAACTCCAGACCATTCATTTCAGGCATGATCATGTCGGTGATTAAAATATCGGGCGCGCGGCTTTCCACGCGTTCCAGCGCCTCGTTCCCACTGGTGGCGGAGAGCACCTCCACCCTGGAACCCAATTGCGATAAGGCGCGGGCGAGCGTCGTAGCGGTGGTGGGATGATCGTCCACAACCAGGATACGGACGGGAAGGTCACTGGAAGATGGGGTTTGCTGGTTCATCGCCCCTATTTTCAGCGAGAATCCCCCATAAAGCAGTTGGTCATGCGCCTGAGAAAGTTGGCAAAAGTTGGCAATGGCTGTTTTCTCCCCTGCTGGCCTGAAATTTAGTCAACTACGAATCGATACCCGCTCCCTCGGACATTGATAATAAAGGTCGGATTTTGAGCATCCGCCTCGATGGCTTGACGGATGTGGTGTACATGCCATTTGACAAGTTCCTGCGCCTCGCGCATCCCCGCCTCATATCCCTGCGCCTCGGCAACAAGCGTCTGGTAATCCACCACGTTGGGCGCGTGACGCGCCAGCACCAGCAGGTAATCGAACGCAGTGGGAGGCAGGCTGACCACGCGCTTGCCGATGGTGACGCGGCGTGTGTGCAGGTCCAGCGTCAGTTTTCCGCGCGAAAGGAATCGGTCATCGCCCAACGAGGCGGGAGCCTCGGAAGAGGGAGTCGCCTCCTCGGTCTCGAGATTCCGCAATTCGATCTGCAGGGATTCGATCTGGGATTGGATTTCCCGTTTGCGACGCTCTTTTTCCTGACGGGCAAGCGCCACCCGCGTTCGTTCGATTAGGACCTCGGGCTGGAGAGGCTTCAACAAGTAGTCTGTGGCGCCGAGGCGGAGGGCGTCCACCGCGGATTGCATATCTGGCTGGGCGGTGAACAGGATGACAGGCAGGTTCGGCTGGCTCGCGTGGATGACTTTGAGTGCGTCCAGCCCGGCCATGCCCGGCATGCGGATATCCATGTAGACCAGATCAAACGACGTGTTGGACAGAATGGCCAGCCCCATTTCGCCGCTTTCGGCGGTTGTCACCTCATGACCGGCGCGCTGCAGGACGCGAGCCAATGTCTGCCGTAATGGAGCCTCATCGTCAATGATAAGAATGCGACCGCTCTGACTCATATCTGCTCCATGGGGGAGATTGGCAACCAAATCTTGAAGGTTGCGCCGCCTGTGGGGTTGTTTTCCGCCTGGATGCGTCCCTGATGACGATGCACGATATCGTAGGTGATGGTCAAGCCCAGACCGGTGCCGCTCTCCTTGCTCGTGACAAAGGCATCGAAGATGTGCGGCAGAAGGACGGGATCGATGCCAGGCCCGGTGTCGGAAACCGAGAGCATGACTTCTCCACTTTCGACCACTTCCGTCGAGACAGTCAAGCGTCCACCGTTTTTGATGGCCTCTACACCGTTCATGAGCAGGTTGAGAGTAACCTGCCGAAGTTGGTCAGGCAGGCCGGAGACGAGAGGCAAGTCAGGGTCCGGGTGGAATTCGAAGGCCACCCGTTTGTGTCGCAGGTGAGTGGCGAGCAGGGCGTACACATCCTCCACGATCGTGTTGAGTTGTATCGGTTGGAACTCGTTCAGTTGCGTTGGACGGTAGGAGGCGCGCAGGCGTTCGATCAATCCCGCCATTCGTTCGGTCTCCGACAGGACGATTTGGAGGTCCTGTCTCCCCTGGGCGGAGATGCCCTCCTCCTCTTTCAGGAGGAAGAGCGCGTTTTGTATGGCTTGCAAGGGGTTGTTCAATTCGTGAGAAACGGAGGCAAGCAGGCGTCCCACGAGCGCAAGCCGTTCGCTTTGCACCAGTTGCGACCGCATGGATTTTTCCTGCGCAAGAGAAGCCTGCAAATCGGAATACAGCGAGGCTTTTTGCAGGGCGATCGCCAGTTGATCGGCAACCGTACCGACGAGTCGCTGGTCGCGTTCTGTGAGATGGTTGGGAAGTCTTTGTTGTACATCCAGCACGCCGAGCACATGTTGATTCACTTTGATGGGCACGGCCAGTTCGGACTGGGTATCGGGGAGAAGTGCGTGCGGATAAAAGAAGACCACTTGATTTACATCATTGGTAAAGAACGGTTCCCCGGTAATGGCCGCGTGCCCGATGATCCCCGTCCCTGCGGGTAGCCGCTCGGATTTGAGATGTTTCCCAATTTCCCCGCTTCCATGTTGCACTACCAGGTCTTCCGTTTCTGGGTCAATGACCAGAATTTCGACATGGTAATAGCCAAAACTTTGTTGTAAAAGGTCCACCACATCCTTCATCAACTGTTCGGTTTCCAGTGAGGATGCCAGTCCCTGTGTGATGTGATACAGCGCGCTGATTTCCTTGTATCCCTGCTGGGTGGTTTCCAACAGGCGCGCATTTTCGAAAGCGATGGCGGCCTGCGCCCCCAATGCGCTGAGGAGCGCTTCTTCATCCGCAGTAAATGCGTCTGGCAGACTGCTTTGAACGCTGATGGTGCCGAGCCGCTGCTTGCCGCTTTGGACGGGGGATACCAGCAAAGAGCGAAAGTCGGGCCGCGTCTCCATTCTTAGAAAGCGTGGATCCGATTCCACATCGGCAATATTGACCACGGTTCCATCTGCGATCACCTGCCCAGCCACACCTTGGCCCAGTCGCATATTACGTCTGCCTTCGCTGGGGCTCGTGTGCCCGGAGACTGCCCGCGGAATGAGATATTCTTTGTCATCGTCCAATAAATGGATCACGGCTTTTTCTGAATCGGGAATGAGTTCCCGCGCCGAGTCCACGATCAGTTGTAATACTTCGTCCAGACCCACGTGTTCGGTCTCGCTAAGGGCGATTCCGATCTTGGCGAGGGTATTTGTTTCGCGCAGACGGCGTTGAAGTTCGATATCCTGTTGTACATCCCACAAGGCCAGCGCGAGCAGGTTTCCCACCTGTTCGGCGCGTTTGATCTCATCTTCTGTAAATGTGTGTGGAGTATGAAAAGCCACGACCACCGCACCGACCCTGTGATCTCCCACAAGGAGGGGGATACCCAGTAAGGAACGCGATGGGAGTTGGGATTTAAGCCGCTCACTGACCAGGGAGGATGTGGCAATATCGTCCACGCCAATGGCGCGCCCGGCTCGAATTACACTTTGCCCCAGATTTGCTTCTCCCGGCTCGAAACTGACCTCACGGTAGGATTTAGTCAACCGCGAAGGGGTTACGGTGGGAATTACCTGTTCAACGGATGGGTCCCAGCGATAAAAAAAACATTCGTCCGCCCCCATCAGGCTTGCTATCTCATCGGTGAATAGCGACGGGACTTCAGCCGGGTTTTGGGATGCCAGGATGGACGCGGTAATCTCATTCAGCCTGGAAAGGAAGTGCTCCCGCTCCCGCAGTGTTCTTTCGGTTTCCATTCTTTCTTGCATGAATTGTCCCAGCCGCCCCGACCCGCCTCCCACGATGAACAGGATGACAATTCCAGGGAGGAGGCTTCCATTCATGGCCGCCGCCAGATCCAAATCCGCAAATCCAAAGATGAGCAGTGAATTAATAACGGCGGCTATCAGGCTGGCAACAATCCCAGGACCCAGTCCAAAATACCATCCAATCGCAGCCACTGGAAAAGCGCTGAGCGCGGCGGCAGAGTCCCCCACCAGATTGTGCATCAAAGAGAATGTGCCTACGTAAAGCAGGGTTAAACCCAGGACGATACCCCATCGTGCCCACTTTGATTTGCCAACCAAATGAGGTATGTCCATGTTGGGTCTATGCACGTACTTGCTGAAGTATTGCTATTTGGCGTAATCCACGGCGCGCGTCTCGCGGATGACCGTCACCTTGATCTGACCGGGATACTGCATCGTCTCCTCGATCTTCTTGGCGACGTCGCGGGCCAATCGTGCCGAGTCGAGATCGTCGATCTCCTCCGGGCGGACGATGATGCGCACCTCGCGTCCCGCCTGGATGGCGAAACTCTGTTGCACGCCCTTGAAGGAGTTGGTCAGGTCTTCGAGGGTCTTGATGCGTTTGATGTAGGCTT
>JBMOMR010000058.1:0-9299 GCA_049324715.1 Chloroflexota bacterium | reverse complement strand
GTTTCCGGGCCTGTCTTTGCATCCCGCAAGTGGGATATGCTAGAGACAAACAAAGGCAAGCGCTTCGAGACCAATTTTTATCTCAAGCGCTTGCGGTTTTATGCTCGGTTTTCTTTTCATCCAACGGACGGGATTATAGCCGCGCGCGGGGATTCACGCAAGAGGCTATTCGAACGCCAGCAGGTGCAGGATATCCTCCAGCGCGGCGCCCAGGACCTCGTGCATCACTTCCTCGCTGGCGCGATACTTGCCCCCGAATGACCCGTCTCCGTAGACCCGACGCGTGGTGGCCGCGTCCATAATGGAACTCGGCACCGACGGCGGAGTCTTCTCCCCCTCTGGCAGGTCGCCGACGATGGTGAATTGGAAGGCCTCCAGCCAGTTGGCGTGTGCAGGCTTGATATTATGCTTCACCGCCACTGCTTCCACGCTGTGCGAGTCCCACCACTGGTACCAGCGGATCTGCGCGCCGGGCAGGTCGTTGATGACGTCGTTCAAGTGATCGTTGACGGGCGTGTTCCCGCCGTGTCCGTTCAGGATGAGGAGGCGGCGGAACCCGCTTCGATACGCGGAGCGGACGAGGTCCTCCACCGCCGCGATCAGCGTGGGGACGCGCAGGCTGAGGGTGCCCGGGTAGTCGAGAAAATAATGAGAGAAGCCAAAATTCAGGGGCGGCGCGACCAGCACCCCCGTCTGTTGCGAGGCGGAATCGGCCAGGGCGAGGGGAATCTTGATGTCGGTCAGCAGGCTCAAGTACGCGTGTTGTTCGCACGCACCGAGGACCAGTATCAGGCGGTCATCCTGCTTGAGATATGTTTCGACATCCATCCAGTTCAGATCTTCGAGGCGCATGAGGTCTCCTGAAAACAAATTAGCAATTTGTTCTACACTGTGGCGTAAGTTGCCAATTTGCGCTATGGCGGCGGTAATGTGGGCGTTTCAGTCGGCGTGGGAGACGGGGTCTCCGTGGGCGGGATTTCGGTAGGCGTTGCTGTGGGAGTCTCGGTCGGCAGGATGAAAATCTCCGTCGCCGTGGCGGTCGGGGTTTGCGTCGGCGGGATTTCCGTGGGTGGAATCTCCGTCGGCGGGTTGGGAAGTTGGAGGGTCAAGCGAATGATCTTTTCCGCCGACGCGTCATTTGGACCGATAACCCGCAAACGAAGGTAGACGACGCCATTTTGCACCGTGCTGAGATCGAGCGTGGCCAACACACCGTTGCGGACGGGCTGGCGGCTTTCCACCACGGGATACCACGTCCCCGGGTCGTCGCTGTGACCGTAGTCCAGCGCCCAGCCGCGGAAGCCGCCCGTGGCATCGGCAGTGCCGCGCACTTCCACCTCGGCCACGCGGATGACGTCTCCATCCTTCAGATTGGAGAATTCCAAGATCGGGTGCGGATCGTTCGCGGTGCATTCGCGGTCGGGAGCGAAGACGATCTCGTTGGCAGGGATGTCGTTGGATTCAAGCCAGGCGCGTCCCTGCGCGGTGGTCAGCCATTTGCGTCCCCACGGATCGTCCACGCGGATGGCCATCGTCTCCTCGGCAAATTCCTCGCCGCAGGCCGCGGAGGCTTCCAGTCCAGACCAGGTGTCAATTTTGATTCGGCGAAACAGGTCCTTGCTGGCAGGCAGGGGCGGCTGGTCGGATGCAAAAAATTCGGAGCGCTGTCCGCCGCGGCACCACTGCGAGGGCTCCGTCCCTGAAAGCGCGCAGATGGTCTTTTGCTGAATGCCCGCGGGCGGCACGAATCCGCGCAGGTTGCCTCCACTGACAATGGGCGCGGCGTATTGCATGAACTGGCTCCAGATCGGCGCGGCGCCTGAGGAACCTGTGGTGTTGGTCATCGGGGTGTAATCCGCGTTGCCGATCCAGACGCCCGCTACGAGGTCGGGAGTGTAGCCGAGCGTCCAGTTGTCGTAGATCAGTTCGGCCGCGTCCCCGCGCGCGGTCCCGCTGGTGCCCGTCTTCGCGGCGGCGGGGAACGGGAGATTCAGCACGGAGTTGGGTCCGAACATCCACGAACGCGCTGCATTGTCCGAAAGGATCGAGGAGATGAGGAAGGCGTGTTCCGCGCGGATGACCTGCTCGCCCGCGGGAGGCTTGTACTCGTCGATGACATTGCCCTCGAAATCGGTGACTTTCAAAATGGCGACGGGCGGGATCTTCTTCCCCTCGTTCGCGAAAACCGAAAAGGCGGACGCCATCTCGAGCAGGCTGACCTCACCCCCGCCGAGCGTCAACGCGAGACCGTAATCAGGCGCGGTCAACGACGTGATGCCCAGCCGTTCGGCCATGGCGATCATCCCGTCTTTTTGCGGAGTGTTCGGGTCATCGTACACACCGACGAAGTTCAGCGCCTTGACCGCGGGAATGTTAAAGGAATTTGCCAGCGCGATCCGAACCGTGACAGGGCCATGCACTTTGCCATCGTAGTTCGATGGGATGTACGGCGGACGCGTGTCGGTGGACAGGCCAGACGGAGGAAACTCGCTCGGCACATCCCAGAGCAGGGTCGAGGGAGTCCAGCCTTTTTCGAACGCGGCCACGTACGTGATGGGTTTGATGGACGAGCCTGGTTGGCGCGTCTGACTCACCGCCATGTTGATCTGTCCGCTGATGGCGTCGTTGTTGAAATCGGGCGAACCGACCATGGCGAGGATCTCTCCCGTGGACGGTTTGATCGCCACGAGCGCGCCGTTGTGGGCATTGTTCGGAGCGAGCGCGGCGACCTGATCCGTGACGATGCGCTGGGCCTCATCCTGCAATTGCGGATCGAGCGTGGTCCACACGGTGAATCCCGAACGATAAATGGTCTGCGCGTCGTATTTGCTTTCGAGGATGCTGCGCACGTAATTAACCCAGTGCGGGTAGCGCATGTTGAATTCAGGCGGCGGGAATTGATATTGGCGAATCTGATCCGCGGCGGTGGTGGCGGAGGTCGCGTCCACGCAGACGGGTTCGTTGGGACGGTTGCTCACGAAGATGCAATTCTCTTCCGCACTGACGGTGAACATCAGCACGAGGACCTGCTCGTGCCGCGTCAACGCGCTTTCGGGATTGGTGTAAATGTCGTAGACCGCGGGAGACTGTGGGAGCCCCGCGAGGAAAGAGGCTTGCGCGAGGGTCAGTTGGTCAGCAGTGGTGTGGAAATACGTCTCAGCGGCGGCTTCGATGCCGTAAGCGAGATTGCCGTAATAAATTTCGTTGAGATAGAGTTCGAGAATCTCGTCTTTGGAATAACGGCGCGTAATTTCCGCCGCGAGGACGATCTCGCGAGCCTTGCGCTGGGCCGTCCGCTGGGCACGTTCTTCGGGCGAGAGCAACAGCGCCCGCGCCAGTTGTTGCGTGATGGTCGACGCGCCGCCACCCTCTCCGCCCGTGCGGTAGTTATCCCACAAGGCGCGGATGATGGCCCAGAAATCGAAGCCTGGATGGTTGTAAAAGTCCTGGTCTTCGGTGGCGATGGTGGCCGCAAGAACGTACGGCGAGACCTTTTCGAGCGGGACGTAAGTGCGGCGTCCCGCGTTGGGGTCGAGAATTTCGTAGAGCACAACGCCGTTGCGGTCGAGGATGCGCGTCGTCTCGAACTGGGAGGCGCGCGAGCGCAGATCGTCCACCGAGGGGAGAGTCCGCGCGATGGAGTAGTAACTGAACACCGCGATGGTCACCGCGATCAACGCCAGGACCACGCCCGCGAAGAAAAGCCCGATCAATGCGTAGGCCGCGCATCCCAAGGCGCGGCGCTTGTCGAATGGCGGTTGAGACGGGGGGACTTGCTGTCGTGTGGATGTGTAGCGCGTCGGCTGGGAGGGCGCCATGTACGCGGCGGGAGTGACACGCGTGCCGCCCGTGTCCACTTCGTCCACGCGGCGGGGGAGGGGCATGTTGTCGGCGTCGAGGCGCGGACGGGAGAACTGTCCCTCGTAGACGCGCGGCCGCTCTCCCGTGGCGTGATGCGGGGTGATGTCGTTACGGGTAAAGGCTTCAGAGTCCAGTAATCGTTTGCGTTCGTCTTCAGTCATCAAAAATCCTTGGAACCGCCAAGCACGCAAAGAGCGCGAAATTGGTTTTTCTTTGCGTTCTTAGCGGGCTTTGCGGTAAAAAAATTTAAGGTTTAGACGCTACGAGAACGGCTAGAGTTCCACGCATGAGCGTCTCGTCTTGTTGATTTTTCACATCCAGGGCCACATGAGCCAGCCCGCCGCCAACGCGCGGCATGGACTTCAACTCTTTGGCTTCCATCTCCACGTGGATCGTGTCACCGATGAAAACGGGTTTGATAAATTTCCACTCGACGATCTCGCGGAAGGCAAGCACGGTTCCTTCGAGCACGCCTGTCCGCATGAGCAGGCCGACCGCGATGGACAGGCCCAAAAGTCCATGTGCGATGCGTTGACCGAACTGCGTGCCCGCCGCGAAATGAGCGTCGGTGTGGATCTGGTTGTAGTCGCCCGTCAGCCCCGCGAAAGACATGATGTCGCCTTCGGTGACGGTGCGCCCGACGCTGGTGATCTTTTGTCCGACAGTAAACTCTTCAAAATAAAATCCAGTCATTCTCATCTCCTTGTGTACGTGTGTACGTGTTTACCTGTGTACGTACCCAACCAAATTATATCTGCTAAAATACAGCCATGCGCGACTGGAACCTTGCATCAGGCGACCCACTTCATCTAACCCTCGCGGCGGACTTTCGCTTCGGCGGCGTGGACTACACCAACGACCATATCTGGGAGTTGGACCTCTCTTCTGGACAGCCTCCCGCTCTCTCGCTTCGCACGACGTTTGGCCTGCGTGCCCGTTCGATGCGCGTCTTCCCCCGCTTCGGCGAGGAACGCGGCACCGTGACCGACCCCGCCAAATTCGTCCGCGCGCCGCGACTGCGATTTTTTGCTCCCAACTTCCTCGAACTCGATTTCTCCCCGCTCGAAAACCTCGAAGTCAATGCCGAGTTTTGGGCCGCGGGGTCGCAGGTCGTGGCGGGACGCTACACCCTCGTCAACCGCGGCGCCAAAGCGCGCAAGATCCGACTCGAGGTGTGCGCCATCCTCACCCCGCTGGAGGGGCAGGCCTTCTTCGCCGCGCAATCGCAGATGGTGAACGTCATCACGGGGACGACAGGCGGACTCGCTCCGCTCCTTTACATGACGGGCGGGCCGAACTCGATCACCGCGCCGTATCCCGCGCTGACGGTTGAACTCGACCTCGCGCCCAATGGCTCGCGGCAAATTTCGTGGGCGCTGGCCGCGCTTTCCGCCTCGGGTCCATCCTACGAACTGGCGCGCAAGACCATGGCGCGCAAGTGGGACGCGGAGAAAGCGCGCATCCAAATGAACGCCGAGTCGCAGATGGTGGACGTCGAAACGGGCGATCCAGATTGGGACGCGGCCTTCGCGCTGACGCAGACCGCCGCGTTGCGCTCGCTCCTCCCTGCCAGTGAGACCCTCCCCAACCCGTCCTTCGTCCTCACCCGCGCACCCGACCACGGCTTCTCGCACAAAGGCGACGGCACAGATTATCCCCTCGGCTGGGCAGGACAGAGTCCGCTCGAGGCGTACGCACTGGCAAGCCTGCTCCCTGGCGCGCCGCAGTTCGCCAAGGGCCTGCTCCGAAATTTCCTCTCCACGCAAAACGAAGATGGTTTCATCGATGCACGTCCTGGCCTCGCGGGTCAACGCGCAAAGATGCTGGCCGCTCCGATGCTCGCGTCCCTCGCGTGGCAGACCTATCAAGCCTGCGACGACGAGGCGTTCCTCGCGGAAGTCTATCCTCCTCTCTTGAAATTTTTCTGGAACTGGTTCTCGCCCGTGCATGATCGCGACCGCGACGGCCTGCCCGAATGGGATCACCTCCTGCAAACGGGCTGGGACGAGAATCCGCTCTTCGATGTCTGGAGTCCCTGGTCGCAGGGCGTGGACATTGGCGTCGCGGAGAATCCGAGTCTCTACGCGCTGTTGGCGCGCGAAGCGGCCTGTCTCATTTTGATCGCGGAGAAATTGGGACGCGCGGGCGAAGTCTCGCTCGTCAAGCGTCAGGCCGAAGCACTCGACAACGCCGTCGCCGCGGGCTGGGATGAACACGCCGCACTGTATCAGTACCGCGACCTCATCACACGTCAAAGCCTCGCGGGGCAGGTTGTGGCCAAGGGCAAGGGACGTACGCTCAAGCCGAAGAAAGAGTTCGAGAGTCCCGTCCGCTTGTTGATCGAGATCCAGACCAAAAGTCCCGCGGCGAAGCGGCCTGAGGTCCGTCTGGCGGAGATGGCAACCAAAGAACCCGTCGAGGTCATCGCGCCCGAACAGTTCGTGTGGCGCAGCGGCGGACTCGTCGCTACCACGCGCAACGTCTACGAAAAACTCGGGCGCGTGGAAGCCATCGGTCTCGACGCGGCGGACAGGATCATCGTCCGCACCGTTGACCTGACGCAAAAAGATCACTCGCTTCTGCTCCCGCTGTGGGCTGGACTTCCCAATCAGCAACGAGCGCAGACGTTGATCGGACGCGCCCTCCTCGACGAGTCACGCTTCGACGAGCCGTTCGGTCTCCCCGCGCTCGCGTCTCCCGCGCCCTCCAAAGCGGACGCGGTTTTCTCGAGCGTTCACCTGCCCTTCAACCAACTCATCGGCGAGGGACTGCTGGCCTACGGATTCCACACCGAGGCAGCGCGTCTGGTGGAACACGTCATGGCCGCGGTCGTGAAAAACCTCAAGGGGACGCACACCTTCCATCAGCATCACCACGCCAAGACGGGCGCGCCCATCGGCGAGCGCCACGCGTTGACAGGTCTCGCGCCACTCGGACTCTTTTTGCAAACGCTGGGCGTGACGATCCTCTCTGCCACGAAGGTCAAACTCGAGGGAAAGAATCCCTTCCCGTGGACGGTGACGATCCGCTATCGCGGGCTGACGGTGAAGCGCGGGATCGATTCCACGGAAGTGATTTTTGCAAACGATAAATCGGTGACGATAACAGATTCCAGGCCGTACATCGTAACAATTTAATTAGTTCGGGAAGGGAGAAACATGATCTGGGTTGAATTCATCCTGTGTGCGGCGGCCATTGTTTGGGTCGCGAACTATCTTTCGAAATACGGCGATGTGATCGCCGAAAAGACCGGCTTCGGCCGCGCCTGGATCGGCGCGATTTTGATCGCGGGTGTCACGTCCCTGCCCGAACTGGCATCTGGCATATCGGCCGTTGTCTGGCTGGACGCGCCCAATCTGGCCGCGGGCGCGGTGCTGGGAAGTTGTCTCTTCAACCTGATGCTGATCGCCGTGATGGACCTGAACTACCAGCCCGGACGCGTGCTCGCCAACGCACAGGATGTGCACATCCTTTCGGGCGGGCTGGGCGTGCTGTTGCTGGGATTGGTGGCGCTGGATGTCTTGCTTGGGCCGGGCTTGAACGGCTTCGGCATACTGGGCATCAGTTTTCTGAGCATTGTGATCGTTGTCCTGTATGCCATTGGCGGAAAGATGATCGCCGGGTTGGAGAAAGAGCGCATGGGGCAGGTCCTGGAACAGGAAGCCAGGGCATTGGATTACGCCCACATCTCCGCACGCAAGGCTTATGCCATTTTTGTGTTGAGCGCCATCGGAGTCATTCTGCTCGGCGTCTGGCTTTCCACCATCGGAGACCGCCTGTCCACGGTCACCGGGCTCTCGCGCAGTTTCGTCGGCAACCTGTTCCTCGCCATGAGCACGTCCCTGCCGGAGATCGCCGCCAGTATCGCGGCCATCCGATTCGGCGCGATCGACCTGGCGATCGGCAATGTTCTGGGAAGCAATCTCTTCAATATCACCTTGCTGGCGGTCTACGATCTGGCCGATGGACGCGGCAACTTCTGGGCCTCGCTCAACAACGCCAACGGGTTCGCCGCCGTGATGACCATGATGATGACCGGCGTGGTCATCATCAGTTTGATGTATCGCGCATCGCCGCGCACGCCCTATCGTTTTTCATGGGACGGTATCGCGTTGATCTTCATGTATTTGGGCTCGATTTTGGTCCTGTACTTCCTTGGTTGACGCAACGTTAAAATTTTCTAATCCAAAGCGATTCCCGTCGGGAGTCGCTTTTTTTATGGTATAAAAATTTCGAGGGCTTATCGTTTTTCGGCAGGGGGGAAGCAGTGACACGAAAGGAGACGCAATGAAACAAAAAACTGTGGTCGCCGCGGCGTTGGGCGAGTGTGTTCACGTTGCAGGGATCTCGAATTTCCTGCGGCTGGCGGAATCGGCAGGATGGAAGACCGTTTTCCTCGGCCCTGCTGTTCCCATTGAAGAGGTCTTGCGCGCGGCCAAACGTGAAAACGCGGAACTCGTCGGCATTTCGTACCGCCTGACGCCAGAGACGGGCGAACGTTTACTGGGTGAATTTGCCGAAGCCGCGTCCGAACTGCACGAGAGCGGAATCCGATTCGCGTTCGGCGGAACTCCGCCCGTCGTCGAGCGGGCGGAGGCGCTGGGTTTCTTCGAGCGCGCCTTCGATGGCAGTGAACCCGTCGAGGAGATCCTGGCCTGGCTGCGCGGTCAACAGGCCGCGGGTCCGGGCGAAGCGAATTATCCGCAGGCGACCGTTGAACGAATCCAATGGAAGTCGCCGTATCCGATCCTGCGTCATCATTTTGGATTGCCCACGATGGAGGACACGCTGGCAGGCATCGAAAAGATCGCGGAGGCCAAAGCGCTGGACGTGATCTCGCTCGGCATCGACCAGGACGCGCAGGAGAATTTCTATCACCCCGAACGGCAGGACCCGCGTCGCAAAGGTGCGGGCGGCGTCCCCGTCCGTTCCGAGGACGATTACCGCGCGCTTTATCAGGCCAGTCGGCGCGGTAACTTCCCGCTCCTGCGCACCTACTCTGGCACCGACGATTTCATCCGCCTTGCCGAAATGTACGCCAACACGATCAACATCGCCTGGTGCGCCATCCCGCTTTTCTGGTTCAACCAAATGGACGGTCGCGGCCCCTGGGATCTGGAAGGCTCGATCCGCGAACACCAATCCGTGATGAAATGGTACGGCGAGCACAACATCCCCGTCGAGCTCAATGAGCCGCATCACTGGGGCATGCGCGATTCGTCCGACGCGGTCTTCGTCGTCTCCGCGTTCCTCGCGGCCTACAACGCCCGCGCCTTCGGCGTGAGGGATTACATCGCGCAGATGATGTTCAACAGCCCGCCTGGACTTTCCGACGCGATGGATCTGGCGAAGATGTTGACGGTGATTGACCTTATTTCTCCCCTCTCCCAGAATGGGAGAGGGGCCGGGGGCGAGGGCGACTTCCACATCTGGAAACA
>JBMOMR010000057.1:0-9346 GCA_049324715.1 Chloroflexota bacterium | reverse complement strand
TCACCGCCGCGCCGCCCCATTGCGCGAGATAACTTTCCAGCCACTCCACGGCGCGGATGTCGAGGTGGTTGGTCGGCTCGTCGAGCAGGAGCACGTCAGGGTCAGAGAGCAGGAGGCGGGAGAGAAAGGCACGCGTGCGCTGTCCGCCCGAGAGGTGGTCGAGCCGCATGTCGTAGTCCGAGGCGTCGAAGCCCAAGCCCGTCAGCACCTGCTTGATGCGCGTCACGTACGTGTATCCGCCGCGCCGTTCGAAGTCGTGTTGCAGTTTGCCGTAACGCGCGAGGACTTCCTCGTCCGCGTTCGCCATTTGAGATTCGAGTCGGTGGAGTTCGTCCTGCTGTTGGATGAGACTCGCGAACGGAGACAGGCACGCCTCCCAAAGCGTACCTTCCATTTGGAAATCGGCCTCCTGCGAAAGGTACCCGATCCGCGCGGACCTCGCGCGGGTCACTGTCCCCGACGATGCTTCTTCTTCCCCGTTCAGGATACGGAGCAGGGTGGTCTTGCCGCAGCCGTTGGGACCAACGATGGCAAGCCGCGCCCCTTTGGGCACGGAAAACGTGACGCCGCGGAAGATATCTTCCGCGCCGAAGGATTTGGAGAGAGAGGTGGCGGTGAGGATGGACATGCTGTTATCAGTGAGCAGTGAGCAGTGGGCAGTGGTGGAGCGCCCCGAATTATAAGCGGAAAGAAATGCTTGTTGACTTTCAACTTCTTCGGCGCGATAATAATTTCGATGGTTTTCGTTTTGTTTTTCGGGAGGAAGAAATGCAAACAATTAGTACTACTACTAAAAGATTGGTGTATGTCGGTTTGTGGTTGGGATTCCTGGCTATTGTCGGATCCATCGGAATTATTGTGATCTCCCTCTTAAGTCTTATCTATTTTCTTGGTGTAGTACATTTTCCTCTTGCTGTGAGAATTTATCCTTCTGATCTTATTAGTGTCGCTCCAATATTTCTTTTTTATGGTTTGATTCTCGGGCTGGTCAGCCGTCTTATTAGTGATCTGGCTCTCAGTCGGATTAGAAAAGAAGGCGGCAGCGATTCGACACTTACAAAAATTGCCAAGAGAGGGAAGCTCGTTGGCACATTAGCGATGGTAGTTTCCATGCCGTTGTACTGTTCTGTGATAATGATATTTGGCAGTCATTAACGCTAAGGGGTTATTTGTTCTCCTCATCCTCCGCCCAATTGGATGGATTGGATTCGATGTAGAGGTGGATTCGATTCGCCTCATCCGAACCCCCTCCCGCCTCCCCCAAATGCGACAGGATTATTTTTCATAACATGTGTGGACGGGAGAGATGGTAGTCGGGTGTTCAGGGAGATGGTATACGCATGGGTTATTTAAGGATTATCTGCTAAAAGGTTGATTTGGGCAATCCTTTGTTTGAAGAAGAAAACATTGAAGACACCATCAATCTCTGTGGGACGTAGAGCCACCAAGGATTGTTTAAACGCTTTTCCAATGCGGAATTTCCTGCCTTCGTATTGCACTTTGCCAAGGCAGTCTGTCTTCCTGAGAATGTCGCCCGGTTCATACTCAACAGGAGGAAATGTTCCCGTGAAAATTCGGGGACTAGGTTGATAGCGTGAAGCGGGAGGATGCATGCCCAACGCTTGATGAGGGCGTTCGTAGTTGTAGCAATCCTTCCATTGATTGAATTTGAATTGGCAATCTGAAAGATCATAAAACGTTTGGCGAATGAGCAGTTCGTTCTTGAGGGTTCTGTGCAAGCGTTCATCCTTTCCTTGCGTTTGAGGATGATGAATGCGCCCATGGACAACCTGGATTCCCAAGCGGACCAACCAAAAGGTAAGCCCAGTATGGAACCCTTTCCAAGTGGAACCATTGTCCATCAGCATTCGTTCAGGCATGCCATAACAACTGAAAATGTCCTTCAGTTGCCTCTGGACTGTTCTGGAATGTTCATTCGAGCAGGCTTTGAGACCCACCAAAAAGCGAGAGTGATCATCCAAAACTGTGAGGGGGTGGCAAACGAATCCATTGGATATCTCAAAACGCCCTTTGAAATCGATTTGCCATAATTGATTTGCACGTTCCATCTCAAATCTTTGTAACGGACTGTGTTTGGGGCTCTCTTGTGGATCAAGCATTTCATGCCGGGATAAGATTGCAGTAATGGTGCTGGCAGCAGGCACTGGTGCAACGCCATCTTGTTCCAATTTCCATTGAATTTTCCTGCCACCCCACGTTGGATGAGCCCTTCGCACTTTCAAAACAGATTCTTCCACCAGCGAACTGCTTTTCCGTGGGCTGCTTTTCGGGCGACGACTTCGATCATATAGCCCTGGGCTACCTTGCTCTTGATAGCGACGAAGCCACTTGTAGCCCGTACGAGGTGTAATACCAAACTCGCGGCACAAGCCTCGAATATTGGCACCTTCTTTTGAGGCTAGTTCAACAAATTCCTGTCTCTCAGACATAGCGGTTTTCTCTTTCCACGGCATAGCGACCTCCTCCGGTCTATATGCCGATTCTACAAAAGTCGTATACTATGTCTCCGAACAGGTGTTTACCATCTCTCCCGTCCACACATAACAACTAATCAAACTCTTGTCGCATTTGGGGGAGGTGCCTGCGCTAGCAGGCGGAGGGGGTTATCGCGTCGCCGCATACATCAAACAATCCCTCGGCTCCGCGCTGACATTCGGATGAACCATATACCTCCGCAACAGACCCTCGTATTTCATCCCCGCCTTTTCCATTACTTTGGCCGAGGCGGGATTGTCCACGTCGCAGGTGGCGTAGACGCGGTAGATGTCGGGTTGACCGAGTAACCAGTCCGTCACGGCGCGGACGGCTTCGGTCATGTAGCCTTTGCCCCAGTGGGAACGCGCCAGCACGTAGCCGAGACTGGGCTTGAACCCGTCCGCGTGGATGGCGATCATGCCGATGACGGTATCGTCCCCTTTCAAGGTGATGGCGTAGGAGAAGGCCTTGCCTTCCTGCCTGAGTTTCTCCATCACGTCGCGGATGGCGTAGGTCTCCTCGAGGCTTTTATGCGGACGCCACGTCAGGTAGCGCGTCACTTCCTCGTCCTGAGCGTACGCGGCGAAGATGGCGGGCGCGTCATCGCGGCGGGGAATGCGGAGGTGGAGGCGGTCGGTGGTGAATTCTTGTGGAGGGTACATGATGGCATTATAAAGCCCCACCCGCCTTCGGCACCCTCCCCAAATACGCAACGGATATTACTCTTGTCAACAAAACTACTTCTTGCGTATTTGGGGAGGGACGGGGAGGGGCTACCTCGCCATAAACTTCTCCAACCCTCCCAACGCATTCTTCCTCACCGTGGACTGGATGATCGGCGTCCAGCCGAGCAATGTGCCTGTGACTCCGAGCGCCATGCGCGACCATCTCCAGAAATTGAAGCGGTCGGTGTGCTGGAAGATGAGTCCATCTTTGAAGACGAACTCGGCTTCGATGATGTTGTGCACAGGTCGGCGTTTGGGACCGAAGCTGTACTTCGCCTCCCAGTGTGCCGAGCCGCGACTGTCATCGGCCTGGATATTGTTGAACGTCACCTGCAAATCCTTGCCGCGCTCGACCAACATCCTCCACATGGATGCGGCCTGTGCGCCGCGAAGCGTCCCGAAGGCGGGATCGGTGAAGGTGATGTCAGGATGGTAACAGGCGACCATCCCATCCGCGTTGTGGGATTGGAAGGATGAATAAAATTTCTCGATCAATTGAGCGTTGGGGTGCATAACGGTAAACTCCTTTTTCCAAAAGATAGCGTTGGTCGAGTAGCCCCGTGCAGTTCGGGGCGTACCGAGACCAACAGTAGGCAGAAATTACCTGTAACGTGGTCTCGATACGCCCCTCGGAGTACCTCGGGGCTACTCGACCACCATTTGCTTCAAAGGCGTCATGCGAAAGTTATATTTCTTCCTGCGCATTGACCTCGATATGCCCAGGTTTTTCCTTCCCCAATTCCACCGAGCGTTGATACGCCGCCCACACGGCGCGCGAGATGGCGGTGCGGAAGCCGGCCTTTTCGAGATAGTACAACGCCTCGGCAGATGTCCCGCCCGGTGAGGTGACCTGGTTCCGCAGCGCGGCGGGATGTTTCTGCGCCAGTTCGTAGAATGACGCCGAGCCTTTGATCGTCTGCAAGACGAGTTGTTCGGCGATGCGGCGCGGGAATCCCATATGCACACCCGCGTCGATCAACGCTTCGGTGAAGAGGAACACGTAGGCAGGACCGGTGCCCGAAAGGGCAGTCGCCATATCCAGGTAACTTTCGTCTTCCACGAAAACTTCCTCGCCCAGCGCGCCGAGGATGGCGCGTGCCGTCTGTTGCTGTTCCTCGGTCGTATCCTTGGACGCTGTCCAGACCGTGATGCCCTCGCCGATCTGACCGGGCGTGTTCGGCATCGAGCGGACAATGGCCTTGTGCTTCAGCCCCGAATTGAGCTTTTGGATGCTCGCACCCGCGATGATGGACAACACCAGCGCATCGGGACGGATTCCCTTGAGACCCTTCATCACCTCGGTCAGCCGTTGCGGTTTGACGGACAGCACCACCACGTCCGCATTGTGGACAGCGGAGGCGTTATCCGTGCCCGTTTGGATCCCATATTTTTTGTGCAGTTCCACGCCGCGTTCCTCACGCGGCCCGGAGGCGGTGATATCCGCGGGGGCCGCCTGTTTTTTCTTGAGCAGCCCGGCGATCATGGCTTCCGCCATCATGCCCGGTCCGATAAATGTGATCGATTTTTTAAGCACGGTCTCCTCCAAAATACGGCACAGGTCCTGCCTGCCAGCGTCCAGCCAGATCCATGGCTTCCATCGCGACATGCCGCAGTTTCCGCTGAAATTCCTGGCTGTAGCGATATTTGACAATGGCCTCGGCGAATTCATCCTCATCCACAAGTTCCGCTTTGCGATTTGGAACCTTCAACACATCCAATTCATGGTCGGTGTAATCCATGTGACCATCCTCGAGCCGCGGCGGCGAGGCGACATTGATGTAGATCTGCCGCAGATTCCCATCGCCACCGAAGACCTCGATCAGGTTATAGAACCGGTCGAACCAGTAATACGAACGGAGGACGTGCCTGGCGCGGAAACTCCCCCGGACCAGGTCCTGGACGGTATCCCCAATGGGCGAAATCGTCACGATCGCGTCAGGTGCGACAGACTCGATGGTGGCATGCCAACTGCGATAGACCGTGCCATCTGATTTGCAGGCACGAATGTGGATGAGGTCACCTGTTTTCATGGAAAGTCATTTTACCCCACTCGTCAATTTTGTCCTGAATTGGCAGAAACTCACGTGGAGGGGGCCGTTTCCATCAACGCGGAAAAATTCTCGAGGAAGGTCCGCACTACATTGGGGTCGAAATATTTTCCGCTCTGCTCGCGGATGTAATTCAACGCGTCCTGTTCGGTCCAGGCAGCGCGGTAGGGACGGTCGCTTGTCAGCGCGTCCCACACGTCCACCACGGCGAAGACGCGGGCCGCGAGAGGAATTTCCTCGCCCTTGAGTCCGCGCGGGTAGCCGCGTCCGTCCCAGTGTTCGTGATGGCAGTAGGGAATGTCCAACGCGGGGCCGAGGAAGCCAATGTGCTCCAGCATTTTGTAGGCCCGCGCGGGATGCTGAACCATGACCTTCATCTCGTCCTCGGTCAGCGCGGCAGGTTTGCCGAGAATGGCATCGGGGATGCCGATCTTGCCGACATCATGCAGGAGGGCGCCGCGGTGGATGTGGACCATGTCCGCTTCGGAAACGCCCATGAGGTGCGCCAGTTTCTCGGTCAACGCGACGACGCGGCGGGTGTGGTCCTCCGTCAGCCGGTCGCGCATCTCGACGGCTTTGGCCCATCCCTCGAGCGTGGAGTCGTAGGCCTGGATCAGATTCCGCTCCCCCTCCTTGATGTCGGTGACGTCACGCCCGACAAGCACCAGCCCCTTGCGACGGCCATCCTCCTGAAATAGCGGGACCTTTACCATTTCAAACTCCCTCGTCCCCTCGCCAAAAGGAATGGAGACCACTTGACAGCGCAGTAACGTCCCGTGTTGCCAGGCTTCCAGGTCGGTGGCGTGACAATATTGAAACAAGTCGTCCAGAAGCGGCCTGCGTTTGGCAAGTTCCAGGTCGGTCTGGCCGTAAAATTCCGCATCATGGAATTGGAAGAGATCCGTCCCCACGTTGTTGACATCCAGCCAGCGGCCTTCGCCGTCCTTGAAGATGACGATATCTGGCAGGGCATTGACCAGCGCGCGCAGGCGTTCCTCGTTCTCTTTGATCTGGCGTTCGTTCTGTTTAAGCCGCAAGTACCACTCGCCAATGATAAAACCCGTCACGCCGCCATAGAGGATGGGCATGATGAAGCCGCGCGGCTCCAGGTTCAACTCCCCCAACAGGATGATCTTTTGGATCATGGAGAATAGGGACAAAATTAAAGCCCCCAATAAAAAGAACAATACCCCATTCCAAAAACGAAGCAGGCAGGAATGCTTGACCACGTGCGCGGGTTCTTCCATGGGGGCTCCTTGCAGGGAACGGACAATTATTCTGGTTGTTTAATTTTAGCGTACTTTTGTCCCGGAAAGGCATTTCCTGCGTGAAAATGCAGCCTCGTTGTAAGGACTCTGTTATGTGTAGATCGGGATTCTCGTCCCCGTCACCTTGGATGCTTCCTCGGAGAAAAGATATTCCAGCGCGGTGATGATCTCTTTCGGCGAGGTGCCTTTGCCCGTCCCTTTCGCGTCGATGGAACGGACGTGGATGATGTTCGCGGTGACACCCGCGCCGCGCGTCTCCTCCGCGAGCGTGGTGACGAGCGCCTCCTGCGCGGCCTTGCCCGCCGCGTACGGACCCATCTTCGCCGCGGGCTGAACCGTCAGCGGGAGCGACAGGGTGACGACGCGTCCCCATCCGCTGACGAGGAGATGCGGGACGAACACCTGGAACAGGTGGAACGTTGTCCACGCGTGCTGGTTGAGCATGAAGGACAGGTCGTCCACGCTGGCATCGGGGATGGACTTGCCTCCCGTCCAGCCGCCGACGAGATGAATGAGGCCGTGGACCATGCTAAATTTGGCCGCGACCGCCTCGGCTGTGGTGCGAAGCGTCGGCGCGTCGAGCAAGTCAACGACGCGGGCAAAGAGCCGCTCGGATGGCAGGTTCAGGTCGCGGACGAGGGAGCCCAATTTTTCCTGATTGTGATCGAGCAACACCAGCGAGTGACCGCGTGCGGCAAAGGCGCGCGCGGTTTCCTGCCCAAGCGCGCCCGTGGCGCCCGTGATGACGACGACGCGGCTATCCACGGTTGACCTTCACGGGCTCGGTCATGCCGTCCACGAACGGGTGATCGCTCTGCTCCTGCAGATGTTCGCGGCCCGTGAAATCGATCATGTGTCCCGACTTGGCGGCCTTGGTCTCGAGGTAGAAGCGGTTGTACTCATTAGGCTCCATCACGTGCGGAATACGGTCGGTGACGTGGATGCCGTAATCAGTGAGTTGCTGAATCTTTTTGGGGTTGTTGGTGATGAGCTTCACCGACTTGACATCGAGTGACATGAGCATGTGCGCGGCCACGGCGTAATCGCGTTCATCATCACGGAAGCCGAGCGCCAGGTTGGCCTGCACGGTGTCGAGACCCTCGTCCTGCAAACTGTAGGCGCGGATCTTGTTGATCAGGCCGATGCCGCGGCCTTCCTGTCGCAGGTAGAGCACGATGCCGCGCTCCATCTTGCCGATCATGCGCAACGCGGCTTCGAGTTGGTCGCGGCAATCGCAGCGCAGCGAGCCGATCACATCACCCGTCAGGCATTCGGAGTGCAGGCGCACGGGCACGTCGCTCGCGCCGATCACGTCGCCGTGCGTGATGGCCACGTGTTCCTTTCCATCGCGGTTGTTCTCGAACGCCACGATGTGAAAATTGCCAAAGCGCGAGGGCAGTTCGGCCATCGCGACAATGCGGACACAGACTTTATCGCGGCCGAGCCCTTCACATTCGTGGTCGGGATCGTTCCGCAGGAGTTCTTCCAATTTTTCATGCATGGTTGTTGTCATGGTTGCCTCATTTTTTGCCACTGCCCTCCCGACTGACATCGGGACGATGTGAGCGGAGCCGCCGTTCGTCCCTGGCACCGACCGCCAGGGCAGGTGTGGCGGCGCAGTCGAAGGGCAGATTGATGGAAAACAATTTTTACTTTTGCCGCCCGTCCTTCGACTTCACTCGGCTGTCGCCTCGCTCCGCTCAGGACGGCGGTTTACTTCAATGAATAGTGTAGCAGGATTCCGCCTTCATCGTCGAAGACTTCGCTTTTGACGAGTTTCAGCGGGATGGCTTCGCTGCGTGTCACGCCCGAGCCGGCCGCGGCCGTGGGAGCGGATTCGCCCCCGAAGATCATCGGCGCGACGTACATGGTCAACTCGTCCACGAGACCGAGACGGAGCAATTCAAAGTTGAGCGTCCCGCCGCCTTCGACCATCAGCCGCTTCACGCCCAATTCACTCAGCGCGTGCAGGGCCTTGGCCAGGTCGATGCGCGGCGTGTGGTGGACATATACTTCGACGTTGCGTGAGCGCAGAAATTCGACTTGCGCCTTAGATGTCTGCTCGCTGGTAAATATTACGACACGCGCCGAGCCGAAATTGACGAAGTCGCCGTCGAGAAGGTCGTCAGCATTAGTGACGATTCCCACTTTGATGGGATTGGGAGTCAGCCCGTGTGCCACGCGTTCGGCGCGCAAGGCTTCGCTTTTCACCGTCAGTTTGGGGTCCTCATCGAGCAATGTCCGCCCGCCGACCATCACCGCGTCCGCTTCAGCCCGCAGACGGTCCACGCGCGCCTTGTCCCGTGCGGAGGAAATCGCCGCGCCGCGCCGTTCGACGGTGTCCATCTTCCCGTCCGCGGTCACAGCGACGTTGACAAATGTAAAGGGACGATTCATGGTGTTGTCCATTCGTACACACGTAGACACGTACACAGTTTACGTGCGTACCCGTGTATTAATGCCCTGTCGCGAAATACGCCGCGATCAGATCGGAGATATCCGCCGAGGTGTGCTGGCGCAGGATGCGGAAGAAATCGTCCGCGGTGGCGCGGCGGTATGACATCTGCGCGGCATAATCTTTAAGGAACGCGAAAAAGGCCTGGTCACCGATGCGGACGCGCAACGCCTCGAGGAAGGTCGCGCCGTTGAAGTAGACCGCGTCGGTGTAGTCGCGGAAGTTGCCGCCGTTGTAAATGTCCGTGTCCACCCAGCCGCTCGGGCTAAAGTAATTGACGCGGAACTGCCACCACCAGTCCAGGATGCCCGGGTTGGTGTACTCGAAAAAGATGCGCTCGCTGTAAACCGACAA
>JBMOMR010000056.1:0-9485 GCA_049324715.1 Chloroflexota bacterium | reverse complement strand
GGTAGTACTTGGTCTGGAAGTCGATGCGCGGCGTGCCGCTGGTGACGAGGTCCGTGCCGTTGACAGCGAAGTAGCCGTTGTCGGTGCCGTCGCAGGCGACGGTGTCGGTCAGGCTGTAGGTGGCGGTGTCACCCGCGTCGGGATCGGTGGAGGAGAGTACGCCGACAACCACGTCCGCCGGTCGCTCTTCCTGGATGAAGCGGTTGGAGAGCGTCAGCGAGGTGGGGGCGAGGTTGGCGGTATACGACCAGGTGGTGGACTTGATGCTGTTCAACAGGCCGGTGGCCTCATCGAACAGGAAGCCGCGGATGGTGTAAATGTCGCCGTTCGAGCCTTCGGGGAAGACGAACTGGACGGGACGGGTGAGGATCTGGCCAGCGGTCATCGCGATGCCAGTCTGCTCGTCGGCATCGACGTTATTGGTAGCGGGATCGTAGATGTTGGTTTCGAGGGTGAACGTGCCGTCTGCCAGTGCTTCGATTTCCACGTCCACATCGAGGGTGATGGAGCCGCCCGCTACGGAGTAGCCGGTCACGGTGATGCTATTGATGCGGCCCGGGGTGCCGATGCCGCCATCCACCACGACCTGTCCCCAGTCAATCACCACGAGCCAGGTTGAGTCGGGGGGGGGATTCAGGGTGTCCACATTGATTTGGACCAGGTTGTTTCCTTCCACCAGCACACCAGCCGGGATTTCATAGGCTGACGTGTTCCATGTGTTGTTGGTGCCCGAAAGGAAGCCGAGGCTGGTCCCGTTCAGGAAGACTTCATCCTTCTGGCCCTGTTCCTCGTCCACATCAAAGGCGCGGACGGTGAGGTAAGCGTCAGTGGTGGGAAGTCCGCCCACTGGGACGGCGATGTTGAACTCGATGGGGTGGAGGGGATCGTCGTTGTAGATTTCCACATCCATATCGTTATCGGCGGCGCCAGTGTGGGCGTTATTCTCATTGTCGGTGCCGGTGAAGTAGGTGCCGGGCAGGGCCTGGCTGGCTGTTACTTGAAAGGCAAGGCTGACGATCATGATCAGCATCAATGCCAGCGAAAATTTTGTTTTCATTTGATTTTCCTTTTGAATGAATTTGGGTTCAGTTGAGATCGTTCGGAGTTGCGTCTGAGCGGGTGCCTCCTTTGACATCTTCAGTTTTACTTAGTGGTTTTCAGCGGTTAATTGGCGGAGCGCGCGCAGTAGTTCACTGCGCGGCGCATTTTTGTTGAGGGTGGCCTGGGCGCCGAGCTGCAGGGCCTTTTCGCTTTGCCCCGGTACTTCGTCACTTGTCAGGACCAGGATGGACACGGCGGGCAGTTTTCTTCGCAGGATCGCCAGCGTTTGCAGTTCTTCGAGACCGGGGTTGTTCATGCCCAGCAGGACAATGTTTGGTTGCAGGAGTGTTGCCGTTCTCATGATGTCGGAGCCACTGGCGGCAACAGCTGCAATGGTCATCCCCGGTTCGTCTGCAATGGCGGCACAAAGCGCGGCGCGCATCAAGGGATGGCTTTCAATGACGAGAACAGATAAGTGGGCGCTGTTCATGGCCTAAAAGTACTAGAAAACCCTGTTTAACGCATCCATGAGGCGTTTAACTTTTGTTGAATTTTGTTTAAGCGCGGGATTAAACAAAAACTAACAAAAACGACAGTAACCAGGGAGTCGCTGTCGTTTTTGTTAGTTGCGGTCTTTTCTGCTTTTTACCGTTCTTCGTCTCGCCGCCCGTTGGCGTATGCCACTACCTGGGCGCGGTTCTTCAATCCAAGCCGTTGTACCACCCGATGGACGTGCGAACGGACGGTTGCCTCGGAAAGGTGCAAAATCCTGCCGATCTCCTGGTCGGAACGACCCTCTCCGAGCAGGGAGAGGATTTCCTCCTGGCGGGCGGTCAGCGGCTCGTCCACGGCGCTGCGGGCTGGCGCGGCCGACCTCATGTTCCGCAGTCCGCTGAATAATTTCTTGGCAATGCCGGCGGGCAGATACGGAATGTCATCCGCAACTTTTCGGATGGCCTCGAGCAGAAAGGCGCGCGGCGCGGTCTTGGGGAAATATCCGAGCGCCCCCGCCTGGATGGCCGCCGTCACCTTCTCCTCATCCTCCAGGCTGGTGACCACCAAAATCTTGATGTTCGGCTCCACCTCGATCAGGCGCGCGATCGCCTCCAGACCGCTCATGCCGGGCATCAGCAGATCCATCAGCACCACGTCTGGATGCAGGGTTTCTACCTGGGTGATCGCCTCCAAGCCGTTCGATGCCTCCCCGATGACGATCAGGTCGTTTTCGTCCACCAGTGCGGTCTTCAGTGCCTCGCGCATCATCGGGTGATCGTCCACGATCAAAATCTTAATATTTTCCACGGTCCTCCGCCTTTATCTCCGCCCGGAAACGCACACACGTTCCCTTTGCTGGTTCTGATTCAACGGTCAACTGCCCCCCCAACTGCTGCGCCCGCACCTGCATGTTTTCCAGTCCCATGCCGCCAGGGACAACCTTGGCGGGGAAGAATCCCCGGCCATCGTCGGTGATCGTCAATTCCAATTCCTTGGGAGTGCAACGAATATCAATGAACATTTTGCGGGCCTGGGCATGTTTGAGGGCGTTGTTCAACGCCTCAATCGTAATCCAATACAGGTTTTCATGCCAGGAAAGGGGGATGTGCTTCAGATTTCCCTTTTGGGAGACCTGCGAACGGATGCCAGCGTGATTCTCGACTTTTGCTAACCGTTCCTCCAGATCGCGGATCAAATCCACGCTTCTTCCCTGACCCTGGGTCTGCAACTCGAACAACAGCAGCCGCGTCTCTTTGAGGGATTGACGCGCGCTTTCCTGCACCTGTTCCACAATATGTTTGGCGTGCTCCAGGTTCTTCTTCTCGATGGCTGCCATAAGTGTTTCGGAGAACAGCACCAGGCTGTGGATGGATTGGTTCAGCGAATCGTGCAGGTCACGCGCCAGCCGCTGGCGTTCCTCCAAGGTGGCCGAATTCAGCCTTTGTTCCAACAACTCCGCCTGGGCTTGCTGTAGCGCCTGTTCCTGTTGCACACGCTCTGTAATATCCACCAAAGAGACGAGGAAATATCCCACCGAACGGTCGACGTTGCGCTGACAGGTGGCGTACATGCTGGCGTACACGATCCCGCCGTCCTTGCGAACGAAGCGCTTGTCCATTTGGTAGGAGTCGCGTTCGCCGCGAATCGCCTGCTCGAAGAGTTCCAGGTTGGCCGCCAGGTCGTCTGGGTGGGTCAACTCGTTCCAGTGGATTTGTCTAAGCTCTTCCCGTGAGTATCCCATCATCTCACAAAGTCGGTCATTGACCTCCAGCCATTGCTGGTCCGGTGTGGTGACGGCCATGCCCACGGCCCCCATGTTGAAATAGCTCATGAAGTTCTTCTGGCTGATGCGCAGTACTTCTTCGATCTCCCTGCGTTCCTCCAGTTCGGTACGTAATTGCGTGTAGAGATGAGAGTTGTCCAAGGCGAGTGCCACCATCTGGGCGAGTTGGGTGGCGGCATAAATATCGGTCTCGTCGAACGGATAGTCGGGTGTAGTGCGCGAGAAGTTGATGGTCCCCGCCACGCGTTCGCCCTGCAGGATGGGGACGATCACGATGGCGTGGATCGGATGTCCCTCGTATAGGTCGCGGCGGCGTTCCCACGTGGAATAGTCCTCCAGGACGGCAGGCTGGCGCGTGTCCACGGCCTGCCAGCTCAGCCAGCCTCCTTCGCCGCGTCGCATGATATCGCCCGTTTTCAGCGGTTGGTTGGGGGTGGCCGCGTAGGTGACCAGGGTATCTCCTCCCTCGGCCATGTCAATACTCACATCCTGCGCGTCCAGCAGGGGGCCGATCTTCCCCAATAGGGCCTGCAAAATATCGTCAACTTCGTGGCGGTTTGCCAGGTCGAGCATCATCTGGTCCAGGGCGGCCAGTGTTTCGTTGCGGCGGCGGAGGATGTTCTCCATATCCACGCGCTCGGAAATATCGCGTACCACGGCCAGGATCAATCGTCCCTGCGTGGATTTGAACGGGCTGAAGAGTAAATCCGCCGGGAACACCCTGCCATCTTTTCGTTTTCCATATACTTCTATACCCACGGCGCTGACTTGTGACGCTTTCCTGTTGTCGCGGCGCCCTTTCCGATATATGTCTGCGAAATTTTCAGGGAATAATGTGTTGATCGGTTTTCCGAGCAACTCTAGGCGGGCGTAACCGAAGACGATCTCGGCGCGCGCGTTGGCTTGTGTGATCACTCCCTGTTGGTTGATGGTGATGACGGCGTCGGGTGAGGCTTCGAAGAGTTCTTCAAAGAACTTCTGGCTGTCGGAGAGGGTACGGTTGACCTCGACGAGTTCGGCTGTCCGTTTTTTGACGCGCGATTCCAAGTCCGAGATGAGCGTATCTAATTCGCCGGTCATGTTGTTGAACGCCGCCGCCAGGAATCCGATCTCGTCATTGAGATAGATGGGGGTGGTGGCCCCGCGTTTTCCCTGGTTGAACTCCTGCACGCCATGGAGCAGGGTGTTGAGCGGTTGTGTAAAATTGACATGCAATACGAGAGGCAGGCCGGCTAGAAAGATCAGGCCGCTCACGAAAATAGCCGCAGCGACCGGCAACATGAACTCATGCAGATAGCTTCGGAAGTTGCGATATTCGTCCTGAAGCAATCCTTCCGCGCCGCCTTGCTGGGGCAGGCTGGCAAAGTTTGTGCTGGTTTGCGGCGCGTGGGCGGGCTTGTATCCAATCGCCCATGCGGTGGCTTCGGGACGGTCATCCACGTGAAAGTCGAGGTCGGGCAGGCCGTTGTAGGTGAATTCGAAACTGCCGTCTGCGAACAAAATTACCTGGAATGTGTAGCGCGCTTCAGGGTGGTTGTAGGCGGGGACGTCGAGGTAGGTGATTACCAGTCGGTCCGTCTGCCGAAGAAGATATACCCCGTTCTCGGTTTCCGTTGTCGGACTTAAATCCACAAGCAGGGGGATGATCATCGGAGCATTCGCAAAATGGTATTGGTAATTTCTCCAGATGACTTGACTGCCCATACTGATCACGCCGTCGTTGGTAATAAAGACGCGATCGTAGGTTTCTCCTAAAAAAGGAAATGGAAATGTCGTTTCGTAAATGGAACGATTCGCGTTTCCTATTTCATCGAAAAGATCCAGATTCTCTCCGAAGAATCCTTCAAAATGGAAGGGGGCTTCCTCTGCATCATAACCGCCGCTTTCGTTGGGTGTGAATCGGATGGTGCGGTGATCGATGATGGATGGATCAAATTGCTTTGCATACGCGGGCGCGACCAACCAGGAAATGGTGCCCAAGACCGCCAAAATGCCGGTCAGGACCGTGGCCGATAGTTTCGTGATGAAAGATGTTTTTTCGGGCAGGGAGACAAGATAGGCCAATGCGAATGGGAAAATCGTGAAAAGGATCCCCACCGACATATTGATATGGTAAAGGGACGTTGAAATGGCATAGTAGGAGCGCAGGATATTGAGAAGTGCCAGCCAGAGGGGAATGAGGAAGATTAACGCAAATTGACGAATGACAGGCTGGTTCCAATTCCGAATTGAACTGCGGACAAAGACAAAGATGACCCATACGAATTCGAGCGCGACGGGGATGTCTAAAAGGGCGGGACGAAATTCCACCCGCCCTTCGCCCAGGATATGCAAACGCCAGGCCGCGATCCCCGCTTCTGCCAGGGTATAGAAAATCGTGATCCAAAGGACGATCCGCCGTTCCAGTTTTTGTTTTTCAACAACCACAGGAAAATGGTACGCAAACTGGATCAGCGTCACCAGCATGGCCGCAAGGATGGTATTTTGGAAACAGACAACGATAAAACGTTCGGCAGGCAGGAAGGACGCTTCGAGGAAAAGCAGAAGGGAAAATAAGGTCGTCCATAGGAAGAACATTAGCAGCAGATGGTCCTGCCGTTGAAACGATTCGCGCGCGCGCTGGACCAGCCGCACACTGAGATAGATCGTGATGAGCAGGGATAGAAGGAATTGATTGAGGTAACTGATCGAGGCGGGCGTGAAATAAAGGGATGGCATTTGCGGGCTCTCCCTGGCATTATAACCTCCTGGCCTTCTTAGGAAATGGGAATGCAAAGACCAGCGCGGCGCTGGAAGCCGCTTTTGCACGATTCGTGGAAGTGCGGTAAGCTTGGCTCCACATTTAATTTTCCCCTATACCTTTCCCCATGACATCCCAAAACATTCAGAACTCATCCCCGCGGCATGATCCGTATGCCGTCTTGCGTTTCCGCGATTTCCGCCTCCTGCTGGCGGGACGTTTCATCACCTCCTTCGGCGGCGAAATGCTCACTTTTGCCATCGCCTGGGAACTCTGGCTCCGCACCCAAAGCGCCTTTGCCCTCGGCATGGTGGGATTGGTGCAGGTCCTGCCGGTCATTTTGCTGGCGCTTCCTGCCGGTCATTTTGCCGACCAGCACAACCGCCGCCGTATCATCCTTGTGACGCAGTCCGTTTTTGCGCTGAGTTCGCTCGGCCTTGCCTATCTCTCGTGGATTGAGGGGCCGCTTCCGCTTATTTATGCCTGCCTCCTGGTCATCGGAATCTCGCGCGCCTTCAACGACCCTGCCGCGTCCACGCTCATCCCTGAGACGGTGCCGAACGAACTTTTCGCCAACGCGGCCACGTGGAGCAGTTCCGCCTGGCAGACGGCCGCCATCACCGGGCCGATGGCCGCGGGACTGTGGGCGGGCTTCTTCGACAATGTGACGGGCATCTACATCTTCGACGCGCTCGGCATCTTGACCTTTGTGATCCTGCTCAGCCTGATCCACGGACGCCAACTCCCGCTGGCGAGAAAAGCCGCCACGCTGGATTCCCTCAAGGAGGGTCTGCGCTTCATGCGTGACACGAAGGTGATCCTCGCCGCCATCACGCTCGACATGTTCGCGGTGCTCTTCGGCGGCGCGGTGGCGCTCCTGCCCATCTACGCCACGGATATTCTCCACGTCGGTGCGGAGGGATTGGGCATCATGCGCGCCGCGTCCTCGATGGGCGCGCTGTTGATGGCTTTCGCATTGGCGCACCTGCCGCCCTTCAAGCAGGCGGGCAGGACGCTGTTGATCGCGGTGGCAGGATTCGGCATTGCCACCATCGTCTTCGGCCTCTCGAAAACCTTCTGGCTTTCCGTGCTGATGCTCGGTCTGCTCGGCGCGCTGGATAACATCAGCGTCGTCATCCGCAGCACGCTGATGCTCACGCGCGTCCCCGATGTCATGCGTGGACGCGTCTCGGCGGTGAACAGCATTTTCATCGGCATGTCCAACGAACTGGGTGCGTTCGAGTCGGGGTTCCTCGCCTCGTTGCTCGGCCCCATCCTCACCGTCGCAGGGGGAGGCGTGGGGACGATCATCGTCGTGCTGGTCGTTGCCGCGGCCTGGCCTGAGATGCGGAATTTGAAATCCCTCGCTTCTGCTGGCGAAAACGTGTAAAGCGACATTCCAGCCGCGCTGATGGATATAAAAACCTCGCGAGGGACATGAGTCCTTCGCGAGGTTCGATGTTTTACTCTGGCGTATCTTCACGGCGCTAAAGGTGTCGCCACAGCGATCTCATAATGCGAGATCGCCTTCCACAGGGGCGGCGGCCAATAGATGAGAACAGCCTTCCCGATCACATTTTCGATCGGCAACAATCCCCACGAATGCGAATCGGACGAGTCGTTGCGGTTATCACCCAGCACGAACAGGAACCCCTCGGGCACGTCCCACTGTCCCTGATACATGGGCGCGGCGTTAATGTACGGCTCGCTCAGCGCCTGACCGTTCACATACACCGCCGCTCCTGCCACCTGGATCGAATCCCCGGGCAGGCCGATGATGCGTTTGATCAGATCCTGCGGCGGCTCGCCAGGGTACTTGAACACGATGATGTCGCCATGTTGCGGTTCACCGATCTTGTACGATAACTTGCTCACCAGCACATACTCGCCGTCCTGTAGGGTTGGCACCATGCTATAACCGTCCACGCGGACGCGCGCCGAAATGGCGTTGATGCCGAAATACAGCACCACAGCCAGCACCAGTGTCTCGACCAGGTCGAGCAGAAACTGTTTCCAATCCGTCTTTTCTGTAATTGGCGCGGGGAGCGCGTCAGGGGTTGTTGGCACGTCACTCGTCAGATCGGGCGTGGGCGTGCTCGGTGTGTCACTTGTCGGTTGAAAAGGGTCCATTTGTCTCCAAAAACACGGCGATTATACCCGACCCCACACGAAATACGTCGGCACAAACAGGACGCGCTCGCCGCGTTCCCAGGCCTGTTCGTCGAGCAATTTCATTTTGTGGATGTCTTCGCCCGAAACGGACGCGGCCAGATCGGCCTCCAGCACCGCCCATTCCTTTTCCCGCTCCTCGCGCGACGCTTCATCCCCTGACCTTTGAATGGTCCCCGTTTGTATGACCTCGATCCCCGCCCGCGCGAACGTCTCCGCGAGACGCGCCCCGAAGGACGGGTCTGCCCCTTGCGCGCGTAACGCCTCGGCTTGCCATATTCCCAGCGGTACGAGGGACTCGGGCTTGTCCACGCGCTGACTGTAATCTGGCTCGGCTAGTGCAAGCACATGCCCCTGCGGACGCGTCACCCGCGCCATCTCGCGGACGGCGGTCAGCGGGTCGCGTACCCACAACAGAAGGAAATGGCAAAAAGTGATGTCGAAGACGTAGTCCGCGTAGGGAAGCGACAACGCGTCCGCGTGGACGAGGGAGGCGCGCGGAGCGTGGAGACGCGTCTCGGTCAGCGCGGCCCGCGAAAGGTCCAGGCCGTGACACTGGCACTGCGCGCCAGCGCAAGTGAGCGAGGCGGAGGAGTCAATTTCGGAAAGGACCGCGCCCGTCCCGCATCCCACTTCGAGGACGCGCGAGGCGTGTTTCAGCCCCGCCTTGTCAAAGAGGTACGCGCGCAGGTCGTGCGTCCAGCGGGCCTGCTGGACGTAACGCTCATGCCAGTTCATGCCATTCGCGGACGAATTTGACCTGCTCATCGGTTTCGGGCGTGCGCGGGTAGTAGGCGCGGCGCGGGTCGTGTTCCCACCACTGCACGAGTTGTGCGAGAGCCTGGTCGCCCGTCATGCCGTGGCGGACGAGGTAACAGCCGACGGTGGTGCCTGTGCGCCCAATGCCGCCCCAGCAGTGCAGGTAGACGTTGCGGCCTGTGGCGAGCGCGTCGTCAATGTGGTTGAGGATGTCCACCATTTCAGCGTGCGTGGGCAGGCCAAAATCGTGGATGGGAAGGTTGATGACCTTCACGTCGCGGCTATAGGCTTTGGCTTCCTCGCGCAGGACGGTGATGTAGGGAGGAAGTTCATCGGGCTTGGTGAGGTTGATGAAGGTGTCGAGACCCGCATCGAGGCAGGCGTCCAGCCGCTGGCGGACGCGGTCGTTGTTGAATCCGCCGGGGTATTCACCTGCAAGTAACCGCTTGGGTATGACCCAATAGGAGTTGGGAATGGGGAGGTTGCGTCGATTCTTTT
>JBMOMR010000055.1:0-9958 GCA_049324715.1 Chloroflexota bacterium | reverse complement strand
TCGTGGAGCAATTGTCTCTGGCGCGTGCGAGCGCGATGCAGATGGCAATTTCATACAACCAGGCTGGGTTCGTTGTGATCATTGACGATTTTTGGGACCCGCACGGCCGCTTGCTGGAATACAGTCCATTATTCCAGGAACCGAACGTCTACAAAATCCTGCTGCTGCCCAGTCGGCAGACGGCGGAGGAGCGGAATCGAAAACGCGCGGGAAATGAAGGGGAGTACCACGCGGAGGGCATCCGCATGATCTATGAACACTTGCAAAACGAGCACGTCAATTTGCAAAACCAGGGATGGATCATCGTGGACACAACAGAGAAAAGCATTGAATCAACCGTGGAGCATATTCGGGCACAAGTTAACTAGTGCGATTCGCCAGCCAGCATTCAAAGGAGCAATTCCAATGAACAATCCCCTCTCCTTCAAAAACCTTTTAGCAGGAATCATCGTCACCGTCATCGGTGGAGTCATCCTTGCCTTCATTTTGGGAGAAACGATCTTTTCGCGCGAAGAACCGCCCGTTACAAATGTGGTCACCCCGTCGGGCGCACAGGTAGTCGAAGCCATTGTCACGACCGAGCCTGCTCCCGTGGAAGAGAACACCTGTGGAAACGCGCCAGAGAAGCGGTTGAGCGTCGGGATGAATGCCGTCGTCTGCACCGCGGGCGAATCAATCAGTCTACGCTCGGGACCGCGGCGCTCCGCTTCCGCCATTGACCACCTGATTCCCGGCACGCGCCTGACTGTGATCGGCGAGGCCATCTGCGATGAGGGCGAACAGTGGTGGTATTGGGAGGTCCAAACAGACAAGGGATTCACGGGTTGGGTCTCGGAGGGCGGCGATGAGATCGATCCCTACTTTGTTTGCCCAGAGTAGTCTTTCGTAAGGAGAATCGTCATGCCTAAAATCCAATCCAACGGAATCAACCTGTACTACGAAATCCACGGCGAGGGCCAGCCGCTTCTTTTCATCCACGGACTCGGCTCCAGCGCCCGCGACTGGGAATTGCAGGTGGAGAAGTTTGCCAAATCGTACAAGGTCATCACGTTCGACCTACGCGGGCATGGACAGTCCGACAAGCCCGCGGGGCCGTACACGATGTCCATGTTCGCGGCGGATACAGTCGGGTTGTTGAAGGCGTTGGGAGTCGATTCTCCGCACGTGGTGGGTCTCTCACTGGGAGGCGGAGTCGCATTCCAGATGGCCGTGGACGCGTCCCTGCCACTCAAGTCACTCGTCATCGTGAACAGCACTCCCGAGTTGTTGGTCCGCACGTTCAAGGATCGGCTGATGGTCTGGCAAAGAATCGCCATCGTCAACCTGCTGGGGATGAAAAAGATGGGCGAAGTGCTCAGCAAACGCCTGTTCGTCAAACCAGAACAGGAAGGCATCCGCAAAGTATTCGTGGAACGCTGGGCGGAAAACGATCAACGCGCCTACCTGAACTCGATGCGCGCCCTTGTCGGGTGGAGCGTGTCCGCGCGCATCGGCTCGATTCGCTTCCCGACCCTTGTCATCGCCGCCGACCAGGATTACTCGCCCCTCTCAGTCAAGGAAGCGTACACCGCGCAAATTCCAGGCGCGCGTCTCGAAGTCATTTCCGATTCGCGTCACGCCACGCCCGTTGAGAATCCGCAGGAATTCAATCGGGTCCTGCAGAATTTTCTGGCGGAACAATGAAAGGCACGGTCCACATCCAATGCCCCCGCTGTGGAAGCACAGAGATCAATCAGTACCGCATGCCCAGCGGCCCGATGTGGTGCATGAAATGTGGATTCCGCGTCGAGGATAAGAACGCCAAACCCAACCCGTTTGTGGAAGCCGCAAAGGAATCTGCACAAAAAGCGAACACGCCCAAACCAAAATAAATCCGCCAGAGTTCTGGCGGATTTCTGTTTACGATTTTCTTCTTGCGATGAGCCAAATCCAAATCCCCCGCCAGACGACCATCTCCAGCGCGGCGGTCGCGCCGAGAATGATTCCGAACAGCGGCAGGACGGGCGCGTTCAGCCACAGTCCACGCAGGATGACGGCTAATTGCGACGCGAAAAATGCGCCCCACGCGGGACGCCAGAGTTCCCGCGCGCTTCGGACGCGTTCCGCCTCGAACAGACCGAGGGCGGGCGCGAGCAGGAACCAGCCGACCACCATCGGGACGAAGGTCGCGGCCATGCGCGGCAGGAAGGATGCGTCCGTCTCGCCGTGAGAGGCAAATCCGATCACGGTCAAAATGGCTATGGCAAGCAGATCGCCGAGGATGAGGGGGAGTCTCTTCATATTACCCCGCCGCATTGACGACGATCAGCGCGATCCCCGCAAGCACCAGCGCCGAGACGAGGCTGAAGACAATGCCCGTCAGGAAGCCGCGGAAATGGAAGACGTAATCCTTGTAATCGGCCATGCCTTCCGTGCCAGGCAGAAAGATGAATTTCGGCTGAATGGTGTTGAAGATCAACCAGTCAATGATGAGCAGGTCCCACAGGTTGAACGTGAATACCTCGATGAAGATCAACACGAAGATCGGCAGGAAGGTCAGCGGCGTGGACGAGGCGCGCGCCGCGCTCACCACTGACCAGGTGATGACGCCGAACAACACAGCCAGAAAGAGCAGGCTGAAGACCCGCCTTTGTCCGCGCGTTTTCGGATTCTTCTCCGCCCCGTAGGCCTTCTTCACTTCGGGCGGATAATCGTTCATCATGATTTCCGTGTTGACAAAGACCGCGCCGAGCAGGACGAACGTGAATAAAACGCTCAAGATCAATCCGTAAAAAAATCCGTGTTGAAGCAGGATGGGTAAATACAAAAGAAACTCCAGGGCTATTTGGGGATATGCAAATCAGGTATTGCGGGTCTCACACACGTTTTGGATCTTGAATTGTGCGATCGTTACGAACGTTACCTGTGTTCACCGTACCGACAGGTTCAAAGAGAAGGACAAGCACCTCCTCGTTGGCGACAGGTTGATGTTCCACACCTCTCGGAATAATCAAAAATTCGCCTTCGCGGAGAGTTATATCGCCTTCGTGCAAACGCATGAGCAGTTCGCCTTTGACAACCAGGAACATTTCATCTTCGTCGTCGTGATGATGCCAGACGAACTCGCCCAACAGTTTGGCGAGTTTAACCTGCTGGCCGTTCAATTCACCCACAATGCGTGGGCTCCAATGTTCAGTGAAGGATGAGAACTTTTCAGCAAGATTGACTTTGTTCATTGGATGTCCGATCTATTCGCCAAATTCTTCCTTGCGCAGGGCGGGGAACAGCAACACTTCGCGGATGCTGTGCTTGTTCGTCAGCAACATGACGAGACGGTCGATGCCCATGCCAAATCCGCCGTTGGGCGGCATGCCGTAACGCATGGCGCGCAGGTAATCCTCGTCCAGCGGATTCTTCTCCTCTTCGTCGTCTGTGAAATCCTTCTGCATATCAAGGAAGCGGGACTCCTGATCGAGCGGATCGTTCAACTCGGTGAAGGCGTTGCAGATCTCGAAGCCAGCCACGTACCCCTCGAAACGCTCCACCGTGAGCGGATCGCCAGGCAGGGGTTTCGCCAGCGGAGAAATATCTCTTGGATAATTGTACAAAAAGGTCGGCTGGATGAGCGTCGGCTCGAGGAATTCGCCGAGCAGGAAATCGATCATCTTCCCGCGCGTCACCTTTGGGTCGGGCGTCTTGTTCGGGTGTTGGGTGCGGATCGCCTGGAACAAGTCCGCGGCGGTCTTGTGCGCGGCAATATCCACGCCGCTGGTTTCGAGGATTCCCTGCCGCATCTCCAATCGGCGCCAGGGCGGGGTCAGATCAATTTCGTGCTCTTTGTATTTGACCTTCATCGTGCCAAAGACTTCCTGCGCCGCGGTCGAAACCATCTGCTCGGTGAGTTCCATCACCTGCAAATAGTCGGCATAGGCCCAATAAAATTCGAGTTGCGTGAATTCGGGATTGTGCTTGAACGAGACGCCCTCGTTGCGGAAGTCGCGTCCGATCTCGTAGACCTTTTCGAGGTTGCCGACGAGCAGACGTTTGAGATACAGTTCGAACGAGATGCGCAGGTACATGTCCTGGTCGAGTTCGTTGTGATGCGTGACGAAGGGACGCGCCGCCGCGCCGCCGTAAATGGGCTGGAGGATGGGCGTTTCCACTTCGAGGAAGCCCTTGTCATCGAGGAAGGCGCGCAGGGCCTTGATGATGGCCGCGCGCTTGCGGAAGGTATCGCGCACATCGGCGTTGACCGCCAGGTCCGCGTAACGCTGACGGGCACGGATCTCCGCGTCTTCAAGCGCGGCGTGACGGATGACGGTCCCATCCTCGAGGGTCTCATCTTTCGCGGCGGGCAATGGACTGACGGCCTTCGCCAGCATCGTGAACTCGTGGACAAGGAGCGTCGCTTCGCCCGTCTTCGTCCGCATCATCACGCCGCCGACCTGAATGAAATCGCCGATGTCGAACATCTTGTTGAAGAAATCGATCTTGTCCTGCCCCACCTCGTTGACGCGGAAGAACAATTGGATTTTCCCATCGCCGTCTTCGATGTGCGCGAAGGAGAGTTTGCCCATCGCGCGCGTCGCGCGGATGCGTCCTGCGAGCGTGGCTTTGATTTCGCGGCCATCCTTTTCCGCGGCTTCAAATTCTGCGATGACCTGCGCGCTGGTGTGCGTGCGCTTCGCGCGGGTGGGAAACGGCTCGATCCCCTCGGCGCGTAACTCCTCCAATTTCTGGAGACGGATCTTTTCGAGATGGGAATATTCTGGCATCAGTTCAAACCTTTCAAACCGTATTTTACACCCCGCCAACCTGCTTTCTCACCGCGAAGAAAGGAAGAACGCAAAGTGCTTTCAACTTCGCGAAGGCAGGAGAATCTTCGCGGCCTTCGCGTCTTCGCGGTGAAAAAGGAATGGAAGGAACGGGTTACAAAAGGCCCCGCGCAAACGCGTTGCGCGGGGCCGCGAGTTCACACAGCCCCTGTCACTTCACCTTGAGGATTTTGACCTTGAAATGGCCGCCCGGCGCTTCCACCTGTAACATCTCGCCGACCTTGTGTCCGATAATGGCCTTGCCGATGGGCGATTCGTTCGAGATCTTGCCTTCGCGCGGGTTGGCTTCCGCCGCACCGACGATGGTATACGTCGCGGCCTCACCATCCTCTTCGATGGTCACCGTCGAACCAACCTGGATCAGGCCTTCCTTGCTCTTGCCATTGTCCTCGATCAGCCGCGCCGTGGCAAGGATCACCTCCAACTCCTGGATGCGTCCTTCCACAAAGGCCTGTTCGTTCTTGGCGGCTTCATATTCGGCGTTTTCGATCAATTCGCCGCCTTCCATGGCCTCATGCAGGCGTTCGGCGACCTCCTGACGCTTGGCAGTGCGCAGGTGATCCAGTTCCTCTTGAAGCTTCTGGAAGCCTTCTTTGGTCAGGAATGTTGTGGGCATGGGATTTTCCCTACGTAAAAATTTGCATCTCCGTAGAGATGCATTTGGAGACCCTTCCGGTCTTGAAAACGGGCATACTATATCATAATTCCAAGGGGCTTTCAAGGTAAAATTTGTCTATTCAAATCTCCAGAGGATGGCCCCTTTTCCCCCGTAAACCTCCATCGCTTCCTTCATTTTGAGAGGATTTTCGAACAGCGTGGATATTTGGGACTCGTACGCCGCGATTCCCTGCACCCAGGCCGCCAGCCCTCCGCTCGAAACATCCCGACGTTCGGCCGTCATCTGTCTCGTGGACGGTTCCAACGCTTCGGGGTGGTTCAACACGTACGGCACATCCGCGTAATACCAAAGCGGACGGTTCAGCCCTTCCACAGCCTGCCGCACGAGGAGGTGGTCGGCATGGCCGCCAATCCCCAGCGGGCAGACCAACACATCGTCCGGTTGGAGGCGTTCGCGCAGAATCGCCGTCATTTTGGCGGGCAAATCCGCCTCGGCGGGGTGCGGGGGCACGAAAACGTCCATCGGGTAGAGCGGTTCGCCGTCCGGGCCGCGGCGATAGATGCAATCGGGGAAGTCGAAATGGACGGCCTGCGCGCCCACGATCGACGCGGCGCGCTCGTCCTCCGCGCGGCGCGAGCGGACGGTCTCCTCGGCGGAGGCGAATCCCCACTGAAAGTGGAGCAGTTGAGCGAACGGGGTCAGTTCGGCCTCGGGCGGGAATCCACAGACGAGGGTCCAGATCTCGACGCGGTTTCCATCCCGCGCCTGGTCGTGGATGAGTCCGCCGGCAGAGAGGACGGCATCATCCAAATGAGGGGAAATGTAAATCCAGCGCATGAAAACTCCAATGAGAGTGACTTTTGTACGATTAAACCATAGATTGATTTTGAGGAACAAGTGCTGTACACTAGTTACGGAGGCCACCATGGAAGAGAGAAGAAGATTGCCGCGCAAGTATTTGATCATCTATTCGCGCGTCTTCGAACAGTCGCTGGGAAAACTGCTCGGCTATCTTTCCGATCTGAGCGAACAGGGAGCGATGATCATCGCCGAGGAGCCGCTGGAGGTAAACGCCATCCTGCCTCTGCGCCTCGACCTGCCCGACCCGAAAATTTTCCATGCCCATAATTTGATGGTCACCGCCCGCGTTGCCCGCTGTGAGACGGATATCAGTCCTGCGTTTTACGATATCGGCCTGGAATTTTCGAACGTGACCCCCGAACAAAAGATCATCATCCAGAAAATGATGGATGTGTACGAGTTCCGCCGCATCCATGAGTGAAGCTCGAGATGGAAAACACCTCGAGAATAAGGAGGCAGCATGAATACGTTCCTGAAGAAGACCCTGCTGTGGGCTCCGCGTGTATTGGGCATTCTGTTCGTCCTGTTCCTTGGACTGTTCGCCCTCGATATATTTGACATGCAACTGGATCTCTGGGGAACCATCGTCGGGTTGTTCATGCACTTGATCCCCAACATTGTGCTGGCCATCGTCATCGCACTGGCATGGAAACGGGAGTGGGTCGGCGCGGTGGGTTTCCTCGGCTGGGCAGTCCTTTATGTGGAACGCGCGCGGGGCTTCGACTGGGTCACGTATGCCCTCATCGCGGGAATCCCGGCCTTGATCGGTCTGCTTTATCTCGCGGGTTGGATCTGGAGAAAGCAGATTCGGGGATAGTCGGGGCATTCCCCCAAAATGGCTATCCGAACTGTCTTGACGCTATTAGGGGGATGTGCTACCATCACTTTAACCATTTGCAAGAGGAGAGATTTATGCCTTACAAAAAATATGTGTTGGTGATCGCGATCGCGGCGTTGATGATTTCATCCTGCACCATGTCCTATCCCGGTGCAGATGCGACTCCCATTCCCACCAACCCATTCGCCAAGCCCCTCGCCACTGACGAAATGTTGCAAGTTCAGGAATATGCCACCGGCACAGCCATTGCAAAGACGAAACAGGCTGGCGGTAACGGCCCAACAGCCCAAGCCCCGGTTACAACGGTCACGCCCACACCTCAAAACGGTGTTATTCCCACCGCCACTAACACACTGCCTAGCCTGCCCATCGTCACTGCGACGAGCACGCCCGGCATGGGCGGCTCCGGGACAGGCACCACTCCCACACCTACAGTCGGCGTAGTGACTGGCCGTCCGTCGCAATATGTTCTGCAATCGGGTGAATTCCCCTATTGCATCGCGCGCCGCTTCAATGTCGATCCCGATGACCTGCTGGCCCTCAGCGGCCTGGTGGATGGCGTCATGTATCCCGCAGGGACGTTGTTGAAAATCCCCACCAGCGGTTCCTTCCCCGGTGACCGCGCCTTGCGCGCGCATCCGACCACGTACACGGTCACATCCTCGGAAGAGACCTTCTACAGCATCGCCTGTCTCTTCGGAGATGTAGACCCTGCGGCCATTGCGCAGGCCAACGGGCTGGCGCTCGGCTCTCCCCTGACCCTCGGGCAAGTTATCAAAATCCCGTAATTTGACCCCGCCTCGTAACGCCCAGGCCAATCCCCTGGGCGTTTTTCAATCTGCTTTCCTCCCCTCACCCCAGCCCCTCTCCCAATGACGGAAGAGGGGGGAGAACTGAACATGCCATTTGAATTGCTCAAATCCGAGACTCTGCTCAAGGGACGCGCCTTCGCCATCCGCCGCGATTTGATGAGGACTCCCGACGGCCGCGAGACGAAATTCGACATTATCGAGCACGGCGGCTCCGCGGTGATCATTCCGCTCGATGAGGAGGGGAATCTGCTCTTCGTCCGACAGTATCGCCACGCGGCAGGACAGGACCTGCTCGAACTCCCCGCGGGGACGCTGGACGAGGGCGAACCTCCTGAAGTCTGCGCGGCGCGCGAGATCCGCGAAGAGACGGGGTTCGCGGCGGGCAAACTGCAAAGAATTGGCGAGTTCTACCTCGCGCCGGGTTACTCCACCGAGTTCATGGTGGTCTTCCTCGCCACCGAGTTGACGTACGATCCGCTCGAAGCAGATGCGGACGAATTCCTGAGCGTGGAGAAAATTCCAGTTGCAGAGGCCATTGAAAGGTCAGAGCGAGGCGAGGTGCCAGACGCAAAGTCGCTGGCGGCGTTGTTGCTGGCAAGGAAATATCTGAAATAGCATTTTGCCATCCCGGTCATTTTCCACCATTTCTATCCAAAATATGACAACTCGCAGGGGAATAGAGGCCTTTAATAACTAACAGGCACAACAGGGGAGGGATACACTTGTTTGACAGCGTCTAAACAGTGTTAAAATTCACAATCAGCATATCATCAGGCTGTCAGCCTGTTCATCAAAGGAGCAAGCATGAAACGCACGATCATCACCATTGACGGCAACGAAGCCACCGCTTCGGTTGCCCACCGTACCAATGAAGTCATCGCCATCTACCCCATCACGCCATCTTCCGCGATGGGAGAATTCGCCGACGAGTGGTCTTCCAAGCATAAGAAGAATATCTGGGGGACGACTCCCCTCGTGATCGAGATGCAATCCGAGGGCGGCGCGGCGGGGACCGTCCACGGGGCGCTCCAGACGGGCGCGCTGACCACCACCTTCACCGCCTCGCAGGGTCTCCTGCTGATGATCCCCAACATGTACAAGATCGCGGGCGAACTCACCAGCACCGTCTTTCATGTGGCGGCACGCGCCATTGCCGCTCACGCACTGTCCATCTACGGCGATCATCAGGATGTGATGGCCGTCCGTCAGACGGGTTGGGCGCTCCTGTCGTCGGGGTCGGTGCAGGAGGCGCATGACTTCGCGCTGATTGCGCAAGCCGCGACACTGAAGGCGCGCGTCCCGTTCGTACATTTCTTCGACGGGTTCCGCACTTCGCATGAAGTGACCAAGATCGAGCAGTTGACGGACGAAGATCTTCGCTCCATGCTGGACCCCGATCTGATCGCGGCTCATCGGGCGCGCGGACTCACCCCCGAGCGTCCCGTCCTGCGCGGCTCCGCACAGAATCCCGATGTCTACTTCCAGATGCGCGAGGCAGTCAACCCGTTCTACGCAGCTGTCCCTGGCATTTTGCAAGAGACGATGGACAAGTTCGCAAAACTCGTCGGGCGACAGTACCGCCTGTTCGATTACTTCGGGCATCCCGAAGCGGAACGCGTCGTCATCATCATGGGTTCGGGCGGAGAGACCGCCGAAGAGACGGTCAACTACCTCGCGGCGAAAGGCGAGAAGGTTGGCGCGATCCGCGTGCGGCTGTATCGTCCGTTCTCCATCGAGCATTTCGTCAAGGCACTGCCGAAGAGCGTCAAATCCATCGCGGTGTTGGACCGCACCAAGGAACCTGGCGCGTTGGGCGAGCCGATGTATCTGGACGTGGTCAACGCCCTCGTGGAAGCAGGGCGCGACGGCATCAAAGTCATCGGCGGGCGGTATGGACTTTCCTCGAAGGAATTCACCCCTGCCATGGTCAAAGCCCCGCTGGATGAATTGAAGAAGAAAGAACCGAAGACTCACTTCACCGTCGGCATCACGGACGATGTCTCGCACACCAGCC
>JBMOMR010000054.1:0-10461 GCA_049324715.1 Chloroflexota bacterium | reverse complement strand
CGCATAACCTTGAGGGGGAGGGACACCACCGTCGGACAGCATGGGGGGGGCATGCGGAACGCTTCGGTGGCTGACACCCTTGATACCAGTAAAAGGGAGGGCAGGTGTCTTGTCGATAATATACACCTTATTACTCTGGAATACATTAAACCAAGATTAGAACTTGGACTGATTTTGTCCGAATTAGCGCCCTTTTTCACGAAAGAGACGAAGCCACTCCTCCACTTCCGCATCGGACATTCCCGCCTCGGGCGCGGTCCCCTTGCCGGCCGCGCGTGTGGACGCGTTCACCTGCCTCGCGAACTCGTCGGACGAGATGACCGTCGCACCGACCGCGCGCGCCTCCACCTGCACCGCGCGATCCGACGTGACCACCATCCAGTTGCGGGCCGCGCGTCCGAGGGATTGGAGTCGGGCGCGGATGGCCGCGTCGGCGGTGGTGCCGAGGCGGACGAAATGCGCGGTGACGAGTCCCAGCCGGCGCGTCCCCATCTGTCCTGCGGGCGCGCCGTCGAAGTACACTTCCACCTGTTTGCGTTCGACGCGGCAGAAGTCCTGCAGGCGCGTCACGAGTTGCATCTCATCGTCGACGCTTCGCAGGCTGAGACCGAGTTTGGGAATCAGGTTGTGACCGTCAATCAAGAAGGGCATGGACAAAATTTTACCCCTCTCCCGAATTCGGGAGAGGGGCTGGGGTGAGGCAATTACGCCGGTTGCACTTCGGTGGTGGTGATCTCGAACTTGGGCGGATTCTCGAGTGTCTTCTTCACCAGGCACAGGTCCGCCGAGCGGATGAGGGCGCTGTGATACTGTTTCGGGAACGTGGGCGGGACCTGAATGTCGAGGTCCACTTTTTCGAGCGCACCGGTAAATGGATTGCGATAATTGCGCTGGACGATGCGCATGCCCGTGGTGTCAATGCCGCGCTGGCGGCAGAACCCGAGAACGTAAATGCCCGCGCAGGTGCCGATGGAGGCGAGGAACACCTCGAAAGGCATGGGCGCAGCATCTTCGCCGCCACCCTGGGGGGGTTGGTCTGTGGGAAGGTCGTGGCCGCGGAAGTGTGCATCCACGCGCGCGCCGCCGGGAAAATCGATGATCATATCCATATTCGTTTACTCCAATTTGCGAATTACCGTTTTTACATACGGCAAACAGACATGCCGTTCACAAAAAAACTTACCCATTCAGCGTATAATTAACCAACTTGATTTGACAGGAGATACCCATGCAACAAAAGAAACCTGGCGATTTGATGGTTCCCCCTTCGGGTGGATTCCTGCGTGACTTCGCTGTGCGGCTCAAACTCATCGCCCGCCTCATGGGCGACCGCCGCGTCAACTTTTTGCTGAAACTTTTGCCCGTGGCCACGCTCGCCTACCTGATCTGGCCGATCGATGCGGTGGCCGCCATCCCCGGCCTCTCGGCGTTGGATGACATCGCCATCGTCTCGCTTGGCAACTACCTCTTCGTGGAACTCTGTCCACCCAACGTGGTGCAGGAACACATGAAGAGTCTCACCAGCAACCTGGACTCCGAATCCGCCGCGGACGAGGTGGTGGACGCCGAGACGACCGACGTTTCGGACAAGAAGTAAACGATGCGACGACTCGCCATCCTGACCCTGCTCATCCTGACAGCCTGCGCGCCGACCCTCACGCCGCCTCCCGCGACACTCGCACCGGCCACTGCCACCGCGACGTTCCTCCCCGCTGAAACCGACACCCCGTCGCCCGTCCCAGCCACAAACGTAACCGATTTCCCGAATCCCGAATCCTACCAATGGGAAGTTGTCGCGGGAGGATTTGTCCGTCCGCTCGACATCCAGAACGCGGGCGACGGTTCGGGGCGGCTGTTCATCGTGGAACAGGCGGGCGTGATCCGCATCCTGCAAACTGACGCGCTGCTCGAGACTCCCTTCCTCGATATCAGCGAGCGCGTGGATGATGGCGGGAACGAACAGGGCTTGCTCGGACTGGCGTTCCATCCCGAGTTCGCACAGAACGGATTCTTTTACGTCAACTACACCGAAGCGGGCGGAGATACGGTCATTGCGCGGTTCACCGCCGTGGGCGACATCGCCGACCCGAATAGCGAAGTCCGCCTGCTCGGTGTGAAACAACCCTTCCCCAATCACAACGGTGGCGGACTGGCGTTCGGTCCCGATGGCCATCTCTACATCGCATTGGGCGACGGCGGTTCGGGCGGCGATCCGCAGGGCAATGGACAGAATCGCAACACCCTGCTCGGAAAAATTTTACGCGTTGACGTGAATAGCGGCAATCCGTACACTGTCCCCGCGGACAATCCATTTGCTAGTGAGGTCTTCCACTACGGCTTGCGGAATCCCTTCCGTTTCTCGTTCGACGCGTTGACCGGCGACTTGTGGATTGGCGATGTGGGACAGGGCGCGTGGGAGGAGATTGACTTCCTGCCCGCGGGCACGCCCGGCGGGATCAACTTCGGTTGGAATCGCTTCGAGGGCATGCACGATTATTCCGCCGGCGATATTCCCGCGGATTACCGTCCGCCGCTCTTCGAATACAGTCACGACCAGGGCTGTTCGGTGACAGGCGGGTACGTCTACCGCGGCACCATGCCTGAATGGCAGGGCGTCTATTTTTACGGAGATTTCTGCTCTGGCAAGGTATGGGGCGCGCTGCACCGCATCATCAGCGAAAGCGTGGAGGAATCCATTTCCACCGTCCTGTTCGAGACAGGCGTACAGATCACCACCTTCGGCGTGGATGAAGCGGGCGAGATCTATCTCGCCGATCGAAACGGGAATATCCTGCGCTTGGATCGCCGCTGAGTGCGCTAGCGCGGGAGGTCTTTCGCTCTACTCGTGAAATTCCTCCACCTGATAGGTAAACACACTCAAATGTTTACGCCGCCACAGGTCGGGCGAAGCGCCCATCTTGTGGCACAGGTTGGCAAGGAAATCCTCCGCGTCGGGAAGTTTTTCCCACACCTGCGGCAAAAACGTGGCGCGGCGACTTCCATCACGCAAAATGACTCCGTCCACTCCTGGGCGGAGTTTTTTTATCAAGTCTTCGGGGCTGGAATATTCGAGCAGAACAGGGGCGGTCAGGCGCGAGACCTCGATGCTGATCCCACCCAATTCGGCCACCTGCACGGGACGGAAGCGATAATCCTCCAGCGCGGCGGCAATGGCGTGCTCGCGCACGTCCGCGGCCAGAGACTGGTAGGCTTCGAGCGCGCCGACGCAACCGCGCAAGTCGCCGCGCACCGTCAACGTGACGAAGGAGGCGCCGTCCGCGCGCAGGGTTGGGGAGAGGGAATCCCAATCGAGCGGCGGGAGTTTTTCGCCGCGCACGCCCAATTCCAATGCCTGCCGCGCCAAACGGAGCAGGGTCTGTTTTTCTTCAGGAGTTAGTGGGTCGGACATGGGTTCCTCCCAACGCGAAGTGACGCTTACTTCGCGAGTCGATGATACTCACGGTCGTGATACACCAGCGGACTCTCCGTGGACCAAACGTGGGCGTCGGTCACCTCTGCGACGAAGAGTGTGTTGACTCCCGCCGCGTAAGTGTGGACCACGCGGCAGTCCAGCCAGGCCAGCCCCTCGGTGAGGATGGACGCGCCACTCGTCAGCGTTCGTGTCGCGAGGCTGGACATCCGTTCCGCGCCGTGTAATTTTCCAGCGAGGTTTTCCGCCATTTCCGTTTGCGAATCAGACAGGATGTTCACCGTGAAGGCGTGCGAACGATTGACGAGTTCGAAAACGCGGGTGTCGTTTTTCAAGACCACGGTCACAAGCGGCGGATCGAGCGACAGCGACGTGAACGAGTTGATGGTCATGCCGTACGATTCACCTTCATGCGCGGCGAGGAGAATCGCCACACCGGTTGTCCAGGAACGCATGGCGCGGCGAAACGATTCGGAATCGAAAGTCATTGATGAATCTCCATTTCGATTTCATCATAACGAGTGGGCAGGGCAAAGTCAAGACAGAAACCCGTTTTTTATTTCCTTGCCATTTCCCATTCAATTGAGTACTATTATACGCAATGAGTTCTGAGACGAAATCCACCCCCCGCCCACGGACGCGCCGCCCGACGAGAGCGAATCTGCTCGGACCGACGATCCTGGTCGCGATCTTCCTCGCCACGCTGTTCACCGCCTGGGCGCCCTCCGGGCTTTCGATGGGCAGTCTATCGGAGCAGTGGTCGCTGTTGATGACGCCGCGCCCCGCGGGAGCGGAACCCGCCGTGTCCACACCCCTGCCTCCGTTGCGGATCGGCATCGTGGCGGGACATCTCGGCAACGATTCAGGCTCGGTCTGCGTGGACGAGAACGGCGCGGTCACGCTCACCGAGCAGGAGGTGAATCAGAAGATCGCGACCCTGGTGCAAAACGCGCTCACCGCCCGCGGCTACCAGGTGGACCTGTTGCAGGAATACGACACGCGTCTCGCGGGATACCGCGCCGCGGCGCTGGTCTCCATCCACAACGATTCGTGTGACTACATCAACGATCAGGCCACAGGATTCAAAGTGGCCGCGGCCATGGACACGCGCGACGTCAACCGCGCCAACCGCCTGACCGCCTGCCTGGTGGACCGTTACATGCGCGTTACCGGGCTGACGTTCCATGCGGGAAGCATCACTGGTGACATGACCGATTACCACTCCTTCTCGGAGATCGATCCCAGCACGATCGCGGCCATCATCGAGACGGGCTTTCTCAACCTCGATCGCGTTTATCTCACCAGTCACACCGACAAGGTGGCGGATGGTATCGTGCAAGGCATTTTGTGTTTTATCAATAACGAAAATATCGAACCGACTCCCTTCCCGAAATGAACGCTCAACCTGCCACCCGAAGCGGCCTCATCTATTTATTACTGTTGTTGGGACTGCTCCTCCTCATCGTGCTGGCCCTGACAGTGACGGCGTTCGCTTCCCCAGCCGCGGCATCCCTGTTGCGGGGGGAGGAATTACCAACCGCCACGCTGAATGCCCCGTTCGTAATGGCGGAGATCGCCAAACCCACGTACACACCCAGCCCCACGAACACACCCATCGAAACGCCAACACCGTCCGCAACCGCGACGGCAACGCCGCCCCTGCTGGAAATGTCCATCGTGGAGGAATCCAGCCTCCCGTCCGGTGAGAGCGAGGCGGCCCCGTCCTACTCGGGGAGCAAATATATCCTCGTGGACATTTCCGAACAGCACATGTACGTCTACGAGAACGACCAGTTGATCTACAGTTTCGTGGCGTCCACGGGCATCAACAACGCCACGCGCACCGGCCTGTTCCAAGTGCAGAGCAAGATCCCCAACGCGTACGGCGCCACCTGGAACATCTGGATGCCCAACTGGCTCGGCATATACTGGGCGGGCGGACTGGAGAACGGCATTCACTCCCTGCCCATTCTGCCGAACGGTGCGGAATTGTGGGCGGGCTATCTCGGGCGCCCCATCTCCTACGGATGCGTGGTGCTGGATTCATACGATTCGTCCCTGCTCTACAACTGGGCCGAGATTGGCACACCGGTGGAAATTCGCTGGTGAGGAGAAACCTGGTTTGTGAAAGTGGACTTTAGTGGTAAACTTCGCATAGGATAACCCAGACCTCCTTTAACAATATGCAACCCGATCCCTCCCACATTCAATCCATCATCCAAAACGGGCGCGACGCCCTACGACGCGGGGACATTGCCGAGGCGCGCGGCTGGGCCGAACAGGCCACCCGCTTCGCTCCTGAACTGGAGGAAGGCTGGCTGTTACGAGCGGCTGTCTCCAGCCCGCGCGACAGCGTGAGGTACGCCCAACGCGCGCTGGACATCAATCCGCGTTCAGCGCGGGCGCACAAGGCCATGGAATGGGCGCGCAAACGCGCGGGGGAAGAATCTGATTCAGAATCAGCACGCGGCCAAACGTCCGCGAAAGAAGCGAAGCAGTCCACAAAGCCGCGCAGTCGCCTGCTCCCCATCGTGTTGCTGGTCGGCCTGGTGTGTGTGGTGATCGGGTTCGCGACCTGGTCGGTGAGCAAGTCCTCGGCGCTGGCATCCATCGTGCGGAGCGCGGGCAACCCCGCCCCCACAGCCACGCTCGAATCAAATTATGTGATGGCCGAGGTCGCCAAACCGACCTACACCCCCGAGTGGACAGCCACCCCGTCCCTCACGCCGACGCTCACTTTCACGGTCACGCCCAGCATCACCCCCACGCTCGAATTCACCTCCACACCGCTCCCCACCGAAACGCCCCTGCCAACCGATACGCCCGGCGTGATGGAAGTCGCCATCGTCCCCGATACGCCCACGCCGATCCGCCCGACCGACTCGCCATACGTCGCACCGACGCAACAGGCGAACAACCCGCCGAGCAACAGCGGAAGCAGTGGCGGCAACGGCGCCCGCTGGATCGACATCAACCTTTCATCACAGCGCCTCTACGCCTACGAAGGCGATGTGATGGTGAACTCCTTCATCGTGTCCACGGGCGTGGCCGCCACCCCCACCGTCACTGGCACGTATAAAATCTACGCCCGTTTCCTTTACGCCGACATGCACGGCCCGGGCTACTATCTGCCCGACGTGCCCTACACGATGTATTTCTACAAGAGTTACGGCATCCACGGCACGTACTGGCACAACAACTTCGGCACGCCCATGAGCCACGGATGCGTCAATATGAGCATCGCCGACGCGGGCTGGCTCTACAACTGGTCCACGTTCGGGACGACCGTCAAAGTCCACTATTAGAACGATGGGCAATTCCAACGGCGGACTTTCGCGCCGCGACTTCCTCAAACTGAGCGGACTTGGCCTGATGGGACTCCTCGCCCCGGGCCAGCCGCTCTCGTTCTTTTCTGACCCTTCGACAGGCTCAGGGCAACGCCTTTCACCGGCCTCCGTATCCGAGCCGCCTCTTCAGGGACGCGTTGCCGCGAGCACGCTCTGGGCGCACGATGCTCCCTCGTCCAAAGGCAAGCGCGTCAAACTCTACTGGCGCGACCTGGTCGTGAATATCGACCACACCGCCATTGACGAGGATACCAGCGCCTACAACCGCGTCTGGTACAAACTGATGGACGGCGGGTATCTGTATTCGGGCTGGGTGCAACCTGTCCGCACGATCTTGAACGAGACGGTGAAAACCATTCCACAAGAGGGATTGCTGGGCGAGGTCAGCGTCCCGTTCACGGACGCGTACGAATCTCCCGACACGGCGTCGAAGGTGGTGTACCGCCTCTATTACGAGACCACGCACTGGGTGCTGGGATCCGTCCCAGGTCCAGATGGAAGCGACTGGTATCGCCTGCTGGACGACAAGTACGAGCAGTTCTATTTCGTGCCCGCCAGGCACGTCCGCATTTTCCCGCGCGAGGAACTGGAACCCATTTCCCCGTCCGTGCCGCCGCGCGAAAAGCGGATCGAGATCCGCCTGCGCGAGCAATTGGTGTTGGCCTACGAAGCAAAGCGCGTGGTCTTCGCAGCACGCGCCGCCACGGGAGCCGTCCTGCAAGTGGGGACGTACACCACCCCCGTCGGAACCTTCGAGACCTACCACAAACGTCCCAGCCGACACATGGCCGCCGGTGACATCACCGCCAGCGGTTTCGACCTGCCCGGTGTGCCGTGGGTGATGTACATCAAGGACAACGGCGTCTCCCTGCACGGGACCTACTGGCACAACGACTTCGGCCAGCCGCGCTCGCATGGGTGCGTCAACCTTTCGCCGTTCGCGGCCAAGTGGCTGTACCGCTGGACCATGCCGTCCGTCCTGCCCGAAAAGCAGTACAAGTACGAATACGCCAACGCCACCCGCGTGGATGTGGTGGAATGACCTGTCAAAATTGGAAGTTGTGTTTTATCGGAGAATGTGCTAAAGTTTTTTCATCCCAACGCGAAAGGAGGTGAAAGTCATGAAGTTCCACTTGACCGAAAAAGGTCAGGGCTTGGTGGAGTATGCGCTCATTCTTGTTTTGGTCGCTATTGTTGTCATCGCTGTGCTCATGCTACTCGGCCCGATCATCGGCAACACGTTCAGCACGCTCAACGACAGTTTGTCCTCCCTGTAGCACGAGACTTCCCGCCTTTTGGCGGGAAGTTTATTTCAAGGCATCCAGCAATCCATCGGGGTATAAAGGCGCATCTGGCCCAAACTCGTCCAACCGTTTCCACATCGCATTGAAGGGAAATTGCCGCTCGCCGTCCGTTTCGGTCCCCGCGAGCGTCTTTTGCGCGTACAGGCTTTTGTCCACGAAGCGCGCATCATAGATCATCACGATCTCGTGACCGCCCTCGCCATTGAAGGTGAAGATGTTTTCGAGCGTGAACAAATAGACGGGCGACTCGATCTCCGCCCCGATCTCTTCGCGGACCTCGCGGCGGAGGGCCTCTTCGGCGCGTTCGCCAAACTCGATCCCGCCTCCGAGCGGACGGTAGAACGTTTCGCGCTTTACTGGATCATTCCCCTCACCGACGAGGATTCGGTCCCCGTCGCGGAAGAGGCAGATGGCAAGCGGGCGGATCTGGTTGGGCATTTTCCCTCCGAACAGTAAGGCGGAATGTCATTCCGCCCCACAATCAAATTGAGATCAACTCGGCCCGATGCTCAAGCGCGGCTTGCATGGACCATGGCCCCGTCCACGTGACTTTGACGGATTCGATCTTGCCGCGCAAATCTTCGTCCGATTCCACGAAGACGAGTTTGTTCGTAGGGGTGCGGCCGCGCCAGCGTCCCTTCACTTTTTCCTCGAATAAGACTTCCACTTTTTCGCCGAGATATTTCTGGTTGATCTCGCCGACGATTCTTTCCTGCAACTCTTCGAGCAGGCGGAAGCGGCGCATTTTCTCGTCGTCGGTCACGTCATCGTTCATCGAGCGGGTGGCGACGGTCCCCTCGCGGGAGGAGTAACGCGCCAGGTGGGCCACGTCCAGCCGAAGGTCGGAGAGGACGCGGAAGGTCTCCATGAATTGGGCATCCGTCTCGCCGGGGAAGCCGACGATGATGTCGGTGGCGATGGAGCAGTCGGGAATCCGTGCGCGGATTTTTGCCACGAGGTCGCGGTAATCCTGTTGGGTGTAGCCGCGGCGCATGTTCGCCAGCACTTCGTCATCGCCCGCCTGGATGGGGACTTCGATGTGTGGCATCACTTTGGGGAGCGCGGCGACGGCATCCATCAGATCGTCGGTGAAGTAGTTGGGATGCGAGGTGAGGAAGCGGATGCGCTCGATGCCTTCCACTTCGTGGACGAGGCGCAGGAGCGCGGCCAGGTTGGGGCCATCGGGAATGTCTTTGCCGTAGCGATCTACGATCTGGCCGAGCAGGGTCACTTCCTTCACGCCTTGTTTGGCGAGCGAGCGGATCTCGCTGATGATGTCGCCCACGGGACGACTGCGCTCGACGCCGCGTTTGTAGGGGATGATGCAGAAGGTGCAGGCGTGCGAGCATCCGTATACGATGGGTACATGCGCGCTGATCACTTTGCCGCGCTCGTGGTCAGGTAGCAATAAATCGCCGTCCATGAAGCCGAAGCGGCGGGCGGTCTCGTCCGCTTCAATGGCGCGGACTTCGCCCTGGCTGAGGAAGGAGATGAGCGGCCCGGGGTCGGAAGGAGGCGAGAAGACATCCACGTAGGGGAGTTTGGCGCGCAGTTTTTCGGCGCCGCGCACGCCCACGAGGCATCCCATCAGATTGATGACGAGGTTAGGATTCTTTTCCTTGAGCGGTTTGAAGGAACTTAAACGCCCCAGCGCCTTGTCTTCGGCAGACTGGCGCACCACGCAGGTATTCATCACGATCACGTCGGCTTCTTCGGCTTTAGCGGTAAATGTGTAGCCCAAATGCTCCAGCGACGAGCCGACGCGTTGCGAGTCGGCCACGTTCATTTGACAGCCTTCGGTCCAGAGGTGGTATTTCTTTTCCATAGGGCGGGAATTATACCAAGTCTGTCAGGATTCAAGATTTCAGAATTGAGAATTAGCTATAGACTGTAGACTCTGTTGATTAGGTCCCCCGTACATTGTTCATGGTCTGTTTCATGGTAAAATCTCGTCCGCCCGGAGGGATGGCCGAGCGGCCTAAGGCGCATGTCTTGAAAACATGTTGGGCGCAAGTCCACGTGGGTTCGAATCCCACTCCCTCCGCTCGTCATTCTTCGAGTAAAATAGCAATCGCACCCGGGGAGGTGCCAGAGTGGCCGATTGGGCTCGCCTGCTAAGTGAGTGCTGGGGCTTAAACCTCAGCCGAGGGTTCGAATCCCTCCCTCCCCGCCAGAAGAGAAACGCGTCGCAAGGCGCGTTTTTTCGTTTCAGCCGAGGGTCCCCATTGTGGGGATGCTATTCAAATCCCTCCTTCCCCGCCAGAAGAGAAACGCGTCGCAAGGCGCGTTTTTTCGTTTCAGCCGAGGGTCCCCATTGTGGGGATGCTATTCAAATCCCTCCTTCCCCGCCAGAAAACGAAGAACGCGCTGGAAAGCGCGT
>JBMOMR010000053.1:0-10576 GCA_049324715.1 Chloroflexota bacterium | reverse complement strand
GCGTCATCCTGCCCATCCTCGCTGATGACGATCGCCACCTGTTTGACCTGCGCCTGCGCGAACTCCGCGGCCGAGAGCCAGCGTCCGAACGCGGTGGGGTAGCGTACGGTCAACTCAGCCACCTGACGGAGCGCGGCTTCGGCCAGGTCGCGAAAGTCCCCGCGGCCTGTCAATGCGGATAGTTTCAGCAAGGCCTCGGTTGCCAACGCACTGCCAGAGGGGGTGGCGTTATCCTGCAGATCCTTGGGGCGGACAGGCAGCACCTCTCCATCTGTTGGCGTGTCGAAAAATCCACCCGCTGGATCGCGGAAACGTTGAACTATTTCCTCGGCCAGCTCCAGTGCGGAGGTGAACCACTTGTTGTCGAAGTCGGTTTGATAGAGTTCCAGCAGGCCGAGGATCAGCGAAGCATAATCCTCGAGAAAAACCGCGTTTGTGGTTGTCCCATCCCGCCAGGAGCGGCAAAGTTTGCCATCTCGTCGCAGGTGGGTGAGGATGAAATCGGCGTTGCGCGTAGCCAGGTTGTAATATTGTTGGGGCGGACCTGCGTGTCCGCCCGAAACATGCTCGTTCAAACCGCGTCCCTCCAGCACGCGCGACGCTTCCGCGAATGCGGCCAGCATCAGCCCGTTCCACGCGGTGAGGATCTTGTCGTCGGTCGCGGGGCGGACGCGTTGTGCGCGGGCCGCAAGCAGGCGTCGGTGGCAATCGGTCAGTTTTGCCGCGACCGCCTCCTCGGTCAGGTTGAAGCGAGACGCGAGGGATGCGTCATCCAGTGCGCGCTGGAGAACCGTCCTGCCTTCCCAGTTTCCGCGTTCGGTGATCCCGTATGCGGCCTCGAAAAAGTCGCTACTCTCCAGTAACTTCTCTCTAATTTCTTCCTTTGTCCAGACGTAGAACTTTCCCTCCACACCCTCGGAGTCGGCATCGAGCGAGGAGTAGAAACCGCCTTCAGGATGGGTCAGTTCGCGGGAGACGAATTCGAGCGTCTCCTCCACGATTTGGCGGAAGGATGCTTCGCCTGTGATCTGCCAGGCATGCAGGTAGGCGCGGACGAGTTGCGCGTTGTCGTAGAGCATTTTCTCGAAATGAGGAACGCGCCAGAAATTGTCGGTGCTGTAGCGCGAGAAACCGCCGCCGACCACATCGTACATGCCGCCGCGTGCCATGACCTGGAGGGCGTGGAGCGCAGCTTGTGCGCCTCTCCCATGTTCCTTAGGAGTGGGGGCGAGGGTGGAACGCGCCAACAAAAATTCGATCGTCATCGGCTGTGGAAATTTCGGCGCGGCGCCCCAGCCTCCGTAGCCCCAATCGTAAGTCTCGAGGAGGTTCTGTTCTGCCAACCTTAGGTGTTCGGGTGCGAGACCTGCACCCGCGCTCGATGATGATTGTGCTTGGATGTGTTGAACGAGTTGTGCACCAACGCGGTCGATCTCGTCGCGTTGATTTTTCCACGCGTCCGCGATGGAGGTCAACACGTCGCGGAAGGCTGGCAGGTTGTGACGCCGAACTGGCGGGAAGTAGGTGCCTCCGTAAAACGGACGCAGGTCGGGGGTCAGAAAGACCGACATAGGCCAGCCGCCGCTCCCCGTCAAGGCGGTGACCGCCTGCATGTAGATCCCATCCAAATCGGGACGTTCCTCGCGGTCCACTTTAATGTTGACGAAGAGTTCGTTCATCAGCGCGGCGGTGGATTCGTCCTCGAAGGACTCGTGCGCCATCACATGACACCAGTGACAGGCCGCATATCCGATGCTGAGGAAGATGGGCTTGTTTTCGGTGCGGGCTTTGCTCAGGGCTTCTTCGCCCCAAGGATACCAGTCTACGGGGTTGTGGGCGTGTTGAAGCAGGTATGGGGATGTTTCGTTGGCAAGATGATTGGGCATATGTCACCTATAAAATGGAACGTAATTACTCGCACTCAGGGAATTACCACTTGGCGTGATGTTCTTCTGCAAAGCCGATCAAGTCCTTGATTTCGATTTTCTCGCCATCGTCCGTAATGACGGTGCCGTTGTAACGTCCGAACATCTGATGGACGAGGCTGGTGATGATTCCCAAATTGGTTTTCGCCACACGATCCTTGAACGGGGTGAAGACCAGATCGAGGCGGCCTTCGGTATCGGTGAATTTCCAGGGCTTCATGTAATCGCCAGAGACGTAGTCGAACTTGACCTGCTCCAGTTTGTGGATGCGGTTGTTCAGGATGACCGCGTTTTCGCCAGCTTTGGAGAGGTCGCCGAAGCCGCAACCCAGGTTCAGGCCGATAGTGCGACCGTCTGCGAGGAAGCCCGAGGCGCTGGCCCAGTTCCAATAGGATTGGTATTCCCAGACGCCGCGTCCCCAATCGAGCGAGCCGAGACAGGTTTTGGGGTCGAGAGTTTCGGTCAGGTCGCCGTATTTCACCGTCCCGCTGGCGGGCAGACAGTTGATCTTGCGGTTCCAGTAGAAGCGCTTTTGCCCAATGGGAATGACGATGTTCATCGACTCGTAGCCTGTCGGCATTTGCAGGTCGATCTCGGCGGAGATGCCGCGTCCGTTGTGGAAGGCAGGCCAGGAGACAGATAAATGCCGATGGTCAGGAGCCACCCGAAAGTCGAGGGTGAGGCGAGAGTCTGCGAAGTGGCTGTCGCCCGTGTCTGAGTTGCGCGGCAGGGTGATCCCCTTTCCGAGCGGGATGACGAGTCCCTCCTCGTGCAGGTCGCCCGTCTCGAAGTCCATCGTGTAAACGAAGAGGTTGCCCGCGTAGCCGAGGTCGGCGATGGTCGCGGAGAAGAAGCGGCGCGGACTGAAGACGGCGTAGTAGTCCCAGCGTTTGATGCGGAAGCGTTGGAAGGACTTGAAGGTGTAGAAGTTCGCGGACTCGAGGTTGCAATCGAGGACGGGTTGACGCGCCCAGCCGATTTGGGCGAGACGGCCATTGGGCTGGAGCAGGGGACTGGATTGAGTGAGTTCGGTTTGCATGGGAACCTTCCGAGGTGATTTTCTCCGTCCATTATAGATGCTTAATGCTTTTTCATTCAGGGATTTTCTCTGTGCCCTGGAGAATCTTGTGTACTTCAAGGATTGCAACCTCGATTAGAATTGTCGCATGTCTCTCCCCACCTCAATCACCCTCATTGGTGCAGGCAGCGCCGAATTTGCCGAAAACACGATCTCCAGCCTCATGCAGAGCAAACGTCTGCGCGGAAGCAAAATGGCGCTGGTGGATATCAACGCCGACGCGTTGGAGATCAACAGGCGACTCGCCGAACGGCTGAACCGCGAATGGGACAGCCAGATGACCATCACCGCGCACACAGATCACCGTGACGCGTTGGACGGCGCTCAGTTTGTTGTCAACGCCATCGAAGTCGGCGCGCGTGAAAATCTGTGGAAGCGCGATTTCGAGATTCCGCTCAAGCACGGCGTGCGACAACCCTATGCGGAAAACGGCGGCCCAGGCGGATTTGCCCATGCGGCGCGCAACATCGGACCGATCCTGCGGATCGCGCGTGACATGGAGCAGATCTGCCCCGACGCGTGGTTCGTCAATTTCACCAACCCGATGGTCCGCATCTGCGACGCGGTCAACCGTCACACGAAGATCAAGGCCGTGGGCCTCTGTCATCAGATCTACGCGGGATATGTGGCGGTGGGCGTCGCACTGGCAAAAGACCTGGGGATCGAAGTCCCGCCTGAACTGACGGGATTGCACGCCGCCGTGGACCAACAGGCCGCGCGTGAGACGGTCCGACACCAGATCGTTCCGCGCGTGGATATCCGCGCCGCGGGGCTGAATCATTTTACGTGGATGCTGTCGCTCCGCGACCGCGTCACGGGCGAGGACCTCTATCCGCTTTTCCGTAAACGCTTCTTCGAACTGGACCCGAAATTCGAACCGCTGACGAGGGACGTGTTCGACGCTTTTGGCATGTATCCCATCCCTGGCGATACGCATCTGTGCGAATACCTGCCGTGGACGATCGATCCCATCAACAAACCCTGGGAACGATATGACATCAAATTGTACGATTGGGACCTCATGTCCGCGCTTCGCGACTTCAAGGCCGACCGTCTCGGCAAGATGGCGGATGGCGAGTTGACCATCGAGGGCCTGCTCGAGGCCGATTCCGAGGGCGCGCTCGAGATGATCGAGAACGTCGCGGGAGGGACGACGCATTACCATCTCGCCGCGAACCTTCCCAATGTTGGGCAGATCGCGAATTTGCCTTTGGGAGTCCCCGTCGAGACGCCCGTCGTCGTGGACGGCGCGGGCATCCATCCCGTCCAGGTGGGCGCGTTGCCCGAACCAGTCGCCGAGCTCTGTCGCCGCGAAACAGCCGTCGCACAGCTCTGCGTGGACGCGGCCGCCGAAGGTTCACGCGAGAAAGCGTTACAATGCCTGCTGCTCGACCCCGTCATCACGGATATTCAGACCGCGCGAAACATCCTGGATGATTACCTGACCGAGTACAAAACCTACCTCCCGCAGTTCTGGAGTTAATTCGCTTACTGGCCTCCGCCTCTCACCTTTTCCTCACATCTCATGCTCTCCCGTCTTTTTCGTCAATCTGAAATTCCCCGCGAGTATCGCGCCAACTTCCTGCATCTCTACCTCGATATTGGCTGGTTCGGTATCCTAAGCGGATCGGCGGTCAACTTCCTGGCCATTTACGCCGCGCGGCTGGGGGCCTCTGCCTTCCAGATCGGTCTGATCGGCGCCGCCTCCGCGGTCGTCAATCTGCTCGTTGCCATTCCCGCTGGTCGTTGGGTGGCAAAACGCAACACAGGGCTGGCCGTTTTTTGGTCGTCGGTTTTTTATCGCCTCGGTTATGCCTTGTGGATTCCCCTCCCGTGGCTGTTCAATGAACAGGGCCAGATATGGGCGCTGATCATCGTCACGTTTTTGATGGCCATTCCCCTCACGCCGTTGGGCGTGGGGTTCAACGCGCTCTTTGCAGAGGCCGTCCCCAGCGAGTACCGCGCCCACGTGGCGGGGATGCGGAACATCGTCCTCTCGGTGGCATTCATCGCCAGTTCCCTCCTCAGCGGCTACATTCTGGAATCGGCCGCCTTCCCAACGGGCTACCAGATCGTCTTTGGGATCGGATTTTTGGGCGCGGCGATGAGCAGTCTGCATCTTTACTTTGTCCGTCCGCGGAAAAAGGACCGAGCCTCGCTTCCTTCTGACCCTTTGCCTGCCTCTGCCCAGGAAGCGGATTCGCCCCGCGGCCTTCACTCCTCCCTCCGCCTCGACGTGTTACGCGGCCCCTTTGGCAAGGTGGTCGGCGTCATGCTGTTCTTCCATCTCGCACACTACATTGCCAGCCCGATCTATCCGCTCTTCAATGTGAACGTGCTCCATCTCAATGACGACAACATCGGCATCGGGACGGCGCTCTTCTATCTGACGGTTCTCATCGGCTCCACGCGGCTCAACCGCGCGGTGGGCCGTATGGGACATCGCCGCGTCACAGGCTGGGGCATGATCGGTATGGCGCTCTACCCTCTCATTCTTGGCCTTTCACGGACGGTATGGCAGTTCTACCTTGTCTCATTGCTCGGCGGATTCACGTGGGGGCTGGCGGGCGGCGCGTATGCCAATTACCTGCTCGAGGAGATCCCCGAACACGATCGTCCCGCGCATCTGGCATGGTACAACATGGCGCTCAATGCCGCCATCCTTGCGGGTTCCTTCCTCGGCCCGCTGTTCGCGAACATGTTCGGGCTGGTCTCTGCGTTGATGTTGTTTGCGTTGATGCGCGTGCTGGCTGGCGTGGCCGTCTTGCGCCGCGGGTAGGACGAAACCGCGCCAGGGCGTCCTGTCAACTTGTGGACAGATGAACCTCCTTTCGAGTCTCGCGTCCTTCTTCATTTCCATCGCCGCCGTGCTGACTTTCTACACGGCGCTTCTGCACTTGACGCGCAAACACACGGGACGCTCCTACATCTTCCGCCTTATCCGTGACCTGCTGGTGGGCCTCCAGTCCCTGCAGCTTTACTTCGTGACCAAAGACCTGCACCTGCAATATCCCTTCCTGCTCTATCTTTTCGTCACGCTCCTATTCCTTTCGGGACCCCTCAACTACATCCGCTACTTTATGTTCTTCTACCCAGGCGGACAAATTCCCACACACGTCAAAATTCAACTTCTCCCCGCTGTGCTGGTCTTCATCGGGGAAACGTGGTTCTACGTTGTGAATCAGGTTCAAAGTCAGGCCGTGATTCGTGACGTGTTCACCAACCCAACACATCACACAGCAACCTACATCGTCCTGTTTGGCGTGATCGTCGCTCTCGTCCAATATGGGATGTTGCTCCGTCTCGAAACGAAATTTATCGCCAGCAAGCAGACGCGCGACCCTGTCCTGATCTCCAGCGCCATCATGATCCTGTACATGCTGAATATCGTCCTCATCGCTTTTGGATTCTTCTCCGTCAACCGCGTGTTGATTCATTTGGGAATTATGCTGATGGGTATCGCGGGAATCATCTACCTACTGTTCGAAAACCGCTACCCCGATTTTTACCAACTGGTGGCGCGCGAGCAAAAACAGGAGCGCTACAAACGCTCGCTCATTCAGGGCTTGAGCCGCGAGAAGATCATCGCCCGCCTGCGCGAGTTGATGGAGGATGAAAGAATCTACCGCCAGTTCGACCTGAAGTTGGATGAGGTGGCGGCCATGCTTTTCATCACGCCGCACCAACTTTCGGAGTTCGTCAACGACTGCATGGGGATGAATTTTTCGAGTTACGTGAACCAGTTTCGGGTGGAGGAAGCGAGGCGCCTTTTGGTGAACCAGCCCGAGGAAAGCACGCTCGCCATCGGCTTCCAGGTGGGATTCGGATCGAAGCAATCCTTCAATATGATCTTCAAGCAACAGACTGGCCTGACGCCTTCGGGGTATCGAAAGCAGACAATGGATAATAGATCATAGATCATCGTCCAGATAGTCAAAATTTATAATCTTTGACGACAGCCGGGGGCGCTCCTTGCTATCATAAAAATAGACAGCAAACGGAGACCCCATGACCCACCCCAAATTCACCCCCAACTGGACCAACACTCCCCCCGTCCCTGGCTCGTACCGTTCCATCGTCAAGGAAGGGCGGCAGGATCAGATTCAAGTTCCAACCCAGCAGTATTACGAACAACTCAAGCGCGACCTGAAAGTTGACGATGGCTTCTTCGCCAATAAACAGGACGGCAACCAGCCCCTGCGCGATATCCCCAAATCCAATCTCAACCCTGCCATCATCGAAGAGATCATCGCCATCGTCGGCGCAGAGAATGTCCAATGCGACGACTACCACCGCGTCAAATACAGTTACGGCAAACTCGCCGAAGAGATGGTCGCTCTGAAACGCGGAGTCCTGCACGAGGTCACGGCGGCGGCGGTTCATCCGCGTGACAAGCACGACGTGCAGAAGATTGTCAAACTGTGCGACGAGAAAATAATCCCCATCTATGTCTTTGGCGGCGGGTCATCCTGCAACATGGGATTCCGCCCCGAAAAAGAAGGCGTGACGCTCGTGCTCAACACGCACATGAACAAAGTGCTGGAAGTCAACGAACTCAACCACACCTGCCGCGTGCAGGCAGGCTGTATGGGACCGCAACTCGAGGATGCTCTTAACGACGCGCCCGAGAAATTCCACACCGTGCATCGCTTCACCAATGGACACTTCCCGCAGTCCTTTGAACTCTCCAGCGTTGGCGGCTGGGTGCTGACCCTCGGCAGCGGACAAGCCTCCACCTATTACGGCGAGCCGTACAACCTCGTGCTCGCGATGGAAATGGTCACGCCCGCGGGCATTATCAGCACGCACGACTACACCAGCACCGCCACAGGTCCGCGCGTGCTCGACATGCTCAAGGGCAGCGAAGGTGTCTTTGGCGTACTGACGGAAGTGACCATCAAGATCTTCCGTTACATGCCCGAGAACCGCCAGTACTTCGGCTATATGTTCAAGGATTGGGAGAGCGCCGTCAGCGCTGTGCGCGAAGCCTGTCAGGGACAGTTCGGTTTGCCCGCCGTCTTCCGTCTCTCGGACGCGCACGAAACCGATCACGGTTTCCAGATGTATCCCCAGCCGCCCATCGTCGAGAAAGTGATCGGACTGCTCGGCTACAAACCCAGGAAACGTTGCGTGCTGATGGGCACCGTCGAGGGCGAAAAAGATTTCACCAAAATGGTCAAGCGCAAGATCGCCAGGATCGCCCGCCAACACGGCGCGCTCAACATCGGCGGCGGGTTTGCCAAAAGTTGGGAGAAAGACCGCTACGAGTCCTTCCTGATCGGCGAAGCCATCAGCGACTACGACATCATCATGGACACCGTCGAAACCTCTGTCAAATGGGACAACGTTCACCACATCCACGACACGGTACTCGCCTACGCCCATTCAGTGCCAGGCACGCTCTGCATCAGCCACATGAGTCACTTCTATCCCTACGGCAGCAACCTCTACTTCATCTTCGGCGTCAAGGGCAGTGTGGAAGATTACGTCAACTACCGCACCGCCCTCGTGGATGCGATGGTCAAAGCGGGCGGCTCGCCCAGTCACCATCACGGCGTCGGGCGGCTTATGCACCCGTGGATCGAAAACTTCCTCGGCAAAAATGAAATGGATGTGCTGCGCGCCCTCAAGCGTCACTTCGACCCGAACAACATCATGAACCCAGGCTATCAACTCGGTTTGGATGTGCCCGACGAACTCAAACGGTAATTCACTTTGCCCCTATTAAAAAAACATGAACCGTTTCATCGAACATCCCACCAACAAGACCTACGACATCCTCGTCATCGGCGGCGGCATCAGCGGCGCGGCGGTGGCGTACGAAGCCGCAACGCAGGGATACTCCGTCGCGCTGGTCGAAAAAAGCGACTTTGGCTCGGGTACGTCCGCCGCCACGTCCAAACTCATCCACGGCGGATTGCGCTACCTCGCCAATTTTGAATTTGGTTTGGTGCGTGAGTCGTTGAAGGAACGCAAGACGCTCGAAAACATCGCGCCGAATTTTGTCTACCCGCTGCCATTCATCGTGTCGCTGCACAAAACAGGCGAACGCAAAAAGGCCATCCTCGAGCCTGGCATGATCATCTACGATGTTCTGTCCTACGACAAAGCCTTCGCCTGGGACAAAAGCAAACGTCTGCCGCTTCACCGCCTGCTTTCGCGCGAGAAGGCGATGGAACTCGAACCCATCATTGATTGTGATGACCTGACGGGCGCGATCCTGTATTACGACTGCGCCAACTTCAACCCTGAACGCTTGACGCTCGCCTTCATCAAATCCGCTGTCAAACACGGCGCGGACGTGGCGAACTACGCCAGGGTGGAAGAGTTCGTCCGCGCGGATAAATCTGTCACAGGCGTCGTTGTGCGCGACCTGCTCACGAATCAAACGCACATCCTGCACGGCAAACTCATCGTCAACTGCGGAGGGCCATGGGCGGACATCCTGCTCAGTGTCGCACGCGGCACCGAAGCGTCGCAGCACATCCGCCGCTCGGAGGGGATTCACATCCTCACGCGCAGACTCACCCAAACCAATACCGCCATCGGCGGGATAACCCCCTCGGGTCGTACCTGCAACATGGTTCCGTGGCGCGGACATACGCTCATCGGTACCACCGACCGTGAATACATCGGCGACCCCGATAAATTCTGCGTGACGCGGGAAAAGATCGAAGAATATATTGCGGAGATCAACGCGTCCTTTTGCGATCCGAATCTCATCCACTACTCGGATGTGCTCTACGCATACGGCGGACTGCGTCCTCTGGTGGACGACCAGACCAAAAGCGTCTACCAGACTTCCCGCAAGTACGAAATCTTCGACCACGAGCAGGATGGCTTGTCGGGCTTGCTCACCGTGGAAGGCGGCAAGTACACCACCAGCCGCAACCTGGCGGAGAATGTGTTGAGAGCAGTCAATAAAAAATCTGGGCGGAAGACAAAGTCCGTGTCGGCGCGGCAGCATCTGGCAGGTTGCGAGATCCGTGATCTGGATGCGTTCGTGACCGAAGCAAAATCATCTTATCGTGATTTCCCCGAACACACCGTGGACTATCTGGCGCGCATGTACGGGACGGAACTCCCCAAGGTCATGGAGATCGCTCGCAGCGACAAACGCTTGGGCGACGCGCTCAACCCCGATGGGGAGATGCCCGCCCAGGTCCAGTATGCGACGCGGCACGAGATGGCGCGCACGCTGATGGATGTTCTCATCCGCCGCACGGGGATCGGCACGCTCGGTCATCCTGGACAGGAAGCGCTGGAAAGGGTCGCAGCCATCGCAGCCGCGGAACTGAATTGGAGTCAGACGAAAATCGACTCGGAAATTAATCTCGCCAGCAAGGCCCTTACCCCGCCAAAATAGTTTACGGAAACAGCGAGATGAACCGTAGAAACGAATCTGGCGTTCAGTGAAATATCACCGAACGCCAGAGTTGCGTTTGTCAAACTTGGCGGTCCCGACGGGATTCGAACCCGCGATCTCGGCCTTGACAGGGCCGCATGTTAGGCCGCTACACCACGGGACCAGCTTAACAGCGGGCGAGAGTTTACCATACGCACTTATGCGTGT
>JBMOMR010000052.1:0-10854 GCA_049324715.1 Chloroflexota bacterium | reverse complement strand
AAATGGTTACATCCATCATTTGACTTTTATATTCCATTGTGATAAAAAAATCTAGTGAAATATTACACAATTTGCTTGGTCGAATTGCCCAAGCAACTGACCATCGTAATCGGGGGAGGCTCTGTAGCGGCCCGCAAAGTGGAAGGTCTGATAACTGCAGGTGCACAGGTAAAAATCATCAGTCCCGCGCTGACTCCCGAACTGCAACGTCGCGCGGAGGCGGGTGAAGTCACGGTTTTACCACGTTCCTACCAGGATGGCGACCTGGAGGGCGCGCACCTCGTCATTGCCGCCACGAACGATGCGACAGTGAACGAGGCGGTCTGGCAGGAGGCTCAAAGGCGCGGCTGTCTGGTCAACGTGGTGGACGATCCCCAGCACAGCAATTTCATCCTGCCGGCTGTGGTGCAACGTGGAGAAATGAGCATTTCCATTTCCACGGGCGGAAACAGTCCAGCACTGGCACGCAGGATGCGCGAACGCATCGAAAAACTGATCGGCCCGGAGTACGGCGTGCTGGCGGAACTGATGGGCGAATTGCGACCGGAGTTGATCGCTTCCTTCCCAGAAGGAAAACAGCGATTGGAGGCTGCACTCAGGGTGGTGGATTCAGACATTATCGAGATCATTCAAGTTCACGGAAGAGATGCGGCACTGACCTATGGAAGAGAACAACTACATCGGAAATAAAACAAAACAGACGAACGGAGTGGTCTACCTGGTGGGAGGCGGCCCCGGCGATCCCGGTCTTTTGACGTTGCGCGGGTTGGAATGTCTCCGACGCGCCGACGTGGTGATACATGACCGCCTCTCCAACGATGACCTGTTGGCGTATGCGCCATCCCACGCCGAACGGATCGATGTGGGAAAAATGCCCGACTATCACCCCATTCCCCAGCCGCAGATCAACGCCCTGTTGGTGGAACATGCCCGCGCCGGGAAAACGGTGGTTCGGCTGAAAGGCGGCGATCCCTTCGTCTTTGGACGCGGCGGCGAGGAGGCTCAGGCACTGGCGGAGGCGGGCATCCGATTCGAGATCGTCCCGGGCGTGACCAGCGCGGTGGCCGTCCCGGCTTACGCGGGAATCCCCGTCACACAGCGCGGGGTGGCTTGCAGCGTGGCTTTCATCAGCGGTCACAGCGCAGGCTCGGAGCCGCTCCACCTCGACTGGCAGGGACTGGCCCGAGGCGTGGACACCCTCGTCTTTCTGATGGGAGTGAAAAGCCTGCCCGAAATTGTTTCATCGTTGCTGGAGGCGGGCCGCCCACCCCACACACCCGTGGCAGTGATCGAACGCGGCACATTGCCCCGGCAAAAAACCACCGTGGGCACACTGGCCGATATCCAGGCGAAGGCAGTGGAAGTCCAGCCTCCGTCCATCATTGTGGTTGGGGAAGTAGTGAACCTGCACGAGACGTTGCAATGGTTCTCTCCCACAGCCATTCCGTTTGAGCCAATGGCATGACACGCGCACTCATCACCGGTGGAACTGGTTTCGTCGGATCGAACATCGCCATCCGATTGGCGGAACGCCATTGGGAGATCCGCATCCTGGAACGGCCCGGCGCGTCGCGTGAACTTTTGGAGGGCGGGCCATTCGAATTCGTCACCGGCGACGTGCTGGAACCCGACACCCTGCCCCCCGCCCTGCGCGGCGTCGACGTGGTCTTCCACGCCGCGGGGGTGGTGGATTATTGGAAGCAGGGCGTGGACCGCATGTACCAGGTCAACGTGGAGGGAACGCGCAATGTAATGGAGGCCGCCCTCCAGTTCAGAGTGGGGCGTGTGGTCCACACCAGTTCGACCGCGGCGATGGGAATCCATCCCGATGTGTTAGTGGACGAGTCGTACACGTTCAACGTCAAGCCTGAACAGTTCGTATATGGGCATAGCAAATATCAGGCCGAGGAAATTGTGCTCGAATACGTCCGCAAGGGACTGCCAGCCGTGATCGTGAATCCGACGACGGTGATCGGCCCGCGCGACATTCGGAAGGTTTCGAGCGGCATGGTGGTGGAAGTGGTCAAGCATTGCGTCCCGCCGCTGATCCCGCCCGGGGGAATCAACATTGTCCCGATCTGCGACGCGGCCCAGGGTCATATCGAGGCGGCGGTCAAGGGGAGGGTCGGCGAGCGTTACATCCTCGGCAGTGAAAACATGACGCACGTGCAACTGTATCAGACGATCGCCAACGTGGTCGGCTGTGGAATGAAAATCAAGGCCATGCCGCGTTGGCAGGTGTCTTTCATCGCCGGGCTGACCGATATGTTGCATCCGCAGACCAGCGGTCCCGTCCCGTTGACGGGAACCCGCCTGCGATTGGAATCGCAGTTCTTTTATTACGATACGACCAAGTCGCGTTCCGCTTTCAACATGCCCAAAACCCCGTTGCGGACCACCATTGGACGGACCTACGAATGGTACGATGCCATGGGCGAATTCGAGCATGTATTCGAGGACCTCGACCAGGACGGCACGTGTAAATACTGCGGAAAGAAACGCTATTGCACGTGGCCGCCGACGTCGCAGTCGTGACATTGCCAGCGAGGAAGCCATGAAAGAAGATCGAAAAGATTTCGCGGGCTGGAAGCAATTGATCCGTAACTGGTTCGACCGCATCATCGCGCAGAAGTGGTTTGATGTTGGTTTGCGCAACAAAATGGGCGCGCTGGTGACGGTTGGCCTGACCGGGTTGATCGCGATCTTCGCCTTTATGGGGATCACCACCATCCGACAGACCACCCAGCAATTCCTGGCCGAGCATGTGTTAAGGGCCCGCATTCTGGCCGAAAACCTGGATACAACTCTCAGCCAGGTCGGCGGCATGCTTACCATCCTGTCCACGCAAATTGACATGAACGACCCGCAATCCAGCCTGGACGAATGGGGGGAAGTGTTCCAGCAGGATTTTCATTCGATCCAGGGAGTCTATCTTTTCGGCAGGAATTCCAATCTGATGGCGGCCGCCGGGGATCTGCCCGGCGTTGATTGGAAACAGATTCCCGCCCTGCGCGTTACCCCTGAAACAGCGGAACGCGTCATTTCCACCGAGGGGCTGCCGCGTCCCTACGCCATCATCGTTGTCCCCGTTCAGCGCGGGACGGATCGAACTCCCATCGGGATGCTCGCGGCAGTTTTAGACCTTTCCAACCCGGATGTTTTCCTGTCCAGCGGCTCACTCGATTCAGACCACCTCGGCACGCTCCAAATCCTGAGCGGAAGCGGACAGGTGCTGGGAAGCACATCTACAGAACAGGTGCTGACGGTCGAAATGATCGACAAGATCCTCGCCAATCTCTACGTGGAAGGGAAGCCGATGGTGGAGGCCTGTCTGGGCTGTACTGAAAATGAAATGGACGAGACAGGCACTGTGATCGCATTTGCTCCGCTTTCCAATGTGCCGTGGGGAGTTGTGATCTGGCACGATGCAGAGGTGCTGTTCGCCCCCGTGCATAAACTTGCCTTGCAAACCTCCATTCTGGGAGCGTTGGCGATCCTGGGAGCATTTGTGCTGGTCTTTGTAACCACGCGAAGCGTCATTGCGCCGGTGCAGATGCTGACAGACGCCACGCATAGAATCAGCGAAGTTCAATTTGACACGTCTACTTTGAAATCGGTGGAATGCACTCTGGCCGATTCGCTGGCAAAGCAAACGGGGCGCCGTCGAGACGAGATCGGTCTTCTGTCCAACAGTTTTATTACGATGTGTACGCGCCTGCAACTTTCCATGCAGGAGATCCAATCTCTCAACCGCAATCTGGATGAACGCGTGCAATCCCGCACGCAGCAACTGTCCATTCTCAACGCCGTGGCGCTGACGGTGAACCAATCCCTCAACCTTGATAACATCCTCAATCGCGCCCTGGACGAAGTCCTGCAATTGACCGGCATCGACATTGTCGCCATCTTCTTGCAGGACACAAGCAAGGGTGAATTGAAATTATGCGCATCCCGCGGACTTTCAGAGAACGCCGCGCGCATGGCGTATCAGGTGGGCCTGCTCGACAGTTCCTGCGGCGGCGTGATGGAACTGGGACGCGCTGTGGTGGTTCCAGACCTGTCGCCGTACCGCGGGCGCGGCGCACAGTCATTGAAGCGGGAACGCATCAACGCCCTGATGCATGTTCCACTGATCACCAAAGGCTATGCCCTGGGGAGTATGTGCGTGGGGACGCGCGAAAACCTGCAATTCGATAGCGAGGAACAAAGCCTGCTCACGGCGATCGGCAACCAGATCGCCATTGCGGTCGAGAACGCCCGCCTGTATGCGGAAGTCCAGCGCAAGGAACGCATCCGCGGCGAACTGCTCACCAAGGCTCTCGCCGCTCAGGAGGATGAGCGCAAGCGCATCGCCCGCGAACTGCACGACGATGTCAGCCAATCGCTCACGGCCCTGCTCTACGAAGCGGAGGACGGCCTGGAAATGGACGCACAACTCACCACCCAGAAACGGTTGCAAAGCATCTGCGACCTGACCCAGCATACGTTGGACAATATCCACAAACTGATATTCGACCTGCGCCCCTCCATGCTCGACCAGTTGGGACTGGTGCCTGCCGTGCGCTGGCTGGCGGAAACCCGCCTGGAATCCAGGGGCTTGCGCGTGACGGTCAACGCCAGTTCCGCCTCGATGGAAAAATTCTCGGACGACCATCGCCTTGCGCCTGAGATCGAGACCGGCCTGTATCGCGTGATCCAGGAGGCCATCAACAACATTGCCCGCCACGCAGCGGCGCGCAACGTGGAGATCAGTCTGGAACTGGAAAACGAGACCTTCCGCGTGAGCATCATCGATGACGGGATCGGGTTCGATTGGAGCGAACTGAACATCGCCGCCAACAAAAATCTTGAAGAGAACAACACGGACACCCCTGAAACCATGCGCGGTCTGGGACTGATGGGAATGCAGGAACGGATCGAACTACTGGGCGGCGAACTGGAAATACTGACGACACTGGGCAACGGGACGCAGGTGCATATCCACGTGCCGCTGCATGAAAGGAGTCTTGCGTATGATTAGGGTCCTCGTCGTGGACGACCACGCCATCCTGCGGGATGGGATCCGCTCGCTGTTGGAAAGCCAGGAGGACGTCATCGTTGTCGGCGAGGCTGATAACGGGAAGGATGCCATCGAGTTTGTCCGCCAAGTCCAGCCCGATGTGGTGCTGATGGATATTTCCATGCCGGGCATGAACGGCCTCGAGACCACGCACATCATCAAGGAGCAATTTCCCAAGGTGAAGGTGATCATCCTGACCCAGCACGATAGCCGCGAATATATCGCCCCGGCTCTGCAGGCTGGCGCAGCGGGATACGTGCTCAAACGTTCCGGGCGTCGCGAACTATTGAATGCCCTCCGTCAGGTTCAGGAACAGGGCGTTTATCTGACAAGCAATGTTACACGCAAGGTACTGCAGGATTATTCCGGTGAGGGATACCAGCCCAAGCCAGAGGAGCATCATCTCACCGACCGCGAACGCCAGGTCCTGCAATTGATCGTGAATGGCAGGAGCAACAAGGAGATCGCGAGCGAACTGGGCATCAGTCCAAAGACAGTCTCCGTACATCGCACCAATGTTATGACGAAATTGAACGTTCAAACCACCGTGGAATTGGTGCGTTATGCCAGCATGAACCATCTCGTGAGCATGGGAATCCCATCGAAAATTCCCGAAGAATAAGGCATTTTCCAAATTCCAATTTTTCAGGAGAACAACATGACCAACATCCAACTCAACTTTGTCCGCATTCCCGAAGCGGACTTCACAATGGGCAGTGACCGACGCACCGACGCCAAGGCGCACGATGATGAAATGCCTGCCCATTCCCTGCATGTGACGGATTACTTCATCATGAAGAACCCCGTCACCAACGCACAGTACGAACAGTTCAGGCAGGCGACGGGACACCGCGCGCCGCTGTTCTGGACGAATGGATACCCGTCCGACAAGGCCGACCATCCCGTCGTTGGCGTTTCCTATTACGACGCCATCGCGTTTTGCGCCTGGGCCACCCAGGAAACAGGTCTGCCCATCCGTCTGCCCACCGAACCAGAGTGGGAGAAATCCGCGCGAGGTACCGATGGCCGCGTGTATCCGTGGGGAAAGGAATGGAAGCAAGGCGCCAGCAACATTGACGAGTTGAAAATCAATGGCACTTCGCCCATTGGAAAATTTTCCCCGCAAGGCGACAGTCCGTACGGAGTGGCCGACATGGGCGGCAACGTGCAGGAGTGGTGCTCGTCCCTGTTTGGACCGTATCCCTACGATCCCACCGACGGACGCGAGGAACACGTCTATGACCTGCATAACCGCGACCTGTTGCCCAAACTGATCGAGACAGGCTGTACCTCCATGATCGAATCGGACGAGGCCTCGATCGGCAAATCCGTCATCCGCGGCGGCTCGTGGCGCGAGGGACGTTTCCAGGCGCGCTGTGCCTATCGCAGTTGGGCCGCGCCCATGCACCGCAGTGAAGATACAGGCTTCCGTTGCTGTTACGAACCGAAGGCCTAATTCCCCATTGATGGTTTGAAATCGCAACAGAGAGGAACATGGATGAACGTGTCCATGTCCCTCTCTGTTTTTTTACGTTGAAACTATTTCAGGTTCACGTTGGGGTCAGAACAAAAGCCCTGCAATCCCCAGCCCGATGGCGGCCACGACAAAGATCGCCAGGAAAATTCCCTGCATAAACAGGATCACCAAAACCGTGCGGCGCTGGTCGGGACGCAGGCGGAGAAAGAAGCGGTCCAACAGCCACTTTGCGAACAGGCGGCCGCGTCCGCCGCGCAACTCGCTGTAACGTTTGATGTTCGCCAGCCATTCCCGAATCACGCGGCGCACGGTGGGCAGGAAATCCTCCCCACCCAAATTTTCATCGCAGAAAATTTCCTCGTAGTGGATGCGCGTCCCGCGCGGGATGCTCTGAAAGCGCCAGGTCACAATCGTCTTGCAGTCGGCGTTCAGGTAATAACCGAAGCGGTGAGGAGGCTCGTACTCCGCGACCACATACTCCTGCTCCCTATCAACCGCGCTTTTTCTCGGCGGCGATTCGTCCGCGTGGGATTCCGCGTCCGAAACGGGAGCCCCCCCATCGTCCACGCGGGATGCGGCTCCGATCTTCCAGGAGATGACCTGCATGAGTCCCGCGAACGCGCTCTGGAGGAACTGGGAGGACGCGCCCGCCATCCCGAACGGCGCGTCGGTCACGCGGACCCGATAGCGGCTTCCCGCTTGCGGATAGTTGTCCGTCACTTCGAGCAGGAGTCCCAGCCCCCATAACGGGCTGAGTTGCATGCGGCGTTCGATATTCGCCACGACCGCGAACACTTCTTCACATGGCGCTTCGACATCCACCAGGTCGCTTACTTTTTGCATAATTTCATTGTACTGCAATCCCTTAAGACTTTTCTTAGACTGATTAAAACAAGTCTTAGCCTTCCCCGTTTCCAAAATCTCTATAATGAAGGCGATTGACTGTCGAAGACAGCCAATTGTTTTGTTTTGCTGTGACAAGACCAATCCAATATCCAGCAAAGGTAATCAATATGGCCGTCTCTTCCGATACCAAGAATCCCCCCAAAACAGAAAACCATCATTTCTTTCACGTGGAGCCCGTCCGTATGGACGGCAATCGCGCCGAGAAATTCCTGCAGGCGTTCGCGGCCATCCTGAAAAACAGCAACTACCGCTTCATCGTGGAACTTTTCGCGCTGACCAGCGCCAAATGCGGACGATGCACAGCCAGTTGCCAGGTGTATCAGGCATCGGGAGAATTGCGCGACATCCCCTGCCACCGCACCCATTTGTTGCTGGATGTGTACCGTCAATACTTCACCCCTGGCGGACAGTTCCTGACCAGAATACTGGAAGGCGAATCGCTCAGCGAGGAAAAGATCGACGACATGGCCGAATGCTTCTATCGCTGTCTGGCCTGCCGCCGCTGTACGCTGGAATGTCCAATGGGACTCGACCATGGCCTGATCACCCATCTCGGACGGTACATCCTCAGCGAAGCGGGCATCGCGCCCAAGGGGTTGGTCGTTTCGGTACGTGAACAACTGGAGGGCGCCAGCGGAAACACATCCGCCATTCCCCTGCCCGCCCTGCTGGACAATCTCGAATTTTTGCAGGACGAATTGCGCGACATGAAGGGGATCGAGGTCAAGTTTCCCGTGGACCAGGAGAACGCGGAATACATCTTCTATCCCGCGGTCAGCGACTACCTGATGGAAGCCGACACCCTGATGGGCAACGCCGCCGTCCTGCACGCCACAGGGACGACGTGGACGATCGGCTCGCAATACTTCGACGGCATCAACTACGGACTGTTCTACAACGACTGGGTGCTGGAACGCATCATCGAAAAACTGGTCGGCGAGGCGCACCGATTGAAAGTCAAAAAAGTCCTCGTCGGCGAGTGTGGACATGCCGCCCGCACCGCCCGTCAGTTCATCCCAGCCTTTGCCGGGGACAAGTCCCTGCCCGTGGTCAGCGTGCTGGACCTGACCAACAAGGCGATCCAGGAGGGCAAACTGAAATTGAATCCCAACGCGATCACCGAACGCGTCACCTATCACGATCCCTGCAACATCGCCCGTTCTGGCTGGCTGTTGGACCCGCCCCGCCAGATCCTGAAAAGTTTCGTCAAAGACTTTGTGGAACTGACGCCGCACGGAAAGGTAAATTATTGTTGCGGAGGCGGAAGCGGCCTGGTCTCGCTGGATGAGACCTATGAATTCCGCATGAAAGTTTCGGGCAAGACCAAGGCCGAACAGTTGCGCGCCAGCGGCGCACAGATCGTCGCCACGCCCTGCGCCAACTGCAAAAAACAACTGCGGGAACTGGTCGATTTTTACAAACTGCCCATGCAAGTGGTCGGCGTGCATGACCTGGTTTTACGCGCGATGGAATTCTAGCGTTCCGAATCATTCCCCTTAGGAGGCCCGTCCAATTATGCCAACCTGGTTGCTCCTTGCCAAAGGTCCTGCCTTCTACTTCATACTGGTCGTATTCGTAGTCGGTTTATTGCGCCTGGTCGTTCTCACCGTCTGGGACATTACCGCGGCCATCCGCCGCGCGGGAGATCAGCGCCTGCCCTACGGTCAGATTGTGCGGCAGACCCTCTCCTGGATATTTCCCTTCCAAAAGTTACACCGTATGCGCGGCGTCTACAGTTACGCCTCCTACGGATTCCACATTGCCTTCGTGCTTGCTGCCCTGTTCCTGCGCAACCACCTGGACATCCTGCGGGACAACATCGGTTTCTCCTGGTGGGCCATCTCCAAGCCGATCCTGGATGTGTTGACGCTGGGAAGCATCGTCGGCGCGGCCATCCTGCTGTTTACACGACTCTACCGCCCCGACTCGCGACACTTGAGCCGCCTGTCTGATTACCTGTTGTTGGTCCTGCTCCTGAACATTTTCATCTCAGGATACGTGGCGGGACGCGCCTGGAACCCGATCCCCTACGACGGATTGATGCTGTTCCACACCCTGAACGGAATGGGACTCCTGCTGGTCAGCCCGTTCTCGAAAGTGGCGCACTGCGTCCTCTATCCGCTCATCCGACTGGGGAGCGAGGTAAGCTGGCACCTCAGTCCGCGCGGCGGCAGGGACGTGATCGAAACCCTGCACGGTCCCGAAGGGAGGAAGATATGAAACAAGCCGCCATTCTGGTGGATGTCACGCGCTGCACTGGCTGTAACCAGTGCGTGGACGCCTGCATCAGCGCCAACCGTTTGGGGGAGTCAAAGCACATCCCGCAACAGGAACCCGACGGCCTCTCCGTCCATCGCTGGCTGGCGATCACCGAAAGCCCCGAGGGGAGTTTCGTGCGCAAATCCTGCCGTCACTGCCTGAGCGCGGCGTGCGTCTCCGCCTGTCCCGTCGAGGCCATGTACCGTTCCCCCGAGGGGATCGTGCTATACGATCAGGACAAATGCATGGGATGCCGCTATTGCATGATGGCCTGTCCCTTTGGCATTCCGCGCTACGAGTGGGACTCGGCCGCGCCCGTCGTCGGGAAGTGCTTCCTGTGCAACGAGCGCCTGTCCGAAGGCAAACTGCCGGCCTGCGTGGAGACCTGTCCCGAAGAGGTGCTCACCTTCGGCGAGCGCAGTGACCTGCTCGCCATCGCCCACGAACGGATCGCCCAGTCCCCGCAGAAATACCTCCCCACCGTGTTCGGCGAATTCGAAGCGGGCGGCACCGCCCTGCTGTACCTCTCCGATGTCTCGTTGGACTTTTTGGGATTCAACGGGGCGACGGGGGACGATCCGTATCCCGCTCTGACCTGGAACTGGCTGGAAAAATTTCCCGTTGTGTCCCTCGGCACCGCCGCGCTGGCGACAGGCCTGTTCTGGATCATCGGACGCCGCATGCAGGCAAAACTGGCGCAACAGCAGACAAACCAAACGCCCGAGGAGAAATAAGTGAACAACATGCTTCGTACCTGGATCAAAGACGGGCTTTGGGCGATCGTGTTTGCCGCGGCCGTGGCGGCGGTCATCCGCTTCGGGGTCGGACTTGGAGCCGGGTCCGGGCTGAACGACGCGACCCCCTGGGGGATGTGGATCGCCTTCAAGCTGGGATTCGTCGCGCTGGCCGGTGGCGGGTTCACGCTGGCGGCGGTCGTTTACATCTTCCACCTCGAACAATTCCGCCCCATCCTGCGGCGCGCCATCCTGATGGCCCTGCTTGGATACGGTTCCTTCATCGTCTCGCTGATCTTCGACCTCGGCCTGCCCTGGCACATTTACATGCCCATCATCAGTTGGCAGCACCATTCGGTGATGTTCGAGATCGCCTGGTGCGTGATGCTGTATTTCTCGGTGTTGGTGCTGGAATTTTC
>JBMOMR010000051.1:0-71380 GCA_049324715.1 Chloroflexota bacterium | reverse complement strand
TGCGCGCCGCGCCCGTCCCGACGATGACGTTGAGGGCCTGGCCGTCCAGCCGAAGTCCGCGCGTGGCGGCGAACACTTTGACGACGCCCTGTCCCTCGTAGGCGAGTCGGAACGGACCGATCTGGATCGTGTCGCCCGCCCTCATCGTGGTTGGCCCTTTGACGCGCGTCCCGTTGACGAACGTGCCGTTGGTGCTGTTCAGGTCCACCAGCGTCCACTCGGGTTGCGCGGGATGCAACACTGCGTGCCGCCGCGAAACGGACGGCGAGGGGAGCTGGATGTCCGATTCGGAGCCGCGCCCGAGTGTGAGCGTCTTCTGCCCCTGCGGCAAAACGGACGCCAACTCGATCAGCCCCGTGGTGGACTCCCTCGCTGCGACGAACGTCTCCACCGCGGCCTTGGCTTGGACCTCGGGCTGTTTCGGCATCAACGGCGTGATACTGCTCTTCAGCGTGACCACGACTCCCAGACGCGCATCCTTTCCCAGTTGCAGGCGGACTCCCTCTTTCAGAATCACCTGTTTGACCTTTTGCCCGTCCACGAGCGAGCCGTTGCGGCTGTCGAGGTCGGTGTAGACCCAATCTTCGCCGCGCAGTTCGAGCAGTCCATGCTTGCGCGAGACGACCGCGCTTTCCAGCACGATGTCGTTGTCAATGTCGCGGCCAATGCGATACGGTCCACGCTCGAGGTTGATTTCGCGCGAGGGTTGTCCAGGGATGGAGAGGAGGAGGGTGGGCATGAAAATTTACTCCTTAAGATAATGAACCATTATTTCATATTCAGTTGAATTATGGTGAAACTCCCCAAATACCGATGTATCCACTGCCATAACTAAACGGCCAGCCTCCTCCTGCCAATATTGCAGTACCATCAGCATTAAAAGTCACTCTTCTGGCACTGTGCCACCAGGTGCCCGTTTCACTCCCTATTTTCTTTAGCAATTCCCAATTTCCAGCATTCCAAAACCAAAAAGCGTATGTGTCGCCTGCAATCAGGATGTTTCCGTTTGGAGAAAAGTCCAAACTTTGTGGCGTTCCTCCACCAAGGTCAAGAGTTTGCACGATGTTTAATGTTGATACTTCCCATATTAATATTTTGGGGCTAATTGGTAATCCACCCCCGTCTCCTGAGGCCATCAGGTGGCCGTTCGGAGAGAAGACGACACTCGTGATCTGTCCATAGTGGCCGGTAAGTTGTGCAATGAGAGATCGGGAGGCGACGTTCCAAACCAATAATTGTCCATTGCCATCGGCAGATGCCAATATTTTTCCATCCGGGCTAAATGCCAAATCATTGACCATATCGGACAGATAAGGGCCATCACCATCAGGATCCAATTCTTGAATCAGGGTTCCACTACCGACATCCCAAAGCCGTATATTGAACCTGTCGTACATGCCTGATGCCAGCAACCTTCCGTCCGGGCTGAATGCGATACGGTTCACGAATCCGGGATGTTCCAAAACTCTTATTTGTTGACCATCAACAATACTCCAGATGGTTACATTTCCATTCCCGCCTATTGCGAGAATTCTCCCATCAGGTGAAAAGGAGGCGGTTTGTGCATATCCGTCAATATGCACAACATCTTTCAGTGATGTTGCGTCGTAAATATATGTGCCCTGCTCTGTTGTGACAGCAAGTTTATTTCCCTTTGGTGACCATGCCACGTCTGTGTCCATGCCTATCCCCCATTCTGTGAGCTGAGAAAGTTGATTGATGTTTCCTGAACTGATAACGATGCCGGAAGGTTGGTAGAGTTTTCCGACTTTGAAGGTTGGGGTTGACGCTGGTGTAAAGGTAGGAGTGATTGTTGGCGTATGTGTTGGCTCTGGTGTGCCACTGGGCGTTATCGTTAAAGTCGGCAATGGAGTAAGTGATGCTGTTGCAGTCGCCGTTGGAAATAAGTGGAAAGCGCCCGGCTTGGAAGCCAACACAACGGCAAGTATCAACAGCACAATCCCAGCCGCCACCACTCCCCACCCCCACCCTCTTCGCGTGGACTTTCCTCGGACGATCGGCTTCTCATCCACCTGCGTCTTCTCGCCAAGATCAAATTCGACCGCGGTCAGCGTCTCTTCCTTGACCCTTCGCACAGGCCGCGCTTCTTTGACTGGCTTCCCCGCCAGCAATCCTTCCATCGCCTTGACCATCTCCCCCATCCCCTGATAGCGGTCTTCGAGTCCCTTCGCCAGCGCCTTGAACAGCACCTTCTCCACCGCCTCGGGCAGACCTGAAACAAAACTTCTCGGCCTCGGGAGCGGATCATTCGCCTGTTTGAGTAACAGCGCCGCAGGCGTATCCGCCTGATACGGCTTGCGTCCCGCCACCATTTCGTAGAGGACCACGCCCAGCGCGTAGATGTCCGTTTGCGGGGTGACGTGACCCGTCCACTGCTCGGGGGCCATGTACTCGGGCGTGCCGATGCCCATGCCCGTGCCGGTCAATTCGGCGGTTTCGTCCACATCGAACAACTTTGCCACGCCGAAATCGGTCAGCATAGGCTGGCCTTTTTCCGTCAGCAAAATATTGGACGGTTTTACATCGCGATGAATCAGGTTATGCTCATGCGCGTATTCCAACGCGTGGACGATGGGAAGAAGCATATGCACGGATTCCTGCCAGGGAATCGGCCCCGCCTTCAAACGGTCTTTGAGAGTCCCGCCCGGCAGATAGGGCATGACAAGATATGGTTTGCCCTCATGCTCGCCATAATCAGTCACCTTGACGATGTTGGGATGCGTCAACTTCGCCAGCGACTTGGCCTCGCGCTCGAATCGTTTCAGTGATTTTTCCAGAATCTCAGGTGCGAGACGCTCCGTGCGGATGACTTTCACCGCCACGTCTGTTTCTAGGCGGGTATCAAAAGCCTTGTAGACAGTCGCCATTCCCCCCTCGCCAAGCTGCTCGGTGATGTGGTAGCGTCCGAGGGTTTGACCGATGAGATTGGACATGATCTCCTCCGTATTGTTTACTGCGACACCGCACAACGGAAGCCAGTAATATCATCACGGTGATCAGGATAATTCTCCTCGCCATCCCGATAAGGAATGTACAGGAATTTCATCTCGCTGAACCAGGATCCGCCGCGTAGAATTTTGTGAGACCCACTGGATGGTCCACGAGGATTATTTTCGGGGGAAACACTGTAATAAGTCGCGTTGAACCAGTCTGCCACCCATTCCCACACGTTGCCAGACATATCGTACACTCCATACGGACTTTGGCCCGCGGAAAAACTTCCCACAGGAGCAGTACGCGCATAACCGTCGCAACCTGCGCTTCCAACAACGTACGAATCTATTCTGGTTTCATCGTCGTAGTTTCCGTAGCTGCAATTGAAACTCGATCCCCACGGAAAAACGTTGAGAGTATTTGCGCGCGCGGCCTTTTCCCATTCCGCCTCGGTGGGGAGGCGGCGTCCTGCCCAAGTGCAATAGGCATTCGCGTCGTTCCAACTCACCTGAACGACAGGGTGATTGTCCATCCCAGCGATGCTATCGCCACTGCCTTGCGGATGCCGCCAGTCCGCTCCCCTGACGAAATTCGAGTTTTCACTTGTATTCCAGACCCTGCTTTCGCCAGCCCGCTCCGCATCCGTGACATAACCCGTAGTGGACACGAACTGGGCGAACTGGGCATTGGTCACTTCATATTGATCGATCCAAAACTCATCCAGGTAAACTACATGTTGCGGGCCAACATCGGCAAAATTATCACATAGACGTGAATAGGTCTCGCAAAACCCCATTGCAGAACTGCGGTTGCTTCCCATCCTGAATTTTCCTGCTGGAATTCTAACCAGTGCAGCACCGTCCCCGGTCATTTCTGTGGGCGTGATGGTGATGGAAATTGGTGTGTCCGTGATCGGCTGGGGCAATGGATTATCGGGTGTAATCGTGAAATCCACTGGAACTGCTGGTGAATCGGTGATGTCGATCACAGGAGGCAAAGTAATCGGCGGGACTTCGGCGGTCGACGTGACAGGCGGTGACGCCATCCGCCAGACGAGAATCCCCGCCACCCCAAGCACGCAGCATGCGAACGTTATGCCGGCCGCGGCCATCCACGGCATCTTCCTCCCCGAGCGCTTGGAAGGGACCACCTCTCCGACAAAATCTTCCATGACCGTGGCAGATGTCTGCGAAAGACCTGTCATGGCGGTTTTCGTCTGATCGGCGATGACAGCACCCTTCCGATTGACCAGACTATCGAGCGCATCCGCAAAGGCTCGCATGTCTTGATACCGATCCTCGGTCTTTTTCGCGAGTGCCTTGAGCACCACTTTCTCCACCGCATCTGGCAAACTCGGCATCAAGTTCCTCGGCCTCGGAAGCGGATCGTTCGCCTGCTTTAGCAATAACGCCGCGGGCGTATCGGCAGTGTACGGCTTGCGACCAGTCACCATCTCATACAAGACCAGTCCCAACGCGTAAACGTCTGTTTGCGGGCCAACGTTTCCCGTCCATTGCTCGGGGGCCATATATTCGGGTGTGCCCACCCCCATCCCCGTCCCGGTGAGATCGGCAGTCGCGTCCATATCGAAGAGTTTTGCCACACCGAAATCGGTCAGCATCGGTTGGCCCGATTCAGTTAGGAGAATATTGGAGGGTTTGACGTCCCGATGGATTAAGTTCTGTTGGTGGGCGTATTCCAGCGCATGGGCAACAGGGAGAAGCAGTCTCACCGCATCTTCCCAGTCTAGCGGGCCGCCTCTCAGACGCTCCTTCAACGTTCCGCCCGGCAGGTACGACATCACCAGATAGGGCTTGCCCTCATGTTCGCCATAATCCGTCACTTTGACGATGTTGGTGTGTGTCAATTTCGCCAGCGACTTGGCCTCCCGTTCGAAACGCTTGAGCGACTTTTCCAGAACGCTCGGCAGTATATTTTCCGTGCGGATAACCTTAACAGCGACATCCGTCTCGAGCCGAGTGTCATACGCCTTATAGACGGTTGCCATTCCCCCCTCGCCAAGTTGCTCAAGGATGTGGTAGCGTCCAAGAGACTGACCGATGAGATTGGACATGGGGTATCCCTTTCCCGCGCCGAAGGATTTTCATTGAGTATATGCCATTGTGAATTGTATGACAAGAAGGTTGCCCGCAGCGGGATTCACCTCCCCTCCCTCCATAATTTGCACACAATTTCACAACCTCTTCTTGACAGTGCCCTCCTATACTGGCAACAGATAAAAAGCGATATCGCACGGAAAGGAACCATCATGCCCATCAAAAACAGGATTCACCTGTCTCGAAAAAGCGCTTCGGTCATTCTGACCCTCATCCTGCTGGCTGCTATCGGAGGCGGACTCTACCTTCGAGGACTCTCCCAACCCGCGGAGACGACCGCGACCGAATCCGAGTTGCAGACCGCCACCGCCCGCGAGGGAGACCTTGTCCTCTACGCCAGCGGATCGGGGACGCTGATCGCCTTGTCCGAAACCTCCTTCGGATTCAAGGTCAGCGGACAGGTGACACAACTCAATGTCCAGGTTGGAGACGTGGTGGAGGCGGGACAGGTGTTGGCCGAACTGGACAGCACGTCCGCGGCGCTGGCCCTTCAGCGGGCACAACGTACGCTCAACGAGATGACCTCGCCCGCCGCCATCGCCACCGCGCAAGATGCCGTTGCAACGGCAGAATACAACGTGGCAACCACCCGCGAAGACCTGCAATACCTCGTCAGCCCAGCCGTGCAGATTTGGACAGAACGCTTGCAGGAAGCGGAAAAAGCATTGGCTGAAGCACAAGCCGAGGCTATGGCCAATCCCTCAGCGGAGGCCAGCCAAAAAGTGCAAAATGCCCAGGACGCGGTGACGCTTGCACAGGCCTACCTCGAAGACGCAGAAAAAAACTACGATACCTATCTCAAGGACAATTTCTCCGAGATGCGCACCGATCCGCGCTCGGGAAATTCTCGCATCATCTATTACAAGGACGATGAGACTGGCAGGCGCTACACCGAGATCCACGCGCCCACTGAGACGGAGATCGGCATCGCACAGTCCGCGTACGATCTGGCCAAGGCGACGCTCGAGGAGGCGCAGACCTACCTTACGGCGATCAGCGGCGGGGAGATTCCTGAGGACGCCAAAAGCGCGTCCCTGACCCTGCTCGAAAACGCGAAGGCCAATGTTGTGGCGGCACAGTTGGAACTGGCGAACACTCAACTGCTGGCACCCATTTCAGGCATGGTGATGTCCATAGATTTTATGGCGGGCGATAACGTCAACAGCAATGTCGCGGTGATGACAATTGCCAACCGCGACCAGGCCGCGCTCGAAATCTTCCTCGACGAATCGGATTGGGATAACGTCAAAGTCGGGTACGAGGTGGAAGTTGTTTTCGACATCCTGCCAGACAGCACGTTCAGCGGGGAAGTGATTCGGGTGGATCCCGCCCTTTATGCAGAAAACAATACCTCGGTCGTCCGAGCCGTGGTCAGTCTCAAGGAAGGGAACGCGTCGTTCAATCTTCCCCTCGGCTCCACCGCGTCGGTGGAAGTCATCGGTGGGCGGGCGGAAAATGCCGTGCTGATTCCCGTCGAAGCGTTGCATAAAGCAGGAGAGCAGTATGCCGTCTTCGTGATGGAGAACGGCCAACTCAGGCTGCGGACCGTCGAGGTCGGCATCCAGAATTCGTTGTACGCCGAGATCACTTCGGGATTGAAAGCCGGCGACATCGTTTCGACGGGCATCATAGAAACCAAATAACCATCAGTAATATTTGAACTCACGAATTTTTCAGAAAGGCGTTCCATGTCTAACAAAACCACAACGCAAGCCTCCACACTCAGTGGAAATTTCAAGGCAATGAGCCTGCCCAAAAAACTCGCCTGGATCGGAGTCGTTGCGATTCTACTCATCGGCGGGGTGGGTGGATTTGCCTACTATCGCCTGGTCTACCTGCCCGCGCAGGCAGAGACAGCTCAGCCGCAAATGCAGACCGCCGTGGTGCGGCAGGGAGACCTCGTCATCTACGCCAGCGGAACGGGCACCCTGATCGCACAGTCCGAGGCGAGTTTTGGCTTCGAGACGGGCGGCCAGGTGACCAAAGTCAACGTGCAGGTGGGGGATGTGGTGGAGGCGGGTCAGGTGCTGGCCGAACTGAACAGTGAATCCGCGACGCTGGCCTACGAGCAGGCCAAACGCGCAGTGGACGAATTGACTTCCCCTGTCGCCATCGCCACAGCCAAACAGGCCGTCGCGGCCGCGCAGGATGAAGTGATCACCGCCCGAACCGACTTGCAGTATCTCATCAGCCCTGCAGTGCAGATCTGGCAGGAACGTCTCGCCGAAGCAGAGGAAGCGCTGACACTTGCACAGTCGGAAGCCGCGGCCAATCCATCCGCGGAAGCCAATCAGAAAGTGACCGATGCACAAGCGGAGGTCGCACTGGCGCAGTCCAATCTCGCCTCGGCCCAGCAGGATTATCCCGCCTACATCAAGAATACATTTACCGAGACAGAAACCAACCCGCGCACCGGTGAGGAAAAAGTAATCTACTACACCGACGAAAACGGTGAACGCTACACCAACGTCTTCACCCCCTCCGAGACGGACATCGCCGCGGCGCAGGCGGCCTACGATCTGGCAAAGGCCACGCTTAAGGAAGCGGAAATCTATCTGGCCGCACTCAACGGTGAGGAAATCCCCGCGAACGCCACAGGCACGTCGCTGGCGACGTTCATTGACGCCAAAGAAAATCTGGACGCCGCACAGGAAGAACTCGCGAACACGCAACTCACCGCACCCATTTCAGGTACGATCATGTCCCTCGACTTGAACGTGGGCGACTTCGTGACGAGCGGCTCCGCCATCGCGCAGATCTCCGACCTGACGCATCCCTCGCTCGAAATCTTCCTCGACGAATCGGACTGGCCCAACGTCAACGTGGGCAACGAAGTGGAAGTGACCTTCGACATCCTGTCCAGCCGCACGTTCAAAGGCAAGGTGATCCAAGTGGATCCGGGACTGTACTCCTCCAACGGGACTTCCTCCGTCCGAGCCATCGTCAGTCTCGACGCGGTGGACGATTCATTCAACCTTCCGCTGGGTACGTCCGCCTCGGTGGATGTCACTGGCGGAAGCGCGCAGAACGCCGTCCTGGTCCCGCTCGAAGCGCTCAACAAAAATGGCGACCAGTACATCGTCTACGTAATGGAAAACGGCGTCCCCACCGAACGCGTGGTGGAGATCGGTATTCAGGATACACTCTACGCCGAAGTCCTGTCTGGACTCGAAGCGGGCGAGATCGTCGTCACGGAGGGAGAATGACCGCCCAGCGAACCATCATCCAGACCATTGACCTGACCAAAGTCTACGGAATGGGAGACGTGAGCGTAGCCGCGCTGAAAGGCGTGAGCGTGGATATCGCGGCGGGCGAGTTTGTCGCCATCATGGGGCCTTCGGGTTCGGGCAAGAGCACGCTCATGCACATCCTCGGCTGTCTCTCGCATCCCACCAGCGGACAATACATCCTCGATGGCGAGGATGTCAGCAACATGGACAGGGCGCAACTTGCCTCCGTCCGCAACCAGAAGATCGGATTCGTCTTCCAGGCCTACAACCTGCTGGCACGAACGTCCGCCCTCCGCAATGTGACCCTGCCCCTGCTCTACAACCACGCCAACCCGAAGACCCTCGCGGAAGGCGACGAGAAGGCCCGCGTCGTCCTTGAACTGGTGGGACTCGGCGACCGAATGAACCATCAGCCCCATGAACTCTCTGGCGGACAGCAACAACGCGTGGCCATCGCCCGCGCCCTCATCAATGACCCCGTCATGGTCATTGCGGACGAACCGACGGGCAACCTCGACAGCCGCTCGGGCGAAGAGATCATGGGACTCCTGCAAATCCTCCATCAAAAAGGAACCACCATCGTGATGGTGACTCACGACCCGAAGATCGCCGCCCACACCCAGCGGACGATCCACCTGCTGGACGGGTTGGTGGATAACGTGGTGCATAACGGGCACAGCGTGGGGCGGGATGGTATCCCGCCAAAAGTTGAAGAGCGGAATGCCACATCGTACTCGCAGAGTATTCCGCTCCACAACAAGGAGGCGAAATGAAACCATCTGAAGCCATGCGCATCGCCTGGGAAGCGATTCTCAAAAACAAAGTGCGCTCGGTGCTGACCATGCTCGGCATCATCATCGGAGTGTCGGCGGTCATCATCATGGTGGCCATCAGCGCGGGGACGGAGGCGACCATCTCCGAACAAATCACCAGTCTCGGTTCGAACCTCGTCTTCGTGCAGGGATCATTCCAGCGCGGCGGGCCTGGTCAAATACCCACAGGCGGATTGGTCTACGACGACGCGGCCGCCATCCAGGATAATGTCAGCGGCGTGGTGTCGGTTGTCGTGGAGCAGAACTCCAGCGAAACGATCAAGGCAGGTGACGTCACTCTCGAAGATGTGGAACTGCTCGGCACCACCACAGGATTTCCATCCGTACGCGATATGGAGATCGCCGAGGGACGTTACTTCAGCGAAAAGGAACTCGAGCGCAAAAGCAAGGTGGCGGTGCTCGGTTCGACCATTGCCGAGGAACTCTTCGGTGACGCAGACCCTATCGGGCAGACCATCACTGTTGGCAACACCAAACTAGCCGTCATCGGCGTCTTCGAGGAAAAAGGATTGGTCGGCAACACCGACTTCGACTCGCGTGTCTACCTCCCCATCAGCGTGGTCTTCCAGAAGTTCACCTTCAACCCATTTGCCCGCTTCATGGGCGACAACATCCGCATGGTTTACGTGGAAGTGGACCCCGTCGCGAACCTCGATGACATCATCACCCAGATCGAACTCCTGCTTATCAAACGGCATGACGTGACCGCCGACACCGCCGACTTCACCATCACCACCCAGCAGGACATCATCACCACACAGGAATCCACCACCGCCGCGTTCCGTTCGCTTCTCGCGTGGGTGGCGGGCGTCTCGCTCATCGTGGGCGGCATCGGCATCATGAACATCATGCTCGTCTCCGTCACCGAGCGGACGCGCGAGATCGGCATCCGCCAGGCTGTGGGCGCCACCCCCAACGACATCCGCCTGCAGTTCCTCACCGAAGCGCTTCTCCTCAGCATCGTCGGCGGGTTGATCGGCATCACCGTCGGTGTGGGCGGATCGTACATCTTCGGCCTGATCAGCGACATGCGCACCGTCATCCAGGCCTCCTCCATTTTGCTGGCCTTCGGGTCAGCCGCCATCGTCGGCGCGTTCTTCGGCTATTACCCCGCCAGCCGCGCCGCCCAACTCGACCCCATCGAGGCGTTGCGATACGAATAAGCACCCATCCGTCATTGCGAGCCGCCGATGGTCGAGTAGTGCGAAGCACGTATCGAGACCGAGGCGACGAAGCAATCTCACATGTTCACGGGGATTGCTTCGCTCTGCTCGCAATGACGAAATCAAATTGGAGACCCAATGAAAAAATTGACACTCATCCTCCTCACCCTCCTCGCGTTGACCCTGACCGCCTGCGGCGCATCGGACTCAACCGAGGCGGCCGCGACCTCCCAGACCGAATCCACCGCCCAGACGTTAGACGGTCCCACCCTGCTCGTCCTCGGCACCCTCAAACTGGACGGAACCGCGCAGGTCGTAACTGCCGAGCAAGCCGCGGAACTCCTCCCCCTCTGGCAGGTCTACAGCGAACTCATCTCCAGCGACACCGCCGCACAAGCCGAGATCGACGCACTCGAAAAACAGATCGAAGCGACGATGACCGACGAACAAATGAAGGCCATCACCGCCATGAATCTCACCCCGCAGGATTCCTTCGCCGTTTTGCAGGAAATGGGACTCAGCATGGGACGCGGCCAGTCCTCCTCCAACAGCGGCGGCTCCAGCAACTTCACGCCCGGTCAGGGCATGGGTCCCGGCGGCGGGATGGGTTCAGGCGGCGGTGCCCCGCCCGACATGGGCGGAGGCGGCGCCCCCGGTCAGATGCCCGGTGGACAATCCGTCAGTCCCGAACAAATTGCCACCGCGCAGGCCGCGCGCTCCGAACAGGGAGGCGGCAATATGATGTTGTCCAATCTGATCAACGCGCTCATCCAATACCTGCAAAAACTGACTGGCTCCTGATCGGATATGGAATCCCGAAGTTCTACTTCGGGTTTTCTCTGAACGAATGCCCGCTGGTATACTCGAAGAAAAGGCACCTATGACCAAAACCATCCTCGTAGTGGACGATGAAAAACGGCTGGTCTCCCTCGTGGAAAGTTATCTCACGCAGGAGGGCTACCGCGTCGTCAGCGCGCACGATGGGAAGGAAGCCCTCACCGTCGCGCGCCGCGAACATCCCGACCTGATCATCCTCGACCTGATGATGCCCGAAATGGACGGCTACGGATTCATGCGCGCCCACCGCGCCGAACAGAACACGCCCATCATCCTGCTCACCGCCCGCGTGGACGATGAGGAGCGCGTCATCGGGCTGGAACTGGGCGCGGACGATTACGTCACCAAGCCGTTCCGTCCGCGCGAACTCGTCGCACGCGTACGCGCGGTACTGCGCCGCGCGGGGGGTGGCGAAACCGCCGCGAAGGTCCTGCAAGTGGCGGATATCCGTCTCGACCGCGAGGCGCGGCAGGTCCAGGCGCGAGGCGATTTCCTCGAGTTGACTCCCTCTGAGTTCGACCTGCTGGCCGCGCTGATGTCCGCGCCGGGACGCGTCTTCTCCCGTCTCGACCTGCTCGACATCATCCAGGGCGTGCGCTACGAAGGTTACGAGCGGACGATCGACACCCACATCAAAAACCTGCGCGCCAAGATCGAAGCGGATTCGCGCAACCCGCGCTACATCGAGACGGTGTACGGCGTGGGCTATCGCTTTGCCAGAGAATGAAATCCATCACCCTCAAACTCATCCTCGGCTTCCTCGCCATCGGGCTGGTCAGCATCTTTATCGTCATCCTGCTGGCGCGGCAGAACACGCGCGACGAATTCACCCGCTTCGTCACCAACCGACGCGGCGAAGACCTCGTCACCGCACTGGCAAATTACTATCAGGCCAACGGCTCGTGGGATGGCGTTCAGGACGCCTTTGCGCCTGACGCACAGGCCGTAGGGGCAATGCCATATCCATCATTCACCATCGCGGACGAGAACGGTTACGCCCTCTTCAACGGCGTCGGATTCCGCGCGGGGGATGTGATCCCGAATCACGAATTCAAGTTCGGCATCCCCATCGAAGCGGACGGGCAGACGGTCGGCATCCTCGTCATGGAACGCGCACCCTTCCCTGGCACACCGCGCGAAGAGGAATTCATCCAGCGCATCAACCTTTTCCTCCTCTACAGCGGACTCGGCGCGGGACTCTTCGCGCTCCTGCTGGGCATTCTGCTCTCGCGCACCATCGCGCGTCCCATCCGCGAATTGACACGCGCCACCCACGCCGTCTCCGAAGGCGACCTCGACCAGCAGGTCCCCGTCCGCTCGCGCGATGAACTCGGCGAACTCGCCCGCGCCTTCAACAAAATGAGCGCCGAACTCTCGCGCTCCGTCAACGCGCGCAGGCAGATGACCGCCGACATCGCCCACGAACTCCGCACGCCTCTCAGCCTCATCCTCGGCCACGCCGAGGCCGTCCACGATGGCGTGCTTCCGCCCACGCGCGAAAATTTCGAGATCATCCGCGAGGAGGCCACGCGCCTCGAGCATCTCGTGGACGACCTCCGCACCCTCTCCCTCGCCGACGCGGGTGAACTGACCATCCAGCCGCAGGTCATCCCTCCCGCCCAACTGCTGGAGGAAGTGGCGCCTCTCTACCGCTTCCAAACGCGGACAAAAAACCTGACACTCGACCTCGACACCGCCTCGCCTCTCCCTGACCTCGAAGTGGATCCTGGACGAATGGCGCAAGTGCTGACGAACATCCTCGACAACGCCCTGCGACACACACCCGAAGGCGGGACAATCACCCTCGCCGCGCACGGGACCTCGAACGGGGTCGCCCTCTCCGTGCGTGACTCTGGCCCGGGCATCTCCCCCGACGACCTGCCGCGCATCTTCGACCGCTTCTACCGCGCCGACGAAGCGCGCGTCCGCCACGAGGGCGGTTCGGGGCTGGGACTCGCCATCGCCAAATCCATCGTCCTCGCCCACGGCGGACAGATCCGCGCGGAGAGTGAGCAGGGCAAGGGGTTGGAGATCATCATCACGTTGCCTGTAAAATGAGCATTGCCCTATAAAACCTCTTGGTATATAATTCGCCCGCTTGTCACGGAGAGGTCGCGTAGTTTGGCTTAGCGCGCACGCTTGGAAAGCGTGTAACCCACAAAGGTTCGCGGGTTCGAATCCCGCCCTCTCCGCCAATGGACAAACTTACAACTTGAGACGCTAGGTTTGTCCAATCGGGAGCCCACTCATCACAGTGGGCTCCCAACTTTTTAAGGACATCCCTACAAACTGATATTCAATTTCTGGCAGACAACCGTTGGATGGTCATCTACCAACAATTCTGCCTTACTGGTCGAACTTCGCGCAGTATAGCACCGGGCAATTTATGTGTCAACGATTTAAGGCGTTACGCTAAAAACAGTGCCATCCTTTTCAGTCCAACCGGTTAAGGAAGAGGCCAAGCGGAAGATCGAGACGAAATCCTTGTGGGGCTTAAATCGCACAACACGCCTTTGATCAAAATCGAAATAGATGGCTTCAAACAACAGATGCAGGATTTTGTTTTTCTCATCATCTGTTGCTTCATCAAAGAAGTCGCCGATATTTTCCAACTGCATACCCATTTCGATTGCCCTGGCGCCATCCGGCACGATCAGGCTGTCTTTTTCAGCAATCAGTTTTTTACGCCGGCGTTCATAGTCTTCCTCGTTGAATGCTCCATCCGCAAATGCCCGCCCTGCGCGGCGCAGTTCTTCATCAATTTCCAAGCGGCGGTTTTCGATCTTGCGGACAACATCCATGTTTTCCACCAACCGTTCGATTTCTTTCTGCCAGGCTTCCGGAAGTCGGACGCCCCGCAGCATTTCGATTACCTGTTGCTCCAGAAAATCCATCCGTACCCGACCATTTGAAAACTCACATTCCTTCCCGCGATAACGGGATGTTTCTGTGTAATACCGGTATAGTCTCGAAGACTGCAATCGAAGCGGTCGTTCACATTGGCTACAACAAGCAATCCCTCGCAGTAGGTTTGGCCGGCGCACCTTATTTAATGCAACGTAGGAACGCGGCCGACGAGCATGTTTAGAGCGTACTTCCATAACGCGGTCAAACAAATCCTTGGTGATGATTGGCTGTTGGCGACCCGGCCACAGTTGATCACGATAGGCCACTTTCCCGTAGAAGAATTCATTTTGCAAAAAGTCGGTAACGGTATCCTTACTCCACTTGTTTCCCTTACGCGTCTTCACCCCGCTTTGGTTTAGAAAATCAGCGATTGTCTGATCCGTGTAATTCCCGGTTGCATACAATTCATAGGCGGCTTTGACCAACCGTGCTTCCTCTTCCACAATTACGATTTGGTTTTTCTCTTTGTCCTTCAGATACCCAAAAGGAACCGGACCATTTTGAATCCCATGACGCGCCATCTCCACCTTGCTCTTCACCACCTCCGCGGAAAGGTTTTCCAAATACCACTGGGCAAATAATGCCATCATACGAAAAACCAATCTGCCTTGGGCAGTTGTAAAATCGAAATCTTCCGTTACCGAGGCGATCAACACATCGTACGAATTCAAGTCCCGAAAATAACGCAACGTATTCTCGATATTTCGGGAAAAGCGATCCAACTTATGGAAGATAATAGCCTTGAAATGCTGCCCGCTGGCATGCGTAATCATCTCGGTGAAGGCGGGACGGTTGTCGTCTTTCCCGGAATGGCCCGGATCGGAGTAGAACTTCACGATCTTCCACTTTCGCTGGGCCGCAAACGCTTTGCACGCATTGACCTGCGCTTCCAGGGAATACCCATGCACCTGCTCGTCACTTGAAACACGCGAATAGACCGCAATGGGTGTGCCAGGCGGGAGTTGGTCCGGATTCGCAGATTTATCAATATCCATCAAACGCTTGCGATGGAGACTGCGTTTACGGCGCGAGCTGTAAACAACAGGATCCTTATCGTCGGTTGTACGATCGGTCATTACAGGCTCCAAAATTGCATCGAAAGTTTTGGCATTCTAACATTTCTAATTCGGCCAATTTTTTATACGAACAAATTTGTTCACTTCTTTTGATTCTTCTTCGCCGCGATTCTTGCGGCGATCACGGCAAGAATGCCGATCAAAACCTGAGTAGCAGCCAAAGGTTTCTCCTATTCTTCTATTTTTCTGGTAAGGTGTAATACGCCGTTTTTGTCACGCAAACGGACAAAATGTATGCAGTAAGCATAATTGGCAACAGTTTATTACCAGCAATAGTGGGGTATCGTTTTTGTGTCGTTAAAAATGTTTGAATACTGCCGTCGCATTCTCCCCCATTCGCGCAACATCGTAGTTATCAAAAATCAAAAACAGGATGTCGCCCGTGTATACTTATCGTCATGGACGCTCTCTCCGGCTCGGTGGAACGCATCACCTATTACAATCCCGAAAATGGATACACGGTTCTGCGCCTGCGCCCGGACCAGCAGAGAGGTTACTCCGCCGCGCCGAAGAACAAACTCAGTTTCGATGGACTGGCCACGGTAGTGGGAAACCTGCCGGAAGTCTCGCCTGGGGAACACCTGCGCTTGCAGGGCCAGTGGGACAATCATGCTAAACACGGAGCTCAATTCAAAGTTGAAGTCTGCGAACAGACCCTGCCCGCCACCCTGGCCGGGATCGAGGGCTACCTCGGTTCGGGACTGATCAAGGGCATCGGTCCGCGGCTGGCGGAACGCATCGTCCGGCAGTTCAAGGAAGAAACCTTCGAGATCATCGAGCACAGCCCGGAACGACTCCCCGAGGTCCCCGGCATTGGGTTGGATCGCACCACTCGCATCACAAAAGCCTGGCAGGAACAGAAACAAATCAAGGAGATCATGATCTTCCTGCACGGTCATGGGGTCAGCACCAACCTGGCGGTCAAGATCTACAAAACCTACGGCGATTCCGCCCTCACCACTGTTCAGAATAATCCATACCAACTCGAACGCGACATCTACGGCGTGGGATTCAAGACCGCCGATCGCATCGCCCAGGCGCTGGGATTGCCTGCTGACCATCCCTCCCGCATCGAGGCCGGGATCGTCTTCGCCCTGAACGAAATGATCAATGACGGACACGTGTATGCGCCGCGGGAATTGTTGTCCCAGCGGGCGGTGGAATTGCTGGGCGCCTCGGCGGAATTGATCGCGCCAGCCTTGGAACGCCTGGCGCAGGATGACCGCATCCGTCCCGATATCGTCCCGTTCTCTTCCAACCAAAAAGATGCCAACACGCACGGGGTTTCCGAATCCAAAGCCATGTACGGCACGCCAGTGATCTACCTGACGCCGCTTTACTTCGGTGAAAGAGGCGTGGCGGAGCGTTTGAACGAGTTGGCCAGCATGCCCTCGGGCGCCATCAGCCAACCGCTCTTTTCGGTGGAGAACCTATCGGATGAACAACAGGCCGCCATCCAGATGGCCTTGACCCAACCGCTCAGCATCCTGACCGGCGGACCGGGCACGGGCAAGACCACCTGTCTGAAAGCTTTGATCGTCACGCTTGCCGCCCAACACAAACGCTTTGCCCTGGCATCTCCAACCGGGCGAGCCGCCAAACGTTTATCGGAAGCAACCGGGTATCCGGCCAGCACCATCCATCGCCTGCTGGAATTCTCCCCGCTGGAAGGTTTCCAGCGCAATGAGGAACATCCGCTTGATCTCGACTTTCTGGTGGTGGACGAAGCCTCCATGCTGGACCTCCTGCTGACTCACCACCTGCTCAAGGCGGTACGACCAGGGACACATGTATTGTTCGTCGGGGATGTGGATCAGCTTCCATCAGTAGGCGCAGGGGATGTGCTGCGCAACCTGATCCATAGCGGGATCGCGCCGGTGACGCGCCTGACGAGCATCTTCCGCCAGGCCGCAAATTCAAAGATCATCACCAATGCCCACCTGATCAACCAAGGCAAGTTCCCTGTCTTTTCACAGGGGGAGGGCGATTTGTTTTTCTTTCCCGCCGAGGATGCCGCCTCCGCCGCGGACTGGGTGCTCGATCTCGTCACCGAACGCATCCCGCGCAAGTTTGGTTTTGATCCCGTTCAAGATGTCCAGATTCTGTCTCCCGTCTACCGCGGACCTGCGGGGGTGAGCATCCTGAATGACCGCCTGCAGGAAAAACTCAATCCACCGGCAAAGAACAAACCCGAGCGCAGGCTGTATGGCACGGTCTTCCGACTGGGCGACAAAGTCATGCAGATCCAGAACAACTACGACAAGGATGTCTACAATGGAGACATTGGTTTCATCCGCGCCCTGGATATGATCGAACAAACGCTGACCGTGGACTTTGAGGGACGCCTGGTATCCTACGACTGGAGCGAAGCCGACCAGCTCACACTGGCGTATGTCATTTCGGTCCACAAAGCCCAGGGCTCGGAATTCCAGGTAGTGGTATTGCCGGTTGTGACCCAGCATTACACCATGTTGCAACGCAACCTACTCTACACCGCCATCACGCGCGCCCGCCAATTATGCGTGTTGACCGGCAGCCGGCGCGCCATCGGCATGGCAGTGCGCAACAACAAGGTAGCACAACGCTTTACCGGGTTGGAGTGGAGGTTGGTTCAAAAACACAATCTATGAATAACGCAATGCCAGCATCCATCTCGCAGATTGTCACCAATAGCCCAAAAGTGACGAACTACCAATTCGGCCTTCAACCAGTTCACCTTAACCACACATCAACAGAAGAAAACTCGAAAGTACTATTGGCCATTGACACGAAAGGAAACATTTCATGAGCGAATACCAATACTACGGCTGGCAAGCAATAGATCGCCCGCTTACAGAGCGTGAATTGGATGAAGTGGCAAATCTTTCCAGCCACATGGATGAAGTCAGTTCTATGCGTGCTGTTGTCACCTATCAATGGGGAGATTTCAAGCATAACCCCGAGCAAATCCTGCTTAAATATTTCGATATCTTCATCTACGACTCCAATTTCGGATACCGGCGCGTCATTTTCCGCATCCCCAAAAAGCTGCTGGATCCACAAGCGGTTGAATCCTATCTTGACGATGAAAACATTCGCCTTGAAACACGCGGCGACTACCTCATTCTCGAACTATCCTGTAATGAAGATTATGACCTCGAGTATGTTGACTCCGGCAGGATGTTGGATCGCCTGTCGGCCCTGCGCGAGCAGGTCATGCAAGGCGACTATCGCGCCCTGTATCTCACCTGGCTCAAATCCATGATGGGGGAGGATGCAGAAGATGCGGATGATATCGAAGAACCGCCGGTCCCGCCCGGATTGCATCAATTGGACGCGGGCACGCGAACATTGATCGAATTCTTCGGAATCGATCCGCATCTGGTCGCCGCCGCGGCGGATTCGTCCCAACAAGCCGGGACCACTCCTGAGGCAGATCCTGCCGCCTTCATTTCCAAGCTTTCGCGCGAAGAAATGGAGTCGGTTCTCAGCGATATGCTGCGTGGAGAACCAGGCGCGCTTGTCTCCCTCAAAAAGCGCCTGGCTCAATTAGCCAATCAAGAACCAGGACAAAAACCAGCGCCGGCGCGCACGCTCGCTGAGTTGTTCCAACTGCGAGATCAAGTAAAGAAACGGGAACAAGCCCGGGCGCGGAAGGAAGCGGAGCAAAAACGGATCCAAAAGTTGGAAAGACTCAGTCTACGTCAGGAAGAAACATGGGCAGAGATCGCGTCCCTTTGCCAGGAAAAACGTGCCAAAGCCTATGATGAAGCGACCCAGCTTTTGCGAGACCTGTTTGAACTGGGACAATACAAAAACCAGGAGAACCAATTCCAACGGCGTTTCACCGCGATTCTCGATCAATTCGGTAAAAGTGTGGCATTTAAAGACCATCTCCGCCGGGCAGGGCTGATGTAAGATAATCGTGATTATCATAATCTCCTTTGTTTTCGGTGTTTTTTCCAATCCAAGAGAGTTTTGTACAAATCCGCATTCTAATTGCGGATTTGTACAAAACGTGCTATGATACCGATACAGAATCCCCAATAAATTCCGGAGTTTTGCCATGATCGAAAGAACGCTTGCTAAAAAGATGCTCGCCCTCGCGCAAAAATTCCAGGTGATCACTCTCACGGGGCCCCGCCAGTCCGGAAAAACAACACTGGTCAAAGCGGCATTTCCAGACATGCCCTATGTCTCCCTGGAAGAGCCTGATATCCGCCAGTTTGCGCTCGCCGATCCGCGCGGGTTCCTTTCCAATTATCCTTCCGGCGCCATATTGGATGAAATCCAAAATACGCCGGACCTGTTTTCCTACATTCAAGGGATTGTGGATGCAAACCGGAACGTCCGGTTCATCCTGACCGGGTCTTCCAATTTTCTGTTGATGGAAAAGGTCAGCCAGACACTGGCCGGAAGAACCGCCGTCCTGCATCTATTACCGTTTTCCCTGACAGAATTGAAGCCCACTGCAGAGCAATATGAAAGCCTGATTTTCAAAGGTCAATATCCGCGCATTTACGACCGTTCCATTGCCCCAACAGATTTTTATACATCGTACATCCAGACCTATATCGAAAAGGATGTACGTCTGATGAAAAATATCGGGGATGTGAACACCTTCATCCAATTCGTACGACTCTGCGCCGGACGCGCTGGACAACTGCTCAACTTCACAGGGTTGGCCAACGACGCCGGCATCAGCCCAAACACAGCCAAAGCCTGGTTGTCCATTTTGGAAAGTTCGTATATTGTGTATCGTTTACAGCCCTTCCACCGCAATTTCAATAAGCGGCTGGTCAAGACTCCGAAACTATATTTTTATGACACAGGAGTTGCCTGTTCCCTGCTGGGGATTCGTGATGAAAGCCAGGTCAATCTGCACTACATGAAAGGCGCGCTCTTTGAAAACCTGATTCTCAACGAGTTTATCAAGCGTGATTTCAATCGCGGAGAATACCGCCAGCCCTACTTCTGGCAGGATAATCATGGCAGGGAAATTGATTGTCTGCTGGCAGATGGAGAAAACATCCTGCCGGTGGAGATCAAATCTGGAAAAACGCTGTCCAATAGCTACTTTGATAATCTTGAATATTGGCATCAAATCGCCGGTTTACCTGAAACGCAAGGTTTCGTGGTTTATGGCGGAGAACAGTCCATGAAAACAAAATCGGGAACGCTTATCAGCTGGCGGGAGTTGGACCGCATTCCCCTCATTTAGGGAAGAGGGGAAACCCTGGCTTTGGAAATTTTATAAGCTGCTGAATGACGGCAAACGACAGGAGCATCCCAGCAGACGAGTGATCTCGCACGAGCGGTTATAGAAATACCTTACATAGTATCGCTTCATCTAAAATGATCCCGATAAAATGGTAGATAATACCCCTTGTGAGACGATATTCATTGAGGGCAGCCGTAAAATAGATATCCAAATCCCAAACTATTTTCCGGAAAATCAGTCGTCCAAATTTATTCAACCTACTAAACACGATCAAATAGCACTTCCTGTCAATCTAAATGACGCAATTAAATACAACATGGCGACCTCTAGTTGTTAGAAATCACCATGCATGAAAGAAAAAGGTTTTTGCTACTTTTTAAACCCATTTCATAACTTCAAAACTATTTCAGGGTCATCCTGATACTTTAACAATCTTAGACCTTCCAATCGTAAGGCTTCTGGATAGAGCGCCTTGTAAATATTGCAATTCGGTGATTTCACATCGTACCTTCCCGTTGCTCGATACGTTGCCAGCGGACACCCACCCGCGCACCAATATTTCCATTCGCAGGTCTTGCAACCTTCTTTCTCTTCCACTGAAATATTCTGAATTCCACTCCGATCTGTACGAATGACAGCCAATGGATCAGCAACATGGACATTAGTGATCGGTTCACGAATTTGCATTTGGCACTTGGCAATCTGTCCATTCTGGTCAAAGACCAGATAATTCTGCCCCACACCGCAGGTATGCGTGTGCGAGGCGGACAGGTTGGCACGATCAATAATCCCGCCGAGGAAGGGGCGGCGTGGCAAGTTATCTTCGATAACTTTGAACGCCGCTAGCATGCCGTTGATAATCTTTTCTTCATCCAGCCGCATGTCTTCATGAAAGGCAGAAAGCTCATTCTCGCGATAAAAGTTCAGGGTAAATGGTAGATCACGTTCTAAAATCCACGCCAAGATATCGGGCAGGCCCTCCGCTGTACGGCTGCTAACCGTGACCGAGATATTCGGGGTGATACCTTCCGTCAGCGCAATCTGCACAGCTTCGGCAACATCCACAAAGGAACCGCGTCCGCCCGCGTAGGGACGATGGCGGTCGTGATAACCGCCATACCCGTCAAGCGAAATCATCAGGCGGATATCCAGTGATTTTAGCATAGTAGAGATCTCACCGGTCAGCAATGTCCCATTACTAAGAACAACATCCTCCAGTACTAGTCCATACCGCTCTGCCAGCGTCTCAGCGTACCCATGTAGTTCAATGATCAAGGGATAACGCAACAGTGGCTCTCCGCCTGCGTATTTGACCGTCACTTGCTTGAAATGACCAGCAACCGCCGAGCGGAATAGTGCATCCAAGGCCGCGCGTCCAGTTTCAAGAGACATATCCTCCCGGACGTGAGGAAGGTAACAATAAGAACAGTGTAGGTTACAACGGTCGGTGAGGTGGAGCCAAGCACTTAGAGTAGCAACCGATAGTTTCGATTCCATCTTTTGTGCAACATCTTCCACTACTAGGAAGCCCAAATCAATCATTTTTCTGACAACTTCCTGATCGTCCTGGGGCGTGATTTGTCTTGGATCGCGAAACGAATCCAGCACACCCCAACCCGCAGATGTGAGGACCGCCGCTCCCCCTCCCAGTTGGGAGGTAAAAGCCAACTCATGACAGCATCCGATTTTCTGATAGTGGAATTCCAAGGCACGTATATAGACATCGTTCAAGTTCCACCGTCGGGAAGCTTTTTCAACCCACCCAGCACATGCACAATTACATTGCTCTTCTTGGGGCTTGAACTTCGCATCATTAGCTGTCAAGAATTTTGCAACTTGTGTGTTCATAATTTCATCAAATTGAATCCTTTCGCGGCGTTTTATATCTGGAACCGTTCCTTTAGCAATTGCTCAAGAGCCATTCCTTCGCCAGGAATATGATACTCCCTATGTGTTTGCTCCATACTGTCTTTGACCCATTTCATCTCTTGAATGTTGAGTTCTGCAAGACGGCTGTACACATCCTCACGCCCCTTGTTAAAATCACGGAAATTATTTCCGTACAGTGTATTGTATGCCATCGAAAGAGCCCAGTTGTGAGCTGCTTGGCGTAACCTTTTTTCTGCCAACTGGGAGTCTTTGGCATGCGCTTCTCGATACTCATCAAAGAACATCATCCCAAGCAACACGTTGGCTTTGCCCAACTGTACCCAATGCCAGGGATTGGGGGTGGTGCGCTCGGCTCCATGATCCTTAGTGTATAAGTATTCATCCCCGATCTGGTTGCGCACCTTCTTTTCAAGAATGCCCCGCGCTTCTGAGAAATTTCCAGCATAGTAATATAGCCATGCCATGTTCACCAGCGCATCAATAGCACGGTATTCGTAGTCGGACTTTCTAGCCACCTTTACTGCCATCTCATACGCAGCGTGACTGCGCTTGATTTTATCCCTCCGCATAGGATCATCTTTATGTAATTGACGTATCCATTCTCTGTACACACAGCCAAGTTCGATATATGCTTCCACCAAGCGTAATGGCTCATCCTTTACCTTTTCCTTAAAGATCATCACTGCCTCTGTTGCACGTTCAGCCGCCCGGGTTAGATAATCAATTTTCATCTTTTCATCATACACAAATAGATCCGTATTCGTGGTTCGCCGCAGGGATTCCGCCAAGGCAAGGCACGCCAGTCCAATTCCTCGCGCATCCTCCTGTCGGCGGAATATCTCCAGCGCTTGCTCACAGTGGAAACGCGCGGTTTCTGGCTTCCCATATCGGATCTCGATCAGTCCCATTGTATTAAGGCTGAGCGCAATCAAGTAAGGCTTCCCCAACTGGCGTCTCAACTTCAGGCCATCTTTGCAATGTGAGAGTGCTGTCTCAAATGCTCCTGTCTCCGCTTCTGCCCACGAAAGGTCATTCAATGTAGTTGCTTGTTGCACTTCTATTTTTAGTTCACGCCAAAGCGGCAAAGCCTGTAAATACCACTGCACTGCATCCTTGAATTCCCCCTGTGACCAAGACAGATATCCATGCCAATATAAGGCAGATGCTTTCAGAAAATTGAGCCGCCATTTTACCAAGCTGATTTCAGGCAAGAGTAAGAGTTTCTCCAAATCCCTCAAAATTTCATTCAGTATGTACCGTGCATCCTTTGGATCCCTACCTGTATACACTAATACCCAAGTCTCCCAAATCTTGAGCTCCAGATCTAGGTAACTGCCAGGTTTCAACAGGTTTCCGCCAGATGTATCACGAATACGATTGATGACCCTTTCTGCTTCGTTAATGCGATCTTCCCCCAGTCTGGTTCGTATCAAAATTATTCCCATATATGCTTCAATATCTATCTGGGACAACCCTTCCACAGGCAAATACTTGTAAAACCTCAATAATTCATCCTTTAAGAGCTGCCACAGGTTATCCTCACGGTTTTGGAAGGCTTCCTCAGCATATTTCAAAAACAACCTAAACCCCTCTGGGGGATTCACCCGTAAGGTGTAATACACATGCTCTACCTGATAGGCTTGCAAGTGAGCGTGCGCTTTGCTTAGTATTTCCTCCTCGCGTATAACACTCACCGGGCTTAAATGGGGCAATTTTTCCGGGGTATGCCGTATTGCATCCAGTTCCAACTCCCGTTCCTGGATTTTTTTGCGCGTCTCATCAATCTTCCACTCATAGAAATTGTGAATATCGCGATCGACTTTTCCTTTCTGAACTTTCATCCCCTCGCTGTGATGTACCTCTTTCATAAGACTGTACATCTCATCTTGGAGAAAGACTAGATTATCAGTGCGGATCTTCACAAAGGACAATCGTTTCTTTGGCTTGCGAAGCTCATCAATGGCTTTCCCTGCCTCTTCAATCTCCAGTTCGTTCGGCTGACGATGCTTAAGTACCCAGGCAAGCAACTGAGCGCCCATCCCTTTTGGCGCCCATGATAAAGCCTCCACTACCTCATCCGATGGACGCAAGCATTTCTGAATTGCCTCTATAACCCGGTTTCCCAAATCCTCACGGAAGCCTTTAGGATCTCTTGTCTCAAGAGAAGGTAGCTCTTCTGTGATTGCCAGATAGTCGATCAACAGCGCTAGCACAAAAGGCTCACCCTGCGTCAGGTCATGAATCACCCTCTGTGTCTCTTCGGGAATGCTCTGGATCCGTTCGGCACTTTGCGGGTTTTCCTTACGAGTTACTCTTGCCATTACATTGAAATAGCTTAAGGTTTCTTCAGCCTGAAAACCCGGCAAAGTATATGATGTTACCTTCGTACCGGTCTTATTCAGTTCCTCTAAAAAATGGTCTGACGATTTCGGCGGACGTCCGGCAATCAACACCGTGACATTCCGCAACCTGCTTATCAACTCCTGGGTCAACCAAAATGCTATATCGGTAAGGTGTTGTGCCGGCCCCAAGGCTTTTTGAGACGGATCCATCTGAAAGTGCAACACTTCAGCTGTATCGAATACCAGTACCACTTTGTTATACTTCCGGGCTAGTTCGTTCAACTCTCCCACAAAAGCATCAATCATTTCTTGTCGCAAATCGTCAGGTGATTCGCCCATCTCATATTTCTTGTGTATGAAAGCAGCTCGTTTTTCAAAATATTTCTTGAAATGCTTTTTGTCCAGGGCATCCACAATCTCGTCAATCAAGCCATCTTTGTTATGCGTATGGGTATGGTACAGGTCCACTAGGTGGCTAACAACCAGGATATTCGTTTTTTTCTGTAAACGGCTTTGTTTATTCCAAAACTTTACCACTTCTTCAAGCAGACGAGTCTTGCCCATGCCACCCTTGGCGGTGATGTAGACCACCTGTGGCTTCCTGTTTTTGCTCTCGATTGCCTTTTTGATAATCCCCAAGATTTCTTTGCGGCCCACCAATTCAGGGGTAGCGCGGGCGCTGGCATATTCTATTCCATATTCGTGTGATTTCATGGCTCAAACCTCCAGATCGCTGCAATTCATTCCAGCCGATTGCAGGCGTTGCTGATGATAGTTGGATTTGTTCCGATATGTATCCGAGTTGTATTTCTGCCCCCACTCCCGATATATCTCCATCGCCGTGCAGTGCAGTTTCTTCCACAGTTTCGGGTCGCGCATCTGGAATTCTTTCTCGAATAGGTCACGTGTGCTCTCGTCCATCGCCCAATATTTCTTATCGCGATCCCAGTCCACCAGCCCGCCGGGACCGACCTTAATATCTTTCAATCTGAGAAACTCCTCTTTCACCTTGCCCTCATCCCACCCGGAGCCAAGTTGCGGATGACTTTGAAATAATGGGGCTACATCTTCAGGGAAAAATCCTTGCAAGATGGAGATCGCTTCCAACATTGGGTGGAACTGCGCTTCGATATTGTTTGTTTTCTTTATATCATCCAGTAGTGACTGTATTGCCAATGCTTCGTTTGAAATATCCAGAGGATCGCCATTAATATGCTCTGCCAATTTGACGGTGTTTCCCGGCACACCGCTTCCTAGTTTCACAACCTTTCCAGCAAGTTTTCCAGAACCCGGTTTCAAAGATTCCATATACCTTCGTGTTTTCTCTTCGTCAAAAACAGGAAGGGGAAAGATGTTTGAGGGATTAGGACGCAGAGCAAAGTCGGTTAGCATGGCAGGCTGTGACCTGCCTGCTGTAACTAGTACAGCAAGTTTATTATCATGGATGAACTTCACCAGTAGATGCTCTTCAATCGCTTGCATATCCTTTTTTGGAGGAATGTTGACTTCATCCAAAAGCAAGACCGTTACGTGATCTTTTCCATTAACTGTAATTGTTCGTTGAACGTATTTAGCAAACTGGGACAGGGTCTGCTCAATGTATTTTTCTGGCTTAATACTTTTGGGTGCGCAAATTTTTTCATATATTGCGACCAATAGTTCAAGCGCAAATCCTCTTTTTCCTCCCTTCAAAGCATCCAGTTGAACGAGTATTGGAATATATGCTGTCTGCTCAACGGTTAATTTCTTTAGCAGGCAACTCTTCCCAATCCCAGAGGGACCGACAAAATGAAAAACCCGCTCCTTTGGATCAAACGGCTTTCCCTTCGCCAAGTCGGAAACCCTATTCACAACGAGAGCAATCTCTTTCTCGCGGTTGATGAAATTTTCAGGAACGCAAGCAGAAGACATTGGAAACCCTCCCCATCGCAATGATGCGAGTGGCGGCAACCTCGATCGGGCTGCCAATAATGGTTACACCCACCGGAAGAACCAGTTTGGGTAAATCATTTTTTCGCAGAATACTCTCTGCGAATCCACTCGCGCACTGCGGTAAGATCCTGAGGGGTAAGTTTTTCGCGTACCTGTTCGTCCTGGACGTGGCAAGCAAACAAACGATCCATTGTCTTGATCAGGCTACGCGGGCTGAGTTTCTTATGCCGGCGCAAGTCGCCGATCAAAATCTCTTCTGGTGAACGTCCAAAGGCTCGCAGGGCACGGTCGCTAATAGCGGTAAAGCTATCAAACTTCCCGCCGCTGGCTTCCTGCAGTCGTCGCCGAATGACTTCACTGAGCGCATCTGCATCCCACTTAATAATAATGATTTTGCTCTTTGAAGTCAATAGATGAAAGTCAGTCGTTTCGCCGATGAATGGTTGTATTTCCTTTGGTAGGAAGTATTTTGTATAGATGCCTCTTTCAGACCAAGCAAGCGCATTATCCAACAGCCAGGAAACGGATAACAATGCATTGCGAGGATGATTTTCTGTTTCAAGAAAAGCGTCCACGCCGTCCACCAAAACATATATCGCCTCGAATTTTAGTTTATTAAGGATCAGGTCAAACAGCGCTTCAAGCCTGTAGCCTTCATCCGGTTTCCCTGATTCAGGAATATGGTTGAGTAGTTTTTTATAAAGATATAGAATATCTTCCTTATCTGGCGGGTTGGGAAGCGAACGAGCAGTTGGGTCAAAAGCGGTAAGGATCGGCTCCAAGCTCCCTGCGGTTTTCATTTGGTCAAGATAGAAAGCGATCGAGAAATCCAAATCCCAGGATATGGTTTGGAGGAACGCTTTTCGGAGTGCATCATCCATATCATCGAGTGCGTAAGGTGAATAGGCTAAATACAGGAACAATTCACGAGCGGCATAACGCAACAGATCGCTTCGCTGGTGAAGCGCCCGCTTTTTGTCCCCCTTGGGATCGCCCGGTTCGGTGGGTTTAAAAACGATGGGGAAGATGCGGCGTTTATTCCAACCTGCACGGCATTCACGCGCCAACCGGACACGGAAAGCAGTCTTGCCCCCACCAGCAGGGGCGAACACAAACGATGGTTGATCGCCATCTATTTTTTCAAACTGGTTATGATCTATTAGATAAAAGGGAATGAGGGGGTCTTCGCCAGCGTCAATGTACCCGAATGGATTCAGGTTCAAACCCATATGGGTAAGCCATTGTTTTAAGTTGTCTGTTGGAGGGTTGGTTCTTTTGTTTGACGATAGCATAGCATGAAGGCCCGGTCGAGCAGGCGTCTCAGGGAATGAATTGGATCGTTGGGTGGTGATTTTCGGTTCTACCAAAGGCACTACCATAAGTTTTCCTATTCGTTTTCCAGCCTGACATACCTGCAAAAAACGCCGGGCGGGTTTATTTTAGTCTTTATCCTGTTCGCAATCTTAAGCCAGTCTTGCACCAATCTGACAAAAAACTGACAGGGTTTCAATCATCCTCGTGGAATGCCTGCAGTGACAGGCGGTAACCGCGGTCCTTCTTCGTGGTAAGAAAGGCCGGCTCCTTGGGCAGCGGCTCAATTGTTTTCCGTAGGCGGGAAATGGCGGTGTTGATCAGGTCCTCATACCGGAAGACATCGTCAGATGTGAGATCTTCTCCCTGCCCTTGAGTGACAAAGGGTAGATAGGCCTTGTTGTAAATATCGCGTTTGGAACAGTAGCGTCCTTCATTCTTTTGGAGATAGGAAAAGATGGCCAATTCCTCCTGCGACAGTGTCCGAGGCGAGTTCATTCCGACAACGATCTGACTCTCTTCCGGTTTGAACCTGAGTCGTAAGGAGGATCGCTTACGAGCTGCCTTCCATTCCTCTTCATCCAGCATCCATTCTCGCTTTTCCAGCCTGGACAGGCCTTCCGAGTTGTAGATTTCCCAGAACGTGGCAAGGATCGGGCGGAAATATTCCAGCCAGCCGCGTGGGGATAGACCGCCGCATCCCTCCAACCAGGGGAATAGTTGATTGGCAGGGTAGATTTGATCGGCTCGAATCTGCTCATCATCCAGGGCGAAGCGAAGACGCCTCTCGATCATGACTTGGAGCTGTTTCACATCCCATGCAATGCGCGTTTCTGATGCACGTTCTTTTTTTATGGCAGTAGTTTCCCCAAGATCGCCTTCCAACTCGAGCGGCAGGAACATTTTTAGATGAAAATCAGGGATCTCGAAAAAGGATAATGTAGACAGGATTGACTGCAAGACATTAGCAGCCACCTGTTTACGAGCATCCGTATTCAAATCAAGCCGGTCAACCATCACCCACAAACCGCCGGAGAAACCTAGGTGCTTCAGGCTCTTGGTCAACTCGACTGCAATCACATTGAGAGGTGTATCCTGATTGGTGAGGTGTGTTTTCCGCGGCGAGACTTTTTGGGCAAGGATCGCCTTATTCTCACTGGGCAGGAAACGGTGCAAAAAATCTACCAAAAAGCTAAACTTCGCTCCGTCTTTGGCGCGCTTCTTGAAATCTTTGGGTAGTTCCTCCATGATCTGGCATGCACACACGGATAGGATGCTGGTAAATTGGGCGTTTGCCAAGTCAGTACCAGCAGGCTGTAGAGTTCCCGTGAGTTCAGGCGTCCAGCGAACGGGCAGACATTCCAATTCGTGACGGGCATACTCTTCCAATGCAAATAGGAGGGTGGTTTTGCCTGCGCCGGGTTTGGCATAGATCACATTGGAATGAGGTCCTTTGAAAAAATCAAAATCAGGCGGTGGGACAAAGACATGCTGAACCAACCAGGGCATTTCTGCCTCGGCGGTCTTGGTCATAAATACGCTCAAACCTTTGATTGTGGTCATATCTTTACGCTAATTGTACAGCCAAGTTACTCCGAAGAAAATCGAAGTGCGCTCTACTTCTTTGCCAGTTTATCACTCACAATTCATTCCAGCCGATTGCAGGCACTGCTGATGATAAATGGATTTATTTCGGTAAATATCCGAGTTGTATTTCTGCCACCACTCCCGATACATCTCCAGCGCCGTGCAGTGCAGTTTTCTCCAAAGTTCTGGATCACGCATCTGAAGCTCCCGCTCGAACAGATCCCGTGTGTTCTCGTCCATGACCCAGCATTTCTTGTCCCGGTCCCAGTCCACCAGCCCGCCAGGACCGATCTGGATGTCTTTCAATTTTAGAAACTCTTCTTTCACATTGCCATCACCCCACCCAGCGCCGAGTTGCGGGTGGCTCTGAAACAATGGAACCACATCTTCCGGGAAAAATCCTTGCAGGATCGAGATCGCCTCCAGCATCGGGTGGTGCCGCTCTTTGATATCGTTCGTTTCCTTTATCTCATCCAGCAATGACTGGACAACCTTCGTTGCATTTGGAATGTCCAGAGGATCACCGACTATGTGTTGCACTAGCTTCGCGGTGTTTCCAGGGACGCCGTTTCCCAGTTTCATAACCTTTCCAGCTAATTTTCTCGACCCTGGCTTTAAGGATTCCATCTGTTTGCCGGTTTTCTCCTCGTCGAAGGCAGAAAGCAGGAAGGTATTTGAAGGATTATGGCGCAAAGCAAAATCGTTGAACGCGGAAGGAAGCGATCTACCGGCTGTAATTAGGATGGCACGATCATTATGGAGCAAATTCACCAGCAGATACTCTTCAATCTCCTGCATATCCTTTTGGGAAGGAATGTTGATCTCATCCAATAAAAGAACAGGGAACATCTCTTTACGCAAGAAAATGGCGCGCACGGTCATGGACGCATATTCTTTTTTTGACTTCAAAGGCTCTTTCAAGACCGGATTGGCAACAACTCCCGAATACTTACAGAACTCCTCATATACCGTTTTCAGGAGTTCAACAACGAATCCCTGCTTTGCACCTTTGAGTGTGTCCAGCCTTACAAGGATCGGGACAACGCCCTGGTCTCTGTATTCTTTGCCAAGAAGTGAACGAATTTTTTCCAGCAAAGAACTTTTTCCGATTCCGGAAGGTCCTGCAAAATGGAAGACCCTCTCCTTTGGCGCAAACGGCTCTCCCTTCACTACTCGGGAAACCGTGTCCATGACGAGACCAATCTCTTTGTCGCGGTTGATAAACATTTCCAGGTCAATGGTTGACATGGTTCACTTCTTTCCTGCAAGACCAGAGAGCGCCTGGTCAAAATCGCTCTTCTTCAAGGTTTCCCCATCTTGAATCTGCTGCCCATCCACGTAATCCATCAGGCGCAGGAGAAGTCTCACTAAGTGGCGCGGCGAAGAATCTGCCTCTCGAACGAGCATTCCTCCAATCGTCTCCCGCATACTGCTGTCCCACAAACTCTCGAACTTGTCTTTCATTTTTCTATTCAACAGTTGCTTCAACTGACAATCATCCCAGGTCAGGTCGCCGGGATTGCGGATACCTCCAAGATAGCCAGTCACGTCAACCTCCGCCGCGAGGGGGGCAAAGATCTTAACGACTACATTCTGCTTGGATAGTGAAATAGCCAAGCCCGCCATCTCTTTTATCTTATTGACGACATCTTCGTGAGGAGATGAATTGGGGATATCCCACAAAAAACAGATTTGATCGAATCCAGCCGGGTATGCCAAATAGAGGAAGCTGAGCATCTCATCTTTGGTCATTTTCGTTGGAGTTTTCGACGGCTTGAACTTCCTGATGTATTCAATTACCTGCTCAATGTCAGTGGTGCTACTACGGTTTACGGAAGAACTATAGAGATTGAAACGCAATGTTTCCAAGTTGCGAGCATGCCATAACATTAATCTTCCCATTGCAGTTTTTCGGGAATCCGGGGATGCAATAAACTTTCGGGGGTTATCGGCGGTGAAGTTGATCAGAGCACGGGCAATTGTTCCCATGATCCAATCTTTTAACTCCATGCCTGATTCATAAGGAGCATATACTGGAAAAACATCTGCTTTTGTTGATGTTGTATATTGCTCCATCAGCCATAAAGCAGAGACTGTCTTCCCCACTCCCTCCCCGCCGAAAACGATCATCGTATCGGGATTTTTAATTTTTCCGAAAACAGGAAGTTCCATCACCGACTGTTTTGACCGATCTTCCAACTCTGCATATTCGGAACCCAACGAGAAATCGGCATCCACCGGTTCAGAGAAACAGGCAAACAGCCAACGCAGAACCTTATCTGATAGTTTTCTTTCCCTGCCCGACCCAGTTTCCCGCCAGTAAATATCTTGTGTCAAAACTTCGAAGATCGCGGTTGCAGATCCATCATCAGGGAAATTTCTTCTGTGCTCTTCAATAATGTCATGGATATTGGCGTTACGGAGCAATTGCCCACTTTCTTCAGATGCAAATTTATTGAAAATTATAGGCAGATTTTCGCGCCGGGCAGCAAAATCATGAAGCATATCGGTAACGAGCGGTTTCAGTTCATTCCAGCGCTTGATCACTGTCAGCAAGCATTGTGCTTCTTCCTCTTTTAGAGGATAGTTTTTGCGATCATCTTTGCAGACAAGCTCGCAGAATGGAGCGAGCGACCGCGAATGATACAAGTTATCTGCTTGAGTGTTCGGATGAAACACATCCCAAACCGCCTGTAAAACCTCAGCAGCCCGCTTTGCGTCAAAGTAATGATTTCTGCTTTTGAGTCTCTCTAATATGATCTGCTGTAATTTATCTTCCCAACCAAACGCTTCCACCAGAGGTTTCCTGATCGAAAAATCGGATTCCTCCACACCATCGTCTTTCAGCTTTGAAAAACCATCCAGTGCATCCACAGGATTTTTATCCAAGTCACCGCGGAACTGATTTTCTCTCTTATCCCGATCATCTCTGGAACGATCCTGCTGTCTTGTTATGAACTGCATTAGTAGTGTTCCTGCCCCGGAAAGCAGGCTGGCGACAAATAGGATTAGCGCATTTCGTTCATTGGCCGGGTCATTAAGGATTGCCTGGGCAGCTGTCCAAAGAATTGTTTCTACTCCAATTTCAATTGCCAGAGTATCCTTCATTTGGGGGGATGTGATTTCAACATGTTTGCGAACCAACAAGCCAAGCCCATGCACAGACCGGGAGTTGATCAGGCTGATTTTTATTTCCTCTGGTTCCGTATCGCTGCCGGAGCCGGAAGAATCCAGTTCCAGTGTTGTGGCGTACTCCTGCGCCTTGGGTGCCCGGACGGTAAGCCCCGCGGGAATATCAATCGTGAAGCGAGCCTTTTCTCCGTCTGAACTGCCAGCAAGAATCAAGATCATCTCTACTGGTTTATTGTCCCCCAGAATCAAATTGGGATATACCACCCGCAGAGTTTGTCCATTACTCAGGTTTTTCGGTTTGGTCTCTATGGAATAATTTTTGAATGGAATATAGAAAGTTGCCAAGGACCAAAGAATCAGTGCCACGGTCGCAAACAAAGCGACAAAGAAAAACATGTAAAGGAAACCTTTTTCTAACCAAGCAGGAGGCTTCCAAGGTGCGGAATATCTTCTCAAAGATTTTCCCCTTGAAGTTTTCGCGTTGGGCGTTCCCATATCATCGTTTTTCGGCATGGTTCGCGGCTCCCTAGATCAGGTTAGCAGGTTATTCAACACCTTGATTTTAACGATAAACCAATTATATATCAGTTCAATCCCGAAACAGGCACATCAAATCCATGTCAGTTTTCTGTCAGTCAGCGGACAGGAAGATACAAGGCAGGCGTAGGCATAGATTGTCCATTCACATGTAAACTATGGACAATTCAACACAAAAGAAAGGAAGGTGATGCCCATACCAAACGACTAAACTGAGTTCTCTGCATCCCAATTAGTGATACGCCGAATGGAATGTGGATCCCACAGAAAGGAGAAAAGTAGAACATACACAGTAGGACAATATAATCGAGGATCATTCAGGCAAATATGGAATTATAAGAGGACATCGCCTTAGGTGATTGAATCCTCAACCAAACAACAAAATCCGCCATGAAGATAGATCCTCCTTCATAAGAACAGATAGACATGATGCCTATCTGTTCTTTTTGTTTTCAGATGAGCGGAAACAATGGGCCTTGCAAAACTGTTAGTTTCCTGTCAGATTGAGGTCATTTAAAACAGTGATGGTTGTAAGTAGCCAGGAAGAATCAGGTAACCTAGCTGCATTCCAGCTGAAAAGTTGGCGGGCAGGGTTCATGTCAAAATAAGGGCGAAAGTTCAACCACCGCATTCGCGGAGACAAGGAGCAAATTATGTTCGGTCAACAATTTACAAACCCTGTAGCGTCCGCCGCAAAATGGATCTTCTTCGGTTTCTTCGGAGTTGTTTTGATGGGTTTTCTTTTGGGCACCAACATCAAAGATGCCACCTGGCTCAATTCTGGTATCGCAGCCGCCCAGGCAGAGCGCATTAGTATTGATAATGCCCATCAACAGGCGACTTACGAATTACAAGAACGCCTCGAGACAACCAGGACCGACGCCGAGATTCAACAAATCAGGCGGGAGCAAGAATTGCTGGACGCCCAATACCAGCACGATATCCAAGTCCTCAGTCAGGATTTGGAGCACCGCGAACTATCGTTCCGAACCTGGATGACGGCGCTCACCATCTTCTCGAGTGCAGTCGCCCTCACTCTCCCGCTCGGCACAACCATCTGGGCTGTTTCTAGGGCACGAGTATACGTCCAGTCTAACCTACCAAAAGAGGCACCTATGGCAAAGTATATTCCCACAGTTCAACAGTGGATTCCGAACCTGCCTGAAAGCGAACCTTATGATCCCTGGGCTGATCCAACTTACCGTCGCCGAATGAAAACTGCAGCAGTGAATCAGGAGCGGAAAGAACGCGAAAAACAAAAGGAAGCGGAACTACTGGCAGTACGCATGAAATATGCATCGGATCCTACAAAGATAAGCGGTGACAAACGTAGCAAACTACCGCTGGCTGGTGACTGAGCCCAACGAGTCAGGGATACGGTAAACAACGGAACCATCCTGCCTCGAAAAGCATGAAAAGTGTAAGAACTCACAACAAAGGAGATATGGCAAACTTGGTCTAGCCCGCCCCAAATAGTTACCAGTTACCAAAGATGACCTTTCTTCTCGAGGTCATCTTTGATTCTAGCTACACAACTGCTCTTATACGACAACAAATCCCCATTTCTGACCAAAAATTCGCCTGAATGGGCCTCCGATTGAGGAAAAAACCTGTCGTATAATAAGCACAAGCGGGGCATCCCGTATACCATCATGCCACCAATTACAACTCTCTCCCCCATCGAGTCCAAGTTCTGGCACGCCGCCAACATCCTGCGCGGCTCGCCCGTGGACCACACGAACGCAACTGTTTACATGGGAGTCTGAGTTGCTTTCCAACTTGTTCACAAGCGTCGCGGACGCGCTCCTCTCCTATGCGATTGACAAGCTCGACCCAGCCGAGCGGATCAAATCCTGGCTGCGGTTGGAGCCTGCGCGGTTGGTGTTCGAAAAGGCGCTTGCGCGGGCGTATTCGGCCTTTGCCCGCCAATACCCTGAATACACATCCTCCCTGTTTGACCAATCCTTCCTCAGCACGAATGCTCTCCCCGAACTTTCCAAGTTACTAACCCGCAATCAACACCCTGACCCTGCTCTCCTCGCCCAAACCTGGGGACAATCCATCGGCACAGGCGCAGACTTTGCCCAGAGAGCCACGAAACCTGCCGCCTATTTCCTGGAGCGGTTGGAAGCGGAACTCAAGACTGAGCCAGCCCTGCAAGCCGTGTTCGACTCGCGAGCATTGGAGAGACTACCAAAGATCGAAGCCGACATCCAAAAATTAGCCAAAGAACTCCAGCGTGGACTGGACGAGGCCTTGAATCTCGCCAGCAATTACCAAAAAGCGACCGTACACATCAGGGGAGATGTTCAAGACTCGGTCATCATTACAGGCAACAACAATCAACTGACCATCAACAAATACTTTTATTCGGGTGATTTCGTTTCGCTCGATGAGTACTACATTCCTCCCGATGGAGTCTTCCAGCGCGTGCGCGTGGACGAGTTAGTTGGCCGCGACTGGCTGACCGCCAAAGTGGATGCCTTCCTCAACGACCCAAACCTCAAATCAGGCGCGTTCCTGCTGATCGGTGACGCGGGCGTGGGCAAGACTGCTTTCATGGCACATTTGGTGAAGGAGCGCCGTTACCTGCATCTCTTCGCGGAGCAAGCCCCAGGGCAGGCGATGTTGCAGAGAGCCATGCAATCATTGGCGTCACAGTTGGTGACGCGCTATCAGATTGATCCGTACAAAGACCGTGACACGCTGAATGCGCTTTCAGTTTTTCCCGATTTTCTGGAAAGAATATTACGCCTTGCCGCCAGCACATTGACCGAAGGCGAGAAGATCGTCATCGTATGTGACGCGCTTGATGAGGCAGGGACCTTCCCTGATCACTTCGTTTTTGGCTTGCCAAAGGAACTGCCTGACAGTGTTTACTTCATCCTCTCGCAGAGACCCGTAAACGTAAAACTGCCGAACTTCGAGCCAGTGATCGAGAACCTCGAAGCGCAGGGCGAAGACAACCTGCAAGACATCGAAGCCTATTTGAGCGCCGTGGCGAAGCGACCTGAGATCGCGGGACAGATTCGCTCGAAAGAATATTCCGAAGAATTCTTCATCCAGACCCTGAAAGAGAAAAGCCAGGGCGTGTGGATGTACCTGCACTACATCATCAAAGAGATCGAGAGCGGAGCGCGCGCGCCCTTGGACTTGGGGAACCTGCCCACAGGCTTGGTGGGATATTACGCCGAGTACTGGGACGCCTGGCGAACAGGTAAACGCGGCAAGGGCGAAGAAGCCTGGGACGAACTGTACGCCCCTCTGCTGACCACGCTTGCCGCCGCGCAGGAAGCCATCTCCGTGGACTGGCTGATTCAATGGGCAGATGTAACAGCTAAACCGCGTGAAGTGACCCGCCTATTGACCGAGCATTGGCGCGCCTTTATCACCGAGAAAGAAAAAGACGGGCAAAAGACATACATCCCCTACCACCTGAGTTTCAAGGAATTCATCACAGGCAGGGTGGACACAACCAAACTACCGCCCGCCCAAGCCAACCTTATAAAAGAACTTGCCGAGCAAACCGTAGACGCTCACAAACGCATTGTTGACGTCTTTGAAAAAGAATGCAAAGGCGAATGGGAAAAACTGGTAGAGCAGGCTTACCCTCGCCTGCACCTGACTGCCCACCTGAACGGCGCAGGAGAATATGAAAAACTACGAATTCTTTTGACCGAAGGTGATGAAAAAATCAAGTGGGCGGAGGCAAGGGAGCAGAAAGAGGAAACCTACGCAGGTTATTTGAATGATTTAACTTACGTTTGGGAATACGCCGAGCAGAAACAGAACTATACCCTGACAATTCGCTGTATGTTGATAGAAAATAGTGTTCATTCGCTGGCTTCGATTATTCCGCCAGAGTTATTGGCTGAACTGGGGAAATCTGGAATTTGGAGTTATGAAAGGTGTCTTTCAATGATTCGGCAAAACCCACACTCGAGCGAACAAGCAAAGGCGTTGGAATTACTTGCACCTAAAATTCCGCCATTATTATTTCAGAAAACGCTTGATATTGCTTGCGAAATTAAAAACGAATCCGACTGTGCTAGTGCCATATCCACTCTTGCGCCATATTTGGGCAAAGATATTAATCTGCATGCATTTTTTTTTGCACTCAAGATGCAAGGCGAAGTTGCTCGCGCCTATGCTTTGTCAACTCTTGCACCTCATCTAACCGATGAAATCAAACCACAGGCATTTCAAGATGCGCTTACCGCTACACGCGAAATACAATCTGAAGATCGTCGTGCCAATGCATTATTCATTCTTGCACCTCACTTAAGCGATGAATTCAAAGTCCAGGTGCTTCAAGAAGCGTCAACTGCTACACAAAATGCCTTAGATTTTCTATACAAAAATCGCCCTATTTCTGGCGGGCCTAGGCAATTAGCTAACATTGTGCCATATTTGATTAATGAGCAGAAAAAACAATTGCTGATTTATATACGCGAGATTCAAGATGATATATTTCGTGTTGTCTGTCTGAAAATTCTGCTGCCTCATCTAAATGATGAACTTAAAACACAGGCGATTCAAGAGGCATTAGATGCTACGCAAAAAATAAAAAATATTTATTACCACGCCATCTCCCTGTCTGGTCTCATGCCACACATCAATGATGAATTCAAAATCCAAATTCTCCAAAGCCTGTTATTTGCCACGCGTGAACTCCAAATTGAATCTAACCGTGCCGATGTGTTATTTGTTCTTGTGCCACACCTCAATGATGAACTCAAAATCCAAGCACTGACTATTGCGCGCGAAATTAATGAAGAATCTGTCCGCGCCCGTGCCCTATCCTCTATCGCGCCCTACCTGAGCAATGATCTCAAATTTCAAGTGCTTCATGAAGCACTTGCTGCCGCACAAGAAATTAAGAGTAAATCCGCCTGTGTCAGTGCCTTATCTGTTTTCCTACCTTACCTAAGTGATAAACTTAAAGCACATGTGACGCAAGAAGCATTAGCAACTGCCCGCGAGATTCAGGATGGAACCTCCCGCGCCCATGCCTTGTCCTCTGTCGCACCCTATCTGACCGATGATTTCAAAATTCAAGTGCTTCAAGAATCATTATCTGCTATATGTGAGACTAAAGACGAATCCATCCGCGCCCGCGCTTTATCCAATCTTGTGCCATATTTGATTAACAATAATCTCAAATCTCAGGTTCTTACAGCCCTATGTGAGATTAAATATGAATGGTACCGCGCCAATGTTTTATTGGATCTTGCCCCTTACCTAACCGACGAACTTAAACCTCAAGCACTGATTATTGCACGCGAGATCAAAGATAAATCTGCGTGTGCTCGCGCTTTGTCTGCGCTTGTCCCCCACTTGACTGTGGAACTCAGACTTCGCGCACTACAAGACGCATTGGCTGCCTCACATGAAATCAAAACCGAATATCACCGCGCTAATGTATTGTCTGCTCTCGCACCACACCTCAATGATGAACTCAAAATCCAAGCACTGACTGCGGCTCGCGAAATTAATGAAGAATCTGTCCGCGCCCGTGTCTTGGCTTCTTTCACCCCATACCTTAAAGATAAACTCAAAGACAGCGTTCTTCAAGATGCATTTGCTGCGGTATGTGAAATCAAAACAGAACAATTGCGCGCCGATGCGTTGGTGGATATTATGCCTTACCTCAACGACAAATTCAAAGACATCGCTCTTCAGGATGCACTAGCGATAGGACTCGAAATCAAAGACAAACATAGTCGCTCCCGTACCTTGGCAAATCTCGTGCCGTATTTCAACGAAACAATGCAAATTCTTATTTTACAAGAAGTGCTATATTTTGCAGAAAATCATATATTCAATATGACCTTAACTATGTGGAAAGAAATCGAATTTAAAGGTTTAAAAGAACACATCATTCCATTTATCAAGTTCACATCTCAAAAGGAACGAAAAGACGGAGTAGAAATTCTTGCCGCCCTCACCCCCGCCCTCGTCCACTTCCGCGGACCTGAAATCGTCCCCGAACTCTACCGCACCATCACGGACGTCACCCGCTGGTGGCCATAACCCAATGATACAATTCCCTTCACCATGACCCAACTCGAACACATCGAAGCCATTGAAAAGAGACTTTGGAACGCAGCGGACACGCTCCGCTCCAATTCCAACTATGCCAGCAATGAGTATTTCATGCCTGTCATGGGACTCATCTTCCTGCGCCATGCGTACAGCAGATTTTTAGGCGTGAAGGATTCCATCGAGGCGGGACTGCCCCAACGCGGGGGAAAGACGCGCGAGTTGACCAAAGGGGATTTCTCGCAGAAGAGTTCCATCTTCCTGCGTCCGAATGCCCAGTTTGATTATTTGGTATCCCTGCCAGAGGACGCGGATCGTGCAAAGGCGTTGATCGAGGCGATGGACTCCATCGAAGCGGACTATGAAACCTTGCGCGGTATCCTGCCAAAGGGCGAGTATCAGGAGTTGGACAATGCTGTGCTGGGACAACTGCTGCGGCAACTCAACCCAGAGGAATTGAAGCGCGCTTCGGGGGACATCTTCGGGCGCATTTATGAATACTTCCTGACCCAGTTTGCCGACCAGAAGGCGCACGATGGCGGCGAGTTCTTCACGCCAGTTTCACTGGTGTCGTTGATCGCGAATGTATTGGAACCTGAGCGCGGAAAAGTGCTCGACCCTGCCTGCGGATCTGGCGGCATGTTCGTGCAGAGCGCGCATTTCGTCGAGCGGATGAACGCCAACCCCGCCGAGCGGCTGACCTTTTACGGCTTGGAGAAGAACCCGACCACGATCCGCCTGGCAAAGATGAATCTGGCGGTGCATGGACTCGAAGGCGACATCCAGAAAGCCATCAGTTATTATGAAGACCCGCATGAACTGCTCGGCAAAGCGGACTTTGTGATGGCAAATCCCCCGTTCAACGTGGACGAGGTGGACGCGGACAAAGTCAAGAATGACCCGCGCCTTCCGTTTGGTTTGCCTGGCGTGAACAAGAACGAAAAAGTTTCCAACGGCAATTATTTGTGGATCAGTTATTTCTATAGTTACTTGAATGAAAAAGGTCGGGCTGGATTCGTGATGTCGTCGCAGGCATCCAGCGCGGGCGGGGGGGAAGCGAAGGTACGTCAGAAGTTGATCGAGAGCGGAGCGGTCGAGGCGATGGTTTCCATCCGCTCGAATTTCTTTTACACCCGCACCGTGCCTTGCGAACTGTGGTTCCTCAATCGTGACAAGCCGAAGAAGCACAAGAACAAGGTGCTCATGCTCGACGCGCGCAACGTCTACCGCAAGGTGACGCGCAAGATCTATGACTTCAGCCCCGAGCAATTGCAAAACCTGCTGTCTATTTTCTGGCTGTATCGCGGAGAGGAAGAACGCTTCCTGTCTCTCGTCGCGGACTATCTCACCCGCACGTTGACCGAAGCCAGCGCCTGTTTCGATGAAAATGCTTTGCCTGCTTATTTGGCGGCGATAAAAGAGTTAACCACGGAGCACACAAAGAACACAGAGAAAACCTCTGTGGACTTAGCATCCCCTTTGGGGACCGTGCTCTCTGTGGTGAATCAATTCTCTGCTGACGTTGCCGCTTTCCGTAAGGCAGTGGAAAAAGAATAGGCGCAGTGGCAGAAGCAGACCGCGCACACCGCCGCTTCGCTGCTCAAAACCGTGGAGCGCCTCGCCCCGTTGACCGAGACCGCCCGCGACCTGATTCGCGACGCCGACCTGCTCTACAAACAAGCCAGCCGACTTGGAGATGATGAGACCCTAAAGGTCTTAAAGACCTTTAGGGTCTTGCTCAGAACCGCCGAAGAATCCCGCCAAGCCGCCGTAGAGCAGTTGAAGCAGGTGCGCTATTTTCACAAGCAAGCCGTATGGCTGACCGAGCGTTTCCCCGATGGGACTCTGCGCGATGTGCAGGGATTGGTCAAGTTGGTGGACATTTCAGAAATGGGCAAAGATTACAGCCTGACCCCAGGGCGTTATGTAGGTAGAGCTCCCGAAGAAGTGGACGAAGACTTCGACTTTGAAGAAGCCTTGCGTGACATTCACGTTGAACTAAAAGGCTTGAACGATGAAGCTACAGAACTGGTGGCGAAGATTTCCAAAAACTTTGAGGAGTTGGGGGGATGACAAACTGGAGTGAAAGAACGCTTGATGAATTAGGATACGTCAGTCGTGGAAGATCTCGCAATCGTCCACGTGACGCTGAACATCTCTACGGTGGCGATTACCCGTTTATTCAAACGGGTGATATCAAGCATTCCAATCTCTACATTACGGAATATTCTCAAACTTACAGTGAAGCAGGACTCGAACAAAGTCGATTATGGAAAGCGGGAACGCTTTGTATCACCATTGCGGCAAACATCGCTGACACTGCCATATTGTCTTTTGACGCTTGTTTTCCAGATAGCGTGATAGGATTTATAGCTGATGAGGATAAAGCCGACGCTCGCTTCATCAAGTATTTATTTGACGCATTGCTTCAAAAACAATTTCAACAATTCTCGCAAGGCGCAGCACAAGATAATTTGAGTCAGGAAAAACTCCTGTCACTCAAATTCCCTATTCCTGACTTGAAGATTCAGCATCGTATCGCAGACATCCTCTCTTCCTACGATGATTTGATTGAAAACAACCGCCGCCGCATTGATCTGTTGGCGCAGTCGGCGAGACTTTTATACAATGAGTGGTTTGTCTTCCTGCGCTTTCCTGGGCATGAGCATGTCAAGGTTAAGGACGGTCTGCCGCAAGGATGGGTGGAAAAGCCATTAGGAGAGATTTTTGAGTTCAAGCATGGCAAAGCAATTAATGTAGCCGATGAAGGAGATTTTCCAATTTATGGGTCAAATGGAATTATTGGAAAAACAAATGAAGTTCGGTGTGAAAATGCAATCATTATTGGCAGAGTAGGAGCCTATTGCGGTTCAATTAATTATTGCTTAACCCGTTTCTCTGCTTCAGATAATACAATCATAGCATCTCCATTGTTAAGTAGTGGTTTTGGTGAGAATTTTGCATACAGGCTATTGACGAATTTGGACTTAAGAAGATTTGCAAGTGGGGCAGCACAACCCCTACTAACTCAATCTATTTTGAACAAACTTAATACTTTAGTTCCTCCATCATCTTTGTGCCTTGAATATGAATCAGTTGCTAGTAATCTTTTTAGCCTGCAAACAGTCCTTGAAAAAGAAAATACCAACCTGCGGCAAGCCCGCGACCTGCTCCTGCCGCGCCTGATGAATGGGGAGATTCCCGTATGAACCAATCACCAATTACCAACCACCAATTACCCCTATGAGCCGCTACAACGAAGACACCCTCGTCCAGCAAACCACCTTATTGTGTCGCCCTGAGGGAGCGCACTTTGCGACCGAAGGGTCTCTACGACTATCATAGGGATTCTTCGCTTCGCTCAGAATGACATACAGCCATGTCCAAAGAATACTACGTTTACATTATGACGAACAAATCGCGCACGCTTTATACGGGCGTTACCAACAACTTAATGCGGCGCGTTTACGAACACAAAAACAAACTTGTCCCTGGGTTTACAAGCAAGTACAACATTCAATTTCTCGTCTATTATGAGGCTGGCAATGATGTTAATGCGGCAATTGCGCGTGAGAAACAGATCAAAGGCTGGCTGCGATCAAAGAAAATCGCATTGATTGATTCGATGAATCCCAAGTGGAAAGATTTGAGTGAAGAATGGTACGTGTCGCCTGAAAACCCCAATACTGCCGTGTCACCCTGAGGGAGCGCACTTTGCGACCGAAGGGTCTCTACGATTGGTGTAGGGATTCTTCGCCGCAAAGAGCGCGGCTCAGAATGACACAGCCCACTCAGCATGACACTATAATGAGAGAACCTATGACCCGTTACAACGAAGACACCCTCGTCCAGCAAACCACCGCCGAGTATCTCGAAACCCAACTCGGCTGGGACTCGGTCTATGCCTACAACGACGAGACCTTCGGAGAGAACGGCACGCTCGGGCGCAGTTCAGACCGCGAAGTCGTCCTCACCCGTTATCTGCACGCCGCCCTCGAAAAATTCAACAAACATCTAAACTTGCCCGAGTCGGCATATCAGGAAGCCGTGCGCCAGATCACCGAGATCAGCGCGGCGCAAACCATGTTCGCGACCAACCGCGAGAAATATGCCCTGCTCAAAGACGGTGTGCAAGTTTTATTCCGTAATACAGATGGCGAACTGAAAAAGGAACGCCTGCGCGTTTTCGATTTCACGAATGCAAAAGAGAATCATTTCCTGTGCGTGCGCGAATTGTGGGTACGCGGCGCACTCTATCACCGCAGGGCAGATATTGTCGGCTTTGTCAACGGCTTGCCCCTGCTCTTCATGGAACTCAAGAACGTCCACAGGGATATCCGCGCCGCGTATGAGCAGAACTTCGCCGACTACAAAGATACCGTCCCGCACCTCTTCCATCACAACGCCATCGTCGTACTCGGCAACGGTGTTGACGCCAAACTCGGGTCGCTCTCCAGCAAGTTCGAACACTTCCACGAATGGAAGCGCCTCGAAGAAGAAGACCCTGGCGCAGTGGATATGGAAACCCTGCTCAAAGGCGTCTGCGATAAAACCAACTTTATGGACATCTTCGAGAACTTCATCGTCTTCGATGATTCCAGCGGCGCACCGCGCAAAGTCCTCGCCCGCAACCATCAATTCATGGGCGTCAACCGCGCCATGCAATCGGTGCGAGATCGCAAAACGCGCGCAGGCAAACTCGGCGTCTTCTGGCACACACAGGGCAGCGGCAAATCCTATTCGATGGTCTTCTTCACCCGCAAAGTCCACCGCAAACTCGGCGGCAATTTCACCTTCCTCATCTGCACCGACCGCGACGACCTCGACACCCAAATCTACAAAACCTTTGCTGGATGTGGCTTGGCAGATAACGACAAAGACCGCTGTCGCGCCTCAAGCGCCAAAGATTTGGCTGGGTTGCTCGCCCAGCACAAATCCTACGTCTTTAGTTTGATCCAAAAATTCAACCAGAAGATCGAGAATCCCGAAGACGCATACTCCCAACGTGAAGACCTCATCGTCATCACCGACGAAGCGCACCGCACTCAATACGGTCTGCTCTCGCTCAACATGCGCAACGCATTGCCTAACGCCAGTTACATGGGCTTCACAGGCACACCGCTCTTCAAGGATGACGAGATCACCAAGAAGATCTTCGGCGAGTACGTCTCCACCTACGACTTCCAACGCGCCGTCGAAGACAAAGCCACCGTCCCGCTCTACTACGACGCGCGCGGCGACAAACTCGGCATCGCCACCAACGACCTCAACGACCGCATCGCCCAAAAACTCGATGAGATCGAACTCGAAGACATCAACCTCGAACAACGCCTCGAACGCGAACTCAAAGGCGACTATCACATCCTCACCGCGCAGAAGCGCCTCGAACAGGTCGCGCGCGATTTCGTCACACACTACTCGGCAGCCTGGGAAAGCGGCAAAGCCATGCTGGTCTGCGTCGATAAGATCACCACAGTCCGCCTTCACGGGTTGATCAATGCCTACTGGCAGGATCAGATCACAGCGTTGGAAAGAAGCGTCAAATCCACCAAAGATGAGCAGGAGGAAATCTATCGCCTGCGTCAAATCCAATGGATGAAAGAAACGCGCATGGCAGTCGTCATCAGCGAAGAACAGGGTGAGGTGGACGCCTTCCGCAAGTGGGGACTGGATATCCTCCCGCATCGCAAACTCATCAAAGATGGATTTGAACTGCCCGATCATTCCCGTATCGATCTTGAATCTGCTTTCAAGAAGGATGATCACCCCTTCCGCATTGCCATCGTCTGCGCCATGTGGCTGACAGGTTTCGACGTGCCCAGCCTCGCCACCCTCTACCTCGACAAACCCCTCAAAGCCCACACCCTCATGCAAGCCATCGCCCGCGCCAACCGCGTCAACGAAGGCAAGAACAACGGTTTGGTTGTAGACTACTGCGGCATCCTCAAAAATCTGCGCCAGGCGCTCGCCACCTTCGCGGGCAAAGGCGATGACGGGCGCGACGGCGACGAAGCCACTGACCCGACTCTGCCCGACACGGAATTGCTGAACTCCCTCGCCGAAGCCGTGGAACTCGCCCGCTCCTTCCTCTCCGCGCGGGGCGCGCCGCTCGACGACATCGCCACCCTGACAGGCTTCGCCCGCAACGCCGCCATCGCCAAAGCCAAGGAAGCCGCTAACGAAAACGACGAGACCCGCAAACGTTTTGAAGTGATGTGCCGCGAAGTCTTCAACAAATTCGTCGCCTGCGTCAACGTCAAAGGCGTCAACACCCACCGCAACTCGCGTGACGCGCTGGCTATCGTCTACAAGTCCCTGCAAAAAGACCGCGAACAAGCCGACATCAGCGACATCCTGCGCCAGCTGCATCGAGTGGTGGATGAAGTCATCACCACCCAGCCGCTGCAAACCGCCGAAGACCGCCCGCCCTACGACATCAGCCAGATCGACTTCGAACGCCTGCGCAAAGAGTTTGAACGTCAGCCTGCCAAACACACCACCGTACAAAATCTCAGACAAGCCATCGAACAGCGCCTGCAACGCCTGCTTGAACAAAATCCGCTACGCACAGACTTCCAGCGTCACTACGACGAGATCGTCGCCGACTACAACCGCGAAAAAGACCGCGTCACCATCGAGCAAACCTTTGAAGACTTGCTGAAATATGTGCAGACCATGAGCCAGGAAGAAACCCGCGCCACTCGCGAAGGTTTGGATGAAGAATCCCTCGCCATCTTCGACCTGCTCAACAAACCCGACCTCACCGCCGCCGAACTCAAACGCATCAAAGCCGTCGCCGCCGACCTGCTCGCCGCCCTCAAAGCCGAAAAACTCCGCATCCCCCAATGGCGCGACAAAGAATCCACAAGAGACGCCGTCCGTGTAGCGATCCTCAACTTCCTCTACGACGACCGCACAGGTCTCCCCGTAGAACGCTACACCGAAGCCGAAGTCAACACCAAAGTGGACGCAGTCTTCACCCATGTCTTCAGGGCATATCCCACAGTCCCGTCACCGTATTACCCCGTGGCGGGGTAGCAATGTGTGGTATGCCAAGAACATTTTGAGTGGGTTTGTTTCTTCAAAGCCTTTAGCTTCTACTGACCTAATGCTAGGAGTAGTACATGAAAACAAAAGAAGAAATTAGTATGTCACTGACAGAGAAAATAAGGGACATAATCACGGAACTTGAAACAAAAAGCGTAGAAGCAGACGAATTGCAGGAACAATTCGAACTCGAACAACAAAAGAATTTGAATAACATCTCAAGACATTTCTTGGAAAGTTTACACAAGAAGATTGAATCTGCAAATTTTCAAGTACAGAGACTATCTCGCTTCAGGGACAGTTTATATAAAATAAAGAAATTTTGTGAAACTGAATCAATTGGACTCAATTTGGCAAACTTAGAACTTGATGAGATACCGTCATTTGTTTGGGATTTATCTGACCTGAAATATCTTGACCTTAGTAATAACAAATTTACAAATTTGCCCATTGGAATAGGTCAACTAACAAATCTTATTGAACTCGACCTCTCAGCTAATCAATTAAGTACACTTCCTGTAGAAATTGGGCAACTAATAAATCTAAATTCACTAAATCTTTCTGGCAACAAACTGACAACGTTACCTGCTGAAATCGGCAACTTAGTAAATCTTGATGTGCTAATCGTTCATGGAAATCGATTGAATCGTTTGCCGCCAGAAATCGGCGAAATTAGAAACTTAAGGTTATTAAACCTTAGCAGCAACGATTTTACCCATTTACAAATGGATCTAAATCGCCTAGATAATCTCGAAGAACTTTATCTTAATTTCAACAGGCTGTTGACATTGCCACACGAAATTGTACAACTCAAAAAACTAAAAATACTTGAATTGATCAAAAACGATTTGACGTTTATTCAGTCAACTATAAATCGCCTAGAGAACCTTAGGGAACTAAATTTAGGTGGTAATCCTCTGAAATCAATACCAGCAGAAATTGGAGACTTAACCAATTTAGAGAAATTACATCTAAGCAGAACCCAATTAAAAGACCTTCCTCTCAAATTGAAAAAACTGCAAAATTTACACTATTTGAATGTAAGAGACACTTTGTTAAAAATACCCTTGGAAATCGCAGAAAAGGCGGAAGAACCTCATGTTATTTTGAATTATTATTTTGCTCAACTTGTTGGCGAAAAAAAGCCATTAGCAGAGGCTAAATTTATTATTATAGGTCAAGGTAATGTAGGTAAAACATCGCTTGTTCAGAGAATTATTAATAACATTTTTGACTCGACACAAACCAAAACCGAAGGCATCACAATTGAACGTTGGCAAGTCGACAATAAATTTAAAGTGGGAATTCAACAATCACAAATCAGTCTCAACATCTGGGACTTTGGCGGTCAGGAAATCATGCACGCCACCCACCAGTTCTTTCTCACCAAGCGCAGTCTCTATCTTTTGGTACTTGATTCCCGTTTGACACAGGAAGAAAACCGCGTCGAATACTGGCTCAAGATCATCCAATCTTTCGGCGGCGAGTCACCCGTCCTAATCGTCGGCAACAAAATTGACCAGCACCCGCTCGACATTGACCGCACAGGCTTGCAGAAGAAATATCCCAACATCGTCGGCATCCTCGAAACCTCCGCCACCACAGGCGCAGGCATCGAAGCACTCAAAGCCGCCATCACTGAGCAGGTCAACAACCTGCCGCATGTCCGCGATTTACTGCCTGAAACCTGGTTTACCGTCAAAACCAAACTGGAAGAACTGGGACGCCAGTCCAATTTCATCACCCACGACAAATACCTCGATCTGTGCGCCGAAAACGAAGTCAGCGATGAAACCAGTCAACGCACGCTGATCGGCTTCTTGCACGACCTCGGCGTTGTCTTGCACTTTCAGGATGATCCACGCCTCGAAGCGCTCGGCATTCTCAATCCGCAGTGGGTTACCAATGGCGTGTATAAAATTCTCAATTCACATGCCCTGTTCCAAAACAAAGGCTTGCTCACACTTGCCATGTTGAATGAAATTCTCAATATGGATGGATACCCAAGGGATAAACGTCTCTTCATCGTGGACATGATGAAAAAGTTTGAACTGTGCTATGAAATGCCCTATGGGTACGACATCGAACCTGACAAAACCTTCCTCGTCCCTGACTTGCTCCCCAAAGACCAACCTGACCTGAACTTCAACGGCATCCCTGCCTTTGAATACGCCTACCCCGTTTTGCCTTCCAGCGTCATCACCCGCTTCATCGTCCGCATGAACCAGAAGATAGACGATGGTCTCGTCTGGCGCACGGGTGTTGTGCTCAAAATTGGCGAGAACAAAGCGCTGGTCAAGGCGGATATTGAAGACCGCAAGATTACGATTGCAATTGATGGAGTCGAACACACGCGGCGGGACGCCCTGTCCGCGATACGGTATCAGTTGGATGAGATTCATGCGTCCATAAAAGGGTTGAATCCTGAAAAGCGCGTCCCCATCCCCGAAGCGCCAAACGCCGAACCGCTGGAATATGAATACCTGCTCATGCTCGAACGCGAAGATCAGGAGATCTACCTGGCAAAAGATGGAAAACGCCTGGTCAAAGTCAATATCCGTGAATTGCTAAGCGGGATTGAGTCGGAGGCACAACGCAAAGAATCGGCAGGCAATGTTACCAACTATTACATCGCGGGCGATGTCAACGCAAGTGGCGACTTTATTGGCCGCGACAAACGCATCTCCGCGGGAGATCGTGGAATTGTTGTGGATGGAAATTCCGAGGGTAACCTGGTTTCAGGCGACGAAAACGAAGTAAACTAACAGAGACGATACACTTATGCCACCCAAAAAGCGATCCACTCCATCTTCCGACAAGAATGTCTTCATCAGCGGAGACGTGGTGGATAGCGTTGTCATTGCAGGAGACAATAATCAAACCTTCTTTCAAAAAATAGTCAACATCTTCAAAAGCGACGCGGAGACCCTCGAACAGCGCAACCGCCGCATCCTTCTGGGACACGTCGAAACCGCCTGGATCAAAGGCGTGCTGGACGCTTCCCTGCACGGCGCGGCGTTATTGGACTTGGGCATTAAGCAAGACCCCGAAGCGGTGACAAAGTATCCGTGGGCGATCAAAAAAGAATCGACCAATGAAACCCTCCCCGCTGGGACATCCATGCAGGAGATCTTCGACTCCATTGGCATGGGACGTTCCCTGCTGATTCTCGGCGCGCCTGGCTCTGGCAAGACGACCATGCTGCTGGAACTCGCCCGTCAGTTGATTGCCCGCGCCAGAGAAGACATCACCTATCCCATCCCGATGGTGTTCAACCTCGCCTCATGGACAGAGAAACTTACCCTCGCCGATTGGCTGGCGCAGGAGTTGAACAACCTGTACAGCATCCCCCGCAAGACTGCGCCCGATTGGGTGAAGGGCAATAAATTGCTGTTGCTTCTGGACGGCTTGGATGAAGTGCGGCAAGAAAGCCGTGCCAAATGTGTGGAAGCGATCAATGAATTCAGAAAAGAACACGGACTGACATCCCTTGCCGTGTGCAGCCGCAGTCAAGACTACGCAGATCTCAAGGCAAAATTATCCTTTGAAGGCGCAATTGAAGTCCAGCCGCTGACGCAAAAGCAGATTACCGAATTCTTCAACCGCTTTGGAAAAGAGCTGGCGGGCATTAAGCAGGTTCTTCAAAAAGATAGCACCCTGCGCGAGATGGCAGAAACACCCTTATTCTTGAGCATTATGATCATGGCGTATCGGGATAAACAGGATATTGAAATTCTGGTGTCGCAAGATGAAAAAGCGCATCGTAAACATCTTTTTGATACTTACATAGAGCGCATGTTTGAACGTGCAAGAAAAAAGAATGCTCAATTTAAAAAGCAGGATGTATTGCAATGGCTATCATGGCTCGCAAATAAAATGGTAGCTCATAATGCGGTCCCGTATGTGATTGAAGAAATGCAGCCGGAATGGCTAGCCAAGAAAAGACAAAGATATTATGGGATGATTGTCAAACTGATTGACTTCCTAAATTTGGGATTATGCATCGGGCTGATTTTTGGGGTTGGTGGGTTGAGTGGGCTAATTGTTGGATTGTTTTTCGTGTTACTTGTGTTGCTTACCGAGGTAATTGATAAATCGAACCATAATAAAATTTCCACAATTGATTTTCTCTCATGGAGTTGGGAAATAGCAAAAAAAGAGTTGATTATTAGTCTGATTTCGTGGCTACTTTTGGGGTTGTCTGTTGGGGTAGTTAGTGGGTTGGTTGTCGGGTCAATGTTCGGGCGGCTTGCCGGGTTGATGTTCGGGCTGAATGTTGGGCTACTCGGCGGGTTGAGCCAATGGATAGATAGTAGACTTCAAGCAAAACAAATCAGCCAAATAAAATACCCTGAACAAAAACTTAGTTTTTCTGGAAGGAACTTTCTAATTATCCTATTGAGTGTATGGTTGATTATCGAGCTGCTTGCCGTACTACTCGTCGGGACGAGTTTCGGTTTAATGTTTGGGCTTCGTGCTGGGTTGCTTAACGGGTTGGGTGTCGGGCTGGGTGCTGGGCTGGCATACGGTGGATCATCTCTTATTCAACACTACACCCTCCGCTACATCCTTGCCCGCAACAACCTCCTCCCGTGGAGACTCGTCCCCTTCCTCGACCACTGCGTTGACCTGATCTTCCTGCGCCGCGTCGGTGGCGGATACATCTTCGTTCACCGCTTATTGATGGAACACTTCGCTGAAATGTATGTGGAAACCCTAACGTCAAAGGGAAACTAAAAATGATTTATCTAATGTCTTGTCGCAACAGCACAAACCTTTCCCCTGCTTTGGAGACATTTTGCCCGAGCAAAGCGAGCCGCAAGATAGATAGGGGGCTCTGACCATGTCCCACGATCAAGCCTATCGCCAGACAGAATGGAAAATTATAGACGCACAAAATGCTAGATCACGCGAACTAGATCTAAAGAATATTCTTGACCATAGTGCAAGAATAACAGAGCTACCAGACAATATAGGCAACCTTACTAATCTTAAATTATTAGATCTATCTTTCAATAAATTGCATGATTTGCCAGAATCATTGATCAACCTTACTAAACTCGAATCTTTGGATCTGTCTCGAAATGAGTTTACAAAGTTGCCGGAATTAGTAGGAGATTTATGTTCATTACGCACATTGAATGTAGGCTTTAATAAGCTAATTGATTTACCTCCATCTCTAGCTCGATTAACAGAGCTAAAAATCATTGGACTAGAAACCAATCCATTAAATCCAGAGCTGTCTGTAGCAGTTAAAGAAGGTAACAAGGCATTCTGGCAGTATATTTTTGCAAAAGCTGTTGCACAAATAACGCTTACAGAGGCTAAACTTATCATCATCGGTGAAGGCGAAGTAGGTAAAACCTGCCTATTAACCGCTTTGCGAGGTGATCCTTTTGTTGAAGGTCTTCTAACTACCCACGGAATCGAGATTAAGCAAATTAAAGTCACCAATCCCGACACCCAAACCGAAATCACCCTCAACGCCTGGGACTTCGGCGGACAGCGCGTGTACCGCCCCACGCACCAGTTATTCTTCAGCGCGCCCGCCGTCTATCTCGTCGTGTGGAAACCGCGCGAAGGTTCGCAAGCGGGGCAGGTCAAGGAATGGATTCAACTCGTCAAGCGTCGCGAGCCGAGCGCGAAGATTCTCGTCGTCGCCACGCACGGCGGACCGCAGCAACGTCAGCCCGATATTGACCGTCAGGAACTGTGGGATCTGTTCGGCAAGGATACCGTCGTGGACTTTTTCTTCGTAGACAGCAAACCCGATGCGCAGGGCAATCGCAAAGGCATTGATGAACTCAAACGCGCCATTGCCCAGGTCGCCGCGAGCCTGCCCGAAGTCGGTCGCTCCGTCCCGAAGAGTTTTGCCGATGTCCGTCAAGCCCTGCAAGACAAGGGCGCGCCATATCTGCCATTGCGTGAAGTCCTCGACATCTGCCGCGCCCACAACATGGATGATGAAATCGCGCGGCTTTTCATCACCATCTCGCACCGCCTCGGTCATCTCACGCATTACGAAAACGACCCGACCCTGCGCGACATCGTCATCCTCCGTCCCGACTGGCTCGCCACCGCCATGAGTTACGTCCTCGATGATGAAGCGACGCGCGACGCGCACGGCTTGGTCAAATTCTCGCGCCTCGGTCATTTATGGGATGATAAAAACCGCGCGACGGATTCGCGTTACCCAGCGACTCTCCACCCGATCTTTCTGCGCCTGATGGAGCGCTTCGATCTTTCCTACCGTGTGGCTGATCTGACATCCCGAAGCGACTCTGACCCGATCAGTCTCATCGGTCAACTCGTCCCCGATATCCGTCCGCAGAATATCTCCGATGCGTGGAAATCCTCTCCCACGTCGGGCGACATCCAACAGACTCAAATCTGTCACATCGTGGACGCAAGCAACGGTCAATCCGCCAGCGCGGAAGGATTGTTCTACCAGTTGATCGTCCGCCTGCATAAATACTCCCTCGGTCGCGCCGATTACAAAGCCAGCGTCCACTGGCAGCGCGGGCTGGTGCTGGAGGATGAATACGAAAGCCGCGCCTTTCTTGAACACGTGGGCAACGACGTCCGCATTACCGTCCGCTCACCGTATCCCGAAGGTCTGCTCGGCATGTTGACCCGTGAAGTGAAATTCCTCGTCGAAAGTTTTTGGGAAGGATTGCGCTGTGACGTGATGGTTCCGTGCATTGAACCCTGCGGAAAGCACACGCCTGGCACGGGTCTGTTTGAAGTTGAAAAGTTGATGGACAGCAAACGTAAAAATAGACACGAGTTTCCATGCCCTGTTTGCACCGAATGGCAAAATATTGATTCTCTTCTTCGCAATGCGCCCGCCGCTACACAATCCATCTCGCTTGTCGAGTTGCAATCCGAATTCACCGCCATCAAAGACAAACTGGATGAAAACAACGTACTCACGCGCCGCGTCCTCTCCCAAGTGGATAAAACCTACACCGACCTCCTACAAGTCCTCACCGACGAAGCCAAAGAAGGTCCGCGCCTGTTCAGTTTCTTCCCCATTGACCGCAGCGCCTTCAATCCCAAAACATGGATTCGTGAAAAGTTCCGCCTCGTCTTATGGTGTGAGCATTCCCGCCTGCCGCTCCCCGTTCTCAACAACGGCGACATGAAGAAAGGCGTCTACGACCTCGAACTGGAACGTGAATGGTTCAAGAAAGCCAGCCCTTATCTGAAATTACTGACAGGAACATTGGGCATGGTGCTCCCCGTAGCCTCCTCTGCCGTCAAACTCGCCCTCGACGAAACCGCCTACAAACTCATCGAAGAACAACTCGACTTCGGCAAATCCATCATTGACGGGGCACTCGGTGAAACCGCCAAAATCAGCGACTTCCTCGGCACAGCCGATTCCACCAATCTCGCGCAAGCGCATGGCGTCGCCCTCCGCTCCGACGGTTCAACCCTGCGCGAACTCCACGCCCTGCTCAAAGCCAAAGACCCTGGCTTCGGCGGTCTCGTCCGCGTAATGAACAAACGCCAGGAGTTCCTCTGGGTCCACGAGAAGTTTGCGGGTGAGTATTAGAATGGGTATGTCAAGGAATATTATTAGGAGTCGTGATGGCAAAGAAGGCACCCGAAGAAATCGCTCTAGATAGGATTGTTCAGGCATTTGAAACAGGTAGCAAAGAATTGAGTTTACGGGACTTGCACTTAACTCAGATACCCGCCGAAATAGGTAAATTGCAAGGTCTAGTCTCTCTTGATGTTAGTTATAACTCTTTGCGAACACTTCCTGCCGAACTTGCAAATCTACATTCTCTAAAAGAGTTGCGCGCTCATAATAATCCCTTCGGTCTCATTCCTGACTGCATATTCACCCTAAAAAAATTAGAACGTTTAAAGCTAAAAGGGTGCTCCTTGAGCTACATCAACCCTAATATTAAATCACTGAAAAAACTAATCTTTCTTGATATAAGCGATAATTGGTTGGTAGTTTTTCCCAAAGAAATTCAGCAACTCAGCTCGCTTGTAATTTTAGATTTGCGGGGGAATTCTATTGAGATTCCCTCAGAAATTTTGTTGCAACTTAACTCGCCTGAAGCAATCTTAAAAACTTATAGTTCTGGACATCAAAAAAATTTACTGGAAGCAAAGTTGTTGTTTTTAGGTCAAGGCTCAGTGGGAAAAACATCCCTTGTCCAACGAATTGTTTTAAATGTATTTGACGCTAACCTCTCGAAAACAGAAGGAATTGCAATTGAGACATGGCAAATTACAGACCAAAAAAATCCTGAAAATATTCCTAAAATTAAACTTAATGTTTGGGATTTTGGCGGGCAGGAGACTATGCATGCCACTCACCAGTTCTTCCTCACCAAGCGCAGCCTGTATCTTTTGGTACTTGATTCCCGCCTAACGCAGGAAGAAAACCGCGTCGAATATTGGCTCAAAATCATTCAATCCTTCGGCGGCGAGTCGCCTGTCCTGATCGTCGGCAACAAAATTGACCAACACCCGCTCGATATTGACCGCACGGGCTTGCAAAAGAAATATCCCAACATTGTTGGCATCCTCGAAACCTCCGCCGCTACAGGCGCAGGCATCGAAGAACTCAAAGCCGCCATCACTGAGCAGGTCAACAAGTTGCCGCATGTCCGCGATTTGCTGCCTGAAACCTGGTTCACCGTCAAAACCAAACTGGAAGGGCTGGGACGTGAGTCCAACTTTATTACCCACGACAAATATCTCGAACTGTGCGCCGAAAATGAAGTCAGCGATGAAACCAGTCAACGCACGCTGATTGGCTTCCTGCACGACCTCGGCGTTGTCCTGCACTTTCAGGATGATCCGCGCCTCGAAGCGCTCGGCATTCTCAATCCGCAGTGGGTCACGAATGGCGTGTATAAAATTCTCAACTCGTATGCCTTGTTTCAAAACAAAGGCGTGCTCACCGTCGCCATGCTGGATGAGATTCTCAATCTACCCGAATATCCGCGCGGCAAACGTCTTTTCATCGTGGACATGATGAAAAAGTTCGAACTGTGCTATGACATCGAACCCGATAAAACTTTCCTTGTCCCTGACCTGCTCCCCAAAGACCAACCCGACCTGAACTTCAACGGCGTCCCTGCCTTTGAATATGCCTATCCCGTCTTGCCCTCCAGCGTCATCACCCGCTTCATCGTCCGCATGAACCAGAAGATTGACGACGGCTTCGTCTGGCGCACAGGCGTTGTGCTGAAAATCGGCGACAACAAAGCACTGGTCAAGGCAGATATTGAAGACCGCAAGATCACCATCGCCATTGATGGGGTCGAACACACGCGGCGGGATGCCTTATTGGCAGTTTGCACACACTTGGACGAAATTCACGATTCAATCAAAGGACTCAACCCTGAAAAACTCATTCCTGTCCCTGGCGCGGTCAATGCCAAACCGCTATCCTACAATTACCTGCTCATGCTCGAAGCCAAAGGCATTGAGATTTTTCCTGTGCCTGACGGCAATCGCCTCATTGATGTAAACATCCGCAAGGTATTGAGCGGCGTTCCAAACGAGATTCGACCCAAGGAAAGCGGGGGAAATGTGACTAATTATTACATCGCTCGCGATGGAGGAATTGTCGTTGGCGGAAACGCCACTGGCAATAACCTGGTTACAGGTAATTACAACAAAATCAACTCCGCCGAGATTGACCCAGCCCTGAAAGAAACCTTGTTGCAACTGGCAGAAGCTGTGAACGCCATGATTCAAAAACTCCCTGCCGAGCAAGCCGCCGAAGTCGCCGAAGATTTCGTCAAACTAGCAGATGAAGCCGTCAAACCGAAGCCAAATAAGAAGTGGTACTCGGTCAGCATCGAAGGTCTCATCAAGGCAGCGGAGAATTTGGATAAATTGGGCACGCCTGTGATCAGTTTGTCACGGAAGGTCTTGTCCCTGCTGACGGGTGGGGGCATCAAATAGTGAACACTATGTCGTGGACTGAAATCGAAAAGCAATTACGCGATATCCCTGCGGATGAAATTGTCAAATTGATAAAAGGATTGCACGATATATCTCCGCAGAACAAGGCTTGGTTGAAAGGAAAACTTTTACCCATTGCCCAGGACACAAAATATCTCGAAGACTGCCGCCGCAAAGTTGCCAAGTGCGTCTACAAAGAAACCAAGGGCATTCCTCCCATGCCGCGCTTTGGCGAGGCCAAGAAAGTCATCACTGAATATCATAAATTCACTGGCGATATGCGCGGCACATTGGATTTAATGCTCACATACATCGAGCGTGGACATCAATTCACGCTCGACTTTGGCGACATCGATGAGCCGTTCTACAGCACGCTGGAAAATATGTGGGAACGCTTTGCGGTGGAACTCCACCGCAGCCCCGCCAAATATGAACTGTACGAGCAATTTGAACCGCGCCTTATGAAACTGCGGCGAAGATCCGATATCGGATGGGGATATGGCGACACTGTGCGTGAAACAGTGGATGAGTTGGAGCAATCGCTTGGAGCGGCGGGATCATGAACATCTATACCCTGGAAGTTTTCATCATATCGGGACCAATTGACGAAAAGTTCGTCAAAAAGAATCCTGTCATCGCACGCACGCTGGAAATTCGCGGTGACCAGACGCTGGAAGATTTGCATAACGCCATCTTCAAAGCCTTCAACCGTTTCGATAACCACATGTACGAATTCCAGGTTGGCGGCAAGGGGCCCAACGACCCAAAGGCCAAAAGGTGTGGTTTCTCCTCAACGGATGATAAATTCATAGGAGACAAACTGGCAGGCGATGTCAGAGAAACTGTTATGGATGACCTGAAACTCAAAATGGATAACGCATTTGGCTATTGGTTTGATTTTGGCGATGATTGGTGGCACCAGATCAACGTGATTGCCATTGAGAATAAGCCGGCCAAAGGTAAATATCCTAAAATCACCAATCGGGTAGGTCAAAGCCCTCCGCAGTATATGGATATGGATGAGTAATCTGTCCCGGAAGATGCAATCCCTGCTGCCGGGAGGAATGAGCAGCCAGGAGCATAGGAACTGCACCCCCGTCCCGCCACTTTCACTACTTCATCATTTCTCTCGTTCAAACTCTCCCAAAGAACGATAGTCATCCTCCGAATCCTTGGAAAACCTGGATTTTGTGGATTTTGGTTTGAGTTGCTTGGGAGTTCTCTTCTTCGGTTTGGGTGGATATTGCTTGGGATCAAAGGATAATTCCCAACTAGGAATTTCCTGTCGCCGGCGTTGAGACTGATACAGATCTTCATGCCATCGACCTACCTCATAGTCAGGCAACCTTCCAAACTCCCGCCAGTCATGCCCAATCATGGCGAGATTGGGCAACACACGGGAAATACTAAACGGGAATTCCTCCACTACCCAGGGCGGTCCCATCACGCAAAACACAATCGGTATCCCCCACTCCTTGGCGTGATCGTAGGCATTCCATATCCGACCGCGATAATTCCGTTCCATGATCTTTTTGGAACTGTGGCCGCTGTCCACTTCCAGCCAGAAGATCGTTTCGCGTCCGCGATGCTTTCCCCACGCCAACCCATCGGGAATTCCCTTTTTGAGTGGAACCTCGGTCCAACTCTCCCAAATCTCAGCGGATGGATACGCGGCTTCCAGCCATGCCCGCCACAGACGCGCCACGCGTCGGTGACGCTCCCCCGCGTATCGGAACTCGCGCCGATACTGTGTGAAGTGCGCGCCCTTCGGAAGGTTCCAGGAACGATGCGCCAGTCGCAGGCCTCTCGTGCGGATTTGCCAGCCTTCATACTTGCCAATCTGCTTCCATTCAATCAGATTGTCTGCTCGCATATCCTTCAAAAGATAGCGGACATGCGTCTCGCTGAAGCCGGCCAGGGAAGTGATCTCCCGCGTGTGTCCCGTTTTTAAGCGCGCTAGGATACGCAGAATTCGTAATGCGCTGGCTTTGAGGCCGTAGTCCTCAACCCGAAATGGCAGAGCCAGCCAACGTTCGTCAGGCACGTTTACATGATGTGAACCTGGATAGGTTTTGAAATCCAAAGCGTCCTGCGGCGATTGATCTACCGGCAGGATAACAATCGGAATCCGGTGCTTCACCAGCCGCTGGAGTTCTCGTACATACCATGTCCCCGGTGCACCCACTGAGACCCACAGGACGGGCGCTGACCGCGTCTTTTTCAACTGGTTGCAAATCAGGTCGATGACGCGTGCCTGCGCGTAGGGCGGCAATCCATCCGTGGCAGACAGGCTGTGTTTGAAAACGTCGAGCTTCACCGTTCTGCCAACCACGTCGATTGGCGTCCATTCCAACGCGAGGTGATTAGTCATCCTCCCTCTTCGCGCCATTAGTGGAAAAGGTCTGGATCGCTCGTACTTTTCGTTCCAGGTGGGCAATACGGCTTTTCATCTCATCCAACATCTCCGCGATCTTCTCCGGATCCGTTTCCAGTTTGTAGCCGGCCTTGCCGGAAGTGGACACGATCGGCACCCCTTTATCCCGCAGGCTCTCGATTGCCTTGCGGATCTTGCGATCCCAGGTGTCGTTGCTCAGATTCTTTTGCGCCTCTTCATCGAACACCACGCGGATCAACCCTTTGCGGGTCAACCCCTGGGGAGCGCGCAGAAGCGCTTCCATGATCTTGTATTCGATCTGCTCCCATTGGCCGGACTTGAGTTCAGCCAGCACTTTTTCGTATGCAAGCGTATGTGACATGTAACTCCTTTTTTGGAACGCATGATAGTGAAACGGCGGGAGGGGTGTGGAAAAAGTGTCGCCAAACGAACATTGAATCACCTGTGCAGGGTGGAAATTAAAATTAATTCCCATATGTTCCGAAAATAGTAGTTCAGTAGTTCACTCGTTCAAAATACCCCCCATATTTGGAAATAACGATTTTCATTCGAGCGTTCACCACCACATCTGGCGGGTATTTTAGTGAACTAATCAGTGAACTACACCCCTCGAAAGTAGTTCACTCCGTAACTGTTGTAGTTCACAGTAGTTCAGTAGTAGTTCACTTTGTAGTTCAGTCAAAATACCCCCATATATAGAAAAGATGAGTAAAAATAAATCACACATCCCGTATATTGGCATCATCTTTTCCAGTGAACTACTGAACTACTGGAAAGTGCCTCCCATTAATTAAAATTTCCACCATGCCCCCGTAAACAGGCAATAAAAAAAGGCCCGGCTTCGATTGAAACCAGGCCCGAAGTTGAATCTCACGTCTCTGATCGCGTGAGCGAAATCCCGTACAACTTATCCACCTGCCGGACATCCACCACCAGCACGCGCTGGTTGGCGCCGGCGCAGAACTTGGTCACTTCCACCTGCCGCTCCCCCACCCTGGACAACAGGCCGGGTACCTGGCTCATCTGCCGGCGCAATGCATCCGGCAGGATATCCAGGTTCTCCCCCAGCCCATGCCAGAATTCCCTGGCTTTTACCAGGCAGGATTCGGTGCGTAAGTACACGGTATGCTGTTCCATGCCTGGCTCGAAATAACCGATGAGGTCCGCACTGGAGGGTGGAAAAAACTCATGTGCCTGAGTACGCGGCGCAAGATAGATCTTCCTTTGTTCCAGCAGCGCAGCGATCGCCGTAAAGAACTTGCGCACCGGCGATTCGGCGGCCACCTGCTCGGCCTGGCTGCGGATGATCTCCAGCAAGGCGGCCTTGTTCTCCGCGCTGATCTGTTCGGCTTCCTGAGGGGAGATTACTCCCAATTCCTGGAAACACTGAAGTGCCAGTTCCTGCGAGACAGCCAACACGGCGTATGCATCCGGCAGGCGGTTCTGCAATCCATCCACCTGGCGGGCGGATTGACTGGCCTCATCCACCAAAGCAGGAAATTTTGCAGAAATGCTCTCCCAATTCCGAGCCAGGGTTTGCAGGTAGACGGTCATGGCTTGCGCGAGCCACCCCTGCTGGGCTTTCTCCTGCAGAACGGTCAGACGATCATCCGGGGAGGGAACGCCGGGTGCCGGCAGGATGTCGCCCGGCTCCACTCCCACGTACAACATGCGGCCCACAATGCTCTGCCCGATCAGGGGATTCTCGGCGGTCATGATCACTAGGCCGCGCGGGAAGCGTGTGTTCTGCTGGGACAGGTCCGCACGCGAACGCCCGCGCGCCGAACGGTTTCCCACCGACCTCACCACGTAATGCGCCTTCTTGTGCATGGCGTGTGCCTCGGCTTGGCTGGAGAACTGCGGCGCAAAATCATCGATCACGAGCGGCACATCCTTGGACAGAAACATGGCCGCTTCTATGGCGGTCACGGTCGAGGTCCAGTCGATGGGCGCGTGGTAGTCGCGGCCCTGGATGAAACCCGAACCGAAATGGGTCAGGGCCAGATGCGCCAGAGTGGACTTGCCGCTTTGCGTCGTGCCGTAGACCGAGAGCACGGCATTCAACGGGCGCAGGCTGGTGAGCGGCGCAGCGTACATGGCCGCCCAGAGCGGCGCCGTTACTTTGCGCGGACCCAGGTTCAGAAAATCCAGGCTGGCGCGGATGGCGGCGTGTGGATCCGCGGGCGGCGTTGGCAGGGCATAGTACCGCAAGTTGTTGGCGCCCAGATCCACCCGGATCAGTTCGTTCAATCCATTCGCGCTCAACAATCCCGACGCGCTGAGAAAACCGCGCTGGCCCTCCTGCTCGCTCCAGCCAGTGAAGGTATACAGCCGTTCGCGTTGGACCGCCTCCATCGAGATCTCCTGAATGGCACGTGCAAGCAGATACGATTTTCCGGGCGGCAGGGAGATGATCGGACGCATGCCCCAGTTGTCCGGAACCCAATCCAGTTTCCCAAATGAACGCGCCTCCACCTGGACCGGCGGCAGGGACTGCCCGGTGGCCAAGCCACCTTCCACACTGTAACGAACGGTGGGCGGATTGAGCCCATCGTCCACCATCAACTCGTGGCTGATGCGCGCCCAAAAGTTACCCAGCGGCTCGCCCATGAAATGCAGGCGGCGCTCTTTGATCTCGGAATACAGCGCTCCATCGTGATCGTTGTATTGATTAATCAGCCGTTTGAGATCGCGCCGGCCGAGATTCAATTTCTTCTCGATCAGCGTGAAGTAACGCGGCTGCAGCGTATCGGGGAGGGTCGCCACCAGTCTCGTAATGGTCTGCAAATGGTCATCCAGGTCCGCTGGGGGGACGGACCGGCTCTGCTCGATCAAGACATCCAGCCAGGATTTGGCCGTGGACAGATGTTCCTCCAGAGTTTTCAGGTTCATGCCCTGCAGCAGCCAGGCATTGGGATCCTTAAACGGCAGATCGGGCACGACCATCGTCAAGGCGCCGAGGGACTCACATAGACGCTCAGTGGCATGGGCCTTCCGCTTGCGGATCTGATCCTGCTCCTCGACGGATACACCTTCCTGGAGCAGGTCATTGTCCAGGGCGAGATAGATCGTCTTGCGTTTGCGAAGGCGTTCCAGTTCGAACGCCGGCAGGTTCCCCACCCCGCATAAAGCCAGGGCGGAGCGTCCGACCTGGCGCAGGCTTTCGGCGTCGGTCTGACCTTCCACAATGATGAGATTTGAGTCACCGGATGCCAGCGCCCAATACACCTGGCGTTCGCCGGGCAGGTTGCGAGACTTGTCATTCGGATCAATCGGGTTCAAGGCGCGCGCCGAGAAATAATGCGTTCGTCCGTTCCATGCGTGAGGATAGATGATGTAACCTTCGGGTGATGCCTGCACACCGTTTCCGTTGGCGGTAAAGTCCAGTCCATCGGCGCGCACCAGACCCAATTCGTGAGCCAGCCTCAGATTTGCGTCGGTTTTTTGCAAATGCTGTAACAGGCCGCTGTCCGACTTGGTAAAGCCCCAGTTGGCTTGCCGCAGAGTCCCTTCCGTGAAGCCGCGTCCGAGCAGATACGCCCGAGCCTGCTCCCCCTCCCCACTCCACAAACGGGAGGCGAAATAGTGGCCGGCCTGTTCGAACAGATCCGTCTGCTTTCTCCGTTCGGTTTCCTGGTGGATGGCTTCCGGTTGGAAACCGAGTTCGTCAAGCGACAGCCCGGCGAATTCAACCAGGATCTTCACCGCCCCCATAAAATCCACGCCGCGCCAGCGTTGAACGAAGTCGATAGCATCCCCTCCGCTTTGGCATTTGGTATAACAACGCCAACGTTCGTGGCCAGAGGGATCGGTATACACACTAAAGGCCGTGGGATTGTCTCCCTTGTGCAGGGGACAGATGCCGCGCAGTTCTCCTCCGCTGTGACGAAGTTTTGTTCCAGCGCGTTCGGCCAATTCCTCCAGTTTGATCCTGGACAGTAATCGCTCCAGATCGAGCGAGGCCGATTTTGTGGTATGATGCGCGTGGTTGATGAACGCACTGCGTTCTTTTGAGTTTGCCGCCGGCTTCCACCCGGCGGCGTTTTGTTTTAAGGTCATGTGGAAGACTCCTTGTGTTTGTTGTTAGTGCCGGTTGAGTTGCTCCACGGCCTGTTCGAGGTCGCGTTCGCTGGGGGTGATGTAGATGCGGGTGGTGTTCAGGCTGGAGTGTCCCAGCAGGGCGGCGACCTTCTCCAATCCCACCCCACTCTCCACCAGGTTCTTGGCAAAGGTATGCCGGCAGACATGCGGGGTCAAGGTATCGATCTTCGCTTCCCGGCCATAGCGATGCAGGACGCGTTGCACGCTTCGGCCATTAAGGGCTTGGGGCTCCGTTCCTTCCACCACCGTCCATAGGAATTCGCTTTGCGGACACACGCTGATCCATTCCTGCAAAGCTTTGCGCGCTTCCGAGTTCAACGGCACGTTGCGCTGTTTGCCTCCCTTACCCTGCCTCACCAATACATTTCCCTTGCGTTCCGTGAGCTGGATATCCATCAGACGCAACTGCATGGCCTCGCTTAAGCGCAGGCCGGTATGCAGCAGGAACAACACCAGCGAGGCGTCCCGCCGGCGTGTCACCCAACGTTTGGGATAGCGCAGTTTGGACAACTGCAGATCGTTCTCGATGGAGCGCGACAAGGCATATTGTTCGTGCTTGTCCAGCCACTTGGGACCGTGCGTCACATTGGGCACGCCCTTGATGTTTTCGGTGGGATCGCTCCCGATCTGTTTGGTCTGGCGCGCCCATTTGGCCAGGGCGGCCAAGGCAGCCAGCCGGCGATTGACCGTGCTGGCTTTGCGCTTCTCCACACCAATCAGAAAATGCTTGTATTCTTTGACATCGGTGGGTGTGATGCGTTGGACGGTGAGCGTCTCACCGTTGGTCAGTTCAAACCAGCGGGCGAAGTGATGTAGGTCTGCCAAGTAGCCTTTGATCGTCAAGGGAGACAGATCCTGATCTTCCAGGTGGCGCTGAAATTCAAGCAATAGTGGGTTCATTTTGACCTCTCCTTCCATGTTGAAAAAAGCCACAAGCGGGCCTGTGCGGGGCGAGTTTTTCTCTCCATAGCGCAGGTTGTTGATGCGATTCTCCGGCGTTCTCCGCCCGTCCTGAAAAGGGAAGGTAAGCGGCAGAGTAAGCGTTCAAGTAAGCAAAGGTAAGCAGACAGTAAGCGGAATGGTAAGCGGCTCGCTTAGCGACCTTTTGGGCATCAAAAACATCATCCACTTTTGGCGGAGAAGTCGGAACTCGATTTTTCATTCCGACCAACCTTTGACCTGCATTTGCATCACGACCGGCTCGCGGCGGATCTTCAATTTTCCATCGAGATAGGCCTGCAGGCTGTGCCGGAAGAAAGCGCCCAGGATGTCGGCCAGCCGCAGGTTGTATGCCTCGGCCACCGTCTTGAGTTTGCCATGCCGTTCCTCGCCCAGCCGATACGCGGCGGTCTGTCCTTTGAGAGAATGAAAGCGCGTATCGGTCTGCCGCGCCTCTTTGTATCGGCGCGGCGGCAACTGTGTCGGCGCAGCGCTGGCCTCCTCCCAGGACAAGTGATGCTTGCGTCCTTGGGGATTGAGGCGCGGTTGAAACTTGAGCGTGCCGCGCGTGTGGCACGTATCGGCATAATCGAACAGGACACACGCCAGCGGGTCGACATTCTCCATCAGGGCTTCCGCCAGTGCGGCCACCTGATCGCGCACCTCCACAGGGATGAGATAACGACGCGCCGGATGTTCCTTTTCCCAAAGGCGGGTGTGCGACCGTTTTTGTGCGAGCGGCAGATCCTGCGCGACCGTTCCGGTTTGGATCGAGAATGGATTTCGTCCAGGCATGGTTTCCTCCTATTCCAGTTTGCCCAAGCGCGCGGCGAGTTGTTCGTATTCCTGTGCGGGCCGACTCTGCGGATCTTTCTCGAAGATCGTCAGGCCTTCAGCCGAGGCTTCACGCAGAAGAGTTGCACGGTGAATGGGTGCAAAGAGTTGATCGGGAAACGCGCTCTGGAGATTGGCCATCTGCTCGCGCGTGGTGCGTGTCTGCTCATCGTAAAAGGTGGGTAGCACGCCGGCCAACTTGCCATTCCAGCCCTTCTCATGCACCAGCACCTTGAGCATGGCGACAAAGCCCGAGACGCCGTCCGCCGAAAGGTAATCCAGACTCGAGACGATCACGGCCAGGTCCGCTGCAAAACAGGCCATCTCCTGCAAGCCGCCGGTGGAGGGCGGGGTATCGAAAAGCAGGAAGTCGAAGTTCATGCGCCGGAACGGGGTCAGACCATCCCGGATGGTGTTGACCGGTTTTTCCTCCATCGCCAGAAAGCGCTGGACGCGGGCGGTGGTTTGATTGCCGGGCAACAGGAACAGATTCGGGTTGCGCGTCGACCGGATCCACGGCTGAACCACCTCGGGGGTGAGGCAGGCGTGTTGGAAGATCGGATAGGTCAGCCAGTTGGTCACACCGGTATCGGGCTCCTGGTTGAGCGACACTGCGGCATGTCCCTGCGGATCCAGATCGATCAGCAGGACGCGTTTGCCGGCGCGCGCCAACGCGTCGCCGACGTTGATGGCGGTGGTAGTCTTGCCGGTCCCGCCTTTCTGGTTTCCAAAGACAATAACTTTCATGATGCGCACCTCGTGGATGTGGGTGAGTGATCTTCGAGGATGGTGTGTCCCTCGGCATCCTGCTCGAAGGCCGCGCCTTCGATGATCGCCAGGGCCAGGGGCTTTCCATCCAGGTCAAGGTTCAAAGTGTGTACGCCGGCATGCCGGTCCAGCGCGCCCAGTGCGCTGACGGTTAGCGCCATCGCCTCGGCGGGATGGGGTGGGCGGGTGGCGCTGCGTTTGGCCAGCTGGATCGCCCCAGGCGCCACGATGCGCCGCGCCCTATCCAGCAAGTCCTTCGTTCTGCCATGCCGGCTCAGGTAGGGTTTTCCTCGGGCGGCTTGGCGCCATTTCCATTCACGCGGGTTTCCACGGGAACCATTTCGGGTTCATCAATGGGAGCGGGTGATTTTCCGTTGCGACGGAACGGCCAGATCGAGAAACGGCCGGCGGGTTTGACTTTCACCTGTGCGCGATCCCTGGTCTCATATTGGCCAAGGCCCAGTTTGTCCGCCGACCCATAGGCGGAGCGAAACTTGCCGCGCCACTGGCCGAGGATCTCCTCCATCATTTCATCCGCCACAGTCTCCGAATCCTTCTCGATCTGCGCCAGGGCTTTGAACATCACGATGTCGCGCGCCGCGCCCTCGGCGATCTCCCTCAGCACTTCCATCCTGCCCAATTCGAAGACCAGGGTGGCGAAAATGTTGATGGCGATCAGGGCGGACATACCCAGGATGACCATGCGGATCTCGCCTTCGGTCATCTGGGTGACCAGGCCCTGCTCACCGGAGCGATAGAGCGTATCCATCGTAAAAAGCGCAGCTTCGCCCAGGAAATCGATCAGGGTCATAAGCAGGGCTGTGCCACGCTGGAGGATCCCATCCGCCCGGTACAAGAATACCAAAAGCCAGCCGAGCATGCCGCCAGATGTCGCCAGGAGTGCAAAGAAACCAAGGACCTGGTTCTCAGCTGGAAGGGTGGACTGCACGAAGTCCAGGGAGCGCGAGGCGGCATAGACCAGCAATCCGCCGCCGATGACGAAGAAGGCCACGATGGCCACGAACTTGAGTAACGCTTTCATCACAATCCTCCACAATACTTGGAATTGACCCAGCCGCTCTCTCCGGCCGGGCTGGTGACTTGGAACCATCCATCCACGTTTTGGTGAACCGACAAGGCATCTCCCTGCTTCAGCCAGGCCTTCACCGTGCAACTTGTGCCGGCGCATTCCCGTAACTGCAACACGGATGCGGTCACCCGGCATGTGTCCAGGGTTGGAACGGACGTAGCGGTTTGGGCAACCACCGTGACAACAGTTTGGGTGGGCAAGAGATCGACACTTGCGCCAGCGACCGGCGCCCCAGTGAGCGAACACGCCAGCGACAACAGCCAAACCAAAGCAAGATAAGGAAGAGTTTTCATGGAGCATCTCCTTTACCCAGCTGGCTGGTTTTCTGGTAATTGTTCCTTCATGGCCGCCTGCACTTTCATGCGTTTTCCCTGCGAGACTTGCGCCCAGCCCCAACGCGGCGGAAAACCGCAAACCAGCACGAACGTTCCGACGATCTCGTTGGTGTAGAGCAGGCGCTCCAGGTATTCGGCGCGCGCTGGTTGCAGTTCCTGCTCCGAGGCGATCACCACCAGCCAGGCCATCTTCTCGACAAGATACAAATTTCGTTTGTTGTCCAGAACCTCGATTTTTAGTTTGTCGGCCCGGGCCAAACGAACAAAGCGGGCGGTGAAGGACCGCAATTCCAGGTCAGGTTCGAGTTGGATGCCGGCCCGAAGTGCAGAACGATACAGAATGTCAAAGATCGGTTTGTGAACCGGTCCGAGCAGCATGGAGACCACGGTTCACTCTTCCTTTCCCAATCGGGTATTTTCAGAGATGAAGCGGTCCAACTCTGAAAGCAAAATACGGGTGGAACGGCCGGCTCGGAAATATTTCAAATTGCCCTGGTTGAGCCAGCGATATATGGAACGTAGGGAGACACGCAGATGATCGGCGGCTTCCTTGATGGTGACATACTCTTCTTTGCGATCTTCGATTGGATTGGGCTTACTTGGCATACTTGCGCTCCTTTCATGGGTTAAACAAAAACGCATATGGATTGCCATATGCGTCCAAGTTGACAAGAAAAAGCAAGTAAGTCAGCCCATTACAAAGAGAAATGCCCGCCCTCTCCGCCTAAAAAGCCTCGCGGTTTCGCGAGGCTTTTTGGTTGAAGGTTCGGGGTCCCCATTGGGAATGATATTCAAATCCCGCCCTCTCCGCCAGCGACAAGAAACCCATTTTCTTTGAGAAAACGGGTTTCTTCTTTTAGAGGGATTCCGAAAGCTCTACTTTCGGAACAGACCAATTTCATCCTGAAGTAAAACTTCAGGATTCCACTCCATTCAAATTTACTCGTACACCTTCTCCCCCTCCGCTTCCGCGTTCGGCGCATCGGCTTCCACATCGCGGGCAGACGGCGCGCTCGCCAGCAACTCGCGATAATACTCGTGCTGGATGACCAAATTCATGATCTCATTCGTCCCCGTCCAGATGATCATCAGGCGCGCATCCCGCAAGAGCCGCTCGATGGGATAGACGTTGGTGTAGCCGATCCCGCCCATGATCTGCATCGCATCGTTGACGACCGACCAGGCGGTCTCGGTGGCGAACTTCTTCGACTCGGACACCATGCGGCGGACGTAGCCCGAATTGCCGAGACGGTCAATGATGCCCGCCGTCTCGCGGACGAGGGCGCGTGCCGCATCCAGCCGCGTCAGACTCTCCGCGACCTTGAAGTTGACTCCCTCGAAATCGCGGATTTTCTGCCCAAAGGCCTTGCGACGATCCGCGTAGCGCGCCGCGATCTCCAGCGCGGCACGCGCCAATCCCAACGCACCGCCCGCGCTGGTCATCCGTTCGGGGATCATCATCTGGTTGAAGATGTCGTACGCGCCATGCTCCTGCCCGAGGAGATTCTCCGCAGGGACGCGCACATCGCGGAAGTAGACGCGTCCCGTCCCGCCGCCGCGCGTCCCCAGCAACCCGTACACGTGCTGGACCTCCACGCCTGCTCCGCGCTCGACGAGGAACGCGCTGATGGCCTTCTGCCCTTTCGCGTCGGGATGCGTCCGCGCGTAGACCATGAAGAAGTCCGCGCCCTCCGCGCCGACGATGAAGCGTTTCTGTCCATTGAGGATGTACACATCGCCTTCGCGCCGCGCGGTGGAGGTCGCGCCGAAGAAGTCCGAGCCGCCGCGCGGTTCCGTCAACGCCTCGGCGACGGTCAACTTCCCCGCGAGCATCGGTTGGAGATATTTCTCCTTCTGCTCACGCGTCCCGAAGACGTGGATCGCTTCGCCGACGATCGATGGGAGCGAGTACAGGCAGGCCAGCGCCGCGCCCAATACGCCGATCTCTTCCAGCGCGAGGACTTCGTGTGACCAGTCCAGCCCGCGGCCGCCGAACTCCGTCGGGAAGCGCAGACCGAGCAGATTGTGCGCGGCGAGTTTTTCGATGTACTCGCGCGGGTAGCGCACTTTCTCCGCGTCCATATCAATGAGCAGTTGACGCGGCACTTCCTGCTTCACGAACTGACGCGTCTCGTCGCGTAGACTGAGTTGTGCTGGGGTCAAGAGAGTATCTGACATATTACCCTTCCATTATTTGACGTGATGGACCAAATCATCCAATCTTCGCCGCGGTCTGTTGCGCGGCGTCTCTGCCGCGTACCCAATGGGAAGCATCGCCACGGGACGGTGTTCCTGCGGCGCACCGATGATCTCACGAACGGCCGTCTCATCGAACGCACCCACCCAAACCGTGGACAGTCCGAGCGCGGTCACGGCCAGCATGGCAAATGTGCAGGCGATGGTCGCGTCCTGCACGCAATACAATTCCGTGCCGCGTGTGTCGTACCTACCTTCGGAACGCGCCGCGTGCGCACAAAAGACGAGCACGAGAGGCGCTTGCATCAGAAACTCCTGGTTGTGCGCCGATTTCCACAATGCGGATTTACGCTCCGCGTCCGTTACCAGATAGACTTCGTAGGCTTGGAGATTTCCCGCCGAGGGAGCGCGGTTGATGACCTGCAAAAGTTCCTGTATTTTTTCTGGTTCCACCGCCTGAGGCTGGTAAGCGCGGATCGAATGCCGTTCTTTCACTACATCGAAGAAGTCCATGGTGATTCCTCCGAAGTAAATGTAGCATAAATCTTCTCAATCCGCACATGGAAAATTAAATCAGAAACCCGTCTTCTTCGAGAAAACGGGTTTCTGCGTTGGCTATGGTGTCGCTGTTGCGGATGGCGACTCGGTGGGAATGGGCGCCATTGTCGGCGTGGGCGGCGGGACGTGCGCGCCCGCGTAGATGACGAGGTCCGCTGCGGGGTAGGCTTGAGGCGGATGACCGTCCACGATGGAATCGGTCTGGGCGAGGGTCAGGTAGAGGAGCGAGTTCGTCCAGTCACCGCCGAGGATGTCGTTGCCTTTTGCATCGGCAGAGGTGCGGCGCGAGCCAGCCAGGATCCCCGCGTAGGAGGTCAGGTCGAGACCCGCGGAACGTTCGGCGAACGCGTCGTTGTGACAGGAGGTGCATGAAAGCGAGGCGGGGAACCACAACTGCGACTCGCTGAACAGCGGCAGGACGTCCACACTGAACGTGCCTTCGCAGGGATTGCCGCTAACATCCGTGAAGGGGAATGAGTCCGATTCGGGGGAGCCCGCCGCGCTCCACGCGCCGAGCAGGTCGAGGGCCTTCACTTCACACTTGGCGAACGCGTCGGGGACTCCGTCGGTGGCGGGCGCGGGCAGGGTGGCGGGAATCAACGTCGGGACAGGCGTGCCCGCGGGCGGCGGCGCGGCCTGTTTGCAGGAGAAGTCGAGTCCGCATGACCAGATGAACGAGAAGGTCACGAAGCCAACGATGATCAAAATGAAGGCCGTCAGCACGCCGTACATGATTTTCTTAAAATCGTCCATGTGTCCTCCTTACGGCGCGGCCAGCGAGCGCAAAAAGTTGACCACGTCCCAGCGTTCGCGCACCAGCAGGTTTTCGTTGAGCGCGGGCATGCGTCCATCGATACCGAGCGTGATGGTCAGGAAGAGCGCGCCGTCACTTTTATTCTGGACGATGGGCAGGGTCAAATTGGCGGGTTTGTTGGCGAGCAGGGCGGATAGTTGACCCGCGCCATCGCCCGCCGCGCCATGACACATCGCGCAGTGGATGGCGAACAACTGCGCCCCGCGCGTGACGGAGGCCGCGTCCGCTTCCACAGGATTGGTCGGTGCGCCCATGCCGGGGATGTAGGCCGCGCCCTCCACGGGAATCGAACGCGCAGGGACCGGCAGGGGCTGTTCCATGTTGGTAAACGAGGGTTGGATGCCCATGAAACTCACCCACTCGATCTTGATGACATCGTAGGTGAAAAGCAGGAGCGCACCCGCCAAAACCGCGAGAACGGCAAATACGACAAGGAGTTGTTTGAAAAGTCTCATAGGTGTTGCGCCTCCGCTTCCTGCACGGATTCGGCGCCCAGTTTTTTCAAGGCATCCGTAATTTTGGATTCGTCCACCTGCGGGCACTCGATCAGGATGGCGATCTTGCCATCACTGACTTCGGGGACGTAGTGCATGGGACGATAGTTCGGGAAGGTGCTGTCGAGGAAGACGCCGAGGAAGGTGGACAGCAACATGCCGAGCATGGTCAACTCGAAGATGACAACCACCGACGGCGGCCCGGGGACGAATCCCTGCCCGCCGACCTGGATCTGGTACATGTTCGGGCTGAGGAAGGCGAGGAAGATGCCCGCCAGCAAGCCGACCACCGATCCGCCCAACGCGAGGCGCGGGACGTTCGTCCACTGGTTGGGGCGTCCGAGCATGGCCTCGGTGACGGGGACGCCCGAGATGACGTTCATGCACTCGTCGCCGACGCCGAGGGTGCGGAGTTGCTCGATGGCGTCCGCGGCCGGCTCGAGGTCCGAAAAGACCGCCAGGAGGGATTTTTGTTCAGTCATCGCGGCCTCCTATTCCAATTCGCTGACGGTGACAACCGTCTCGCGTCCGAATTTCTTAAGGGAGTGCGCCATCTGGCCTTCCTGCACTTCCCAAACGGGGACGAGCGGGATGAGGCGGGAGGCGGCCATGTAGAGCAAAATGAAGAATGCCAGCGTGCCGATGCCCAGCGGAATTTCGATGCCAGGCTCGTAGAGGCGCCACGTGAACGGTGCGCGGTTGATGGTGAGCGAGATGGGCACGATGATGTAACGCTCGAACCACATGCCCACGTTGATGAACAGGCCGACCACGAAGAC
>JBMOMR010000050.1:0-10984 GCA_049324715.1 Chloroflexota bacterium | reverse complement strand
AGGCGTAGTCGCCCCAGCGGTTGTAACCGCCAGATTGGGAGCCAGTCCCCTCGATCAGGCTGGACTCGGTCTGGCCGAGCGTGCCGAGCGGATCGGTGACGAGGCGTCCCGCGTAACGGATGGCGGGATACATCGTGGACGAGGAAACGCTGTAGCCGATGGCCATGTTGCCGAACTTGTCCACTGCCAGGCTGGGCATCCAGCGATAGTTTGCGTCAGGCGCGTAGGTGCCTTGCTGGTAGACGACTGGCGTGGTGCTCATGTTGCGGACTTCCATCCAGCGGACACCCATGGAGGTGCCGGCCACAACTGTGCGCGAAACCCACAGAGACTGGACGCCGTTGACGTTGCGGTACTGGAGCCAGGACATCAGGCGGTCGCCGAGGGTGTCGAGAGTCTCCGTACTGCCGAGTTGCGGGACGCGGCTGGTCGGTCGCGTGAACGAAGCGACGGCGAAACTGGTCGGACCGGTGAAGGTCGAGGCAGTCGGCGTTGTCCAGTTGACGGTGAACTTCCACAACTTCATGCTGGTGTTCGAGCCGTAGTCCGACATGAAGTACTCGGGCGTTCCCGTGGGAGCCAGCGCGCCCTTCAAGTTGGCGGGCAGGAGACTGAAATAGGAGGTGCCGAGTGTGAATGCCACTGAGCGGAGGGGAGCGCCGCTGATGAGGTCGTCACGGTTGAGCGCCCAGACCTTTGTGCCGGCGTAAGTGCGACCGCGCTTGAACAGGTTGGCCGACATGTAGATGCCGTCGTTCCAGATGCCCAGTTTGGGATAGTCGTTCAGACTCACGGTGTCGGCAGTGAAGGTGTAGAGCCACCATCCGCCGCTGACGGGATCGGCGGTCTTCGAGACGGCGATGCACTCATAGTAGGGCGGTTTGCTCACGCTGGAGAAGGCAAAATCGGTGATGATCCAGCGGCCAGAGATCTGATCGTAGACCACGATCGGGTCGCCTTGATTGTATGTGGCGCAGACGCCAGAGCCGCCCGCCGCAACGAAGAAGTTGTTGAAGGTGAATGCCGCCAGGCGGGTGCCCGTGGCCTTGTCAAAGATACCGATGGAGGTGTTGACGGCCTGGATGTAATGGCTGGGGCCAACATCGCCATGGGTGTCGGGCGGCCAACCGCCGCCCCAGTTCTGCAGGTCGAGACCTTTGAAACTGGTCAATGCCGTAGGGGCCGACAAGGCTCGCAGGCCGGTGCTGCTCTGCAGGACGGGATCCGGTCCATTGTTGTTAAAGGTGGGAGCGGCCATCTGTCCCATTTCGCGCATGGGGCGCTTCTTGTCTGGACCGTTCTGGGGCAGGTCGCGCAAGTCTTTGTCCATCGAGACCGCTTTCTTGTGCGTCTCAACGAACGGGCCTTTTATGAAGTTCGTGGGCGGGCTTTTTACCTGAATTACGTCCTCTCCGACACCCGTATCCATTCCCAACATGCGCGGGACGTCATACGAAAATTCGGAGCCTGTATTGCCGAGAGTGACAAAAACGGAGGTAACTACCAGCATCAGAATCACGATTCCAAATGCCAGTTTTCGAACGTTTTGGCTTGCCATGCATTCTCTCCTTGATCAGAATTATTTTCTTACAGGAAATTTCGGCGTCGAAGTGATGGAAAATGGTTGGTCGGTGGTCACCTCCAGGGTTTAAATTAAACCCAAAAGCCCGCCTGGGCAGATTGTTTGGAAATCGATGGGTCGGGAAGTGCGAAACGTAGGTTTTTCCGGCGGGAGGGATGGGTTAAAATCTGATCGTCACAGAACTTGAAGGTGTGACTTAATCCATGTGACGCAGGAAATAACGAATGGATACGTATTGCAGTTATATTCGTTCCCACCCAGAAGACCGATTCAACAAAACCTATCATGACACCCAATACGGATTTCCCCTCTCCGACGACAACCTGCTCTTCGAGCGACTCGTGCTGGAGATCAACCAGGCGGGACTCTCGTGGATCACCATCCTCAAAAAAGCGGACAACTTCCGCCGCGCCTACGATCAATTTGACCTCGCGCGGGTCGCGGCCTACGAGGAAGCGGACCGCACCCGTCTCCTCGCCGACGCGGGCATCATCCGCAACCGACTGAAGGTCAACGCGGCCATCGTCAACGCGCGGAAGATCCTCGAATTGCAGGTGGAATTCGGTTCGTTCAAAAACTGGCTGGACGCGCATCACCCACGCCCCAAAGAGGACTGGGTGAAACTCTTCAAACAGACATTTGTCTTTACAGGTGGCGAGATCGTGAACGAATTCCTGATGTCCACAGGTTATCTCGCAGGCGCGCACGAAGCGGATTGCCCGATCTACAAGATCATAAAAACGCAAAACCCACCCTGGGCTATAATCAAATAATTCGTACCCAAAATTCGTTTTACAAATTCCATCCGATCAATCAATGGCAACCTGGATCGCCCACCTCCGTATTGCAGAAAACCTGCTGGATGAAATCCCGCATCTCGACGCGGGTCAGTTCGCCATCGGGAATGTCGCGCCCGATTCGGGTGTCCCCGACGCGAAGTGGGAGAAGTTCGATCCGCCTCCGCAGGTGACGCACTTCAAACGCTCGGACAGCGTCCACAAGGACATTGCCGACCTCGATTTCTATCGCGGCTACCTCGCGGACGTTTCTCCACAAGACGCGGGACGCTTCTCCTTCCGTCTCGGCTACTTCTTCCACCTCATCACCGACAACCTGTGGACGATCCACATCGGCAGGCCCACGCAGGAACGCTACCCCGAGCGATTCGCCGCGGACAAGGACTTCATCTGGGAAGTGAAGGAGGATTGGTACGGACTCGATCATCGCTACGTCCGCGCTCATCCCGATTGCCTGTACTGGCGCGTCTTTTTGGGTACAGAGCCTGAGTTTACCGATCTGGATTTCCTCCCGCCTCAGGCCTTGCTTCACCAACTGAAACATATCAAATCCTATTACCAACGCCGCGACGAAGGGACCGACGCCATGTGCGCCCGTCCGATGATCTACCTCCCCCAATCCGAGATGGATGCGTTCGTCCACACAGCCACCGAGCGGATTCAGAAAATCTACCACGCCCTCTGGCCTGTCCCGATGAAGGTGAATGGCTTCGCGTCCGCGCTGGAGTTTTCACTGTAGGAAGTTCCCCATGCCACAAACTATTTCAACTGCCGAACCCTTTTTCCTGCCAGGCGACGCGTCCAAGCCAGCCTGCCTCCTCATCCACGGATTCACGGGCACGCCCAAAGAAATGCGTTGGATGGGCGACTACCTCAACGCGCAGGGACACACCTGCCTCGGCGTTCGTCTCACGGGGCATGCCACGCGCCCCAAGGATATGGTCCGCTCGCGCTGGACAGACTGGACCGCCTCCGTCGAGGATGGCTACAACCTCCTGCGCGGCGTGACGGATCGAATCTTTCTCGTCGGGCTTTCGATGGGCGGTGTGCTGTCACTGCTCATGTCCACTCGTCTGGATGTTACGGGCGTCGTGGCCATATCCACGCCGTACGAGTTGCCCGTCCACGTCCCTGCCTGGGAGATGCGCGTCTTCAGTTTGTTCAAGACGTACATGCGGAAAGACAAGGGAAGACCTGAAGAAAGCTGGTTCGACAAGGACGCGTTCGCAAGCCACATTTCCTATCCGCTCAACCCTGTCCGCTCGGCGGCGGAGTTGCAGGTGATGCTCGGCAGGATGCGCTTCGCGTTGCCGAAGATCGCCGTGCCTGTGTTGTTGGTCCACTCGAAGGACGATAAGTACGTCCCGTCTGACAGCATGCCGCGCATCTTCGAGCGCCTCACCACGTCAGAGAAGGAAATGCTCTGGGTGACGGGAAGCGGGCACGTCGTCACGCGCGATGCGGCGCGTCAGCAGGTGTTCGAGGCCGCGGCCGCGTTCATCCAGCGAGTCGGAAATTAATCTACGCGGTGGTCCAGTAGGCGGCGGGTCTTGAAAATCGTTCTGGGATACTGAAATCTTTCCGCCGTATCGAGACCACCTTATTCGAGGCCTCTTTGAATCGAAATCTTCTCTTTATAGCGCTATCGCTCTTTACGTGGGGCATTGGCGAGGGGATGTTTTTTAATTTCGCGCCCATCTACATGGAGGAACTGGGGAGCGACCCGCAACAGATCGGCGTGATCCTCGGCGCGTTCGGCGCGTCGATGGCGATCACGCACATCCCCGCGGGGCGGCTCGCCGACCGATTCGGACGCAAGCCGCTCCTGTTGACCGCCTGGGCGCTGGGACTCGCCGCCACCGTCATCATGGCGCTCGCGCGTGACCTGGAGTGGTTCGTCGTCGGGATGCTGATCTACGGTCTGACGGCGTTCGTCTCCTCGCCGCTTTCGAGTTACATGACCGCCGCCCGCGGCAACTGGACGGTTGCACAGACGCTTACACTGACGACTGCCACGTTCAGCTTTGGCATGGTGTTCGGCCCCGCGCTCGGCGGCTGGATCGGCGACCTGTTCGGCCTGCGGACGGTCTACATGGTGGCCGCGGGGATTTTCGTGGTTTCGAACGTGATCATCCAGTTCATCGGACATCAGCCCATCGAGCATCACGACCCCGAGTCGCCGCCCGTTGGCTTGCTTTCGAACGTGCGCTTCCTCAACTTTTTGGTGGTGGTCGCGCTGGCGGTCTTTGCCATGTACCTGGCCCAGCCGCTCACGCCCAATTTTCTCGAAGGTGTGCGCGGGCTGTCGTTGAGTGAAGTGGGAGTCGTATTCACGGCGGGCGCGCTTGGCAACGCGCTCGTCAGCATTTTGCTTGGACGTTTTCCTCCGCGCATCGGTTATCCGATTTCGCAGATGCTGGTGGGACTCTTCGCTCTCCTCATGTGGCGCGGCGCGGGTCTTCCGCTCTTCGCTCTCGGATATTTTCTGATGGGCGGATTCCGCGCCGCACGTCCGCTCGCGCTCGCGCAGGCGCGCGAACTTGTCCACGATTCGCAATTGGGCGTCACTTATGGCACAATGGAGACGGTCAGCGCCTTCATCTTCATCCTTACGCCGCCTCTCGCTGGCTTCCTCTTCGAACGCGACCCGTATCTCGTCTACCCGATCGCCATCGGCCTGATCGCTTTTTCCATCGTCATCAGCACCATCTTCGCCCCGCGTCACCAGCCACTGAACACTGGAACTCCCCATGCTTGAAATCGTGACTTTTACCCTCGGCCCTGTACAGACTAATGCCTATCTGGTCGCCGACCCCGATTCGGGGGACGCGGCCGTCATCGATCCCGCCTGGGACGGAAAGCGGATCCTGTCCGAAGCGCGGACGCGTGGCTGGCGCATCGCCCACCTATGGTACACCCACGCGCACTTCGATCACCTCGGCGGCGCCGCTGAAATTGCCGACGCGCTGAATCCGCTTCCGCTCGTCGCGCTCCATCCCAATGACCACGTCCTGTGGCGCGCAGGCGGAGGCGGTGCGCTCTTCGGCTTCAAAATTGACCCTGGCCCAGAGCCGACGATTGATTTTGTCCACGGACAGGTTCTGCGCTTGGGAACGTCGCTATTCGAGGTCCGTTACACGCCAGGGCACACGCCAGGTCATTGTGTGTTGTATTGCGCCGAAGCCAAAGTCTGCTTTTCTGGCGACTTGATCTTTGCTGGCTCGGTCGGCCGAACGGATTTGCCTGGGGGAAATTGGGACACGCTCGAAAAGAGCATCCGCGAACAGATCTACACCTTGCCCGATGACACGCGTTTGCTTTCAGGGCACGGGGAGGAAACAACGGTGGGGGAAGAGAAGCGGTTCAATCCGTTTGTGCAAGCCTGATTTTGGAACGCGGACTTCAGTCCGCTATGGATTAGAGTCCGCGTCCCGAATTCGCGAGAGCGGACGCGAAGTCTTCGGGATACTCGGCTCGAAACGTGAGCATCTCCCCGCTGACGGGATGCGTGAACGTCAACGCGCGCGCGTGAAGCGCGGGGTGCGAAATCAGAGGGACGGGATGTTTGTCCTGCGCGTCGTCGATGGAGTAAATCACATGAATCGACGGGGTACCATCACGCCCCACGATGGATGAGCCATACAACGCATCTCCCACCAGTGGATGTCCCAACTCCGCGGCATGGACGCGCACCTGATGCGTCCGTCCTGTTTCGGGAATGGCTTCGAGCAGAGAAAATCCGTCGAAGCGCTTCATCACACGGAAATTCGTCACGGACGGTTTCCCGTCGCGGTTGTCCACCACGGTACGATGTTTGTGCCCCACGTTGGCGCGCAAGGGGTGACGGGCGGTGTGCTCGTTCCATTTGGGGTTGCCCTCCACGAGTGCGTGGTACACCTTTTTCACTTCATGCTTCTCGAATTGAATGTTGAGCGAGCGATGCGCCTCCGCCGTCCGCGCGAAGACGATGATGCCGCTGGTGGATTTATCGAGGCGGTGAACGATCCATATTTTTCCGTATTCGGCTTCGAGCATCTTCACGAGATAGGGCGCGTCTTTCTCCCAGCCATCGGGCAGGACGGGCAGTCCCGCGGGTTTGTTGAGGACGATGATATGTTCGTCGAGGTGGAGGATTTGCATGGGGCTATTGTAACCGCTGACATGTGAAACCCGTTTTCTGCCAGAAACGGGTTTCTAAACCCTTGACATTAACGTTACGTCATAGTTTAGAATGTCGCCATGTTCACAGTCAAGCAACTCTCCCAACTGGCGGGCGTGACACCGCGCACGCTCCATCACTACGACCAGATCGGGCTCCTCAAGCCGACCCGTGTGGGCGAGAACGGCTATCGCTACTACGGGGAGGATGCCCTTCTGCGCCTGCAACAGATTCTGCTCTACCGTGAATTGGATTTACCGCTGGACGACATCAAGAAGATCGTGGCGCGCCGCGACTTCGATGTGTTGGGCGCGTTGCAAAGTCACAAGGATGCGTTGCAGAAGCAGGCGTCACGCCTGAACCGTTTACTGGTCACTGTGGACAACACCATCCAACATTTGAAAGGAGAAAAACCCATGAGCAATCAAGGTCTCTTTGAAGGGTTTAGCGAAGAACAACAGGAGAAGTACGCGCTCGAGGCTGAGCAGATGTATGACCCCGAAACCGTCCGCGAATCGAACCGCAAGTGGAAATCCTACTCCGCCGCGAAGAAGGAGTCCATCCTGGCCGAGGGGAAGGCGATCTATCTGGACCTGATCGCGGCCATGCCTAAAGGAGCGGATTCTCCCGAGACGCAGGCCCTCATCCAACGTTGGCGCGACCACATGGACCACTTCTGGACGCCGAACCTCGACCAACTGGTCGCCATCGCAGAAGGCTACGTGAGCGATCCGCGCTTCAAAGCCAATTTCGACCAGATGCACGCGGGGCTGGCCCAGTTCGTCCGTGATGCGGTGACGGTCTATGTGGGGAAGAGGAAGAAGTAGGAGAAGGCAGAAAGCAAAAAGCAGAGAGATCGTAATTGCGGTCTCTCTGCTTTTTATCTACCTTCTACCTTCTGCTTTCCGCCTTCTGGTTAAGACCCCATCCACACAAATACCGCCGTCGCGGACATGCGGAAATACCACACCACGCTCCACGCGCTGTACTCTCCCTTGGTGTTGAACGCTCGCACGCGCCAGTAATATTTCGTGTTGACCGCCAGGGTATCCGTCAGCGTGAACTCGGCAGGGGAAAGCGCGGACACCGTCGTGTCGAGGAGAGGCGAGGCGAACGTGGAGTCGGTCGCAATTTGGATCTGATAGTGCGAGAAGGTTGTCCCCGCGGGGACGGTGGACGCGCGCCAGGTCAGGCGCGGAGTCAGGTCGTCAAGAATCGCGGCATTGCGCGGCGATGTGAGCGCAGGAACGCTCGGCGGGTTGCCCGTGCGGAATCTCCACACCCTCGACCACAGGCTGGGACCGTTGACCCCGTTCGCGCGCACCCGCCAGTACAACGTGGTGTTGGCAGGCAGGTCCCCTGGCATGTTGAACGCTGAAGCGATGGTGGGCGCATTCACCATCAAGATGGCGAAATTGGAATATTTGGAAATTTGCAAAGTGTAGCCGCTTGCGCCGACCGCGTTGCGCCAATCGAACCTCGGACGGCGATCCAGAAGCGTCGTCCCGTTGGCGGGCGAGAGGAGCACGGGCGCGCGGATGGCACTGCGGAAACTGCGCGTTGCAGACCACGCCCCGTAATGTCCCAGCGAGTTGGCGGCGCGCACGTGCCAATAGTAGACAGTGTTCGGCAGGAGGCGGACTGGCACGGTGAATTCCGAGAGAGTCGCGGTCGCGTCCTGCACGGGACTGGTGAAGTTAGTGTTGGTTGCCACCTGAATTTGGTAGTGGCCGAAGACCGTGCCCGTTGGGACGGTCACATCGGCCCAGTCGAGGCGCGGGGTATAGTCGGTGACGAGGGCGTTGGCCGCGGGGGAAACCAGCAGAGGCGCGGGAGGCGGATTGGGCGTGATGAACGTGGACGAAGCCCAGTCACTCGCGCCAGAAGCATTGACGGCGGTTACGCGCCAGTAATACCTGCGCTTGACGAGCAGGGGCGAGGTGGGGGTGTAACTGGTGGTCAGGCTGTTGGCGTTGATCGCGAACGTGGCGAAATCGGCGCGGAGAGACACTTGGATCTGATACCCAAGCGCACCGTCCACGGCCTGCCAGGTCAATTCAGGTTGCAGGCTGTCCACCACAATTCCGATTGGCGAAAGGAGCGTGGGCGCGCAGGTTGTTGTCGTGATGTTTACATGATTGCTCGCGGCAGACTGGATGTTGTCTTTGACAGCCTTCACGTAAAACGAGTGCGTGCTATTACACGCCAAATTCTGGACATCGTAACTGGTCGTGCCTCCTGAAACGCTCGCGGCCTGCACACCGTCCATGAAGACGAGATAGTTGTCCACCGTGTCGGTGGAGGCGGTCCACGTCAGGTGGGTGCCCGTCGAGGTGACCGAGTCCGCTGTCAGTCCAGTGGGGGCGGCGGGGGTGGGGATGCCTCCTCCGCTGTCTGGAACGGTGAGCGGCCCGTCGAGCACGTCGCTGTCAATGTTCAGTTTTGTCCCACCCCAGGTTTCATCGTGACCGCCCGCGTATTGGCGCAAGCGCCGATGGCTGTTCCAATATGTGTCAGGGATGTAGCGGGAGCCGTAAACAGAAGCATCAGATGTGTAGGAATCCTCAGTCCAATGCGCGAGCCACACTGCATCGGGTTGGTTTTCGATCCCCCACCAATCAACGGCGTTGAGCGGTGAGGCATACACGCCCGCCAGGTTGCCGCTCAATTGCATTTGATACGTCCAGCCGCTGACGAAGGCTGTAGCCGAATTGCGGCAGTCCGTGTCAACCTCTGAATACTTTTCGAGATCGTAATAGATGACCGTGCCAGAGCCGTTGGAATTCGTCAGACCGAGAGACTGCGCGACCGCGATGGCTGCCTTTGCTTCCGCCACTCCTTGGTTGTAGGCGGTTGTTGTATCGTAGCTCATTACTTTGCCATAATTATTATTGCATGCCGCCTGCAATCCCACCCAGGTGGGGATGAACTTCCAGCCCTGGTTGTACAACTTCGTCAAATATTCTGCATCGAGCGCGGCATTTCCACATGCTCGCATGGAGCCGCCGATATACAAATTCACCGCGCTATACGGACTGTTGTTCCACCACGTTTGCATTTGCGGCAAGGTGGGAATTTCACACTTGTCGAATCCCTGCCCCACGTAGGCGGTCGTATCGGGGTCGGTGAACAGGGATGTCTTCTGGGCACTGGAAAAATTTCTGCGCAAAAAAGTTTGTCCATTTGGCAGGCGCATGGGGATTCCGCCGCCCGTCAGCAATTGGACTTCCTGCTGGCAGACTCCGCCCGCGCACTCGCCCGATTCTGCCAACTTCCATCTCGTCTCACCCTGGACCTCGAGCGGGCCGCGGCTTTCTGAATCGGATTCCCAACTGCGGCCCCCGTCGCGCGTGACGAAGAATTCAGCGCCTGTCGGTCCGCCCGAAATCCATCCGTTATTCTCATCTGTAAACGTGACGGGTTCGCCGAGCGGGAGTTCGCGTTCCGTCCACGTCTCTCCGCCATCGAAGGTGACGAAGAGCATACCTCGGCTGAAGTTGATGCCCGTGGCAAATTTGAAGACCAGCCAGCCATGCGATTCTGTCCGCCAGTTCATGAAGATTTTGGCGATGGACGCATCCGCAGTGCGGAGGGCGGGCAGACGAAGTGCGCGGGTCTGCCAGGCGCGTCCGCCATCGGTGGTCGAAGCGAGGGAGTAGCCGTTCGAAACGGAGACCACCGCCCAGCCGTGGGAGGCGTCGAGAAATTCCACCGCCTGAATGTTCGCGGCAGGGGTGATGTCGGTCCAGGCCGCGCCTTCGGTTTTTGTCCAGTAAAGTTTGCCGCCGAAGAGCACCCATCCCGCGCGTGCGGAGACCTGCTCGAACGCGTCGATGCTGGGGATGGTGACCACGGCCTCGGGTTTCGCCTGCGCCGATGCGCCCAGCGCGAGAAGCATGGCCGCGAGGCAGAGGGCGGTGAGGGTGCGAATGTATTTTGAAACACGCATGATAAGACTCCTGTAAAATCATCATATCAAATCTGCGGGACGATTACATGAACAAGACATTACAATTCTCCCATTGTTTCTGGCGTGTTCCATCCCCTTTACGTACTTGTCAATTATGTAGGGGAACCTGTTCTGTTGCAAGCATTCACTGAGTCCGTCACTGCGAGCAAAGCGACACTTGCACCGCACTGCGTTCCCTGGCACCGCCCGCCAGGGCAGGTGTGGTGCAGTGCAGGTGAGCAGTCTCACAGCCTGCCAGGGAATTGCTTCGACGCTTTCAGCGTCTCGCAATGACGATGGGAGCAGATGATTGCAACAAAGCAAGGTGACCACAAAAAAAAACAACAATGGCGCACAATTAATGCGCCATTGTTGTTACTTGCTGAGAGTTGATTGGCTTACTGGTGAACGTCGTCGTTCGCGCCGAAGCTGATGGTGGGCAAGCCCTGGATCTGCCATTCCATTGCAACCGCGCCCGCGTGGATCACCACGTAGTT
>JBMOMR010000049.1:0-72025 GCA_049324715.1 Chloroflexota bacterium | reverse complement strand
ATTTTTGAACCAACGTTTCGTATTCTAAAAGCATATATTTATTTTGTCAATACTATTTTGGATATTTCCAATAAAAATCCCGCCTTTCAGCGGGATTTTTAAAGCGGAGTTTGATTTTTCTAAGGTGTGGGCCAGGGAATAACGGCTGGCTGGGAATAGCCAATGCGGGTGGCAGTGTAGATTTGCCCGTGCGAAGCCTCGGCGCATCCGGGCTGGTCAATGACGGTGATGGTCAGGTCGTTGGTGGAGCGCAGAGTGTACGTCAGCGTGCCGTTGGCGCATAGCCACATTTCAAGGAAATAACGGCCTTCGGGATGGGTGTCCTTGGGTTGGAGAGGGACTTCCGCCCAACTGATGGTGACCTGGTCCACGTTGCGTGTCGCAGTGACGTTGGCGGGGGACGGGTATCCTGCGGTAAAAAGCAGGCTGACGGGCGCAAGGGACAGCGTGTTGATGTCTCCTTGCACGCTCATGGCGATAACGTTAACCCAGCAGGAATTCTTCCCGCCCGCCTCGCGGACGAGCAGCCACTGTCCGCTGGTGTCGCGGCCGATCGCTTCCAGGGTCTTGCCGGTGCGCAATCCGCCCGGGCCGATGTACACGGTATCGGGTCCGAAGCGGCAGTTCGCCGGTGCCGTGATGGTGATGGGGATGGTATTGGTCGGCACAAATTCGGCTGGTTGTGGAAGCGCGGTGGCTGTGGGCGTCTCCGTGGGAAGGGGAGGCGTGGTCGGGATGGCCTGCGCGGTCTGGGTGAAGGACGCGTTCACAGTGGCGAAGGCCGCGGTCATCGCAATGGCGGGGTCGAGCGCGGGGTCTGGAGTCGAGTCCGCGCCTCCGCAGGCGGAGAGGGTCACGATAAACAGGCTGAATAGGAGGATTATTTTCTTCTTCATGATGCTCCTTGTCGATAGGTTTTCATCTTACATTCTAACTGATGAAAGTATGAGTGAAAAGGAAGACCCGGCGAGCGCCGGGCCTTCCTTGTAAAACTTTTTGAGTCCATCACTTGGCTTTCCCCTTGGATGGCGGCGGGGCATCCTCTGCCTCCGTGGGATCTGCCGATACCACCGTCGTCTCCTGGCCTTTGACCTTGCCGAGATATTCTGGCAATTGAACCCCCGCCATTTCGGAGATCTCCTGGAGCGGCGGCAGGCTCTTGAACAGGTTGGCGATGAAATTCGAAGTGGAGGAACCGTCGCCATTGCCGCCCGAGTCCCAGACGGTGATCTTGTCGATCTTGAGGTTGCTGATGGCTTCCACCTGGCGTGCGACAAGTTCTTCGAGTTTTTCGATCATCAGCAACGTGGATGCGGCTTGCGCGTCCCCGCCCACGCTTTCCACCAGGCGGCGATAGCCATCCGCCTTGGCTTCGAGCAATTTGCGCATACCTTCGGCCTCGGCCTGATACCTGGCGAGGATGCCGTCCGCTTCGCCTTTGGCCTCGCGGCGGGTCCGTTCTGCCTGGGCCTCCGCAGCAATCTCGACCTTGTTCTTCTCGATCTCTTGGCGGACAACTTCCTCCGCTCGCAGGCGTTCCTGTTCGGCCTTGTAAAGCGCCTGCTGGATGGCAACCTGCGCTTCGAAGCGCGCGACTTCAGCCTGTTTCAATGCCGCCGCGCGTTTCACTTCCAATTCGGCGTTATAGCTGGCGATGTTTGCCTTGGACGTGTTCTCGCCTTTGATGGCTTGCGCTTCCTGTTCCTGAACGAAGATACGCTGGTCGGCCTCGGCGGATTTCTTTCCCTTTTCGGAATCGGCGCTGGCTTTGGCGCGCTCGATCTCGAGGTTGGCGTTGTATTTGGCGATGTTGGCGTTGGCGGTGTTTTCGCCCTGCACCGCGTCGGCTTCCTGTTCCTGCACCTTCTTGCGCTGGTTGGCGTCCGCAGTCTTGCGTCCGATCTCGGCTTCGGCCATAGCCTGGGCGACTTTGATTTCCTGTTCCTGAATTGCAAGCGCTTCACCAATGGCGCCGTGTTTGGTTTGTTGCGCAACGTCAACTTTTGCCTGGTTGATCGCCTCCGATGCGGCTTTCTTACCGATGCTGGCGATGTAATCGGACGCGTCGGTGATGTCGGTGATGTTGACGTTGATGAGTTGCAGACCGATCTTGTTGAGTTCGGGCTCCACGTTGCGGCGGATGGCCTCGAGGAAACTCTCGCGGTCTTGGTTGATCTGCTCGATGGTCAGGGAGGCGACCGTCAGACGCAACTGGCCGAAGATGATCTCCTTGGCCATTTCCTCGATGGCATTCTGCGGCAGGCGCAGGATCCTTTCGGCCGCGTTGCTCATGATCTCGGGCGCAGTGCTGACGCCCACGGTAAACGTGCTCGGCACGTTGATGCGGATGTTTTGCAGGGAGAGCGCGTTCTCCAGCGGGATGTTGATCGTGATGGGCGTCAGACTCAGGTAGGCGTAATCCTGAATGAGCGGCCAGACGAACGCGCCGCCGCCGTGGGTCGTTTTGCTGGAGCGGCCTTTTTCCACGCGTCCGTAAATGACAAGGATCTTGTCCGATGGACAGCGTTTGTAGCGGCTGGCCATGAAGGCCACCGTGAAGAAGGCCAGTACGATAAAAGCGATCAGTGAAAGTATTCCAAAACCTGCAGCATTCATTGGGTGCTCCTCCTGGGCCTACTTGGTTTTTTCCACGATCAGGGTGTTGCCACCCGCCACGCCTACAACGTGGATCTTCTCGCCCGTGGAAATTGGATTCTTGTTGCTGGAAACCGCATCGAAAATCTTCAGCGATCCCTGCACGATGATCTGCACCTGCCCCGATCCGTTTTTGGGGATGGTCAGGTACACATTCCCATCCTGCCCGATGGTGTTCTGGATGTTAACCGTCCCATCGGTTTGGAGTCGTTTCATCTGGGTGAATATCAGACTGATGATGGTGACTGTGCCGAGGCCTGCAATAATTCCGCCGAGCACGGTCAATAGCACGGGCAATCCCGCCTTTAGCAGGGCCAGTCCAACCAGACCGAACATCATGAAGAAGGAGGTCAATCCTTGGAGAGATAACAATTTGAAACTTACATCTGCGTCCCCGTGATGATCGGCCAGATCGGTGTGGCCCGCGTCGATGTTCGCGTCAAGGGCCGAGTCAAGCCCATCGTCACTGACTCCGCCCCCGATAAACAGCATGATCAAACGGAGGATGAAAAGAGTCCCGCCGATTATTGTTGATGCCCAGTAGATGATTTCGATCCAGGTAAGATCAGTCATCCCTTTTTCCTTATCTGCAAGATTGGATGCAATTATACACTGTGAAATCGTCACTACAGTTTACGGCCAGGGGATCTCAGCGGGTCCCGCGTAGCCGTGTTTTTCCTGCACGAATACACGGCCATGCGATGGCTGGGCACAGCCTGGTTCGTCAATGAACGAGATGGTTTCGTAATTGGCAAACAGCGGATCGAAGATGAGTTGTCCGCCTTCACAGCGCCAGACCTCGATCACGTAGATGAACATGTTGGGTTTTTCGTAATCGCCCGGGCTGACGGGAACCCCGAGCCAAATGATGGTCACTTTGTTGCCATCGCGGTTGGCGCTTAACACCGTGGACGGGGAGTAATAGGGGGATTCGGGAAGCGGTGCAAGGTCCGGGTAGACGACCGGCAGGGTTTTGAAATCGCCCTCGATGTCCAGGAATTTGGCGTTGACCCAGCAGTTTCGCTTGTCGCCTTTTACCCAGACCCAGTTACTGCCTCCCGTCCAACCGACCAATCTGACGTTCAGGCCCTGGAGGAACCCGTCAAGATAAAGATATTCCGCGCCCGGGCCGTAGCGGCAACTGAGCAAATTGGTGTTGACGACGGCCTTCAGGCTCTCCACGATTGGAACTGGTGATGGAGTGACGGTCTCGGTGGGAAGTGGAGTTGCAGTGGGTGGGACCGGTGTCGCTGTGTCGGTTGGCGTGGGCGTGTCGCTCGGTGGAAGGGGTGTCGCGGTGTCTGTGGACGAAACGATGGTGGGTGTGACGGTCGCGGTCGCGGGGGACGCGCAAGACGATAAAACGATGCAGAGCGCTAGCAATAAGGGGAGAAGGATCTTGGACATGCGCCTGATTATACTCACTCGCCGAACCAGACATCCTGCCCGAGACAAAAGTCCCGGTCCATCGCATCACGCGTGACGAAGTAGCGGACGTGGAAAAACCCGATCGTCCCCTCCCAATCTGCGGATGGGAATCGCGCAGACACCGCCCCGCCCGTCAGTCTGAGTCCCGCACACTGGTGGGTCATGGGGCGCAGACCAAAACTCCCGTCCACCGCATCCAATGTTCGGAGCAGGACAGGTTGGAGTTGTGTCGCAATCAGGCAGAGCAATATCGATCCGAGCAGGAGATACAAGAGAAGCGAAGACCTTTTCATCGGGGGAATATTTTACCGCTTTGCAAGCCTTGACAAACGGATGGGTTGGCGTAAAATAAAAACGAACGTTCGTTCATTTTTGTACAAGAAGGAATAATGTCTCCCAAACCGAAAGACACTCCCACCAAAGGTGAAACCACCCGCCTTGCCATCGAAGACGCGGCGATCGAATTGTTCATGGAGCAGGGCTACCACGCCACGTCCATGCGGCAGATCGCTGAACGTGCGGGACTGGCGCTGGGCGGAATCTACAATCACTTTGCCAGTAAGGAAGAGATATTCGAAGCCATTGTTGTGGATAAGCATCCCTACAGACTCATTTTGCCGCTGGTCATGGAAGCGCCCGGCGAAACCGCCGAGGAGTTCCTGCGGAACGCATTCAAGATCACGGTGACTGAACTTGGCAACAATCCTGTTTACATCAAGCTTATGATGATCGAGATGGTGGAATTCAGCGGCAGACACGGCGCGAGCATGTTCAAGGAGATCGCCCCGAAGGTGTTGCCCATCTTCGAGCAGATGTTGAAAGTCCGCAAGGGATTGCGAATCAACAACCCCGCCATGTTTCTGCGTTCATTCTTCGGCATGATCATCTCGTATTTCGTTACGGAGATGGTCACAGCCAATTCCGTGATCAGCAAACTTATGCCAAAAGACGCCGCAGACACTTACATGGATATTTATCTGCACGGCATTCTTAAGGATGAAGGATGAATTATGAAGGATGAAAACCGCATCGGTCTATAGCTGCCTGCATTGAACATTCATCCTTCATCCTTCCGCATTCATCCTTTTCAACGGAGTCCCCATGAATACCCGCCTCCTCTCCATCATCCGCAAGGAATTCATCCAGATCTTCCGCGACACGCGCACGCTGGTGATGATCCTGGTCATCCCGATCATGCAGTTATTCCTGCTGGGATATTCCGCCACCAGTGACGTGCGCAACATCCCGCTGGCCGTTTTGGACCAGAGTCGCAGTCCCGAGTCGCGCGCCCTGCTCGATTCCTATCGTGCCGCAGATTATTTTCGGATCGCGTATGATGTCCAGTCTGAGGCGGAGATCGAGCAACTGATCTCGCGAGGCGACGCGCGTGCCGCGGTCATCATCCCGCCCGATTACGCCCATCGACTTGCAGATGGCACGGCCCAGGTCGCGTTCATCCTCGACGGTTCCGACCCGACCAGCGCCTCCACCGCCCTCTCTGCCGCGCAACTCATCAGCCAGTCCCATGCCACCCAGATTCTCGTCGAACGCATTGCGCGCACGGGAATGGACTTGCGCGTCCAGCCTCCCGTGCAGGTCCACACCACCGTCTGGTACAACCCCGATATGATCAGCGCGCACTTCATGATCCCTGGGGTGATCGGCATGGTGCTTTTCGCCATCGCTGCCATCCTGACCGCCACCTCTGTTGTGCGTGAACGCGAACGCGGCACCATCGAGCAACTCATCGTCACGCCCATCCGTCCATGGGAATTGATCGTCGGCAAGCTCATGCCCTACGTCATTCTCGGATTCTTTAACACCCTCGAGGTGATGGCCGTCGGTCACTGGTGGTTCGGAATGCCCATCCGCGGCGATATCGGACTCATCATCCTGCTCTCGCTGGTATTCCTTGTTACAGGGCTTGGCATTGGCTTGTTCGCGTCCACTATCGCCAACACCCAACAGGAAGCCATGCTCACCGTCTGGATGACGCTTCTGCCGAGCATCTTCCTCTCTGGCTTCTTCTTCCCTCTCGAAGCCATGCCCAAAGTCTTGCAGTGGATATCCTATTTGATGCCGTTGCGTTACTACCTTGTCATTCTGCGATCCCTCCTGTTGAAGGGTGTCGGACTTGCCATGATCCAGACCGACGTCATCGCGATGACCTTTTTTGCAGTTGCCATCATGACCGCCGCCGCGTTGCGCTTCCGCAAACGCCTGGACTAAAATCCCCCGCCCTGAACGGAGGGTCGCGTGTTCGCTGGGACCCGCGATCGAAGGGCAATTTCCAAGGAGACTCACCATGAACCACAAACGTCCGCCGCTTCCCGCCATTGTTGTCATTGCCGTGCTGGTCATCATCGGCGTTTACTTCGTCGCCTCGCAAATTCTCAATCAGGATAACGGTCAGATCACTGCCTCAGGCACCATCGAAGCGACCCAGGTGAACGTCGCGCCTGAACTCGCGGGCAGGGTGACGGAAATCCTCGTCGACGAGGGGCAGGCCGTTCGGAAGGGCGACCCGCTTCTTCGTCTGGACCCGAGCCTGCTGACTGCCCAACGCGCGGTCGCGGCCGCCCAGGTCGAATCTGCCCGAAACGCCCTGCTGACAGCGCAAAGCGCACAGTCCCTCGCGAAGGCGCAATACGACGCGGCGCTGGTCTCCGCGCGGGCCCAGCAGGGATCCGCCCGCCTGTCGGATTGGGTCTATCGCGCCCCTTCGCAGTTTGACCAGCCTCTGTGGTATTTCTCGCAGGCCGAGCAGATTGCCGCCGCACAGGCTGAAGTGAAGGCCGCCAGCGAGAGTCTGGTCAAGACCCAGAGCGATCTCGATGCCGTCATCAGTGACTTGAAGAACGCCGATTTTGTGGAGGCGGAGACCCGTCTGGCGGAAGCGAGGGTCGGGTATCTGGTCGCGAAAGCTGTGTACGACCGCTCGCAGGTCACGGGCGGAACCGTCAGCCCCGATGACATTGAGATGCCGCCTCATTTTTCCACCTATCGGACGAAGATCGAGATCGCGAAAAGTCTCAGCGGCGTTAGCGACGTGGTGACGGCCGCCCAGGATTCTCTCGATCTGGCAGAGTCCGAATTGGACGAAGCGCAGAAAGCCTATGATGAATTGCTGGATACCGATGCCGCCGATGCTGTGCTCACCGCCCGCGCGGCTTTGTCAGTTGCACGCGAACGCTACGAGGTCGCGTTCGACACGTTGACCCGCCTGCAGACGGGCGAATACTCCCCGCAGGTCAAGATCGCCGCGGCCGCCCTGGAGCAGGCCAATGCCGCCCTGGGACAGGCGGGAGGCGCGGTCCAGCAGGCCGAAGCCAGCCTGGCCTTGATCGATACGCAAATGTCCAAACTGACCATCACCGCGCCGATCGATGGCGTCGTGTTGACGCGTAATGCGGAGGTTGGCGTTTTTCTCCAACCAGGCTCGACCGCCTTTGTTGTTGGTGAACTTGGCAACCTGACCATTACCGTTTACATCCCCGAAGACCGTTACGGACAGATCGCGTTGGGACAACAGGCCACAGTTACGGTGGATTCGTTCCCCGGGGCGAGCTTTACCGCGACCGTGATCCAGATCTCCGACAAGGCCGAGTTCACCCCGCGTAATGTGCAGACGGTGGATGGGCGCAGTTCGACGGTCTATGCCATCAAGTTGAGCGTCGCCGACGCGGAAGGCCAGCTGAAGATCGGCATGCCCGCGGATGTTGTTTTTCAATAAAGTCAAAAGTCACAGGTCGAAGGTCGGTTTGACTTTTGACTTTCGATCTGTGACCATCCTCGTGGAAAGGAGTACACCATGAGTCCCCCGTTCGATTGGACAAAAATGAAACACATCCAAAAGATCCATCGCGTCCTCTACGCCCTCGGGCTGGGACCGCTCATCGGCAGGATCATCCTCCTTCTGACGACCACGGGACGCAAGTCTGGCCTCAAGCGAGTCACGCCTTTACAGTACGAAAAAATCGGCGACGATTACTACCTCGGCGCGGCGCGCGGACGGAAAGCAGACTGGGTCCGCAACATCCAGTCCGATCCACGCGTGGAAATCCGCGTCGGTGCGAAACGCCTCGAAGGCCAGGCCGAAGTGGTCACCGATCCGAGCCGCTTTGCCGATTTTCTCGAAGTCCGTCTCCAGCGTCATCCGCACATGATCGGACTCATTATGGAGAAAGCGCATGGACTTCCGCGCCGTCCCAGCCGCGAGCAATTGGAAGGGCTGGCGGCGGAGGAGGCGGTTGTGATTGTTCATCCGAATTAGTCAAAGGTCGAAGGTCCAAAGTCAAAAACACTTCCAAGGAGATGAAAAATCATGGCCGTAATTTCTCGTTTTGAAGACATCGAGGCATGGAAGACGGCACGTCATTTGATTAATTCGATTTATGCGTATACAAACCTGATTGGTTTTAACAAGGATTTTGGGCTACGCGACCAGATTCGCAGGGCAAGTGTCTCTGTGATGAGCAATATCGCCGAAGGGTTTGAAAGCCGCACGGATGTACAGTTCATCAATTTCCTTGGTATGGCACGTGCCTCTGCTGGCGAAGTACGCGCTCAGCTCTATGTTGCTCTCGACCTGAAGTACATCACAGAAGAACAATTCAAAGACACTTACGCAACCGCCGAAACCTGTGCCCGCCAAATCGCCAACTTTATCTAATATCTCGAATCCAACCCTCACCCTCGCCGCATCTCCGACGACTCCGCTGACTACGAAGCCTAACCGACCTTCGACTTTTAACCTTTGACCGACTTTCGACGACCTTCGACCTTTGACTTTCGACAGGATCACAATGACCGATACCCTCGTTCAAGCAACCAACCTCAAAAAATCCTTCGGCAACAACCGTGCCGTTGACGGCGTGAGTCTGAATATTGCCCCAGGCGAAATTTATGGGCTCGTCGGCTCGGACGGCGCGGGGAAGACCACCACCATGCGTCTGCTCGTCGGTGCGTTGTTGCCCGACGCGGGTGAGATCCAAGTCTGCGGTTACAACATCCTCAAGCAAGTGGAACAGGCGCGTTCGCAGATCGGTTATCTCTCGCAGCGTTTCTCGATGTACGAAGACCTGACCGTGCTGGAGAACATCCGCTTCTTTGCCGAGGTGCGCGGACTGAAGTCGGACGAGTGGCTCCCGCGCTGCATGGAGATTCTCGACTTCGTCGGTCTGGCCGATTTCAAGGATCGCCGCGCGGGTCAACTTTCGGGCGGGATGAAGCAAAAACTCGGTCTCGCCTCCGCCCTTGTCACGCGTCCGCGCCTGCTCCTTCTCGATGAACCCACCACGGGTGTCGATCCCGTCACGCGGCAGGACTTCTGGCAACTCGTCATCAAACTCGTTTCGCAGCCGGGTACACACGTAGACACGTCAATAACCAATCGCCAATCTCCGATCTCTGATCACCAATCTCCCTCTGTCTCCGTCATCATCTCCACTCCCTACATGGACGAAGCCTCGCGTTGTCACCGCGTTGGCTTCATGAAGGCTGGACAAATCATCGCCGAAGACACCCCCTCGAATCTCCGCGCCCGCCTCAACGGACGCGTCCTCCAGTTGCGCGGCGATCCCATCAACACCCTGCGACACGTCGCACACCAGGACGCGGATGTGGAAGACGTGGCGGCCTTCGGCGACAAACTCCACGTGCGCGTCAAAGAGAACACAGCCAGCGACGTGATCGCCCGCCTGACCAAGGAAATCGACCAGGCAGGCGCAACTCTCCACGAACTTCGTCCCATCCCGCCCGTGCTCGAGGATATCTTCATCGCCCTCTCGGAACGTTAAACGTTTAGCGTTCGTTGACTTTCGACTTGAGACCCTTATGAACCCTGTCATCTCCGTCCAAAATCTCACCCGCAAATTCGGCGATTTCGTCGCAGTAGACCACATCAACTTTGAAGTCGGCGTGGGCGAAGTTGTCGGCTACCTCGGCCCGAACGGCTGCGGCAAGACCACCACCATCCGCATGTTGCTCGGCCTGCTCGCACCCTCCGACGGCAAGGCGACTGTCCTCGGCTTCGACGCGTTCACGCAGAGCGAGGAAGTTCGCGCCCGCGCGGGATACATGTCGCAGAAGTTTGCGCTCTACGACGACTTGACCGTGCTGGAAAATTTGACGTTCTACGGCGGTGTCTATGGCATCACGGACAAAACCCGCATCGCGCGGACCCTCGAGCTGGTCGGCCTGGCTGGTCACGAGTCCACGCTGACGAAATCCCTCTCCGCAGGCTGGCGGCAGAGACTCGCCCTCGGCATCGCCCTCGTTCACGAACCGAAATTGCTCTTCCTCGACGAACCCACCTCGGGCGTGGATCCGTCCGCGCGCCGCGCCTTCTGGGACTTGATCTATGAACTGGCCGAGAGCGGCGTGACGATTTTGGTGACAACCCATTACATGGATGAGGCCGAATACTGCGAACGCGTCGGCATTATGCGCGCGGGGAAGTTGCTCGCCATGGACACGCCGACAAATTTGAAGAAGTCCATTATTCAGGGCGACGTGTGGGAAGTCTACGCCCATCCCCTCGAAACGGGACTCGAGTCTCTGGGACGCGTGGCGGGAGTCCAACGCGTGGGGTTGGCGGGCGATCATTTGCGGACGATCAGCCGCGAGGTCCAGCCTGAAGCGCTGAAAGAGGCGTTGACCCGCGCGGGTGTGGAAATCGAAAAAATCGAGCGCGGCGAACCGACGCTGGAGGATGTCTTCCTGTCGTTGGCAAAAGATTGATCGGTACCGCGAGATTTAGATTGCCCAGTATGGTTACAAGATGAATCTCGCGGTACTATTGTGGGAGAGGTTCACATGAAATCCAAAATACGCATCATTTCACTTGTCTTGCTGGTCATCCTGCTGACCGTTTACGTGTGGCCCATCCCGCGCGTCGCATTTGACGATGTGTATGCAAAGGTGGATTCGGATATCGTCGCCTCATTGCAAGAGTTTCGCACCGCGCATCCACCGAAGGTCATCGAAGTGAACGGCACGGATTGGGAGTATGTTTCATTCGGGCAGGGAAACGAAACGATCTTGTTTTTGCATGGCATGACGGGCGCGTACGATATCTGGTGGCGCGTGATGGAGGAATTGCAGTCGGAATACCGCGTCATCTCAGTGACGTATCCCGCGGTGAACACGCTGGAGGAGATGTCAGCGGGCGCGCTTGCGATTTTGGACGCGGAGGGTGTGGACAAGGCCAACATCGTCGGCACGTCGCTCGGCGGATATTTCGCGCAGTATCTCGTGGCGACCCATCCCGACCGTGTTTCGCGGGCCGTGTTCTCGAACACCTTCCCGCCCAACGATTTGATCAAAGAGAAAAACGGGACGATCGGCGGGCTGATTCCCTTCCTGCCCGAATGGCTGGTGATTGACGTGTTGCGCGGCAGTTTTGTGGAAGCGGTTTATCCCGCCTCGGGCAATGACGAGTTGACGATGGCCTTTCTGATGGAACTCAGTTACGGACGCGTCTCGCGCGCACAGGTGGCGGGACGGTATCGCTGTGTGGTCGAAAAATTCACCGCGCCGAATCCCGACGCGCTGGGAATCCCCGTGATGATCATGGAAGCGGATAACGACCCGCTGGTGGAAGCCGCCCTGCGCGAACAGTTGAAGGAGACGTATCCCTCGGCGGTGATTCACACGATGTCGGGAGTGGGACATTTCCCGTATCTGCCTTTATCGTCGGAGTATGCCCAATTCCTACGCGAGTTTTTCATAGGGAAGTGAAAAGCGGACGATTCTTCTTGCTTAATATAGTCTGAGAGAGGTTCAACGTGCGCGGGTATAATTTCTGCCGCGGCGGGTAAAACTCTGCCGCAGGAGTGATGAATGAAAAAACTGCAAGCATTGTTTGGACTGGGCCTCGCACTGGCGATCCTTCTCACCGCCTGTGCGCCGACCGCGACCCCTGCGACCTCCGAACCGCCCACCCCCACGTTGATTTCCGTCGTCACCGAGACCGCCGTCCCGACGCTGGTTCCGATCCAGCTCAGCGGGCCGAACGCGGGGACGGTCATGTCCTGGATGGACGGCGGGTCGCTGGCATATGTCCCAGCGGGGCAGTTCACCATGGGCGGCAACGGGGCCGACAACCCCAGCCACTCGGTCAGTCTCTCCGCTTATTGGATTTCGCGCACCAAGATCACCAATCGCATGTACGCGTTGTGTGTGGGCGTTGGTGTTTGCGCGCCGCCCGCCTCCACCCCCGGCGGACCGGTGTACACCAACCCGACTTACGCCGACCACCCCGTTGTGGGCGTGAACTGGGAACAGGCCAACACCTACTGCAACTGGGCTGGCGGACGCCTGCCGACCGAGGCCGAATGGGAGAAAGCCGCCCGCGGTCCCGGCGGAAATACCTATCCCTGGGGCAACGAGCAGCCCTCCTGTGACCTGTTGAACTACGCGGGTTGCGGAGGCTCCACCAAGAGTGTGGTTTCCTACCCTGAAAGCGCCAGTCCCTACCTTGCGCTCGATATGGCTGGCAACGCCTTCGAGTGGGTGGCCGATTGGTACGACGCCTCCTACTACGCCACCTCGCCCATTCAGGATCCGCCCGGTGCGGAAAGCGGCGTCTATCGCGTGATCCGCGGCAGTAGCTTCGAGAGCGACGCCACGCAGATCGCCTCCTCCATCCGCCGTCCCGCCGACCCGAATTACACCAGCCGCGACCTGGGTTTCCGTTGTGTCGTCCAGCAACCCATCAATTTCCCGGCGTATTGCCAGGCCAGTCCCTACCTGCCCGGCGAGTTGACCGCGCCCACGCCGTCCAGTCTTTGCACCGTTCCTGTGGCGCAGAGGGTGGGACCATCCTGCAAGGGCAAAGTCCCGTCCAATACGATCATCCTTCCGCTTGGCACCACTTATCGCATCCGCACGGCAGGCTATCAATGCACCGATGCCATCGTGGGCGGCATGTTGCAGGTCACCTGTACGGGTCCCGATGCCACGAGCGGCACGCTGGAAGTTTGCAACTCCTCTTGTGACGACCAACAGCCCGCCACCGTCCCGTTGGGGAACGCGGTGTGTGACCCGGGCTACGCGTATGACCCCGCCACCCGACAGTGCGCCTACACCCCGATCACGCCTCAAAGCGGACCTGAGGGCTGTCCGCCGGGCTACGCGCTTGATTCCACGGGACAGGTTTGCCGCCCCACCATCGGCCTCGACAATCAGTGCCCCTCCGGGCAATACTTCGACGCGTTATTCGGCGGCTGTGTCCCTGCCAATGGACAGGCCAACTGCAATCTCTACGGCATCAACGACCCGTCACTTGCCAGCACCTGCTATGTGGGTTGCCCGGCGGGATTCTCGTTCAATGATGCCTCCCAATGCTGTCAGGCGCCGGCCATCGGCCTTTATCCCGATTGCCAACCTGGATTCGCGTATGACCCGTCCACGGGTGCGTGCGCCCCGCGCGTCGAGCAGGCCAGCGCGTCCACGGGATGTACTTTCGTTTCTGTAGACATGCTGCAATGCGCTCCGCTTTATAATTGTGGACAGCACACCACTGAGGTGCAGTGCATCAACAATCAATCCAATGGTTGTGTCTGGAACGAAAAAGATAGCGTTTGCGAGCTGGAGAAGTAGGCAAACACCACACTCAATTCCTTGCGGAGGGAACCAAATGAAATGGCAATATTCACTGGCGTTCGTGCTCATCCTCGCTGTCTTTCTGACAGGGTGTATTACCGTCTTCGTGCCGGTCAATACGCCCACACCTGCGCCAACTGCCATTGTTCTCCCCACACTTTCGCCCCCCACTGAAACGCCTGTTCCCACGATCATCCCAACCCAGCCTGCCCCGGTGTGCAGCGTGGATCCTTTTGCAGGAGCCTGTACCGATCCCAGTGTGGGGACACTGAACAAAACCTGTAATAAGAAAGTTCCCTACACCAGTATCGGGATTTCCGCCGATGCCGCCTTCGAAGTGTTGGATACTGGAATGACCTGCACAGACGAGAAAACCTGGAGTGGTGTTCATCAGTTCAGTTGTACCGGCGAGCAGCTTCATTCCTACAGGGTGAAAGTCTGCACGGCCTCTTGTTCGGCGCCTCCGCTTGATGAAACCGCGGGGCGTTGTCCTGCAGGATATGGGTATAGTTCCGCGGCGGGCTGTTGTTGGCCCATGACGGATGTCGAGCCGGGCTGTGTGATTTACCAGGTGGACATCGGCGCTTGTCCATAAGCGGCAGGGTGCTTGAAAACAAAAAGGCGGCTGGAGAAGAATCCAGCCGCCTCGTATTTCAGATCGCGGACATTAGTCCGCAACGGTTTAGAACAGGCCGAGCACCTTGCCGGTCTCGAGGTCGAGATCGACATCGTAGAAGACCGGGCGAGTGGGCAGACCGGGCATCGTACGCATCGTGCCGAGCAGCGGATACAGGAAGCCTGCACCAACCGAGGCGCGAATGTCGCTGATGGTCACGCGGAAGCCGCGCGGCGCACCCTTCTGGTCCGCCTTGTCGGTGAACGAGAGATGGGTCTTCGCCATGCAGAGCGGCAGGTCGCCGAATCCGAGCTTGGTGAACTGCTCGATCTTGGCTTCGGCTTCGGGGGTGTAATCCACACCGTCGGCGCGATAGATCTCGCGGGCGATGGTCTCGATCTTTTCCTTGACCGAAATGTTCAGCGGATAGAGGAACTGGAAGTTGCTGGGTTTCTCGCAGGCCTTGACGACGGCTTCGGCCAAGGCGATGGCGCCCTTGCCGCCTTCCATCCAGTGGCGGGAGACGACCGCGTCCATGGCGCCGGCTTCGATGGCGGCCTTGCGGACCATTTCCACCTCGGCGGGTGTGTCGTTGGCGAAGGAGTTGACCGCCACGACCACGTTCACACCGTACTTGAGGGCGTTCTCGATGTGCTGGACCATGTTGGGCAGGCCCTTCTGGAGCAGTTCGAGGTTCTCATCGGTGTATTCGGGGGCCAACGGCTTGCCAGCAACCACCTTCGGGCCGCCGCCGTGCATCTTGAGCGCGCGGACGGTTGCCACCAGTACCACCACATTCGGGATCAGGCCCGAGTAGCGGCACTTGATGTCCATGAATTTTTCCATGCCGATGTCGGCGCCGAAGCCCGATTCGGTGATGACGTAATCGGCCATCTTGAGCGCGATCTTGTCAGCGATAATGGAGGACTGTCCGTGCGCGATATTAGCGAACGGTCCCGCGTGAACGATGGCGGGAGTCCCCTCGAGGGTTTGCATCAGGTTCGGCTTGATGGCGTCCTTCATCAGGACGGTCAGCGCGCCAGCCACACCGAGGTCTTCCGCGGTGACGGCTTCGCCCTTGCGGTTGACAGCCACGACCATGCGGCCGAGGCGGTCGCGCATGTCTTCGATGTCGGTGGTCAGCGCCAGGATGGCCATGATCTCGGAGGCGACGGTGATATCGTAGCCAGATTTGTGCTCGAAACCAGCCTCGTCCTTGCCCAAGCCTACCTGGATGTCGCGCAGCATGCGGTCATTGATGTCAATGACGCGGCGCCACTGCACACCGCTGTAGTCGATGTCGAGGCGGGCGAAGCGGCTCTTCTCTTCGGGGGTCAGATCGTTGGGGTTGGTCTTCTCGATGCCAAGTTTCTTCAAGCGGCGCAGCATGCTCGGAGAGAAATTGCGTTCACCCTTTTTGTTGGGCGGGCAGAGCGCATTGAAGAGTTTCTCGTCATCGGGGGTGTTGGCCTCGTGCATAATGCGGGCATCCAACGCGGCGGCGCACAGGTTGTGTGCGGCGGTGATGGCGTGGATGTCGCCGGTCAGGTGGAGGTTGAAATCCTCCATTGGGATGATCTGCGAGTAGCCGCCACCGGCCGCGCCACCCTTGATGCCAAAGGTCGGGCCCTGTGATGGCTGGCGGATGACGGTCATCACCTTCTTGCCAAGGTGAGTGCCCAACGCCTGCGAAACGCCGACGGTGGTCGTGGTCTTGCCCTCGCCCAGTGGGGTGGGGGTGATGGCGGTCACGTCGATGTATTTGCCGTTCTTGCGCTTGGCAAGACGGTCGAGGATTTCGAGTTTGATCTTGGCCTTGTACGGGCCGAAAAGTTCGAGTTCGCTATCCTTGATCCCCAGCTCTTTGGCGATCTCGAGGATGGGTTTCAATTTTCCAGCCTGCGCGATCTCGATGTCCGAGGGGACGGGATTGAGCAGTTTCAGTTTGGTGGGCTTGTAGGGGAATTTCTTGGCGGCGGCTTTTTTAACCGTGACCTTCTTCTTTACGACCTTCTTGGTTGCGACTTTCTTGGTAGGCTTTTTTGCTGTTGCCATGTTAGGGTCTCCTTACATTGGTTGGTTATTACCCTGATATTAACGAAAAAATTCACAAAAAGCAATGGACTTCCGTCACGTATTTTGTCACTTACGGGCGCAAAAGCGTGCCAACACGTTCCCCGGCGAGCGCCCGGGCCAGATTTCCGCGCTCTTCGGCCGAGAAAATTTGTGCAGTCAAGCCCGAGACCTGCTGTACCAGCCCGAAGACCTGTTCGACTTTGGCCGCCATCCCCCCGGTGACGTCCACGCTGGCGGAGGCGCCGATTCCCGCTCGCATCGCCTCATACGACTGGAAGTGGATCTCGCTTACGAGCCGCGTCCGCGCAGGGAAGTCCTCCCAGACGCCCGCCTCCAGTCCCGCGAGCAGGATGCGGTTCGGGCGGAGTTCGCACGCCAGATGGGTGAACAAATCTTCGGTCGAGAGGATCGTCCCGCCGCGCGCTTCGTCGAAGATCACATCCCCGTAGATGACGGGAAGCAGTCCCGCCTCCAGCGCGGAGCGAAGCGGAGTCAAATCCCAGCGCGCCACACGGACCTCGCGCGAGGTCACCGCGGAAATGGGCGCCAGCGCCACCGACGGGATTCCCGCCGCGCGCAGCGCCTCCATCACGAAGCGGTTCAACTGCGAAGCCTGGAACCAGACCTCGGCAAAACCTTTCCAATATTCCCCTCGCCCGTCATCGGGAGAGGGGGCAGGGGGTGAGGGCCGCAACCCATCCCGCGTGCCGTATTGCTTCGCGGCCGCGTGGCCAAAGGAGCCAGAACCATGCCCCAGGACCAGGTGCCGGTCTGATGTCAGGGAAGAGGCGATTTCGTCCGCCAGTTCTTTCAATTTGTCGAGGCGAGGTGTGTAGGGCTTGTCCTTGTCGGTGATGAGCGATCCACCCAATTTGAGGAAAACGAGTTCGGTCATGCACCGACTTTAGCATAGGCGGGAACGAGCGTCAAGCGTGCTATAAAACACCCAAGAGCGGTATAATTTTCCCATGGACTTGTTCAGCAGGACCAACCTGCTCGTTTTCATTCTTGTAGCCGTTTCTTTCTTTCTGCTACTTTCGGGCGTGCGCGCCCTGCGGCTGGGAAGCAGAACCATCTACTTCCGACACCGCCGACAGCGCGTGCTCGCGGGTTGGTGGATGACGGGCGCGTCGCTGTTACTGGCGGTGGTCGCCCTGCTTTTGTACCGCGCTCGCATTCCGATCCTTGCTCCCGAACCGACAGCCACCGCGGTGATCGCATCGCCGGCGGTTGTCACGCCGAGCCGCACGCCGACATCCACGCCGCGCCCCGGCCGCACGATGACCGCCACGGCCACATCCACAGCGACTCCGCATTTGCCCATCTCACTGGAAATCATGGTGGTCAGTTCGGTCACGCCGCAGCCCTCCGCCGTCATCAACGACATTCGTTTTTCCGAAGCGCTGGATGGTAATTATCCGATCGGCAATCGTTTCGAGTTCACCAATCCCATTCTCCGCATGTACGCCAGTTTTGCCTACAGCCACATGACGTATGGCGCTCAATTTACCGTGTTGTGGTTCCGCAACGGCGAACTGGTCTTTTTCGAGAGCGGTCCATGGGAATCGGGCGGACGCGGCGGTGCGTCCGTCAAATGGGAGCCTGCGATCCACGAGTGGCACCAAGGGGAATACGAAGTGCAGTTCTTCGTGGGGGCGCAGTGGAAGGCGACGGGGCGCTTCACGCTGAGGGGCAATCCGCCCACGCCGACCGATACGCCCACCTCGTCTCCCACCTGGACCTCCAGCCCGCCTCCATCCGAGACGCCGAGCGCCACTCCGACGCGCTGACGGGCAGTGCTATAATCATCGTATGGACATTCGCTCTGGCATCATTGCGATTGCGGTCATCCTTGGGTTGGGGGCGTTGCTGGTTGCCCGCAACGGACTGCAAATCCTCCAATCTGCCCGCAAGTTGACGTTCTACCGCCTGCGTCAGTCACGCATGTCTGCCGCGTGGTGGATGTTCTTTGGCGCGCTGATCATGGTCGTGCTTGCCATCCTACTTCCCACCGCGGGATTGAAAGTTGCCTTCCAGATCTACCCGCCAACGCCCACCATCGCCCCCACGCTGACGCCCTCCATCGTCCCGACGATTACGCTCACTCCCACCATTACACTGACGCCCACCATCACCGATACACCCCTCGTCACCGACACGCCGACAGGAACAGCAACCCCGTTTCTCCCGTTGGTCGTGGAGGCGGGATTCATCAGCGTGGTGACGCCCAATCCCGACGCGGTCATCAGTCCGCTGGTGTTTTCCACGGCGGTGGTCGGCGGCCTGCCCGATAACCCGTCCACATTGTTCCGCAATCCGATCCAGAGGGTCTTTGCCACTTTTTCGTACGATGGCATGGTCCCTGGCTCGCAGTGGACGGCGCTCTGGTACCGTAACGGCGAGTTGATGGACTGCTTCGAGAGTTATCCGTGGGACGGCGGCACAGGCGGCTATTATTACAGCGAGTGCGATTTTCCCACTGGCGGCTGGCAACCGGGGGAATACTCGGTGCAAATTTACGTGGGCGTAATCTTCAAACGCGCGGGTTCGTTCACCGTGGAAGGGGACGCGCCTCCCACGCCCATCCCTTCTGCGACGCTCAGCCCAACTCCAACGAGCGCACAAACCGCAACACCGTAGAGCGAGAACCCATCTCGCTCTATTTTTGAAAAGGAGATTTCATTGCATGTCTGATAAGGCCTTTCAGGATTACTACCCCGATTATTTCGCCGTCTGCTATGGATGTGGAAGCCAGAACGAACTCGGCCACCAGATCAAGAGTCATTGGGATGGGGACGAATCGGTCGCGTACTTCAACCCCCAGCCGTACCACACGGCGATTCCTGGCTACGTTTATGGCGGATTGCTCGCTTCGCTGATCGACTGCCACGGGACGGGGACCGCCGCCGCGGCTGGCTACCGCACCGAAAACCGCGAGATGGACACCGAGCCTCCGCTCCGCTACCTGACCGCCTCTCTGCATGTGGACTATCTGAAGCCCACTCCCCTCGGCCCCACGCTTGAAATTCGCGGCAAGGTGAAAGAAGTGAAAGGGAGGAAGGTCATTATTGAGGAATGGATCACGGTCAACGGAGTGGTCACCGTGAAAGGCGAGGTGGTCGCTGTGCAAGTCCCCGAGCAATTGGTGAAAGATATGTTGAATAACGCAGGTTGAAAAAATAAAAATGAAAGAACCCTCCGAAACTAATCTCTCGGAGGGTTCTGTATTTACATCGCCTTGATCTTAATCTTTGTGGGGGCCATCGCCTTCGCTATCTGCGCAGCGAGGTGGGCGTTGTTGAGCAAAAACGATATGTTCGCTCGCATGGACTTTCCGTTCGTCAACTCGTTCACGCGCTGAAGCAGGAACGGCGTCAGTGCCTGACCGCTGATCCCCTTTTCCTGCGCTTCGAGCGAGGCCCGTTCCTCGATGGGGTCAATTTCCTCGCGGGAGATCTCATCTTTCTCTGCGATAGGCTGACAGACCAACACAGCAGACGGCATTCCAATTTCCCAATGGGCGCGGGCAAACTCCGCCACTTCTTGCGGCGAGTCGACGCGGGCGCTGGTTTTGAATCCGCTGGAGCGCGAGAAGAAGGCGGGGAACTCGTCCGTGCCGTAGCCGAGAACGGGGACGCCGTTCGTTTCGAGCATCTCCAGTGTGGACGGCAAATCTAAAATGGATTTCGCACCCGCACAGACGACGATCATCTGTGTGGAGGCCAGCGCTTGCAAGTCGGTGGAAACATCGAAGCGGCCTTCCTTGTGCACGCCGCCGATGCCTCCCGTCGCGAAAACCTTGATGCCGACTTTGTCGGCCGCGAACATCGTCCCTGCCACGGTTGTCCCGCCGCTGGCTTTTTTTGCGATGGCGGCGGCATAGTCGCGGCGGCTGATCTTCATGGTGCTGGATTGCGCGACTTCGACGAGTTCTTCATCCGTCAGGCCGACGCGGATCGTGCCGCGCAGGACGGCGATCGTGGCGGGCGTGGCGCCGTCAGCGAGGACGGCGGCCTCCATGTCGCGACCCAGCGCGAGGTTGGTCGGATGCGGGAGTCCGTGAGTCAGGACGGTTGATTCGAGCGCGACGACGGGCTGGTCCAGTTTCAAGGCGCGTTTGACGTCATCCTTAACGATAAAGGAGGCAGGGAGAGAGTTCATTAGATCACCAATTGTTCGTAGAGTTTTTCGAGCGTGAGTTGGGGGAAGACGGTGCCCGAGTGCCGCAGGGTGAGCGACGCGGCAGAAACGCCGAGCCGCACCGCGTCGTCAATTTCCATTTCGTTGACGAGGCCAAAGAGGACGGCCGCGGTGAGCGCGTCACCCGCGCCTGTGGGGTCGAGGATGGGCGTCTGGATGGCGGGGATGTGCCCGCTCGTCTCGGCGGTGGCGTACACCACGCCGAATTCCGCGAGCGTGACAAGCGCGATGTCCGCACCTTTGGATAACAGGGCGCGGGCATCTTCCAGCGCCGCGCGTGGATCGGACGACTCGAAAGCCTGACCTGTGAGGGCGACGGCCTCTGCGACGTTGCAGGTGACGAGATGCAGTTTGCCGAGGTGAGGTTGTAATCGCTCCGCCAGGACCGAGGAGGCGGGATCAGCGCAAATGGGGACCTTCGCCTTTCGGGCGAGTGCCACCGCGGCTTTGAGCGTGGCTTCGGGCAGGTTGCCGTCCATGAAAACGAGACTGGCTTCATCAAAAAGGCTGGCGTTTTGCTGGAGATATTCAGGCGTGAGTTCCGACATGACGCGCATATCGTCCACCGCGAAACGGAGATGTGCCCGAGAATCCACCACGCCCATGTAGAAGCCTGTGGGGTAGAGGTCGGTGCGGAGGACCGCAGACACATCCACGCCCGCGGAGGCGGTGCTCTCGAGCAACTCGTCCCCAGACCGATCCTTGCCCACCACGCTGACGAGTTTCACGGGCTGCCCCAGCCGCGCCAAATTCTCAGCCACATTCCGCGCCACCCCGCCGTACGAGGTGCGTATCCGCGCGGGATTGGACGTGCCTGGCTGGAGGTCAGAATCCAGGCGGCCGACGATGTCGAGGGAGGAGGAGCCGAGGAGGAGGGGAGAGGGCATAACTTTTATTTTACCCGTAAATTCCCGTTGTTTTTGTCTGGTTGTTATTTGGCAGGTTTGGCAATGGCGATTACAATGCCTACGATTTGGTGTCTCTCATCAACTGGAATGGGTCCATACGGCTTGCTTTTATCCTTCGACTTGGAAACCAATTGATTTTTTTCTGCGTCAAATCTTTTGACCATTAGATCTATTTCGCCTGACGGGTCGGTGTTTGATGCAATAACAAAATCATGATGTGACGCAGTCTGGGATTTGTAGAATAAAACATAATCGTTTTCGCTAAAAGGCAAATCCCAGTCGTTCATGCTTAGACCATGAACGCGCAGCCAGCCATGTTCTCTCTTTGTTGTAATGGTTATTTGCCGATCTGCCTCTGCGGTGCCATGCACATTATAGACATCATAAAGTTGTTTTTTAAGCTCGACTTGGTTGATAATCGTGAAAATGTTGAAATGATCTATGTGCAATGTGCCATCTAGGCCCGCTTCGACGGTTCCGTAAATTGGAATGGAAAATAACGCGAGAAAATCTTTTCCGGCGTTGATAGCTTGATTGGGATTTGTATTTACAGAACCTGCTGGTGAACTATTGCCAGAAAAGTTTGACTCTGAAAGTTCAGAGATTTTTCCGTCTAGGATATCTTTTAGGGCTTCAGCTTTTGTTAAGTAATCGTTTGCATGGATTCGACGATAGTTTCCAAGAACATTTTGTGCTTGTTCGTATTCACGGAGAGCTAAATGGTCCTTTCTCTTATCCTCATAAGCTTGTCCCAGCAATACGAGACCGATAATTTGATTTAGAGTCTCATTTTTATTACGGAAATGCCGGTTGGCACTTTCAATCTCTCTTATTGCGTTTTCAATTTCTCCTAACTCTAGATAAACAATTCCATTTAAAATCAAGCACCCACTTTCGCTTTCACACGAGAGGCAATGGGTTTGCTCTCGGTTTTCGCACTGTCGATCAATCAATGGACGCATTTTTTGAGGGTTACCAAATGTGGCCATGATGCTGTTTTTTAGATCAACAATCCTGCCATCTTCTATTTCAAGCCAACTAGTTATTAATTGAAGGTTAAGAACCATTAGATTGTCCTATTGAGATGTCTTTGAAAGCATACTCTGTAGTTTCTCAAGAGTTTCAAGGGTCGCTGTTGCTAAGTACGCTCGCATAAGAGGGTCGCTAAGGCTATTGTCTAGGATTTTTGAGAAAGTTAGAAGCAAGGGTGCTGTAAAGCGTTCATTTTCATTTTCGTTTTCATTCTTTTCAAGCCCATCAGCAATAGATAGTATCAAGTCGCGTTGAGCATCTGCACGGGCTTTTTCTCTAGACCTAATATAGAGTGCCTTGGTCTGTCCGCCCAAGATAGTAGACACGCTTTGTCTTTCTGCTTTCCAATATTCCTTTTGAAGTTCCTCTACTTCGTGTGGAATCTTTATTTCTACGATTTGAAAATCTGTTACATAAACTCCAAAGCCCTGAGTAGTATTATTTAGTTTATCGAACATCTCTTGAACAGCAATTGGAGAGAGCATTTGTCCACTTTTTCGGTTTTCTAGTAGAAGGTCATCTAATGTTCTGCTACCGATATAACTTGGAACTATCCCCGTTACCTGCCCCCAAACTGCGTCAATCCACGTGAATTCAACGGGTTCTCCCTCCGGGCAGGTAGACCAGCGCAGGGCATAGCGTTCAATGGCTTTTTGTACAGCCATTGGGTCGTAGGGATATATCAACTTTCCTTCGGGGTCCGTCTTCTTGGGGTCTCCGATGCGACCCTCGACGCGCGCCTTGATTTCTATCTTGATCCCATCCTTGGTCCAAACATCGAATTTATCCTCGCGGACTCTTGGCCGCAGGTCCACCACGTACTTGATAGTTTCATACCATTCCAAGAAGGGGATTTTATCCCCGGGGCCGACAACGCGCGAGAAACGGTTGCCGCGTTCGAGATATAAGGCGCATCCGTCAAATACGATCAGTAGTAATGGACCTCCAAGCGTGCGCGCCATCCATGCAGGCCATTGATCGGCTTTGATAAACTCTCCTTCTTTTGCCATGATGTATTTGAATTGAAAAATCATCGTGAACGGCGATGGTAGTTTGAATTTGCCGTGGAGACGGTATTTGATGATTTTTGCTGGCTCGATGCCTTCAGGCGGTTGATGAAAATCACTAAAGAACAAGGTCGCAAAATGAAATGCCCTGGACCGAATAAGCGAGAGGGCAATGTACCCCGCCAACAAGGCCAGCAGGAAGGTCATCAGGATGGACGCCTTTGTCAAAGCATCCGATTTACCCAAATAATGGGAAACCCATTGGTCAACGGCTGGTGAGAATTGGATTGCCATAAAAACCGCAATAAGGCCAATGCTCGCAAATAACAGATACTTGTAATATCGGGCATACTTGCCAAAATCCCGATAGGCATCATCGCGGCTGTAGGCGGTTTGCCAGTTGACGAGGTCTGGGTCAGGGAGTTTCATGTCATTTCTCCGTGCCGCGGCCCGAGAAGAAGGTGTCCTGCCAATCCTTGAAATACCTGCTCAACATTTCTCTCTTTTCTTTTTCGCTGGTCTTGTTGTTTTTCTCTTCCTCGCCTTCCTCTTCTTCTGACATTTCTTTGTGAACGTAATCTTGAAGTGAACTCAAGAAACGCATCGCTATAACATGGCGAGGTAACTCTGGGTTGATCTCGTGTGTTTTTTGCAGGCCTTCCGCGATGGAATTCAAAAGCAATGACTCAGCGTAGGCGCGCGCCTCCTGTTGTGCGCGTTCTGCCTCCGCTTCTGCTTCTGCAAGGATGCCGTGACGTTTTCTTTCCCATTCGGAGCCCCATGTGTGGATTTGCTGCTTGGCAATTTCGTCGCCCTGTTCTTCTGTGAACAGGAATTTGAAATTCACCACTCGAGCGGCAACCAGCAAAATGCCAGCCGCGCGCAATGCCAATTCAGAATTTGCCTTGAGTTCGATTGCGATAACATCCATTGCATTGGCAAATTTATAATCATTTGTAGGACGCCACATCTCGTCCAGATTCTTTTGCGAGATGATCTTGCGCGTCTGGTCTTCGACCACGTTCATCACCCACTGATCCCACAGGATGAGCGGTGTCCCTTCACTGACTTTTGTACTGGTAGTGCTCAAGGTCGCTTGAATACGCGCGTGGGAGAAGGGGAAACTTCCCTTGGTGTAACTCAACTTGTCTGCACCGCGCAGAAGCGGGTTGAGTGGACGAATTTTGTCGTAGAGTTCCTTGTTCCACTCATCTTTATCGAGGCGAAACGCGGTAAAGTAGCGCGCGATAAAGCGGATGCCATCCTTGCTAACAACTTCAATTTCCCTGGTGCGGAGTTGTATCCGTAAATCAAAAACCTGGTCGAGACGTTCCAACTTGCTGGGAAATATCACGCCGGGACCATCTATGCGCCTGAAGTTCGTTCCGCCAGAAATTGCGGCTACCTGGTGGGACTTTGTCCAGATCAGCCCGGGGCGCTGAAGTTTATTCAGGAATGGAATAGGGAATTCAGAAAATTCCCATGTAATATCACCGGAGATGCGCGGTTCATATTTTTTCCAGGCGTGGTCATCCACAACTGTGAGGGGCGCCTGGGTTCCCCAGGCGTAGGATGCCAGCACAAAGAACTTTTTCTTCTTCTCCGCGCGGTCTTCGGGATTTGATGCGGGAAGGACAACATTTGCAAGATCATAGAGTGCGCCATAGTACATGACAATGATTGGTATGGAAATGAAGATAATACCCATCCAAAAATTGACAATCCAGCCAATCGCAATCACCGCAACATGTCCAACAGCAGAAATCAGCCATCGGTTTTTTCCGTGTTCGCGTCCCAATAGATATGCGGCGGCAAAAAATGCGAGGAGGAGCACTCCCCAGCGAATCGATGAAAAAGTCCATGCAAATTGTCCCCAAGTGACGGGCTCATCGATTGTCAATGCTTCATTAGACATATTTAGCACGATGGATGGCTTTTCGTTCCAACCGATCTGCCTATCAATCCTCATTGTATCGGTAACTACATTTAGTGTGATTGAGGTAGTCGATGGTTCGCTTACCCGCATTTTGAATGCCCAGATGATATCTGGAAGCGCCCAAACTAATGCAATTACCGCGACGATCAGGACAAGGATAACGGTTTGCATCAGCAGTTCTGGACCGTGATGTTCCTTTGTGTATTTTTTGAGATTAGACGAGAAAAAGTAAACGGGATAAACTGCAAGAAGCAGAATTATTCCACCCCAAAGAAACGCAACATCCAACATTGCGTTGGCTAGGACGAACATGTTATTGAGAAACGCAATCACGTTCATTCAGCGATGCTCTCCGCCACCGGCTAAACCAAAGTCGTCTTTGCGTATTTCGTACTGTCAGTATATACTGGCAAAAACTTCTTTGTCAAGTAACGAATGCCACAAATATCATCCCAATTTCGTGTAGAATTCCACTGCCACACCTCCGCCTCAGCGGACTCCCTCCTCCGTCCCGCGGACCTGGTCGCGGCGGCGCGGCGGAAGGGGATTGACCGCGTCGTTGTGACGGATCACAATTCCATTGCGGGGGCACTCGAAGCACAGAGAATTGACCCAGAGCGGATCATCGTCGGGGAGGAGGTTATGACGACGCGGGGGGAGATTCTGGCCGCGTTCGTGTCGGAGGAGGTTCCCGCGGGGCTTTCGCCGCAGGAGACGATCCGTCGGTTGCGGGAGCAGGGGGCGTTTATCAGCGTGTCGCATCCGTTCGACAGGTTGCGGAAAGGGGGCTGGGCACTGTTCGATTTGGAGGAAATTGTCCCGTTGGTGGATGCAATTGAGGTGTTCAACTCACGGTGTATGTTGCCGTGGTTTAATAATCATGCAAAATGGTTTGCAAAAAGGTATAATGTGGCAGGAACAGTTGGTTCGGATGCACACGCGGCAATAGAAGTTGGACGATCCCTACTTTTCCTCCATTGGTTTGACAACCCAATTGGTTTACGGCAGGCTATCAAAAATAGCGTTCCATGCGTTAAGTGGTCTCCCCCTTGGTTTCATTTGGCTTCTCGGTATGCTTTTGTGATCAAGAAATTCAAAGCCGATTTGAGACAATAAAGTACTACCCACAATTTCAGGTAGGATTAGTTAATTGGCTATTGAACTTGTTCGCATAAAATATTAGGCTGGTTTCTATGACTATATCCTCAACGCATCGAAAACTTAGTGTGTTTATCTGCCATGCTCAGGAAGATGAATCTAAAGCGCGTAAGTTATACGATCGCTTAAAAACTGAGGCTTGGATCGACCCTTGGATAGCTGAAGAGCAACTGCTACCGGGGGAAAAATGGGATATGAAGATTCTTAAAGTCATGAGTACTGTGGACAATATTATTATTTGTCTCTCGAAAGAGTCTACAACTAAAGATGGCTATGTTCAAAGAGAAATTAAGGAGGCTTTAGATATTTCAAAAAACAAACCTGACGGTAGAATTTTTATTGTGCCTTATTTGTTTGACAATTGTGATGTTCCATTTTGTCTTAACCATTTACATCATATTAGGTTTGCTAGCCATTCCATAGGCGATTCTTCCTTGTATGCCTATCCACAATTATTGCAAGCGCTAGAGAAATGCGCCCGCGATTTGGATCGAAAGACACCTGCGGAACTGGCATTGGATTTTAAGGATAGCGATGATTTTGATCTGCATAGATTCGTTTCTATACCCATTGGTCAAGTTCCTTATACATTCCATATTAGCAAATATCCCATCACTAATGTACAGTACGAACGTTTTTTATCTTCGCTTGATTTTTCTGTAAACGATTCGATATGGACTGAGTTTCCTAAATTCAACGAAAACTGTATCCAAATTGGTCAGTGGGAAAATGAAGGTTGGAAGTGGTTAAAAAGTAAATCGAAAATTTCAGGATATTTCCCTACCTATTGGCACGATGCTGAACTTGGCATTGTTAAACACGATCATCCTGTAGTTGCTATTTCATGGTATGAGGCAAATGCCTATTGCAAATGGCTACTTCGTAACTGGAAGGACAGTCTTGAAGAACTTGCAAATCCAGATTTTCACCCTAAACAAATCCGCCTTCCTTTGGAAATTGAGTGGTCAGCCGCAGCGGGAGGAGAAAATCCAATGTCTCGTTATCCATGGGATAAGGCTCACATAGCGACGAGGAACGATAGGGAAATCGCGCGACGGGCAAATGTCCATTACAATATTGGCGGTACCACTCCGGTGAACGCCTACCTACGTGGAATTAGCACACATGGGGTGATGGATATGGCTGGCAATGTTTGGGAATGGCAGGCTAATTATTATGACAGATCATGCACAGGGCTTGCATTACGCGGGGGCGCGTGGAGTTTCTATCAGTACGGTGCGCGTGTTTCTAGCCGATATACTTTTCTTCCCGATGAGGAAGCATTAAATAATGTTGGTTTTAGAGTAGTATGTATCGTGTAGTCTAATTCAGCATTGCTAATTTGGAGGGGAATCTTGTCCTTGAAAAAAATATTTTATGTCCAGAGGAGTTGCGGATGGTCATCCAGCGTGGGGTCCCGCGGGTGAGGTGGTCACCGCCGTGGGTCCATCTTGTCTCGCGTTTTGCGACGATTCGGAAGAAAATAAAATTTGGGCTTGACATGTCCAATTAGAAGTGATAAATTAGCGAACGTGCCCGCGTTCGCCCGTTGCAAGCGAAACGGACGACCGGGCGAATTCTGTTTCTGTTAGGAGAAAGTAGCATGTCTGAACGTTTTGTTGGCACCGTCAAGTGGTTCAATGCCACGAAGGGCTACGGCTTCATCGGCCGCGAGAATGGCGAGGATGTTTTTGTCCATTTCAGCGCGTTGCAGATGGAAGGTTACAAAAAATTGGAGGCTGAGCAAAAGGTGGAGTTCTCCGTCGAAGAAGGGCCGAAGGGCCTTCAGGCGGCGAACGTTGTCCTGCTCACGTAAGACTACAAGATTGGTTTTCCGACCAACAGGGTTGCAGAAATGCAACCCTGTTTTATTTTTGGATGGTGGGACGCGCTCGTTCGTTTGGAAAGATTAATCCGCCGCGGCGACGGTCTCGGTCTCGTTCACCTTCGAGTGGTGATTGTCCTCGATCCGAATCAGCGCAGGGACGAAGAATCCGATCAGCGCGATGGCGAGGTTGAGAATGCCCGCGACCCAGAACCAGGTCTGCAGGCTGGTCGCGTCGCTGACGGGACCAGCGATCAGCAGGCTGAGCGGCATCATGGCCTGCGCCACGCTGTTGACCAGCGAGAGGACGCGTCCCTGCATGTTCGGCTCGATCAGGGATTGGAACAGCGCGTGGATGGGGCCGTTGACGAATGGCAGGAATAATCCGAACGCGAACATCGCAGCCAGCATGATCCAGAACTTGTCGGCGGGGGCGATGGCAATGGCAAGGATGGCGAAACTGAAGAGCGCGATGAACGTCAGCGAGGTGACCATGCGTCTTTTGAACCCGCCCCACGCGCTGAGGATGAGGCCGCCGATGATCATCCCGATGCCGAAGAGCGAATCGAGACTGCCGAGTTCGAGCGCGCCTTTGCCGAAGTATTTGGTCACGAGCAGGGGCGTGAGCGCACTGGTGGGCGCGAGCAGGAAATTCAGGAGAGTAGCCATCAGGCCGAGCATCAAAAGGCCAGGCCAGGAGACCACGTATTTGAATCCCGCGCCCAGGTCTTGTAGAAAACTTTTCGGAGCCGTGCCCGCTTCGGTGGAGTCGGAGGCGGGCTGAGGGACGGAGAAGTAGAGCAGGGGAGCCACGCCTAGGATGGCGGTCAGCACGTCGATCATCAGCACGTTCTGTGTGGGCATGGCCGCCACGAGCAGCGCGGCGATGGGCGGCGCGACGATACTCACCAATCCCTGCAGGGTCTGGTTTGCGCCAGCCACGCGCGCCAAATGTTTTTCGGGAACCATCAACGTGGTGGATGCCGCCATGGCGGGATAATGGAACGCGCCACCCAGCGAGCGGATGGCGGAGATGAGGTAGATGTACCAGACTTCCACTTTGCCCACCCAGAACAGGTAGATCAACACGAGCGTGGACAGGGCGATCAGCGAGTCTGAAACGATCATGATGAGGCGGCGGTTGCCGCGGTCCACCACGGTCCCCGCGATCGGTCCGAGCAGGATCTGCGGCAACATGGCGAACAGGGAGGCGGTCGCGAGCACCGTAGCCGATCCCGTTTTGAGGGTCAGATACCAGACCAGTGCGAACTGCACCACAGACGAGCCGAACAGCGAAAAGGCCTGTCCCGCGAAGATGGTGAAAAAGCGGACAGCCCAGTTTTGGGGGACAGGTTGGTTAGGATTTTGCATTTCGGCCTCAAGAAAACGAAAAACAAAATTGATTATCTTTGAATAATTATACTTATAATATTGAAATTGTCAATCCTAAATTAAATAAAATTGATGCGGATGCAAAAATCCGCATCTTTCTTGACTTGAGGCGGGCGCGGCAATGGACGCGTTTTCTCGCCCCCGCGTGCTGTGGGGGAGATTTTCCCTTATTCGATTTATCAGGCTTGGGGGAACGTGCCCGTCAACTCGATCGCCCGAAACGGACAGGCTTCCATGCAGACGCCGCAATCGCGACAACGCTCGATATCCAGGTACGGAGATTCCCCCGGGTCAGGCTGCATGATGGCGCGCGGCTTACAGATCTTCAGCGCCGAACATTGCTGGCAGGCCTGACAGAGGTCCAGGTTGATGCGGATGCGGATCAGACGAGGCATTGTGCCGAGTATACTCGAAAGCCGTCCGCAGACTGGAGTAGAATCCATGGCATGACCACTCTCCCCGAATCCCTCCTCGAAATCCGCGAACACAACGGCCCCGACTACAAGCCGCTCATTGACTATCAGAGTTGGCGCGTGGCGCTGATGAATTACACGCCCGACCTCGTGCCCGAAAAGATTAATTGGATGCAAAAACACATCGAGACGGACGAGGTCTTCGTCCTACTGGCGGGACGATGTATCCTATTCCTGGGGGAGGGGGACGAAAGCGTGACCGCCGTCCACGCGGTGGATATGGAGCCGCACAAACTCTACAACGTGAAGCGCGGCGCCTGGCACTCGCACACATTCAGCGAGGATGCAAAAGTGTTGATCGTGGAGAACCGCGATACGACTGATGCAAATTCCCCGTTTGTTGGTTTGAGCGCGGAACAGCAGAATCAGATAATCGAGTTAACGAAGGAACTATGGGGATGAAAACCCCGAAGGGGTGAAATGATTATAAAACGAGGGGTCAGTTTTCGGAATCCCGAAGGGATGGCATAGATCGAGTGAATCATGTCATCCCCTCGGGATTTTTGTGGATTGATGTTTATGCCTTTACAATCATTCCATTCCTTCGGAATAGAAGAAGCGCTCGCCACGGAACGAATACCGCCGCGCCGAGGAGCAACAATCCAATCCCAATCCCCGTCATGGACAGGTTGAAGGCGTCCGCATAGTTGACGTTGTCCCAGGTGTGAGTGGGCCCCATTGTGTATTGGATGGTGAGCGTCAGGAGGCCGAGCAGGATGGCCGCCGCGCCGCCCGCGGGTTTGTTCTTCTCCGCTTTGGCCTTGGCAAAGTCCACGCCCTGCCAGATGGCGGGGATCTTGAAGAGCAGGAAGATGACCAGCGTGAGGACGGTCGTGTACACCACCGCGTCCACGGGCATGGATTTGCCGCGCAGGGCGCGTGAGACGAAGATATGGACGAACCCGACCACCACACCCGCGATCAAGGCGTACAACGCGTCGCGGTAGGACTTGTCCGCGCCTTTGATGAGCGCGATGGTGGCGCGGATGCCCAGCACGCCGATGGTGATCCCTGCCAGCACGAACAGGATGTACAACCACTGGAGTTTTGCCAGCGGGGCCATGCTTTCGCCGAAGCCTGTGGGACTGATGGCGACGCAGGACGTGCCAACGCCGCCCAGCAGGGTAAATCCGCCCGTGAGCGCCATCAGCACGATGCCGATGAAACGGAGGGATTTTGCGAAGAAACTGTTGTGGGACATTGCATTCTCCTTTTGAGAAAAAATAGGCCACGCCTTATGCGTGACCTGTTGAGTTTTGTCTTTTTATGAAACCATATTGCACTTTCAATTGCCGAACTCTCAGCCCGATGCCTCCCAGCCTGCCGAACATGATGCCGATGATGGCCGACATGATGAAGTCCGCTTCAGGGGTGAAGAATGGGATGCGTCCGATGATGAGTTTGGCGATGACCAGAAACCAGATCAGGAAGAGGTAGAAGCGGTCGAGCGAGAGGGTAACCGCGCCGAGTTCCACGTCCGCTTTCATGGGGACAATGAGACTCAGCAGGAATCCGACTGGGATGAAGCAGGCGAACACTTCCAGAACACGCGTCCAACTGAAATATCCGTTGCCGATGTCGCGAACGAAATAGATACAAAACAGTGCCGAGAATTGGACCAGCAGGAAGGCGCGCAGCCAGATCTTGTAGCGGCTTTTCTTCAACTCGCCGCGAAAGGATTTGAGATGGGCGAGATACGAGAGGACTTGCGTCTTATCCATACTTGAAACCAATTACGAAGCAGAGTGTCATCAGGAACAGGATGACGGGCAGGATCTTCAGGATCAGTTCTTTCGAGAGGATGGGTTTGCCTGCCTTGAGGAAGGACAGCGCCAGCCCGCCGATGCCGATCAGCGCGCCGCCCACGCCGACGAGGGAGAAGAGCGGCTGGGTCATCCCCTGGACGGAGAAGAGGATGGGGAGCAGGAAGATCGTCATGCCCGCGATGCCGTGGACAAGGGCGAGGATGATGGTGGGGATTTTGCCAGGGGTGGGGATCGAGCGGGTCAACGTCACGGCGAGGAAACCCAAAATGGCGAAGACCAGGTACGAGGTCCGAAATGAAACGAGGTACTGCCAGACGAGTCCCAATGAGATGGAGAGCGGGATGGCCGTCGAGACGATGACCACCACGGGCGAATCCAACACGTCGAAGCCCCAGATGATGAGCAGGAGTCCCGCCACGAGCAGGACACCGAAGGCGATGGTGTAAGCGATGATGGGGACCGCGCCGAAGCCGTCTATGCCCACCGCCACTTGATACGCGGCAAGCAGGCCAGTGACGAGGAGGAGGACGCGGTCGAGGGGGGACATTTTCATTACATTACTTCGATAACAACCAAAATCATCGCAGCCAGCATATAGATGGATGCGTACTTGAACAGGCCGAAGTTGACGCGCTCGGAGGGCTTGAAGGTGATAGCCACGGCCAGCAAGAGCAGGCCCGCAGACAGCACACCGAGCAGGCGCAGGAAGCCCCAGTCCATGCCGATGCCGTAGCCAGCGATGACCATTGCCAGCGCGGCCAGCACCGATGAGACCGCGATGGTGGCGCGGGTGAATCCGAGTCCATACGTGGATGGGAAGGTGGGAACGCAGGCCGCGGCGTAGTCTTTGGCGAACTTCATGCTGAAGGTGAGGGTGTGGGTGGGGATCCAGAAGAGGATGCCGAGAGCGAGCGTCAGGCCGATCCAGTCCACGTAACCGAGACCGAGAGCGCGGCCTGCCAGAATGGGCATGGCACCCGAAACGCCGCCCCAGACGATGCTCCACGCCGTGCGGCGCTTGAGCCAGATGGAGTAAACGACCACATCAAAGAAGAGACCTGCAAAGACGATCAGCCCGTAGAGCGCGTCAATCGCCACCGCCCAGCCAACGCCCAGCACTGACAGGATCAAGCCGAGACGCAGGACTTCGTTTTCAGTCACCTGTCCCGAAGAGGTGGCGCGCTTTTGGGTGCGCCCCATTTTCGCGTCGATGTCGCGGTCCCACCACATGTTGAGCACGGTGCTCCCCGCGATGGCGAGGAAGAGACTTCCCGCCACGCCGAGGAACGTCCCGATGTTGAAGACGGGACAACGTGCGCTCATGTAACCAGCCAAACCTGTTGCGAGGAGCAAGCCTGTTTGCAGGGGTTTGGTGAGCGGCCAGTAGTGGGAAATTTTTGATTTGCGATTTGCGATTGACGATTGGGTGGCGGTGGTCATGGGGAACTCCTAAAGCGAGAGAGTAGATAATTAGAGAGTAGAGATAGTGACTGTTCTCTACTCTCTGCTCTCTCAATTTTACCTCACGCAACGGAAGCCGACTTGGGGGCTGTAATACTGCGGCCCAGCCGAGTTGTTCTTCCAGACGCGCAGGTCCACTTCGTAGGTGTAGAAACTACCGCCGCGCAACATACGGTAGTGCTGGTCGGGATAGTCGTCGCCTGTCCATTGCCAGACGTTGCCCGCCATGTCGTACAAACCATAGGGCGAGGCGGAGTCGAGGGTTGTGTAGCCGTCGTAGGTCTTGCCATTGAAGAATCCGACGGGCGTGGTATTGCCGAGTTTTCCGAACATCTTCTCGAACAGGTCGAAGGACGAGTAGTAGTTGGCATTGTTGCGTTCGATGTGCTCGCCCCAGGGGTAGGGCAGGCCGTGACCGTTCACCAGTTCGGTGCCGCGCGCGGCTTTTTCCCATTCGATCTCGGTCGGCAAACGCCAACCGTAATATTGGCAGTAGGCGTTCGCGCCGAACCAAGTGACCATTGTCATTGGGTGGTTGCCATACTCGTAGATGGCGGTAAATTGCGCGCCGTCAAAGGTCAGGCGCAGGCCCTCCACCTGGGTGGGGGCGTAGAGTTTGTCGCCAGCCCTGATCTCCTCTTCGTGCTCGTAGCCGTCGAAGGGATCGCCAGGGTACGCGCCATGCACGCCCGTCTCGTGCCAGATCTGTTCGCCTGCCTCCACTTCCACTTCGCCGACTTTGACGGTCCCGTCGGTCAGGGCCGCGTTCAGGAAGCGGGCATACTGTTCGTTGGTCACGTCGGTGACCATGATCTCGTAATCGTAATCCACCATCGTCATGTGGTCGTGCTGGCCGTAGGGGAATTCACCAGCAGGGACAGTGGCCCAGGATTCGGGGTCAATTCCAGGGTCTATGAAAGGAGGCGTGATGGAACCAACGCTTGGAGCGTTTCCGCAGGCGGCGAGAGTCAGCGCAAGCAGGGCCAGGATGAAGAGTGTCCGTTTCATTTCGACACCTCCTTCAAAATGGCGTTGAGTTCCTCGGCTTTGCGTTTCTGTTCCGCGAGTTCCGCCTCGGCGTTGGTCTTGCGCTCCGCCGCATATTCCATGGACCAGTGGCCTTTCTTTTGGAGCAAGTCGTATAACCTCCAGATCATGAAGATCGCCAATGCAACGAGAAGGATGCCCAACCCCAGATCCATGAGGAGCATGGTGGTGTTGACGATGCCCTGCTGGTTGATCTCGTCCACAAAGAGGCGCTTCATCGAGAAAACGGTGGCGGAGCCGAAGGCAACGTCGGAGAGGAGGATAATGGCCCAGCCGAACCACTTGCGGACTTTGCCTTTCAAGCCCGAGAGGTCGGCGAAGTACATCAGGATGATAGTGGCGATCAGCCCCGAGAGGATGTGCCAGTGTCCCGTCAGGGTGATGCGTTCCTCGCGGTGGGGCCAGACGCGGAAGATCTCCTCCAGTTTGACCGCCATGAAAATGCCCACGCCGCTGACCGTAAAGTTCATGAAGACCATTTGCCAGCCAGGCCCGAACTTGAGCGGGTCACGCAGCAACGCGCCAATCTTCTGGAAGAAGTTCGGCTTCTGAATACCCGCCGTGCCTTCCTTGATGAGCATGTCCCAGGAATAAATGACGTACATCAACGCCGACAGCATGATGAAGGTCGAGCCGACATAGATGATGGTATGCGCCCATTCCAACCAGACCACCGAGAGCGCTCCTGCGGTGGTGCCGATGATACCGATGACCATCAGCGGCATGGCGATCTTTTGCAGGACGCCCTTGAATTTGACCCAGCGTCCCACGATGAGCGTGATGCCCACAGCCAGCAGGGTGAGCATAATGTGCAGGTGGCCGATGATGGCTTTCTGTAACTCGGTCTTATGTGGCATACGAATCAGGTCTTCGCCGAGGAAGGTCTCGTGACCGTTGCCCCAGAATGAGCCTGTCACAGCGCCGAAGGTGGCAGAGACCAACATGGCAATCGCCATGACGAAGAACGCCAGGCGTTCCAGGTCCATGCCGCCCTTGGAACGGGCATGAGGCGAGTCTTTATCCAGTCGGTATTCTTTCTTCCAGGGGTTGAGTGCCACAGTCAGCAAAATACCCGCGAAGAAAACCAACGACTGTCCGACCAGAAACAGCCCGTGGAAGATGAAGTTGTGTCCCCAGTAGGCAAAGAGCAGGCCGAAGATGGCTGCTGTCAGGTACCCGACAGTGATCGTCCCGTTGATGATCGTCTGTTCGTGACGTTTCATCGGCAGAATCTCGGTCATGAAATAGACTTCGATGGCGGTGATGGTCATGGCGATCGTGTGGTAGAGCATGATGATGCGTCCCTCACGGTCTGCCTCGACCAGTTTCAAACCGAGCACGCGCACGGTGATGTCTTTGATGCCCCACTCCACCATTGGGCCAGAAAGCGTTCCGAAAATGGCGGTAATGATGGAAACCACCGCAATGGCGACCAAGGTCAGCCCGCGCGTGGAACGGAAGAGATAATCGAAACGGTCTTTGACAAATTGCATAGGATGTACTCCTAAATGGATTGTTGTCAGTCTGCTGAAAAATATCACAAATCGGGCTGGCTGTCTTTGACAAAAGACAAATGATTGCGGGAAGAGCGGTACACGGATTACGCGGATTTGACGGAGTTACACGGATTGTTTTTATAAATCCGTGTAACTCTATTGTGTCCGTGTAATCCGTGTACAGGTTTTGAATTACCCTTTGCGGGTGAAACCGAGCGTGAACGCGCCCGCCATCAGGAACAGGAGTGGGGTGAGGATCAGCATGACGAACTCAGGGCTGAAGAACAGCAACTGCGCGCCGACCGAAATGAAGGCCAGCGCAATGCCGCCGAGGCCGATCAGCACGCCGCCGATTCCGACCCAGTAGAAGCCCTTCGGCGCGCCCTTCGCCAGGAACGGTCCGAGGAAGATCACGAGTCCCGCCACGCCGTGGAAGAGCGGAACGGCGATCTTCTTCAGCGAGTCCATCCCGCCGATGCTGGTCACCGCGATGGCGAGGAAGCCGATCAACGCGAACCACTTGAAATACTTCTTCCAGGCGGGGAAGTACTCCTCAGCCAGTCCCATCGAGATGCCGAGCGGGATCAGGCTGGCCACGGTCAGCACGTAGGGCGAAGCAAGGATGTCGAGGCCGAGGAAGATCAACAGCAGTCCCGAAACCAAAAGCACTGCAAACCCCATCAGATAGTAGATGTTGTGCAGTGCCTTGTGCAAATTGTACCTCTGCCAAAAATACCAGCAGAGGTAGGCGGCGAGGCCGCCCGTCAAGAGCAGGAAGATGATGTCTTTGATTGGTGCCATTTGTGCATTCTCCTTTTTTGTTGGACTTAAGTGAATTGTTGCACAAGACGTGTCCAATTTCTGTGACATTTATCACACTGCGCTTCGCACCTGACCTGAAGCGGGCGCGGCCTCCCAAGCCTTGTCCCAGCCCCATGCCAGTACCGCAACATTCATGTTGCCTGTGATGCGCGAGATGAATGTTGCGGTACTGAAACTTCCCGCTACGACGCCGCATTCCACGCTTCGATCATCTTCCGCGTGGACGGGAGCAACAAGTAGACGAGCAACGCCGTGCTCATGACGGGCGCGACCAGGAACATCGAGAATCGGCCCTTCACGATCACATCCGTCACACCGACGGGGAATCCGCCAAACATGGACATGGCCGCCGCAAAGACGCCGACGGGCAGCGCCCACGATTTACCCTTCACCAGCCCGAAGATAAAGGACGCCCAAACCGCCGCGCCCCACCAGTTCACCATCTGCGACATGGCGTACATCGAACTGATGAAACCCTTCGCCTCGGTCTGGTGACGCGAGATCGCGCCGACGCCATCAATGAACGTCAGCACATACGCCAGCCCGCTGACGAAGGCCAGCGCGATAATCTTCTTGTCCACGCCGCCGATGACGAGCATCCCGAACCAAAGCACGAACGCGATCAGGAACACCCAGATGGTCGGCGCGGGCAGGCCGATGCTGGAGGGTGGGATGATCGGGAAGAATCCCGCCAAAATCTGGACCGTGGCGGCCACCGTCCCCCAGAACCAGGCCCATCTTGCGTTGTTCAGGAAGCCGTACAAGACCATCACCCACAAGGCTCCCGCGGCAACCCCCAGCCAGCCCAGCAGGGCAAAAACGATCTGCACTGTGATGGCCTCGTCGGGACGTTCCCCTGCCAGTTTGCCGTCAATATTGACCTGATAGATGCTTGCCATCAGGAACAGGACCAGCAGTCCAGTCAGGATGCCGACGATGGACAGGACTGTCCCTAACTTGTTGTTTCCTTTCATGGAGAACCTCCGATTATCAGGATTGTTTGCTCTCTAGCAACTTTTGTGTGCTGGGAAGTAAAAGCACGATCAGTAATACTGTACTCAGGATGGGCGCGGGGAGGAACATCGAGAAGCGCTGGACTTCCGCCACGTTATGGATGCCCATCGGATATCCACCGATCATGGACATGACCGCGGCAAAGATGCCAATGGGTATCGCCCACGATTTTTGCTTGAGCGCCGCGAAAATAAAGACCGCCCAGGCCGCCGCTCCCCACCAATTCACCTGTTGCGAAAGAACGTACAGTCCATTCCAGAACGTGTTCGCGTTCTCAGCGAACGTTGTCGGCGTCTGGAAGGTGCTTTGGAATTTGGAGATGGGCGCGACCCCGTCAATGAACGTCAGCACGTATGCCAGCCCCGCGACGAATGTCAGTGTGATGACCTTGCCACTCACGCCGCCGACGAACAACATGCCGAACCACATCACGGCGGCCAGCAGAAAGACCCACATCGTCGGGACGGGCAGTCCACTATCCGCGGCGGGGATCATCGGGAAGAATCCCGCCAGCAGGAGGACGGTCGCGGCCACCGCGCCCCAGAACCAGGCCCAATCCTGTTTGTGTAGGAATCCCCACAACACCGCGGAAGAGAGCGCGCCAGCCGCCGTCCCCAGCCAGCCAAGCACCGCGTACACAATGCGGACAGTGTTGCTCTCCTCCCAATCACCCGCGTTGAAGTGGGTGTGAATGACGGCGTTGTATGTGTCGGCGATGAAATACAGACACAGGAGGCCTGCGGCAAATCCAAGTATGGCAAGAAAGGCTCCGAGTTTGTGGTTGTTTTTCATTTCATTCTCCTTGATGATTTTATTCAGTACCGCAACTTCATGTTGCCTGTGAAGGCGCATGATAAATCAAATCTTGCGGTGCTACGTGAGATCAATCCTCCGCGCAGGGCTGGGCGCACCTGGCGCTTCGATGCGGTTGACCACGCCGCGTACCCCCTCCGTCTCCTCGGCCAGTTCCGCCGCGAGGACGCGCGTCTCGATGGAATTCACTACGCCCGCCAGGTGGACGATCCTGTTCAGCACACCCACGCGCAAGTTGGCGTAGGCGGTGCGCTCATCCGCCGCGAAACGGGACAGGATGGTAGCGCGCAGTTTTTCGTCCAGGTTTGAGGCGGAAGGGTTGGTCATCGCATCACAAAAATAAGCAGGTCAGTCTGTTCCCAGTGTACAGACTGACCTGCTTTTTGCATACGACTTTTGTCGTGCGAAATTTCACAATTTGCCGCGTTCCGCCAGACCTTTCGGGTCGAGCAGGACGATAGCCTGCTTCTCCACCTTGAGCAATCCATCCGCTTCGAGCGTCTTCAGCCCGCGGCTCAACACATCGCGCACCGTCCCGAGTCGCACGGCCATTTCATCGAACGTTGTCCAGTCACGGCGGGGGACGATCAATTGTCCTTCGCGCGCTTCGGCGTGCTGTAATAGCGTGTTCGCTAGCCGCGCCTCCACATTTCGCAGGGACAGGTCTTCGACCAGACTGATGTAGTGCAGCACGCGGCCGCTCAGGTGACGGATGACCGCCATCGCCAGCGCGGGATATTGTTTGGTCAACTCCAAAAAATTGTCAGCGGGGATTGTCCACACGTCCACGTCTTCGAGCGCCACCACCGTGCCAGGGTAGGTTGTGCCGCTGAACACGGCGATATCGCCGAAGATTTCCCCCGACTCGAGAAACAACATCGCCTGCTCGCGCCCGTCGCGTGACATGCGCGTGGCTTTCACCCAGCCGCGTTCCAGCAGGTAAAGCGCCTCTGCGGGTTCACCTTCGATGTAGATGACCTGTCCCGCCGCGAAGTGACGCGGGGATGCAGACGCGGCGATTCTTTCCTGGACCTCGGGTGGGATTCCGTCAAAGTGGCGGATTCGGGCGAGGAGCGCTTTCAGCCGAGTAAAATGTTGGGGAGCGGGAGGCAGGCCAGTGGTCATGAAAGATGCGTCTTTTGTCGCCTGCTTTTCATTTTACTTGGTAATCACTTTTAATTCGAGTGATCCGTCGCGCGCGCAAGTGTCCAAACATTCGAGACAGCGGATACATTCGGCATCGGCCAGATTGTTTGGCACATCTGCGATGCCCATCGAACATTCGATGTCGCAACGTCCGCAGTTGTTACAGGTGGAACTGCTGACCAGCCGCACGGGCGAAATTTTGTTGAAGAGCGCCAGCGCCGCGCCGAGCGGACATAGATATTTGCACCAGAAGCGTTCCACCAAAATTGATCCTGCAACAAAGACGACGAGCGTCAGCCACAGGAGCGCGGTCATCTTCAGGCTGAAAACGGCGCGCACGGGACAGAACTCTCGCAGGGGCGGATAAACCGTGTAGAGACTGGCAAACAGGATCACCGCAAGCACAAGATATTTGGCGTACCGCAGCGGGCGGTCAATGGAGGAAGGCAGGCGCAGAGGCAGGATCGTTTGGCTGGCTTTGCCGCGGACGTGACGTCTTTTGCCAAGAAGTTTCCGTGTCCATCCTGCGACGAAATCCTGGAGCGCGCCCAGTCCGCACAGCCAGCCGCAGAAGGCGCGTCCCGCCACGAGCGCGACGCCCAGCGTGGCGGTCAGGATCGAGAAGTTGAGCAGGTTGGTGGATTTGAGCACGCTTCCATTGAAAAGATAGGGAAACAATGTTTCGATCCCGCCGAAGGCACAGAACGAGTCGAATGACCCGCCGCGCGAGGTTTCGCCTGGCATGATGTGGCGCAGTCCGAGCAGGAATGTGCCGATCACCGCCAGCCACTGGATGACGCGTCGGCTTTTGGAAAGCGAGGCTGTTTTCGTGGTCATGCGCAAGCCTGCCTCAACAATAGGAGACCGTGACCGCCGTCTTCGCCACCGCGTTCCGGTCCGAAGCCAAGCAGGATGCCAAGCAGGAGGAAAACCATATACGCGGCAAGGATGATGTAGGGGTAGTAGCGTGGGTTGATTTTCATGGTTGAAGTTACCTCCCCCTTGTATCACAAGGGGGAGGTCCTAAAGGAGAATGCGCCTGAAATCAGGCCTCTGATGATTTTTCTTCCAAAAGTTGTTTTTTGAAATATGGAATGAGAGTGAAAACCAACACACCGATGGCAAGCAGCGCTCCATAGAAGTAGTCCAGCGTCTTCGTGCGGATGAATTGCGTTGGGACGTTGATCATCAGGATCGTGATGGCTGAGATGACCGCCATCCACCAGCCGCGGCGCTTTCCCATCGCCAGCAGGGGAATGGACATGAACAGGAAGATGACCGCCACCCAGTTCACTTCGCCAGCCCAGCGGAAGAGCCACCACGTAAAATCTGGATACATGGGGAAGCCGGGACGGGTTGCCATGGTGCGTTGCGCGCCGATGCCGATGGTGAAGGCGTGTGTGGCCAACATGCCGATGAAGGTCAACGCGGCAAAACGCGTCCATTTTTGCGCCTTTGTGCCGTGGTGGAGGAAAATAAACGCCCAATAACCCGCCAGGCCAATGAAGGCGATAACCATCGGAAGGGGGAAGCCAGGCACCCAACTCACATAGGGCAGGAACATGAAAAAGCCGCCGATGGAGGGCAGGGCAAAAAGTGACAGGGCAAGAGGAAAGGTCCACTCGCGGCCTTTTCTGATCTCCTGCGAGATGACAATTAAGCCTGCGCCGCCCGCAAAGATGAGCGCCCGCCAAGCAGAGTAGAAGAGGTCAAACATGGGCAATCCACTCGAGAAAGTGGGATTCCCTGCCTTGATGTGTGCGGACAAATGAACCAATACCCGTTCCAGTGATGTTTGGACCAGGAACGGAATGAGATAGGCCATTGCCAGTCCGATTACAATGGCAATAACGGACATGATATTACGATTGGCTTGCGATGTATCTTTCATAGCGTCCTCCAGGATGGTGGTTGGAAATTCTGTGTGAAAGGTATCACAAGCGGTTTGTAAAATCTTTGCCTTAAAGCAAACTCGGGACCCCGATTTGGATCCCGAGTTGCAAAGGAGAATGTGCTCAGCCTGAATACTCTTTCAGCAGGCGTTGCTTGAAAACAGGGATGAGAAGCATGACGACAAGGCTCACTCCCATCAAAACGTTGTAGAGGTAGTCATTGGTGGCGTGGCGGACATAGTGCGTGGCTCCGCCGGCGATAATGGCCACCCACGCGCCGATATAGGCATAATACCATCCGGAGAGTTTGCGATTGCCCAGCAGGTAGATGGCCGCGATGGTCAATGCCGCGCTGATCCACAGTCCCAGCCAGCCGACGTAAGTGATGGAAATGCCCTCAGCAAAGAGAGGCCGCTTGGGGTGTCCATACAGGATACGGAAGGCCGCGTGACCGTTGGCAAAGGATTCAGCGGAGATAACGCCCAGCATCAGGAAGACTAGGAAGTCCACAATCTTCTGCATCCAGTCGCCTTTTTCGAGCAACAACAGGGCGAAGTACGGGATCAGGCCAACCGTCATGATGATGACCGCGGGCGGGAATCCGCCCTGCACGCTTCCGACGAAATTCATCCACGGCACGATCATGTACGCGCCGCCCATGGACGGGATTGACAGGCACAGCAAGGCGAGTCCGCGTGCCCATTTCTCTCCGTTATAGAGGTCTTTTGCAATCACCAATAGCGCAACGCCGGCTACCACGGAAAGCACACTCCAAAACGGATAGAAGAAAGAAACCAGCCAGACCGTCAGCTCCAGGAGCGCGGCTTGAACAGCCATCTCTGGTGTTCCCTCTGCCTTGAACTTTTCGATGCGGGCCTGCTGACCTTGGACGATTGGGTTGGACATATCAAACCCGATGAAGGGTACCCACACGATCATCAAGATCGCGGCGATCACCACGAGGGTGATTACGATGAGACGTGAATTACGGGGTGTTGCAGATAACATTCTTCCTCCGATGTTATAATTTTTCCTGAACTGGGTTCAGGTTGTGATGACATGCACATATGTTATCTGTCTTTGTCCATTCACACCTTGATATTTGTCAAGAATAAGTGACGTTTCTAATAATTGGAAAGGATCAGAAGCATGTCCGACCTGGATGCCTTGTTGGAAAATACCGAAGTATTTGGAAAATTTACCGCCAATCAAAAACAGCGGTTGGTTTCATTAGCCATTCGACGCGTCCTGGAACGGGATCAATCACTTTTCTGGCAGGGAGATCCCTGGACAAACGCATTTCTGATCGCATCGGGACAACTGCGGGCTGTCATTCGCTCGACGGATGGGCGGAGTTATGTTGTCTCTACTTGGGAGAAGGGAGATGTATTCTGGGCGCACGGACTTTTTGATGGGGAACCCGCGCCGTCTACACTGGAGGCTGCCCAAGAAAGCGTAATTTATCAATGGGAGGGGGAGACCGTTCTCCAAATTCTGTTTGAAAACCCCGAAGCGATTCGCGCTTTATTGGCTCGTCAGACCAGATTGATTCGCAAGCGACGGGACACGATTTCTGACCTTGCCTTTCAGCCCGTGACGGGTCGCGTGGCAAAGTTATTATTGGAACAAGTCCCCGCCACGGAGAACTCGGCGCAGCGTGATCTGACTCTTGATCAGATCGCATCCAGGGTGGCCTCCTCCCCCGAAGTTGTCTGTCGTTCCCTTTATCAGCTCCAAAAGAATGGCCTGCTCCAGGTGACACGGGCCACCATCACCGTCCATGATCGCGCGGCGTTGGAGCGACTTGCTGGTGCGGAATAACAGTGTGTGAAAAAGTAAACTGGAGCCAGGTGACTGGCTCCAGTTTACAAAGGAGAATGTGGATAATTTTATCGGGCGATTATTCGCCTTTTTCGATCAGGAATTGCTTGAAGGCGGGGATGAGCAGGATCGCCAACAGCACAGCGGATAGCATCCCGCCCTGCAGCCATTCGGTGGAATGCCGCACGATGAAGCCCTGGAAACTGACAACGACGGTCGCCAGTGTGGTGGCGGTGGCGATGTACCAGCCCGCTTTGTTCTTCATCGCCATCAGTGGGATGGAGACGATCAACAGCACGGACGCAATGTAGAGCAGAAAGCCGCCGAGCAGGAGCGCCAGCGTTTGCGGGCTGTACACGGCTTTTTCTGAAACAAATTCAAAGGTTTGCCAATCCAGATGATCGAGATTGGTGATGTAATGCGCCAGCGCGGACGTGAACGGAGGCGGGGTGGGGTTGGCGGCAATCAGACCATCCGCACCAGTGACGAACTCGCCAGGGATGTGGATGAAGTAGCGCACACCGTGCTGTGCGTTCATGAAGACCATGCCAGAGACGATTCCCAACGCGGTGTAGGGGATAAGTTTCAGCGCCTTGTTCTTGAGCGTGTCAGTATCCGCAAGCAGGATGATGAAGTAGAACAGCAGGTTGACGAACAGGATCGGCATGGCGGGTGGCATTCCGTTGATGGTATGCGGCGGGACGCCCTTTTCAGGATATTCGGCCAGAACCAGCACGAACCAGGGAATCATCATGGTCATCCCCGCGACCGAGGGGATGGCGAACAGTCCCAGCGCGGCGGCGCGTGCCCACTTCACTCCGTCGTAGAGTTTCTTCGCCACCACCAACAGCATGGCGCCAGAAAAGACGAAGGCGATGATCCAGGCTGAGAACGTGGTCGAGAGAACGGGTACAGCGGGGTAGAAATCCGCGTCGTGCGGCACAAGGCGCAGGAGCACCTGGTCGAGCGCGATCTTCAGGGTTTGCATGGCCTGGGTGGGCGCCAACAGCATCAGGTACAAGCCGCCGACAACCGCCACAATGGTCATGATGATGCGTTGAGTCTTCGTGGTTTCGTTCTTCATTTTGCTTCTCCTTGAAGTTGATATAATGAACCTGCCAAAGCAGGAGATTTTTGCATGAGTAAAATATCATGAAGGTGTAAATCCGTCTTTGCATTTTTATAACTTGTCTGGAGACTGTTCATGCCCAATATCCTGGAATGCCTTTCGCAAGCACCTGTTTTTTCCAAGTTGACCGAACGTGAACGCGCCGAACTGGTGGCGAAGGCAACCGAAAAGAAATTCAGCAGAGATGAATTTGTCTGCTGGCAGGGGGAGGAATGGCCGTATGTGGCCTATATCGCTTCGGGGCGGCTGGAGTGGGCGATGCTCTCGCCCGAAGGCCGTCGTCAGGTGGTGTTCACGCTCCGTCCCTGCGAGGTGGTCTGGGGACATTCGGTGGTAGACGGCCTCTCGATGCCCGCCTCGCTCGAGGTCCGCGAAGACGCGGTGCTTTATCTTTGGGAACGCGATGCGATCCTGCCCATCATCCAAAAGAACGCGCAAGCCGCGTGGGATGTCTCCAATATCCTGATTCGTTATATGCGCAATGTGCGCGAGGTGGTGTATGGATTTGCCTTTCACCCCGTAGCGGGACGCCTTGCGCGCCTGCTGTTGACTCACTACAACCCTGTGGATGGAAGACCCGCGCCGCGTAACCTGACCCTTGACCAGATGGCCGATACGGTCGGGACTACCCGCGAGCTGGTCAGCCGCACCCTGCACCGCTTCGCCGACGAGGGTCTGATCCGCGTCAACCGCGTGGAATTCGCTTTTTTGGATCGTGAGAAACTGGAAAACCTTGCAGGAGGCACAGAGCGATGAGCGAACTATCCACCTTACTGACTGAGAACCCCATCTTTCAAATTATCGCTCCATCGGACTTGAAACAGGTGGAGCAGGCGGCCTCTTTGCATCACTATCAAAAGGGGGAGAAGGTGGTTTTGTTTGGTGACATCTGGCCGTATTTGTTGTTGATTGCAGACGGGGTGATCGAGGCGATCAAAGAATCTTCGGAAGGACGCAACTTGCACGTGGGTCATTTTGGGCGCGGGGAGGTTTTCTGGGGATTGGCATTTTTCCACGAGGACGCGCCCATGCCCGTTTCGTTGGAAGTGCGCGAGGATTGTCACCTTTACCTTTGGTCACGCGCCACCATCCTGCCGATCCTGCTCCGCAATGGAAAAGCATCCTGGGAACTCAGCCGCCTGATGGCCGAAAGGATGCAGCGCGCCAGCGACCTCGTGGAGGGTCTGGCCTTCCAGCCCGTGGCTGGACGTCTCGCCCGCCTCCTGCTCGATCATTTCAAACAGGCAGGTGACTCGTCCATTTCGCGCAACCTGACGCTGGATGAAATGGCCGCCCGCGTCGGCTCGACGCGCGAGATGGTCTGCCGCGCGTTATATAATTTCTCGGATAAGAAACTGATCGAAGTCACCCGCACTGAATTCGTGCTCACCGACCACGATGGGTTGTCGCGGCTGGTTGGTTTAGGATGATCGACGCGGTAAATCTTTGGTTGCAGGCCGCGTCTATTCACTGAAATGGCAGTCAAACGCAAGTCCACACCTGATCGAAACGGGAAACCGTCCTCCCGTCCCGCGGCGAAGCGGAAGGCTCGAAAAACTATCGTTTGCCGCGCACCGCGTCCTGGTCAAAAATGTCCCGCATGTAAAAAAGGCCGTCTCGATTACGACGGCCTTCTCAACTTAAGTTGTCCTGTTTGCGGGTATTCGGCAGGGGGCGGGGCGTGTACCTGATGACCTTGTTTTGCAGGCGTGACCTGCTATCGTTCGCCAAAGAATAGATCCCACCAGACCTGCCAGTTTGGCATGGGTGTGGCCGTGGGCATGGGCGTGGCCGTGGGAAGAGGCGCGCCGTTCCCGCTTCCATACGGCACACCGGGAATGTCTCCCTCCTCGACCATGTGGTTGTCGCCGCGGGCGTAATCCTCTACCGCCGCTTCGGAGGTCGCGTAGGCCACTTGTGTCTGCAATGCGATCTGCGTTTGCATGGCCTGGGTGGCCTCGACGCGGTAGGTTTCGGCCTCCTCCGTCAGTCGGTTCAGTTCTTCGAGGCGGGCGTTGAATTCGATGACGATCAGAGAAAGAGCCGCGATCCCCACGAACACGCCAACCCGCCGCCAGTTGATGGAGAATTTGTCCATACGGTTATCTTACCCCGCCTGTTTCCAATTGGCAAGACGCACATCCTCTGGTACAATCTGCCGCCGCAGGGCGTGGTACCCTTCGCCCTGACATTTTCCAAAGAAAGGGCTTGATTCAAAATGAAAGTCATGCTCATCAAGGACGTTTACAAACTGGGCCGCGCTGGCGATGTCAAAAAGGTCGCCGATGGCTACGGCCGCAACTTCCTCATCCCGCAGGGACTGGCCGTGCTAGCCACCGCGGGCGCGTTGAAACAAATCGAGCGCATCAAGGGCCAGGCAGAAATCCGCCGCGCTTCGCTGAACGAGGAACTCAAAGGCCTCTCCGACCAGATCAACGGTGTTGCGTTGGAATTCGTCGTCAAAGCTGGTGAGACGGGCAAATTGTACGGCTCGATCACCACGCAGGATGTGGCCACCGCCCTGACCGAAAAGGTCCGCTTCGAGGTCAAACGCCAGCAGGTGGATATGCAACCCATCCGCGAGGTCGGCGACTACACTGCCCACATCCGCCTGACGATGGACCTCGTCCCCGAGATCAAGATCACCGTCCACCGCGAAGGCGAAGAGGCGGAAGAGGAAGAGAAGCCGAAGGCCAAAGCCAAAAAGGCCAAACCCAAAGCCGAGGCCGAGGCTCCCGCTGAAGAACAGGCCGAAGCCGCTCCCGAAACACCCGCTGAATAACCAAAGCCAGAAACCCGTTTTCTTCGAAGAAAACGGGTTTCTCTCTGATTGTGGTAAACTTTTGCCATGCAAGAAACCATCGGACAACGCCTTAAGAAACTCCGCACATCGCGTCAGATCAGTCTCGACAAGGCCGCAGAAGCCACCCGCGTCCGCGCCCATTATTTGCAGGCGCTCGAATCGGATAACTATTCGGTCATGTCCTCCGCCGCACAGAGCCGCGGTTTTCTGCGTCTCTATGCCGATTATCTCGGCCTCGATCTCGAAGCCGCCATGAAGGAACTGAGTGATGGGGATTTGGTGGAATCGTCCCCCGCGGTCTCCGCGCCCGTGGAAGTGACACCGCCTTCCGCGTCGGTCACCGCGCAGGAGACTCCACCCGCGTCACCTGCGGACGAGAAGCCGGTCCGACGTCCGTTTTGGGCGCGCCTGCTGAGACGATCCGTCCCCGAAGAACCTGCCGCCGAATCCGAATCTGCGCCCGAGCCTGCCACCGTGCAGGAATCTGTCCCCGAACCTGCGGTGGACGAGACATCTGTCGTCACCCCCGAGATAGAGTCCGCGCCTACGCTCATTCGAAAAACAGACGCGTCCTCCTCGAAGAAAAAATCCGCGTCCGCCGCGAAGACTTCCAAGCCGAAGACGACCAAACCGAAAGCGGCCGCGAAATCTACCGCGAAGAGCGAAGATAAAAAAAAAGTCTCCCCGAAAGCCAGGCAGTCGAAGAAACGCCGATAGCCGCGCCGCGGGTTGAATCTCCCCCCGAAATCGAAGTCACACAACCGAAGGAAATTGTCGAAGCGGACGAGCCTCGTCCGAGCGGATGGACGCGTCTGTTCGCGGGGGCGGGGAGACGCGCCTCGAAGCCGCGGCAGGACGAGGTCAGGGAAGAGGCGGAATCGGAGTCGATTCCAGAGGGGGACGAGTCGCCCAGTCCGCAGGTCGAGTCCGATCCAGTTGCAGACAATTTGCGCGCCCGTTCCTCCGATGAGATGTTCGCCGCCATCGGCGCGCAATTACGCGAGCGCCGCGAAACGCTCAACCTGACGCGCGAGGAGATCGAACGCCACATCCATTTGCGCGCCCATTATTTGCTGGCGCTGGAACGGGGCGATTTTGACGGCCTGCCCTCCGCCGTGCAGACACGCGGCATGTTGAGCAATTACGCCACGTTCCTCGACCTGGACGTGGACGCCCTGCTGTTGAACTTTGCGGACGTGTTGCAGGTGCGGCATCGCGAGCGGCATCCCCTGCCGCCCGGCGCGCGCGGACGTCCCGCGCCGAGCGCGCCCGCCAGCGTTCCGCCCTTGCGCGGGTTCATGGTCGCCGACCTGGCCGCTATCGGATTGGTGCTGGCGATCGTGGTGTTTTCCGTTTGGGGCGTGCAACACGTGATCAAGACGAGCGCCGAGGCCAAGGCCACCGCGCTGCCGATGATCGATATCCTGCTGGAGCCGTCGCTTGCGCCTCTCGGCACAGCCGCCCCGACCTCCGTATTGCTCGATCTGGGAAATGTGACCGCCACCCTGGCCGCGTTCGAAACGCCTGTTGGCCTGCCGACGATTCCTGAGGGCGTGAACGTGCAGATCAACATCATCGCCAACGAGCGGACGTACCTGCGCGTGACCGTGGACGGCGAGGTGGTGTTCGATGGGCGCGTCACCCCGGGCACGGCCTATCCCTTCGAGGCGGCGACCGAGATCGAAATTCTGGCGGGCAACGGCGCGGCCCTGCGATTGACCTACAACCAGCGTGACATGGGTCTGCTGGGTCGGTACGGTGAAAACGTCAACCTGATCTATCGTGCCGAAGGTGTCATCACGCCGACGGCCACCATTGGCCCCACGCCCACGATCTCGCCCACGCCCACCCTCACGTTAACGCCCACACCGACCGCGACTCCCACGCGTACTCCCGCTCCTTAAATTGGATTTAACGTTATGACAAAAATAAAAAACACATTTCATCTGGTCTCTTTAGGCTGCTCGAAAAATACGGTCGACTCTGATTCGATGGCGCAATTGCTCGTCCGCGACGGGTATCAGTCTGTGGAGAAACCCTCGCATGCCAGCGTGTTGATCGTCAACACGTGCGGCTTCATCGGCTCGGCGCGCGACGAATCCATTCGCGAATTACGCAAACTGGCAAAATCAAAACGCAACGGTCAGGTGTTGATCGCGGCGGGATGCCTCACCCAGCGCTACGGCATGGACGTCGCGAAACAAGTCCCCGGTGTGGATGGGATCCTCGGCACACGTCGCTGGATGGACATCCTGCAGGTGGTGCGTGACTTGCGGAAGACGTCTCATCCCCAGCCGCTGTATCACCTGCCCGAGGCCGCCACCGTCGGGACCGATGAGGCAGATACCGTCCGAGCGAACGTGTTCGGCGCCGCGGCCTATCTCAAGGTGGCGGACGGGTGCCGCCGTCCCTGCGCGTTCTGCGCCATCCCGCTCATCAAAGGGACGGCCGTCTCGCGTCCGATGGAGACCATCCTCGACGAGGCGCGTCGTCTGCGCGACGCGGGCGTGCGCGAGCTGATCCTGCTCGCGCAGGACACGACAGATTACGGTCATGACCTGGGGATGAAGGACGGGCTGGCCGTTTTGCTGGAAAATCTCACCACTTCGGTCCCCGATCTGGATTGGATCCGCGTCATGTACGCGTATCCTGGCTACGTGACCGACCGCCTGATCGACGTGATGTCCTCGTCCAAACAGATCCTGCATTATCTGGATATGCCTCTCCAGCACGCGGATCCGAAGACGTTGTACCGCATGAAGCGTCCCTCCAATATGGAGTGGGTGCACAAGACCCTCGAGAAAATGCGTGCCAAGGTGCCCGATATTGCCATCCGCAGTACGTTCATTGTCGGCTACCCGGGTGAGACGGAGGAAGAGTTCCGCGCGTTGGAAGAGTTCCTGCGCGAGGTCCGCTTTGACCGCGCGGGCGCGTTCCAATTCTCGTTCGAGCCGGGGACGAGTTCCGAGCCTCTCGGAGACCCGGTCCCGCCCGAGGTCAAGCAGGAACGATACGAACGGTTCATGGAGATCCAGCAGGGAGTGTCCTTGCAGGTGAATCAATCCTACGTCGGCAGGACGTTGGACGTCCTCATCGAGGGCTACAACGACGGCGTCTCCGTTGGACGTTCCTATCGCGACGCGCCCGAAATTGACGGCATGGTCTTTGTGGAGAATGAGTTGAAGGTGGGGGAGATCGTGCCAGTGAGGATCACGGGCGCAATGGTGTATGACCTGGCGGGTTCTCCTGCGCAGCAAGTGATAAAGTTGTAAAACGCAATTCGTAAAACGAAAAAACGAGACTCACTGCGAGTCTCGTTTTTGGTGTGTACCTGTTATGCCGCCCTTGCCAACGCCGTCGCGCCGAGGATCAAAATGGAGAGGATGAAGTTCATCCGCAACAGGCGCTCTTCGCGCGTTTGCAACTTGACGATCTCCTCTTCGCTCGCGCCCTTGTCGCGTCGCATCAGCGTGCGGCGGATGGCGGGAAGCACCTCCCACGTCTGCACCGCGCTGACGACCACCATCACCACAACCAGTCCGTGTTTGATGAGGATCGCCAGTGACCACTGCGTGCTGACATCGAAGAAACCGTTGTAGTGTGAATTGGCGCTGAGTTGGAAGAGTCCTGTTGCAATCAACAGGCCGAGACTGAACCAGGCCAGCGGTTCCAGCCGTTTTTGGATGGCCTCGATAAAAGCCAGCAGGTCGGCAGGTTTCAGGCTCTTGTGCGCCGCGGGCAGGACGAGGATGGAAATGGAAACGATCCCCCCGATCCACGCCACAGTGGCCAGCATGTGCAACCAATAGACCAGAGTCAGCGCCCAGATGGGGGGAGTGTCCATGTGCTAGGGAGTGGGAAGTTCCGTCGGCAGTTCCGTGGGGATGATTGGCGCGGGCGGCAGGCACTTCATCATGGCGATGTAGGCATTCTTCTCACTGGTCGGATCCAGGTTGCCGATCTTTTGGGCGTTCTGGTATTGTTCGTACGCGGGACACCATTGTTCCAGTGCGAAGAGTTCGTCGCCGTAACGCATGGAGGCCACGCGGAACCGTTCGCTGGCGGTCATGGTGCCGTCCCAAAGGGAAGGCCAGCCAGTGTATAACTGATAGAAATAGAAGACCGCGTTCTTCCAGTCCAGGTCCCAGAAACTGGCGCCCAGCACATACAGCCGCGCCCCCTCGCGCAAACCATTGGCCTGGCTGTCCAGCGGACCGAAGCGTTCGGCCAGCGTCAGTTGATAGATGCCGCCTTCCAGATTGCCCTGCTTGATGATCAGGTCATAGCCGTAATTGCGGAGCGCGAAATAGTACATCCCGTCCACTTCGGCAGTGCGGTAGGTCGGGTCCTTGCGGCGCAGGGTATCCAGGTTGGCAAGCGCGTTCGGCCAGTCCAGGCTGTTGCTGGCCTGCAGGGCGCGCTGGTAAATCTCCTCCACGCCGCTCAGGTCGGGGGTGGGAGTCACAGTGGGCAGGGGAGTGGCGGTAGGGATGGCCGCCATCACCATCACCTCGGCCAGTTTCTGGCTTGCCTCGGGGAAGGACGGGTTGTGCTCGATAATGAATTTCAGGCGTTCCTGCGCCGGGCCATAGCGCCCCGCGGCAATGTCCAGCAGGGCCAGCGCGTATTGCTCGGTCAACTGCTGGGAAATCACTTCAGACTGGGCCTGCACGCGGTCACCGATGGCTTGCTGGTATCCGCCGAACGCGCCAAGGCCGACGATAACGATCAGCGCCAGCGCGCCGAGCAGGAAGCCGCGCCAGTTCGCGCGAAATTTCTTTTTGCGAGCCGGTTGGCTCTCTTGGGTCGTTTCAAGGATTGGATCAGACATGGGGACAATTATACTCCGGGAGAAACCAGGTTTCTTTAAGAAGCCTGGTTTCTCATTCTAATTTCACAAATGCAACAGCAGGCGGACGTCCTTCCAGACGATGGCGAGGGCGACGATCCCGCCCACGGACATTCCCAACAACGCGGTGACGACTGCCCCGCCCGGCACGCCCCACGCGAGACCGTAGGCGGTCACGCCGCCAACGAGCGCTGCCACCAGCCCGCGCACCACCGAACTACCCACGTGGATGGGTTCATGCGTCCGATTCGAGAGCCACTTGAACAGGATGATGGCCTCGATGAGCAACGCGATCTCCGCGAAGGCAATGACGGGCGCGCCAATCTCACGGAACAACGTCACACCGACGATGCCGATGCCGAGGAAAATGACCAGGCGGATTAACACCGCGTAGAGCGGGAACATCGGCTCTTTGCGCGCGTAGAACGACCGCGCCGCCACCTCGTGGATGGTGTATCCCGTCAACGTGAGAAGGTAGGCGCGCGCCGTCCACGTGAGCAAGGTGGAGGTGGCCTCGTCGAAGCCGAAGATGACGCGGACGAGGGGATGGATGCCCGCGGCCATCACCGCCGCGACGGGAATTGTCAGCGCGATCAAAACCCGCAGGGCGCGCTCGATCGTGTCGCGAAACGCGGTCCAATTCCCGCGCGCCGCGAACTCGGAGAGGGTGGGGAGCATGGCGGTGGCGATGGCCGTCCCGAGGATCGTCTCAGGGACTTGCATGATCATCCAGCCAGAGGTGAGGGCGGTGACAGCCCCTACCTGGTCGAGGCGCGAAGCGAGGTTGTCGCGCGCCAGCACAATGAGTTGGATCCCGCCCATCGTCAACAGACGAGGCGCCATCAGGCTGAGGGCTTCGATCAGTCCCGTGTGGCGGATGTCGAGGGATGGAGTCCATCTGAATCCGAATTTGAAGAGCGCGGGAATTTGGATGAGCAGGTGCATGGCCGCGCCGAGGATGACGCCGTAGACGAGTCCGTGAATGCCCCAGCGCGGGACGAAGAAAATCGCGCCGATGATCTGACCAATGTTGTACATGGCGGGCGCGAGCGCGGGCAGGACGAAATGCTGGTTGGCCTGCAAACTCGCCATCACCAGGCCGCTGATGGAGAAGATGATCGTGCCGATGAGGTTGAGACGCATGAGTTCGGCCAGCAGGGCGCGTTGCTCCGTGCCGAAGCCTGGCGCGATGCCGATCTCCGCGTTGACGATCGGCTCGGCGAAGATGGCGATAATGACGGCGATGGAACCGGTGATGAGGAAGGCCACGTTGGCGACGCGCGAGAATAAGTCCCAGGCGGCGGCGCGGTCTTTGGTAGTCAGGTATTCGGTGAGGAGCGGGATGAATGCCATCGCCAGCGCGCCGCCAGAAATGAGCGCGAACAGCACGTCGGGCAGGTTGTTGGCCGCGTGGAACGTATCCAGCATGTGCACTTCATCGGAATACTGGCGCGAGATGATGCCCGTCCGCACGAAGGCCAGGATCTTGTCGAGGAAAAAGAACGCCGCGACGATAAGCGAGTTTTTGCTGACACGGGAAAGTTTGTTCATTGGGTACGTTTAATGCTCGTGTTTCGCGGGCGTGATCTGCATCCCAGGCAGTTTTTCCACCAGCAGGTGTGGTTTGTGGATCAGCGTGGGCAGGCATTGCGCACAGATAAATTTCGCCTCGCCTTTAAAGGTCAGCATCAGCAGGGGCGTTTCGTGCTCGGTGCGTTCGCAATTCAGGCAGATGGTTTTGCTCATAAATTCTCCAATCTTAAATCTTCGCTCGAAATTTTAAACCGAAAATTAAAGCGTACCCTTGTACATGCCGCCATCCACGTTGAGCATGACGCCTGTGATGTACGACGCGGCGGGCGAGACGAGGAACGCGGCCGCGTTGGCGAACTCTTCGGGATGTCCCATTCTACCAAGCGGACTCTCCGCCGATTGTTTGCGCGTCTCTTCCTCGACCGAGGTCTGGTTCGCGGTTGCCCGGGCAGTCATCAACTCTGTGACGCGTTCTGTCTCCGTCCAGCCTGGCAGGATGGAATTGAAACGAATTCCGTCCGTGCCAAGTTCCAACGCGAGGGACTTGGTCAGTCCCACCGTGGCGGCGCGCACGCTGTTCGACAATACCAGATTGGGGATGGGTTGCTTCACGGAATAGGATGTCACCGTCAACACGCTGGCAGCGGACGATTTGCGGAGGTGGGGCAGGGCCACGCGTATCAAGCGGACGTGGCTCATCAGTGACAGGTCAATGGCGTTCTGCCAGTTGGCCTCGTCGTGCGATTCGAATGTGCCAGGCTTCGGCCCGCCCGAGTTGGTGATGAGAATATCCAACCCGCCAAATACTTCCACAGTCTGTGCGACCAGTTGAGCGGGCACATCGCGCAAGCCGACATCGCCTGCCAACCCGATGACATGCGCTCCAGTTTCCTTGCTTAATTTCTCGGCCGCGCTTTTTATTTTGGATTCATCCCGCCCGTTGATGGCAACCTTGCAGCCTTCTTTCGCCAACGCCGAAGCGGTGGCATAGCCCAGTCCGCGGGACGAACCCGCGACGAGGGCGATTTTATCTTTGAGACCCAGATCCATAATTCTCCTGATCAACGTTGAACGTTAAACGTTCAATCGATTTCGATTTTTTGGTCGATCACATCCCCATCTGTCCAATGGGATTCCACCCATTTTGCCACATTTTGCAGGGATTGGCGAACCACAACCGCGTCGGAGTTGACCAGCGCACAGGCAAGGATCGCCTCCGTCCACTTGTCTTGCAAATCCATCTCCGCCACCGAGACGTTGAATTCCTTGTGTAAACGCGCAATGAGCGGCTTGAGCCGTCTGCGCTTTTCTTTGAGCGAGGAACAGGCAGGAAGATGAAGGTGAATGGTGAGTTGTCCGAGCATGGTAAATTTGTGGGGCGGAATGCCATTCCGCCTTACTTCATCGCTTCGCGGATTTTCTCCGCCAGTGACGCGGCCTCCGCGTCATCGCAGGAATCGTCGCGGGTGAGGAATTTCAGTCCGCGCTCGGTGACCTCCTTGCGGCGCGGGACGATCCAGCAGTGGAAGTGTGGCGCGCCCTCCATCGTGGATAGTTGGTAGATGCGTTCGGCTTGCGAGTGAAGGATCAGCGCGGCATAGGTCTTTTTCAACACGCCGCCGAGGGACGCTGCCTCCTCGTCCGTCATTTCGGCGTAGGTGAGAAAGTGCCGCCGTGACTCGATGAACAGCGTCCCCAGTGGACCCATTTTGGTGGGCGCGTGGCAAACCATCCAGTGTGCGTCCTCGTAGATGTAGCCGCCAGGAGGGGCGGGTTCAAGTCCATTGTGTTTGCGGCAGACGAAGCAAGTGTCCATGATTGAATTATAGCCTCACTCTCTGCCGCTGCACGCCCCCAGACTACACGTCGGCTGCGTCGCATCCGCACACAGCAGTGTCCCCCCACCCCCCACCGTATCACACGTGGTACTAATCTCGCACTCTGGCGGGTCACACGTCCCACTCCCACAACTGTCATTACAGGCCCGCACATAATACTGGTCAGAAGTAAAGTCACATGCCCCAAAATCATCATCAAACGCACACTTTACCTCTCCCGTACACGCCGCCCGCACCACCCTTGCTCCCATCCACATGCCCACAATCAATATCGCAACTACCAGTAGCCAACGTCTACTCATCTCCCCTCCCCCACGCCCACAGTCCCCATGGCATGATCTCTCCGCTTAGCGCCTTCCTCTCCACCGTTTTCCCCACTTCTCCTGCCTGCCAAAATTCCTGCAACTCTTTTGTAATTATTACCGCCAGTCCCTGATCCCGTTTGCTCTCACTATATTCCCGCCACAGCCCCCAGTTGACATAAATTCGCAAAACAGGGATCTGCCTCCACCTGCTCCACTCGGCATAGTACAAAGGCGGGTCATCCCCCCGCCCGTAGCCTACCTTGGTTTCTTTGTACGCCACAGGCAAATACACGATCACCCACCCCTCATTACCGCTCTCTCCCGCCAATTCTGCTAATATATCCCTCGCCTCCTCATTTATAACCCACCCTCTATCGGGGAAAGCACTCACCCATATCACCTTCCCGTTAATTTTTACCATTCTTGTTACAGTAACCGTCAGAAGAACCAATATTACAAATACTCCCACCAGCAACCGCTTCATCTTCCCATCATCCCACACCTATCGGGTCAAATCAACGCTCTTCCTATCTCGGCACTACTAAAGGCTCCTCATTTGCCCAGCTTTCAAATTTATCCTTTTTTAACTCTCCCAAATTCTGCGTTGAATCAACTGACAAAGCTCCTCTTTCCATTATTACCCGTGTATCATCCCCACCAAACCCTCCTGCCATCCACTCGGCATACTGTTTAAACATATTTAAACCAATCACATACATTCTCGCGTTTGCATCAATATTTACCCCTGGCTTAATTGCCGTTAGGCCATGCACAGTATCATCACTCTCCATTGTATTTGCAAAGTTCATTTGCACCATCGGCTTCCCGCCTGGACCAACAACGACTTCCAATTGATAAGCATTGTAGGCATGCTGCTTAGTATATCCGTGCTGTTTATCTACTAACGGCCTCGCTTTTTCTGGTGCTACCAGCTCCAAACTCACGCTTTTTAGCGACACTGGCTGTCTTACCTTCACTGGCTGTACCATCCCCCACCCGCCCGTATTGTAGGCAGTTGGATGTGGCTCGTCCAGATAAATATCCCACAACTTCTCTGGCTCCACATCTATCGCCTCTTGCCATTTATCATATGTCTTGTATTGTGCCTTAAAGGTCTCATCCGCCGCCCAGTTAACCGCATAAATATGCATAAGCATCGCTCTGCGCAGCTGTCCCGCATATTCTGGGTTCACCGCAAACTTCTGTTCTCCCTCTGTCCCTGGCCAAAGTGTTAGATCAATGTCTCTAACCGCAATCTCCCCTTTCTCTCCCACCAAACGCCAAACGTACGGATCCTCAGTTGCCACTGGAAGCGGAGTCAAAGTTGGCGTCTCGCTTGGCGGCATTAGTGTGGTTGTGGGAGTGATGTTGACTTCCGAAGTCTGAATGGGCGTGCTGGTCATCGGCGCGGCACAGGCGCTCAAGAAAATTGTCAGGAGGGATAAAAACAAGAGGCGTTGCATGGTCAACTCCAGTGGATGGCTATTTTGAAATTATAGTGCGGACACACGGGTTCGCCCCTATAAGTGGGGCGCGTCACGAAAATTCCCAATGAGCCTTATTTTTGAGCGCGGGAACGACAGCCATTAAAAGTCGCGATAAGCGCCGCCGCGTGTGGAAATCTCAAGCACCAGCACGATCAATTTATCATCCTCGATGGCGTAGATGATTCGCCAATCTCCGACGCGCAGGCGATAGAGATTTTCATAGCCGCTTAGTTTTTTATAGCCCATGGGGCGAGGTTCGCTGGCCAAGCCACGGATGGCGCGGCGGATGCGTTCCAGTATGTCACCATCCAGCCGCTTCAATATTTTTTCCGCCTTGCGGTGGATGATGACCTGCCAGCGCGCCTCGGTCATCCTGTTTTTCCCAACTCTGCATCCACATCCTCCCATGCACGGGCAACGGATGGGTCGCTCTTCCATTCTTCGTAGGCCGCCGCGGCTTCCCGCACGGCGCGCATTTCATCCAATTCTGCGCGGATTTGCTCGTAGTCCACCGCTGGAATCACAACTGCGACGCTTTTGCCGTTGCGTTCGATGATCACGTCGCCTTTACCAGCCAATACGTTATCCAATAAATCACGGAATTTGGCGCGCGCTTCGCCGCTTTGAATTGTTAAAGTAGGCATTTTGTCTCCTTATGATGTACAAGACGTACAAATTATACAAATTGTACATCTTTTAGAGAGAGAAGTCAAGCAAACATATCATTCCATCTCCCACCACAGCAAGGTACGTTGCAAAGCAGTAAACACCGCCAGCGCGGGGACGGTCATCACAACGGAGGCGGCCATGAGGAGCGGCCAGTTGGTTTTGTCCATTTCCTGGAGTTGGAGCAGGCCGACGGGCAGGGTGTAGAGCGTCTGCGAGCGGAGATAGAGCAGGGGATTGATGAAGTCGTTCCAATAGAAGAAGAAGGCCAGCATCCCGACCGCCATCAACGCGGGACGCGCCAGCGGCAGGGCGATGTGCCACCAGATTTTCAGCAGATTGGCCCCGTCCATTTGCGCGGACTCAAAGACGGCGCGGTCCACGCGGCGAAAGTTCCAGTAGAAGAGCAGGATGAAGAGCGGACTCGATCCCATCAGCGCGGGGGCGATCAATGCGAAGTGCGAGTTGCTGATTCCCAGCCAGGCGAAGAAGACAAAACGCGCCAGCCACAACGCGGTGACAGGGATCATCAGCAGGATGATGGACAGCACCAGCAGGCGCAAGCGGGCACGCGGACCGAGTTGCGACATCCCGAAGCCAGCCCACGAAGCCGTCAGCAGGGTGAGCAGGACACCCGTCAGCGCGACGAAGAGGGAGTTGAGCAGGTAGCGTCCGAAGGGCAGGATGTCGAAGATGTGCGCGTAGTTGGCGAATGTCCACGGGTGGGGAATCAGTTCGAAGGTGGGGCTGGGAGGCATCCCCGCGACGCGTAGGGAGGCGGAGAACATCCAGACGAGGGGCAGGAGGAAGAGTCCCGTCAATAGAAACGGAAGCAGGTGGCGGGTCAGGAAGGAGGCGGGGGTTTTAGTCTGCATCCAATCCCGATTCCTCGAACACGAAATAGGCCAGCAGGGAGAGGATCAAAGTCACGGCAAAGATGATCAGCATCATGGCCGAGCCAATCCCGAAGCGGAAGTTGTCGAGGGCCTCTTCGTAGATCATCAGCGGGGCGAAGAAAGTGGCGTAGTAGGGACCGCCGCGCGTCATCAGGTAGGCGGGGGTGAAGGTGTTTTGGAAGGAGAGGGCAATGTCGCGGATGCTGAGCAGGATGAGCCACGGACTGAGCAGGGGCAGGGTGATTCGGAAAAATTGCTGGACGCGGCTCGCGCCGTCGACGCGGGAGGCGTCGTAGTATTCGCGCGGGATGTGACGGAGGCCCGCCAGCAGGATGACGAATCCCTCGCCGACCTGAAACAGGGACATCAGGACGAGTCCACGCAACGCCCAATCCTGATCCGCGAGCCAGGCGGGAGTGGACAGGCCGAGCGCGCCAAGGACGAGGTTGAGCGGCCCGTAAATGGGGTTGAGAATCCACGTCCAGGTGAGGGCGTAGGCGGCGTCGGGGATGACGGTGGGGAGGTAGGCCGCGGCGCGATAGACGCCGATTCCTTTGCGCGGACGGTTGAGGAGGAGAGCCAGCCCGAGCGCGGCGAGAATGCGAAGCGGGACGGCCTGCACGATGTAGAGCAGGGAGTTGATGATGGCCACCCAGGCCAGCGGCTCGAGACGCAGATATTGGAAATTTTGAATACCGTTGAAGACGGGCGGGGTGATGCCGTTGTAACGATGAAATGCCAGCGCGAAGGAAATGCCTGCTGGGAGGGCAACGAGCAGGAATGCTCCCAGCAGGTAGGGGGTGAGCAGGGCGAGGGATTGGCGTCGGGTGGATTTCACGATGGTTTGAAGAAAATGGACGCGGACGGGCACGGATTTAAGCGGAAAACGCGGAGAAAAAAGAAAAATCAGCGTGTATCCGCGTCCATCCGCGTTCTCCGCGTCCCGTTTTCATATCATTGAGTAAGCGCGAAAATCTCGCGCGAGCGTTCCACGGCGCGAATCAGGGCTTCATATGGATCGGCCTCACCATAGAAAGCGCGCCAGATTTCCTCGCCCGCGGCGTCTTCGATCTCGGCCCAGTTCGCGTGGACGGGCAGGGCGCGCATGAACGGGATGGTGTCGAGGAAGACGCGGCTGTTGGCGGGTCGGGACTTCGGGTCGAGGAAGGCGGGCGAGTTGGCGACCGCTTTCAACGAAGGGACAGTTCGTCCCGACGCGGCGACGATGGTCTGGCCCTCGGCGGAGTTTGCGAATTCAATGAAGACCCAGGCGGCGTCCTTGTTCTTCGAGGCACTCGGCAGGCAGTAGCCGTCCGCATGGAGGATGCCCGCTTTGGTCTCGCCTTGCGGCAGGGCGGCCACGTCCCAATCGAAGACAGCGGACTCGCGGTAGGTGGGCACGCCGCGGCGGCTGTTGAAGAACATCGCCGTTGTACCATTGATGAAGCGGCTTTCGCTATCCTGCGCGGTTTCCTCTTCTGCGTTGGGTACCACGTGGTGGATGGTCTGCAGGCTGACGAAGAAATCAATGGCGTCGAAGGCTTCGTCAGTGTCGAGCATCAACATGGTGGGATTGGTTTCATCGTCCACGAGATCGCCGCCCGCCTGCCAGACGAATGGTGCGAAGCGGATGAGCGAGGCTTCGATGCCGACGCCGAATTGGTCGGTCGTCCCATCGCCGTTCGTGTCTTGGGTCAACGCCTGCGCGGTGGCGAGGAAGTCGTCCCACGTCCAATCTGCGGACGGGTAGGCGACGCCCGCCTGATCGAAGAGTTCCTTGTTGTAGTAGACGACCAGGCTAGAAAGGTTCTGCGGGATGCACATCAACTGTCCCTCGTAGATGAAGGGGTCGAACGATTCGGAGTAGAAATCCTCCTTCGCAATCAATTCGGAATTGTTGAAGTACGAATCCAGCGGGGTCAGCGCACCCAGCGCGGCGAAGGGCGCGTAACGCCGATAGTTGATGAGTACCACATCGGCGGGCGTACTCGCTGTCAGGTCCGCGGCGAGGCGTTTGCGGTAGTCCGATTGCCCGGGGATGTGGATCAATTCCACTTTGATTTCGGGATGTTTCGCGTGGAAGGCGTCCACCAAAGTTTGGTAGGCGGCGAGTTCGGCGGGGTCGCCGAAGACCATGAACGAGATGTTCCCGCTGGCCTGGGGAATTCCCCCGCAGGAGGAAAGCACGAGCGAAGCGATCAGGGTGATGAAGAGAAAAATGTTGCGCGCTTTCATGGAGTTCCTTTTTGATGATTTGATTTTCCGATTACAATCACAGCATGGACACCGAAACCGCCTACAACCTTGCCCTTGATTACCTCTACAGTTTTGTGGATTATAGTCTCAAACACGTTTCTGAATTGGCGAAGGCCGATTTCAACCTCGACCGCATGTTCGCCCTGATGGACGCGCTTGGCAATCCGCAAAATGCATATCCGATCATCCACGTGGCGGGGACGAAGGGGAAGGGGAGCACGTCTGCATTGTGCGCTTCCGCTTTGGCTGCCGCGGGCTACAAGGTGGGATTGTACACCTCGCCGCATCTGGAAGACTACGTGGAGCGGATCCAGGTGGACGGCTCGCCTCTGACTCACGAGAGGCTGGTCGCGCTCGTGGACGAGGTGAAGCCCGCTGTGGCGCGCATCCCCAAACTGACCACCTTTGAGATTACCACAGCCATCGGCTTCCTCGCCTTTCAACACGCGGGCGTGGACGCGGCTATCGTCGAAGTGGGCCTCGGCGGGCGCCTCGACGCGACAAATGTGGTTACGCCGCGCGTCTCGGTCATCACGTCACTTTCGATGGATCATATGGCTGTGCTCGGGGACACACTGGCAAAGATCGCCGGCGAAAAGGCGGGCATCATCAAGGCGGGCGTGCCTGTTGTCTCTTCTCCGCAGAAGGAGGAGGCAGCCGAAGTTCTTTTGCGTATAGCCAGAGAGAAGAGCGCATCCCTGACCGTGGTGGGACGAGATGTCGAATTTGAATCGTTGGATTCCACATTGGATGGGCAGTCCATTCGACTAACGGATGTTCGGCGGGCTACTAAATTAGACGTGAATATTCCATTACTCGGTACGCACCAAATGATCAACGCGGCCACTGCCTACCTCGCGCTCCAGACAAGTGGGTTGTCAATTTCCGAGAAAGACATCCAAAAAGGGTTTTCTCAGGTAAAATGGCCCGCCCGCTTCGAAGTGGCACGCCGCGAGCCGCCCGTCATCTTTGACTCGGCGCACAACGACGACTCGTTCGCCCGTCTGTGCGAAACGCTGGAGACGTATTTCCCCGCAAGGCCCGTTTATCTTATCCTCGGCGCTTCGGAGGATAAGAATTTGGCGGGGATGCTACGCGAGTTGAAGCCGAAGATCCGCAAACTCATTGTCACGCGCGCCGACCATCCACGCGCACTGGAAGTGGAGAAAATTCAGGGGTTGGCTGACACGCTCGAAGTCCCGAATGAAGCGGTTACGCCCGTCTCGGCCGCGTTGGCGCGGGCGCTGGAACTATCCGCAAAAGATGGTAGCATTGTCCTATCCGCGGGGAGCATGTTCGTCACTGCGGAGGTGATGGCGGCGTGGAAGAAGGTAAGTGGTAATTTGTAAATGGTTATTCGCTGTTCCTTCCGTCATTGCGAGGAGGGCGCTTTCCCCGACGAAGCAATCTGCACAACGTGTAGGAGATTGCTTCGCTCCGCTCGCAATGACGGAAATCGTAAATTCAATATCGTAAATCGAAAATCGAGCAGAAATGAATCATCCCGAAGACTGGAACGAAGAAGACGAAAATTTTAACCTGGCGCTTTCACAACGCACCGAGGAACTCTATCGCGTGCCAAACATGGAAGCGGACGAGCACGGAATCATCGAGGCGCTGGTATTACCGTTACGCGACCTGGTGGTGTTCCCGCGCATGGTCTCGCCGATCTTTGTGGGCCGCGAAGGCTCCCTGCTCGCGTTGCAGGAGGCACAGCATCGCAATCAGACCGTGATCGGCCTGACGCAACGCGACCCCGAAGTGGAAGAACCTGGCTTGAAGGACTTTTTGCCCATTGGCGTGGAAATGGCGGTTGGACGCCTGCTCTCGATGCCCGACGGTTCCTCGTCCGCGCTGGTGCAGGGACGCAGGCGCGTCGAGATCGTGGAGTTCATCCGCGTGCGGCCATACATCAAGGTGCGGGCGCGCGTCGTCTTCGAGCCGACGACCGCCGACCGTCAGACTCAGGCCACGATGCGCTCCGTGCTGGACCTCTTCGACCGCTGTGTGCAACTTGACCGCTCCATCCCCGAGGAGGCGCATCTCTTCGCGATGAACATCTCCGAGCCAGGCTGGCTTGCGGACATGGTCGCCACGTCGCTTTCGCTCAACCTCGAGGAGCGGCAGACGCTCTTGATGATGGTCGATCCGCGCGCCCGCCTGCAACGGATGAATAAAATTCTTGCCGAAGAAGTGGACGTGTTGGAACTGGAAGACGAGATCCATTCGCGCGTCCAGAACGAAGTGGACAAGAGTCAACGCGAGTACTATCTGCGCGAGCAGATGAAGCAGATCCAGACCGAGCTGGGCGAGGGAGACATTTTCACCAAGGACGCCAACGAACTGAAACAGCGCATCGAGAAGGCCGCCTTGCCCGACGAGGCGCGCAAAGTGGCGATGAAGGAACTGGAGCGCCTGAACCAGATGCCGCCGATGGCCCCCGAAGTGGGCATCATCCGCACCTATCTCGATTGGATTCTCGACCTGCCGTGGATGAACGTCACCGAAGATAATCTCGACGTGAAGAACGCGGCGCGGATCCTGGACCGCGACCACTACGGACTCAAGAAGCCGAAGGAACGCATCCTGGAATACATCGCCGTCCGTTCGTTGAAACCGAAGAAGGAACGTCAGCCGATCCTGTGCTTCGTCGGCCCACCAGGAACGGGGAAGACCTCGCTCGGGCGTTCCATCGCCGAGGCGTTGGGGCGGAAGTTCGTGCGGGTGTCCCTCGGAGGCGTCCGCGATGAAGCGGAGATCCGCGGCCACCGTCGCACGTACATCGGCGCGCTGCCTGGTCGCATCATCCAGACCATGAAACGGGCGGGGAGCGCCAATCCGCTCTTCATGCTCGACGAGATCGACAAACTCTATTCCGATTTCCGCGGCGACCCTGCCTCCGCGTTGCTGGAAGTGCTCGACCCCGAGCAGAACAACTCGTTCAGTGACCACTATCTCGAACTGCCCTTTGACCTTTCGAAGGTGATGTTCGTGACCACGGCCAACTACCTCGGGCCGATTCCGCCTGCCCTGCTCGACCGCATGGAAGTGATCGAGTTCCCGGGCTACATCGAGGAAGAGAAAATCTCCATCTCGGAGAAGTATCTCATCCCGCGTCAATTGGACGAGAACGGCATCCACGACATCGGCTTGAAGTTGGAGTCCGACACGCTGAAGAAGATCATCCGCGAGTACACGTTCGAGGCGGGAGTCCGCAATTTGGAGCGCGAGATCGGACGCGTCTGCCGCAAGGTGGCGCGGACGAAGGCCGAGGGCAAGAAGACGCCCGAAGCCGTTACGCCTGAGTTGATCGAGAAGTTCCTCGGGCCGCCGCAATTCTTCCTGACGCAGGCCGAACGCAAGGATGAGGTCGGCGTGGCGACGGGTCTCGCATGGACCGAGAACGGTGGCGAGATCATGTTCGTGGAGGTCGCCATTCTGGACGGCAAGGGCGGGATGCAGATCACGGGTCAGGTCGGTGACGTGATGCAGGAATCCGCTCAGGCGGGGCTTTCCTACCTCAAGTCACGCGCGAGCCTGTTGGGCATTGATCCCGACGTGTTCGACCGTCTCGACATCCATCTGCATTTGCCCGAGGGAGCCATCCCCAAGGATGGTCCCAGCGCGGGTATTACAATGTCAACCGCCATCATCTCGGCCTTTACGGGACGTCCCATCTTCAAGGACGTGGCGATGACGGGCGAGATCACCCTGCGCGGACGCGTCCTGCCGATTGGCGGCGTGCGTGAGAAGGTGCTGGCCGCCCACCGCGCGGGACTCAAGACTGTCATCCTGCCCGAACGAAATTTGAAGGATCTGGTGGATGTGCCGAAGCAGGTGCAAAAGGACTTGAAGATTCTCCCCGTCAATCACATGGACCAGGTGCTGGAGATCGCGCTCTCGAAGGAGGTGACCATCGAGCCGCCGAGGCCGAGGCAGAAGAGGGAGGAGGGGGAAGGGGAGTAGCGGTGGGGAAAACGTAAAGCGTAAAACGTAAAAGGCGTAGCGCGGAATGCTACGCCTTTTTGTTATGTGCTGTGATTATTGCACATTTACATAAACTATCGAATAAAAATCTCCTTTACTGGTATAAGCCCCATTTTCACTCAATGATTGCGATATGGAATAGACCACTTCGAATTTTGTGGTTGTGTTGATTTGCCACCCTGAAATTAGGATTGCCCAAGTGCGTTCAATGCCACTAGCTCCGAACGCCCGATCAAATTCCAAGATTTTGCTTTTTTCAATGACTTGATCGTTTATTCGAAATGTAATCTGCATATCACTAACGTTCTGTTGTAGGTCTTGCGCGTTTTTTCCAAAACATACCGCCTCCCAAAGATATATTGAATCTTTGGGTACAGAGATGTAATATATATCGGCTCCTTTATTGCCAATGGGTAATTTAGGAATATTAGCACTCTCTACTTCTTTGCGTGTTGGGAGCGAAATCGTTATGACAGTTGATGTAGGAAATATTTTAGGCGTTGGGAAATTTGCAAATGCAGTGAGAATAACGTCTGGGGTTTCTGTATGTGGTTGAATGTTATTTTTAATAATTGGCATTGCCGTGCTTTCTGCTTCAGGCGTTGGAGACGCACATCCGACCATCACAAGCATGGTCAAAATCAACAGGAGGGATTTGGTTCTTTTCATCTGTCACCGCCAATCTGCATTAAGACCCAATGTCTGTACCCATTATATTAGACTTTAGCGGTAATTCTTTTGGCGTCTTGTTTTGCCACGAATGAAACGAATTACACGAAGAAAATCAGAAAAATTCGTGCCCATTCGTGGAATTCGTGGCTAAGAGATCTGTTTCCAATGACATTTATTCCCTCCCGCGTTTCCACATCCCCAACTCCATAAGTTCAGGATAAAATACTCCCAAGGTGAACAACATGGAACTCAAAGGGAAAGTCGTACTCATCACAGGGGCATCTTCGGGCTTTGGCATGGACGCGGCGCGGCTGTTCGCGTACGAAGGTTGCAGTGTCGTTCTCGCCGCGCGGCGCATCGACCGTTTGCAGGAGCAGGCCGCCCAGATCCAGGCGCAGGGAGGGGAGGCATTCGCCGTCCCTGTGGACGTGGCGAACCGCGAAGAGATCGAGATCATGGTGGAAACCGTCCTCGACCTCTACGGCCAGATCGACATCCTCTTCAACAACGCGGGCTTCGGACGTCTCGCCTGGCACGAGAACATGTCCAGCGAACGCGATATCGAGACGCAACTGGATGTCAACCTGCACGGCGTCATCCAGGTCACGCACGCGGTTTTGCCAGGCATGCTCAAACGGCGGAGCGGCCACATCATTAACATGGCCTCCGTCGCAGGCTGGATCGCCCCTCCCACCTACACCATCTACTCCGCCAGCAAATTTGGCGTGCGCGGCTTCACCGACGCCCTGCGCCGCGAAGTCCAACCCTTCGGCGTGGACGTCTCTGGCATCTACCCAGGTCCCGCCCAAACCGAGTTCGGCCAGCACACGGGCAACCACCCCATGAAAAAATCCGCCCTGCGCCGCTACTTCCGTTCCATGACCTCCGAGGAAGTGGCCGAGCGCGTCGTCGAACTCGCCCGCAACCCGCGCCGCGCCGTCATCATGCCGTGGTACTACCACATCGCCATCTGGGCCGATTGGTACATGCCCTGGCTCGTGGACTGGATCACCATGTCCGTGCTGACGAAAAAACGAAACAGTTACAAATGACGCGGCTGCGTCGCACCTGACCCGAAGACTCGTTCTCAGTGTTGGGTGCGACGCACTCCCGACCATCCGACCATCCGACTAGGAGACCACATGCCCCGCTTCGACAAACTCACCGCCTCTCTTTCGACCTCTGGGCTGGACGCCGTTATCCTGAATCCTGGTCCCACGCTGACGTATCTCACGGGACTGCACTTCCACCTGATGGAGCGTCCCGTTGTTTTATTTTTCACCGCCGATAAACCTCCCGCGCTCGTGCTTCCCGAACTCGAAATGCAAAAAGTGACGGGGTCTCCCATCACGCCCTTCCCCTACGGAGAGAACCCCTCCGAGTGGGACGCGGCCTTCCGCGGCGCCATCCGCTCGCTGGATTTGGATGGAAAGAAAATCGGCATCGAGCCACGTCAACTGCGCCTGCTCGAATATCAATTCGTCAAAAGCGCCGCGCCCAAAGCGGACTTCCCCGATGGCTCGTCAGCGCTGGGGACGCTTCGGTTGCAGAAGGACGCGGACGAGGTCCAGAAGATGAGGCGGGCGGTGCAGATCGCCCAGTCCGCGCTCGAAGCGACGATTCCCCTCATCAAAGTCGGCATGGCCGAAAAGGAACTCGCCGCCGAATTGGTCACGCAACTCTTCAAGCATGGTTCCGATCCCGAACTGCCGTTCAGCCCCATCGTCTCGGGCGGACCGAATTCCGCCAATCCGCACGCCACGCCGACCGAGCGAAAACTCGAGCGCGGCGACCTGCTCGTCATTGACTGGGGCGTGACCTTCGACGGCTACATCTCCGACCTGACGCGCACCTTCGCCGTCGGCGAAGTGGACGCTGAGTGCGCCACCATCCACCGCGTGGTGCAGGAGGCGAACGCCGCGGGGCGGGCCGCCGCCAAGCCTGGCGTCCCCTGCGCGGAGGTGGACAAGGCCGCGCGGGCCGTCATCGAGGCCGCGGGCTACGGACAGTTCTTCACGCATCGGACGGGTCACGGCATCGGGATGGAGCCGCACGAAGACCCGTACATGCGCGGCGACAACATGCAACTTCTGGATGTGGGAATGGCGTTCACGGTGGAGCCTGGCATCTACCTGCCCAATCGCAACGGAGTCCGCGTCGAAGATAACGTGGTCATCAGCAAGGACGGCGCGGATGTGCTGTCCACGATGTCGAGGGAGATGAGGATGGTGGGGTGAGTCTTTTGCCACAGATTACACGGATTCAAAAAAATCTGGCAATCTGTGAAATCCGTGGCTGAATTTATCCTGAGGAATCGTGGATGCAATATGCAAAGGGTAAAGTGGAAAACCCTATATTGAAGATTCTTGACCTGATGGACTCCCAGCGCGTGGCCGCGTTTGCCGCGCTGGAGGGACTGTCCGATTCCCAACTCTGGCAAAGGCCCGCGCCGAAAGAGTGGAGTATCGGCGAGATTCTCGACCACAATATGCGTCTGTATGACACGTTTTATCCGCTTGTGACGGGGATGTGGAAATGGTTCCGCTGGTATGGCGAACGCAAGCGGATGCGTCCCTATTCGGCTGAGATTGCAGACATTTATCGCAGTCCCAGTTTTCCGCATTGGGTGGGGTTTCTCTGGCCACCGAAACATACGCCAACCAAACCTGTTCCACTCTCGGTGCTGAAAGCCGAGACCGAGTCCATGCACGCCAAAGTCCGCGCGTTCTATACGGATAAGACTCCCGATGTGTTGGGCAACCTCTATCTCTACGATCCCATCTTTGGCTGGTGCAATCTCATCGTCACCCTTCGGATCGGCGTCTATCACGACCAGTTGCATTACGAGGACGCGGTCAAACAGGCGCGTGCTTTTGCATGAAACGCGAACTGACCCTCCTGCGCGCCCAGCCTTCTCACGCCGAAGCGCTGACGAAGATCGCCATCGCCGCCAAACGTCACTGGAATTATCCCGAACGCTGGATGGCGATTTGGACTCCGCAACTGACGGTCTCGCCTGAGTACATCACGCGAAACGAGACTTGGCTGGCCGCCATCAACGAGGAGCCTGTCGCCTTCTATGCTCTCAGACAGGTGGATGACGCGTGGTGGCTGGACCATCTCTGGGTCACGCCCGAAGCGATGGGACAGCGCCTCGGCGCGTTCCTGTTCCGTCACGCACTGTCGCGTTGCCGCAGGATGGACGTCTCCACCTTGAAGATCGAATCCGACCCGAACGCGGTCGGTTTTTACGAAAAGATGGGGGCGCGGAAAGTGGACGAGCGCCGCGGTCAAGTGGACGGTCAACTGCGGATCTTGCCGATCATGCAGATGGATTTGTAAAAAATAACAGGCGGCTTCACAGCCGCCTGTTATTTTTAATATTGAAATGTTACTGGCAGGCAGGGAACTTGAATGAACCGATGCGGGTCTGCCAGTTATTGCCAGTGGTCTCGTAGTATTCGGTGGTGTACCAGAAGGTGCAGTCGTCCACCGGGTCCACGGACATGGAGGAATAGTCACCCCAGCGGCTGTAACCGCCCTTCTGCGAGCCGGTGCCGTTGAAGAAGGTCTGTTCGGTCTGGCCGAGGGTGCCGAGCGGGTCGGTGACGAGGCGTCCCGCGTAGCGGATGCCAGGATACATCTTGGAGGTCGAGATGCTATAGCCGACCGCCATGTTGCCGAATTTGTCCACGGCGAGGCTGGGCATCCAACGATAGGCCGCGGTGGGCGCGTACGTTCCCTGCTGGTAGACGCTGGGCGTGCCGCTCATGTTGCGGACTTCCATCCAGCGAATGCCGAGGGATGTGCTGGAGACCTTGACGGTGCGCGAGACCCACAGGGACTGGACGCCGTTGATGTTGCGGTACTGGAGCCACGTCATCAGGCGGTCGCCGAGGGTGTCCAATTTCTCCGTGCTGCCGAGCTGTCGGACAACGGTCGAGGCAGGACGCGTGAAGGATGCAACCGCGAAACTCTGCGGACCGGTGAAGGTCGAGGAGGCAGGCGTTGCCCAGTTAACGGTGAATTTCCACAACTTCATGCTGGTGTTCGAGCCGTAGTCGGACATGAAGTATTCAGGGGTGCCCGCGGGAGCGAGTGTGCCCTTCAAGTTGGCGGGCAGGAGGCTGAAGTAGGAGGTGCCGAGAGTGAATGCCACCGAGCGGAGGGGAGCGCCGCTGATCATGTCGTCACGGTTGAGCGCCCACACTTTCACGCCACCATAGGAGGCTCCGCCCGTGAACATGTTGGCGGACATGTAGATGCCGTCGTTCCAGATGCCGAACTTGGGATAGTCGTTCAGCGCGGTGGTGCTGGCTACGATCTCGTAGAGCCACCAGCCGCCACTCACGGGATCGGCGCTCTTGGAAACGGCGACGCACTCATAGTAGGGAGGAGTGGTGCCATCGCCGGCGAAGGCGAAGTCGGTGATGATCCAGCGGCCTGAGATCTGATCATAGAGCACGATCGGATCGCCGTAGTTCAATGTGGCGCACGCGCCAGAGCCGCCGTTGGCTACGAAGAAGTTATCGAAGGTGAACGCGGCCAGGCGGGTGCCTGTGGCCTTGTCAAAAATACCGATGGAGGTGTTGACGGCCTGAATGTAATGGTTGGGGCCAACATCGCCATGGGTGTCGGGCGGCCAGCCTGCACCCCAATTGGTCAGGTCGAGACCTTTGAATGTCTTGATCGGGGCGGGGGCCACGGCCAGCGTCGTGCCAGTGATGGGACGTCCAGCAACCGCCTTGTTCGTCTGGATGACGGTATCGGGTCCCTGGTCCTTGACGACGGTGGGTCGCTCGCCCATTTCGCGCATGGGGCGCTTCTTGTCTGGACCGTTCTTGGGTAGGGTGCGCAGGTCTTTATCCATTGAAATGGCCGCGCCGTGGGTCTCCACGAACGGGCCGCGGATGCCCGCGGTCGGTGCGGCGGGGTCGATGCTGACGGCTTCCGGGCCACCTTGCATGCCCATCATGCCCGGGACATCGTAGGCGTATTGGGAGCGTCCATATGCCAGGAATGAACTCACCAATACGATGGCGATCAGGACGAGAGAGATTATTCGAATCGGCTTCTTCATCGTTCCAAGTCTCCTTGTTAGTTTGCTTGGGATCGATCCCGTCATTGGGACGGAACCGTCCTTCCCTACTTTGGCTTTGTGCGACACGGTTGTATTGGGTAAAGTCGAGGCTGTCTTGGTTACCCAATACGCGATGGTTTGCGGCGCAATATGCAATTGACGGGCAACCTGCCGCAGGCTTCCGCCATTTGCATACAATTCCATCGCTTGCCTGCGAACGCTTTCGGGGTAGCCTTGTTGTTTGGGTTCGGGCGTGTATTTACGATCACAATGCATACAGCGATATCGTTGCATGCCTGCTTTCGTCGTCCCCGCCTTGTTTTGGCGGGTTGTCTCCTGGCAATATGGACACTTTGTCATGGAAGCCTTAGCCCACTCTTTTGGACGCTCTCCTTTCTGGAGTTGATCTTGGCCCACTCTTTTGGACGACCTTGCGGATTTGTTAGGGCTCATTTCCTTATTTTCTCGCAATGCAATCAATTGTCAAGAGGCAAATTTCTGGTATTCGTAATTGTTTTGGTGGTGGGCTAATGTAAGTGATGGCTTTTGTGGGGCGGGATGGAATCCCGCCAAATCACGGGTATGCGGAATACCATCACCTGCACTTGCGCCAGGTGCAAGTGTCCGCACCACATCACTTACCTATATGCCACTACCAAAAAAAAACAGGCGACCATTTCTGATCGCCTGTCTGTTGCTATTGGGACGTGCTATTGACAGCCGGGGTATTGGAAGGAACCGATGCGGGTCTGCCAGTTGTTGCTGGTGGTCTCGTAATACTCGGTGGTGAACCAGAAGGTGCAGTCGTTCACCGGGTCCACGGACATGGAGGCGTAGTCGCCCCAGCGGTTGTAACCGCCAGATTGGGAGCCAGTCCCCTCGATCAGGCTGGACTCGGTCTGGCCGAGCGTGCCGAGCGGATCGGTGACGAGGC
>JBMOMR010000048.1:6997-11335 GCA_049324715.1 Chloroflexota bacterium | reverse complement strand
TTTCCGACGAAGCAATCTACCCGTAAAGTCAGAGATTGCTTCGCCGCACACCTGCCCTGGCGGGCGGTGCCAGGGACGAACGCGGCACACAATGACGAAATTCTAATTATTTACGACTGACTACTTATCAGTTCTGTAAGCGCAACCCAATCCCACCTCAAATCACTACTAAAATAGCGACACCATCATTTTCCGCTGATTGTCGGGCGGGCTTGGAGAACCATGCGTATAGCAAATTTGCGACTTAAGATTTTGATTCCGATCCTGATCGCTGTCCTCGTCACTGCATGTGACGTCGATCCCTCCCAACTGGGCGGTGGGGCAGGAGGGGCGGCCGACCAGCCCACACTCGAACCGACCCAAGAGGTGGTCGTTCCCACCGAACCTCCCGTTGTCATTGAACCCACTCCCATTCCCCCCACATTTGGACACATCGTTTTTCTATCCGACCGCGAAGGGCCGAAAAACCTCTACGTGATGGACTCTGCCGGCGCGAACCTGACGCGGCTGACAAACGCCTCTTTCATTGACGATGAGCCGCGCTGGTCACCCGACGGCGGGCGCGTGGCCTTCTCCTCCACCGTGGACGGCAACACCGACATCTACCTCGTCAACGCCGATGGAAGCGGCCTGCTCCGTCTCACGGACGATCCCGCCAAGGATTCCTCGCCCTCGTGGTCTCCCGATGGAACACGCCTCGCCTTCGAATCCATCCGTGACGGCAACTACGAGATCTACCTCGTCAATGCCGATGGGAGCGGGCTGACGCGTCTCACCGACGACGCGGGCGGTGACAGCAATCCCCGCTGGGCGCCCGATGGATTCCGCATCGCCTTCACCAGCAATCGCAACGGCAATTCCGATATCTACCTCGTCAATGCCGATGGGAGTGGACTCATCGCGCTGACGAATGACTCGCTTCCCTCCTCCGACCATGTCTGGTCACCCGATGGGACGCGTCTCGCGTACCGTTCCTGGCAAACCAGCGATTACGCCGACATCTGCCTCGTCAACCTCGATGGGACGGGTGCGACCTGTCCCGTGCAGGGAGGCCTCAACGGCGCGCCCGCCTGGTCGTCGGATGGGACGCGGCTGGCCTTCCGCGTGGAGACGGGCATCGACGTGCTGTCCCTGCTGGATGGCAGTCGCCGCACATTGGTCACTGGCTTGGAGATTCGCGGCGACCCCGTCTGGTCACCGGAGGGCGCGCGGCTGGCCTTCCAGGCCGACGCGGGCGGGAACATGGAAATCTTCTTGATCGTGGTGGACACCAGCGAAATGGTCCGCCTGACGGACTTTCCCTCTTTCGACGGCAACCCAGCCTGGACATCGTATTAATCGCGACAAGGAATCGAACGAGCCGCCTTTTCAGACGGCTCGTTTTTTGTTTCGAGAAATAGATTGGGGCGTTTTACTTGAATGGGAATTCCACGGTATCTGTGAGAGCGCCATTCCAGTACGCCGCGTACGGCTCGAGGGTCAGGGACGAATCGCCCCAGTCCGCCAGTTCGTACGGACCGGTGCCAGCCGCCGTCCCGAGGGAGGTGCCGAAGTAGTCCGCACCGAACGCGGCCGGGCTGACCATGAAGAAGGCCGGGTTGACCAGTTTCGCCACGAAATTCGCGTCGGGTTTGGTCAGGTGGATGAGCACGGTGTATTCGTCCACTTTCTCGGCCCCATCAAAATTGGATTTGGGCGATCCATCTTCGTTCGTTTCGCCCTTGAATCCGCCAAAGATGGAACTCCAGGCGGCGTATTCGCCCGTGCCATGCGCGGAGTTGTCCTTATCGAACCAGCGGTTGAAGTTGGCGATGACGGCGTCCGCATTGAACGGCGTGCCATCGTGGAAGGTGACGCCCTGCCGCAGGGTGAAGATGTAATCGAGGCCATCGTCGGAAACTTCCCACGATTGGGCCAGCACGGGCGTGAGCCCTTCAGCATCCAGCCTCACAAGGCCTTCGTACAGGAATTCTGTGAGGAGGAGCGAATCGGCGTCTGTGGCGTTGGCGGGATCGAGCAGGACGTCCTTGCTGATGGCATTGTTCGCGGCCGCGGGCTCTTCGCCGCCTCCATTATTGGTGGGGGGCTCAGAAACAGGCGTAGCCTGACTGCCTTGGCCTGCCCCACCCTCTTGTGCGGGAGAGCCGCAGGCGGTCAACAGCAGGGCGGTCAGGGTCAAAAGCACGAACAGGGTATGGAAGATCGTTTTTTTCATGGGTTCCTCTCTGATTGGAATTTTACTTTGTCTTGGATGATACTCATTGTATAATATTTCGCATGTTGCCTTCAACATCTCCTTTGGAAGCCATCGAAACTCGTTTGCGTTCTCTTCTGCCTGCGGACTTGTACGCGGCCGCATGGGTGGATCCCTCTCCGACGACGCTGGAGAAGGTCTTCGAGCACTTGCGGACCTTGCAACGCATCCTGCACGATTATTCGTCGCGCCAGATCTCGGAGCATCCACCGAAGCCCGGCGAGGTGCGTTTCTCCTGGCAACGCGGCTCGTTGATGTTCACCGACATGGCAGGTTTCACGCGTTTGATGGAAGCCAACGCCGCGTTCGGCAAGGCGGGTGCGCAAAATCTTTTGAAGGTGCTGAATTCCTATTTTTCGGAAATGCTCGAGATCATCAGCAAATCGGGCGGGGACCTGCTGGAATTCACCGGCGATGCCCTGCTGGCGCTCTTCCCTGCGGACGAGAAACGCAACGACACCATGCAGGCGGTCCGCGCGGGACTGCGGATGCAGAGGGCGATGGCTGGATTTGACGCCATCGAGACCCCGCAGGGGAATCTGCATCTCGGAATGCGCGTCGGCATCCACAGCGGGCGCTTCCTTATGGCGGACCTCGGGACGCCGCGTCGCATGGAGCATGTCCTGCTCGGGACGGCGGTGCAACAGGCGAAACTGACCGAAAGCAATGGAATGGCGGGACGTGTCTGTCTCTCGGAAAAAGCCTTCCAGCGCGTGGACAGCGATTTCCGTTTCGATGACGGGAAGCCTGGCTACCATCTCGTGGTGGACGATTTGTCCGAGGAGCAGTTGGGCGAGTACGAGATCACGCCGCGCCGCCGCATGGCAAGCTCGATCCTGTTCGAGCGCAGTGTGTCGGGGATGATGAACGAAATTCAAGGAGCGCTCAAGTCCATTGAACCGCTGGCGAGTTTCCTGCCGCAATCGGTGCTCAGCCTGCTGGTGGAAAGCGCCGCCGACCGCCACATCCCGCCAGATTTTCCCGAGCCGACGATCGTCTTTGTCAACTTTATCGGCCTGCCCGAATTGGTGGACCGCGTCCTGCCGGGCGAGGAACTCAAGGTGGTCAGCAGTTTCTCGCGCACCTTTGCCCAGATCAACGCGGCCGTGGAAGCGCGCGGCGGTATGCTGAAGAAGGTCACCTATCACCTTTCGGGGTCGGATATCGTCATTTATTTCGGTGTGCCCACCGCGCACACCAATGACCCGGTGCGGGCGGCGCAGGCCGCGCTGGCCATCCGTGAGATCATTACCAATATCAAGCCGCCCACGGTGGCGAATTTTCAACCCGAGATTCGCTGTCAGATCGGCATTTCGAGCGGTCCCTGCTTCGTGGCCGAGATCGGCGAACCGCGCGGACGCCGCGAGTTCAATGTGCTCGGCGATACGGTCAACACCACGGCGCGTTTGATGGATCGTGCGGGGAAAAATCAGATCCTGTTGAGCGCTCGGGTTCACGAAGCCATTGCTCCTTTTTTCGAATGCAACGCGTTGGAGGCGGTTTCGCTCAAAGGCAAGAGCGCGCCCGTCCCCATTTTTGAGTTGGTGGGGCCGAAGGTGTAATTCGACCGCGTATCCGATTCCAAATTTTGTTGGCATCCGTCATTGCGAGACGGTGCTTTTCCGTCGAAGCAATCTCATGTTTCGAGGGGATTGCTTCGAGCAACTTCCTTCGACTACGCTTCGCTCCGCTCAGAAAGTTGCTCTCGCAATGACGGCAGGCAACACTATTTCTTCAGTTTCTCATCCAACGCCGACCAAATTCCGCTGGCGAGCGTGCTTCCAGCCTTGGCTTTGAGGTTTACCTTGTAAATGGCCCGAGTGCCCTCGCCGAGACGAGTCAGCCAGGCTTGCCGCGTCAGGTCGTCGAGCGACCGGTCCATGTCCGCGCGAGAGAGGCGCTCGTTTTCGGGCATGCCGTCCATGGCCTCACACAGTTGGGGATAGTTCATCTGGATTTTGCGCAGCATGAGTCGCATGATCTTGCGCAGGGCGGGGGGCAGGTCTGCCAGGTCGAGCGCGGTGATGCCGCCTTCCTTGCGTTTGTCTTCAATTTGATTTTGTAACCGATCGAATAGGCCGGGC
>JBMOMR010000048.1:0-6897 GCA_049324715.1 Chloroflexota bacterium | reverse complement strand
TTTGCGCAGCATGAGTCGCATGATCTTGCGCAGGGCGGGGGGCAGGTCTGCCAGGTCGAGCGCGGTGATGCCGCCTTCCTTGCGTTTGTCTTCAATTTGATTTTGTAACCGATCGAATAGGCCGGGCATTCTCGCCTCCTAATACAGCTCGGGCATGGAAATCGGCTCTGGCTGGGGCTCGCACTCGCCGCACCAGACCACGTTCGCAACGGCCAACCCCTTGGGAACATTGTTCGCGCCGACGTACATGGAAATAAAGGTGGACATTGTCTTGAGATGTTCCTTGCAGACAAAGCGACCACAAAACGAACAAGCGGCGCGCGGTTCCTCTTCGCAATACCAGCATTTCATGGGGCGCCTCCTACTGGACCTCGAGGATGGCCGCGGCCACTTTGCGCAGTTCCTTCGACCATGGATGATCGGGGAAACGCAGGGAGAAGAGGTCTTTGCTGGCGTTATCGGCCAGTTCGAAATTGAGCGGCAGGATGCCCGTCAGCGGGGCTTGATAGGCCTTCTCGACCATGTTTTTGAGTTCATCGTAGTTATACGTTTTGGGGACGGCCTTGTTGACCATCAGCAACAGGTTGGTCACATCGAGACTGCGCGCAATATCCACGGTGACGGCGGTGCCCTGAAAATCCTGTTCATCGGGGCGCAGGATGATGAGCAGAATGTCGGAGATGGCGATGGAGAGCAGCGTCTCCTCGTTCAGGCCGGGATGCGTGTCGATGAAGAGAAAATCCAGCTCCATTTCAGTGATGAGGTTCTGCAACCCCTCGTTCAGGCGGTTGACGTCATACCCTTCGCGGATCACGCGGCTGATCTCCCGTCCGCGAATGCTGGAAGGGATGAGCCACAGGTCTGTGCCAGCCAGTTTTTTGCGTCCTTCCGCCTCATTCTCTGCCGCGGCTTTTTCGCCGACAGGATAGGCCACATCCTTGATCTCACACTGCCCGTGGAGGAAATCGTTCAATGTGCGTCCCATGGTTTTCTCATCCAGCCCGAACAACACATGGATGCCCGGTGACTGGATGTCGGTATCCACCACGCCCACGCGTTTCCCTTTCAAAGCGACTTGTGCAGCCACGTTGGCGGTGGTGTTCGATTTGCCCGTCCCCCCGCGGAAGGAATGGATGGAAACGATTTTTCCCATAGGAACTCCTATCATTTATCCTTGCGTTGTTCGCGGATCTTTTTAGCCTGCAATTTCAGGTTGGCGTAGAACTCGGTGCTGGTCAACTCTTCGAATTCCTGTTTGCGGCGGGCCTCGTCAATGACCAGGGTGAGTTTGTGCACCTGTTCCTTCAAATTTTCCTCGCGCTCCTTCACGCCTTTCACCATCTGGAAGAACGCGGATAGCATCTGCCCGGCCTTGTCTTCGTCTGACTCGGCCTGTTCGGGCTGGATCTGATCCATGATCGAGTAATCGCCCTCGGCGATCTTCTTGCTCCACTCGATGGCCTTTTGGATGTAGGTGGACGCGAACCGCAGGCGCGAGGACAGGCTTTGGAGCAGGACCAGCGACACGTCTGGGCGTTGATCGAGCAACTCGAAGAACGCGTCCCGCTTCAGTTCCAGGACCTCGGAATCGGTCACCGCGATCACGGACGCCGAACGCGGCCCCTGGTCGAAGAGCGACATCTCGCCGATGGCCTCGCCCGGTCCGCAATGATTGAGCACCACCTCGCCTCCCTGTTCATCCTCACGGACGATCTTGACCTGGCCCTCTTCGATGATGTACAACGCGTCGCCTTGATCGCCGCGGTGGAAGAGCGGACGGTTTTTGTCCAGTTTCTGATGGGTCATCTTTTGGGCCAGGGCTTCGAGCACCTCGTCGGGCAATCCCTGGAACAAAAAGGCCTTTTTCAGTCGGGTAATTTCACTGTTCATTCGGCTTCCCCTTTCGTTGTGGTTTCAGCCGCACGCTGATTTAAGGTTGTCCATAAACCCTTGCCAGCCGCCTCGCGCGGGGCTTTTTGGGTTTCGAGTGTCTTTTCCAGCCTGCTCCAGAGCAGGTTGGATTCCTCGGGGAATAAAGTGCGTAGTAATAACATTCTCATGGATCCCAGTTGTTTGCGATTTTCATTCATTTTTTCGCGCAGGGCCGCCACCTGCTCGCTTGCCGCCTGGCGCTTGGCTTCATCCTGGTGCTTTTCAATGGTCTTTTTGTAGATCCCCATCTGGGCCTGTGCCAGGACGATTTCCTTTGCAATGTTGGTATATCGTTCTCCGTAAACATCCCTGAATTTTGCGAGTACCATGTCGATTTCATCCAGTTTTTGCACGACAGATGCCTCGTGGGTGGTGACGGTTTCACCGCCGGTCACGGCCGCGTCCTCGCGCTGGAGTTGTTCCTCCACCCAGCCTTGCAGGTTTTTCAGTCCCTGGCGCATGATCAGGTAGATGACGAACCCGCCGCCCAGTCCAAGAAAGATCGCCACCAAAAGAGGAGCACGGTTGCTGACCAGGTTGTTGAAGGTCATGTGGATCGCCATGGCGATGAGCGTGCCGAAGACGAGGGTCAACTGGCGGCGACTGGAACTGGAGCGTTCAAAGCGTGAGTAACCCAGCGCGATACCGATCATGCCGCTGGCCGTGGCGTGGATCAGGTTGGTGGATAGGACGCGCATCAACGCCAGTGAGATCGCCGCAGACGGATTCGAGATCACGTATTCGAAATTCTCGACGATGGCGAATCCAATTCCCACCGTGAAGCCGTAGATGGCTCCGTCCACAAAATAGGTGAAGTCCGTACGGCGGACGAGGTAGAAGAGAATCGCGCCCTTCAGGATCTCCTCCAGGATGGGGGCGAGGTAACGAACCACCTGTTCTTTGGTGAGGATTCCGCCGTGGATCAAGTTGGATTGGACTAGGTACGCCAGCGCATAGGCCACAAGTCCCCAGACAAAACAGATCAGGATCAAGCGGACTTGGCGCGTCTCATAAAAGTCGCGCTTGGAGATCCAGTATAAATATCCGGCAGGGATGATGGTTGCGACCAGCAGCGCTGGGAGGGATGCCAGTAACATGAAAAGTATGAAGCCTTATTCCGTAAGCGGGAAATGGAGCGAGGCGACAGCGATTTGTTTCGCTGTCGCCTCTATTGTTACTCCGTGTGGATTAGTAGCCGCGTGAGCCGGGTTCCTTGGAAGGAGACCACTCTGCCCATTTGTCCGAGGCCGGGTTGATGGTGAGGTTGGTCGCCTCGCCGCCCATCCACGGGATGCTGAACACGTTCAGGTTGCCGTCACGGCTGGAGGTGAAGGAGATCGAGCTGCCTCCACAGTCCCAGGTCGGGGCCGAGTCGGGACCGATGAAGTCGGTCAGGCGATACTCGGTGTTGGTCGTCAGGTCGAAGGTGAAGACGTCGGTGTTGTCGGCATCACCCACTTGATAGGCGATGCGATACCCATCGGGAGACCAACTGGCGTTTCCAGCGTTGCCGTTGCTGCGGCTGATCTGGGTGAGGTTCTCTCCGCTCAGGTCGCTGACGTACAGGTCCCAGGTGCCGTTCAGGTTGGCAAAGAAGGACAGGTTTTCACCATTCGGCGACCAGGAGGGGAAGACCACATCTTCCGCGAAACTCGTCACCTGGTATTCGGTACCCGTCGCAAGATCGATCAGGTAGATGTTCCAGGAACCGGAGCGGTTGCTTTGGAAGACCAGCCAGTCCTTGTCGGGCGAGAAGTAGGGATTCACGTCATCGCCTGCGCTGGAGGTGATCTGGATCTCCTGACCGGTGGTGATGTCCACCAGGAACAGGTCCCAGTTACCGTTTCGGTCGCTCTGGTAGACCACGTGCTGGCTGTCGGGAGCGAACATCGCGTTGACGTTGTTGGACTCGGTCGTCGTCAGGCGGGTCTGTGTCTTGCCTTCGCTATCCGAGAGGTACAGTTCCACGTTGCCGTCGCGGTTGCTCTGGAAGACAATCCACTTGTCATCTGCCGAGCGGCTCGGCCGCGAGTCGTTCGATTCGCTGTTCGAGATGTTGACCAGGTTCGATCCATCTTTGTTCTCAACACCGTCTAGGCGGAAGAGTTCCAGGTTGCCATTGCGGAAGGAGTGGAACACGATAAAGCGCTGGCAGGTCTCGACATTGGGGGCAGGCGCCTTCGGCACTCTCACAATGGGTGGAGGAGGAAGTGGAGGAGGAGTAGGAGACGGGGGTTCCGTAGGTGACGGGGGTTCGGTGGGCACCGGGGGTTCCGTGGGAACTGGGGGTTCCGTAGGAGGCGGGGTCACCGAATTGCAGTCACCGTTGGCGGGAGCAGGAATGATATCTCCGTCATGCTTGATGTGTCCCGAGTACGCGCCGTCGTCATCCACAGTGATCTTGATGTACTTTCCGCTGCCGGTCAGATGGCAGATGGTCACGGGGGTGTGTCCACCACCGCCGCCCCCACCGCCCCCGCCACCACCGCCGCCGCCAGAGCCATCAGGGCAACCGCCTGGAGGAGCGGGGATGATATCGTCGGGGTGATAGATGTGACCGGAATAAACGCCGTCATCATCCACGGTAATTTCAACGTAGGGATTGGTCGCACTGCCGGTTGCATGGCAGATCGTGATGGGGGTATGGCCGCCGCCTGGAGGAGTGTTATTGCCGCCTCCACCCTGACCTCCGCCGGAGTTGCCACCACCGGAGTTACCGCCGCCGGAGTTGCCACCGCCGGAGCTACCGCCACCGGAGTTTCCTCCGCCGGAGCTGCCACCACCGGAATTACCACCACCGGAGCTGCCACCGCCGGAGTTTCCTCCGCCGGAGCTGCCACCACCGGAGTTACCACCGCCGGAGCTTCCACCGCCGGAGTTACCCCCACCGGAATTGCCGCCGCCGTTTCCGCCGCCGTTTCCACCCCCGTTGCCGCCGCCATTTCCACCACCGCCAGCGCCACCTGACAAACCATCATCGGCAGGGGCGCATGCCGCCAAAACCAGTGATAGGATCGCCACAACTGCGGCAAGGGCAAAGAGCGTTTTTCGCCATTCAATCTTGCGTTTCGAAAGTTTCATGGGATCTCCTTTTATTTTTTTTAAGCAGAGTTCTGCAAATTCCGATTGAGTCAAAAGTTTTCGTACGAGAACCTCCTTGAGTAGAGGGGAATTTCACGATTTTCGACGGAACAGCCAGACAATGGATATGGCCGCAACGCCCAGCACGATCCACAAAAATGTGCTGTTTGTCTCCGAGCCTGCGCTGGCTGGCAAAGTTCCGCTGTTTGAGAACAAAAGCGGGGCGGTGATGATCACGAGACTCGCAATGGCAAGCACGGCAAACGCCATTCCAAACTGTTGACGTCGGGAGGGTGTCAGCCAGTCCAGGCGGAAGATTTCCCTCCAGCGTGGACTTTTCTCCTGCTCTTCCCGCCACCTTTCCATGACCCGGGCCTGCATCCGCTTCACGGAGGCGAGATCCAGTTCCTGTTCAGGGAAGGCGCGTTTGAGCCGCAGAAGGGTGTTAGCCAGTGCGCGCGTCTCAGGATCGGTACCGTCCGCTGGCAGGCTGTCCGTCTTACCGTTCAAGATCTGATCGGTGAAGTCGGTCAGCCACGCATCCTGTGTTGTGGATGGGTCGTTTCTAGTCATGGTTGGTTTTCCAGGTTCTTGCGAAGCGCCGCAACAGCGCGGCGGAAGAGGGATTTCGTGCTTTCCAGGTTGGAGCCCATGTTCTTTGCGATCTCGTCGAATTGCATGCCATCTGAAAAGCGCAGGATGATAACCTCCCGATATTTCTCTGGCATACCGCTCAACGCTTTGCGGAGAGCGATACGCTCCTCCAGTTGCAGGTCGTTGCTTCCGTCTGGGAGCAGTTCCGCTTCGGCCATGGGCGCCTCACGTGGGTCCTGCTTGCGGTTTCGTTTCCGATAGTATTCAGCGACTTTGTAATTTGTTAAGGTGCGAAGCCAGGTGCTGAACTGCGATTCGCCGCGGAAGGTGTGCAGAGATTTCAGCACTGCGATGAATACCTCCTGGGTCACATCCTCGACATCCGCTTCAGGGACGACATACCGCACCCGGTTGTGTACGGCGTGCACGTGACGTTCATAGAGAGGTCCGAATGAGTCCAGGTCGCCTTGTTTGAAGCGCTGGATCAGATGCTCGTCGCTGACGACTGATCGGGGTATCATGGAGGCGTTTCTATTGACTTAGTTGCAAGTGAATTGGAAAAGGGGTCTGTGGGTCGATGCGTTTTTGGCCCATGCCGCGCTAATATAACATGAAACATCGAATTCGGATAAGTTGCGAGGTATTTGTAAGGGATATGACATAATGTCCGCCTCAAAAATTTGGCAAACCTTTCGATAAGGACGTATAATACCGTATCGCACATTTCAGAAGTGGAGAGTGAAGATGTCCAAAATCGTTTCAATCCATTCCTTCCGCGGCGGGACGGGCAAATCCAATACCACTGCCAACCTGGCATCCCTGCTGGCCATGGAGGGTTTTCGCGTCGGGGTGGTGGATACGGATATTGCATCCCCCGGCATTCACGTGTTGTTCAATTTCGATGAATCCGAGATGGTCCATTCCCTGAACGATTATCTCTGGGGCAAATGCTCCATCAAGGAAACCGCCCACGATGTGAGCGGCCGCCTCGGCGCAGACATCAAAGGCCAGATATTCCTCATCCCTGCCAGTATCAAGGCAGGGGAGATCGCCAGAATTCTGCGTGAAGGCTATGACGTAGGACTGCTCAACGACGGCTTCCGCGACCTCGTCAAGGATATGAACCTCGACTTCCTGATGATCGACACGCATCCTGGCCTGAACGAAGAGACGCTTCTGTCTATCGCCATTTCCCACGCCCTCATCATCCTCATGCGCCCCGACCAGCAGGACTATCAAGGCACCGCCGTCACCGTGGACGTGGCCCGCAAACTGGATGTGCCGCGCATG
>JBMOMR010000047.1:0-74125 GCA_049324715.1 Chloroflexota bacterium | reverse complement strand
ACATCTGCGCATCCTGGCAGATGCTGGTTATCAAGGATTGATGGAACTTCATGAGAACAGCCAGACACCCTTCAAGAAATCCAAATATCATGCTCTGACGAAGCGAGAAAAACAGAGCAATCGGAGCTTGGCACGGAAACGGATTGTGATCGAGCATATATTCCGCAAGTTGAAAGTGTTTCGTATCTTGAGCGAAAGATATCGTAATCGCAGAAGGAGATTTGCTGTGCGCTTCAACCTGATCGCTGCCATTTACAACCTTGAACTCAACTCATATTGACTTTTGCAAGAGGTCTAATCATCCCAATCATGAAACGGACAGATTCTGCCTTCAAGGATGAACTGCTCTTCGGACTCAAAGCCGTGCGCGAATCGATTCTCAACGAGGCGCTTGCTTTGCCTGCCGAAGCGCGGGACCGCGTCTTTCTCGGAACCTGGTCCGTGATGGACCTGCTCGCCCACCTCGCCGGCTGGGATTTCACCAACCTGCAGGCCGTGCAAGATGTTCTGGATGGCCTGCTTCCAGAATTCTACGATCATCGAGATGCCGATTGGAGAGCCTACAACGCCATTCTGGTCGGAAAATACAAACGCACCGATTTTTCCGACCAGGTTCAACTCGTCCGTGACGCGCAGGGACAACTGCTCAATTTCCTGCAAACCCTCCCTGCTGAAGATCTCAAACGCGACACGGGCGTGCGTTACAAGGGAATCAAAGTGACGATTGCGCGGCTGTTACAGTCCGAACTTGAAGATGAAGAGACGCACTTCGATCAGGCGCTTGCATTTAGGAAGAGTCTTTAACCACGATTTCCAGAGGCGGACAAAGAATGGATGTCTATTACCTTACTTCTCGTTTCAAACTATTTGTGATTTTACAAGGGCTTATTATCATTGTCATCCAAACCGGGATTCTTGTTTACTCAGCCCGAGATATTATGTGTTGCGCCGTTTCCTTTTTGGTATTAGGAGGCGCCTATTTTTTTAGGGGTATCTTCGTCCTCAATATGGATTACATTGTCCTGAACAAAACCGGTATCGAATATCATCGAAAAAACTCCACTCTCAAGGTTTTATGGGAAGACATGGAATCCATTTCCCCGCGATGGTTTCTTACTGGAAGACACGATTCCATTGTCGCCGATTCAGCAAAAGTGACGACTTACCGTCATGATTCATCGCCATTCGGGAGCTTAATTTCCGCGGGTGAATATAAGCCGAAGCATGTTTTTATCCCGATTTCATGTTTTTCCGACAACTGGCACGACTCAGAACTTGGGCAGCAAATCAAGCGGCGTGCACCAAATTTATTCAATAACAATTAGGCAGCCACAAATTACGTGAAAAAATAATCCGCGCGAATTCGTGAAATTCGCGGCAGAATAATTTGTTATACTTTTCCCCATGCACACCTTCCACATCCGCACCCTCCCCATCCACGGCGACGCGATCCTCGCGCCGATGGACGGCTATTCCGATTGGCCGTTCCGTTCCGTTTGCCGCGGGTTGGGATCGGCGATGAGCTACACCGAGTTCGTGGATGTGCAAAAGGTTCTCAGCCGTTCCAAACAGCCTGCCAAGAAGTTTTATTTTGAAGAGGCCGAGCGCCCGATCGCGTTTCAACTCTATGGCGACGATCCCGACGAGATTCTGGAAGCCGCGCTGAAGGTTCAGGAACTCCGTCCCGACATCATAGATATCAATATGGGCTGTCCCGCCAAAACGGTGGCGCGACGCGGCGCGGGCGTGGGCATGATGCGTTCCCCGCTCAAGATCGCCAAGACGTTCAAGAAACTGACTGCCGCGCTGGAGATTCCCGTCACGGGGAAGATCCGCCTCGGCTGGGACGATTGCCAAAGTTACAAACTGATCGCCCGTATCGTGGAGGAGAACGGCGGTGCGCTGATCGCCGTCCACGCGCGGACGAAGGAACAGAGATACGCGGGTCAGGCGGATTGGGACGCCATCGCCGAGGTCAAATCGCTGGTGAGGATTCCCGTCATTGGGAATGGGGACGTGCGAACCGTGGCGGACATTGCGCGCATGAAACAATACACCCATTGCGACGCGGTCATGATCGGGCGCGGCGCGATCGCCAACCCGTGGATCTTCGCGGGGCTGGATCGTGAGCAAGTCCCGCCCGAGGAAGTCCAGCGCGTGGTCCACGAGCATCTGGCGCGTAACATCCAATTCTACGGCGAAGCGGACGGGCGGCGACTTTTCCGCAAGCACGCCATCCAATATTTGATGATGCAAAGTCTCTCGCGCGAGACCCGTAAACAGATCCTGCGCGAGCGTCCCGCCGAGGAGTTCGTGGCGTTGGTCAATGCCATCTATGAAGCAGAGAAGGGGATGGCCGTCCGTTGAGACGATGGTAAGAGAAGGTAAAAGGGAGGATGGACTTTTTGGACAGAATCCCGCTCAAAGTCCCGCGCGAGGCGGGATTTTTTCATCCCAAAAGCGGACGCGTGATATTCGTCATGTGGATTTCTGACAATTGACACTGTCCTTTAATTTTGAAAGAGAAGAAAATACTATAGCAAACCATTGCAAGTTATTGCAAACGCACTCAACCTGAAAGGTTTCTTCGTGGAAGCATTGCTTTCTGCCAAGCAAGTGCAAGAATTGCTGAATGTTGACCGCACCACCATCTATCGCATGTTGAAGGATGGGCGGTTGACGGGCGTTAAAGTCGGTCAGCATTGGCGCTTTTCATCCCGTGAGGTGAATGAATTGCTTTCTTCGGGAGGCGCGCGGACAGTGGATGCCGAACCGGCGGGTCCGGCGAGTGTGTTGCCGCTCCATTGTATGCAACCGGTGCAGGATGTGTTTGCCGAGATCGCCGATGTGGGGGCAGTGACGGCCGATAAAGATGGAAATCCGCTGACGCGCATCAGCAATCCGTGTGATTTTTGTAAATTGATCATGGGCAGTGCCGAAGGGCGTCAATCCTGCATGGCTTCGTGGCGCAAGTTGGTGGAGCAAAAGGATTCCGCTCCCGAGTTCACGACCTGTCACGCGGGTTTGCAATATGCCCGTGCCCGCATTGAGGTGGGGGAAGAGTTGATTGCCATTTTGGTGGCGGGGCAATTCTACGTTCAGAAGCCTGATCCAAACGATGAAAAGGAACGCCTGCTGGCTTTGGCCGGGAAATATGACATTGATGAGGGGCTGTTGAAGCAGGCGGCTGAACGGATTTCGGTTTTGGATGACCAGAAGATTTTACAACTCACCGGCTGGCTGGAACGCGTGGCGCGCACGTTCGAGCAGATCAGTTCGGAACGCGCCAATCTCATGAGTCGTCTGCGGCAGATTGCCGAGATGAGTGTCATCAACCCTTAAGGAGGCTCGTATGTCGTTCACTTTTGACCAGGAACTCGATTGCAGTGGTTTGGCCTGTCCGATGCCGATCTTGAAGACCAAGAAGGCGGTGGATGGATTGCAGGTGGGGCAAACGCTCAAGATGATTTCCACCGATCCCGGTTCTCTGCCCGACGTTCAGGCGTGGACCGCCAAGACCGGTCAGGAATTGCTCGGTCACGAGCAAGACGGCGCCAAATTCACCTTCTACATCAAGAAGATCAAATAAAAAAGCCTGCCAAATTCGGCAGGCTTTTTTATTTAGGCCAAACATACCCGAATTCTAAGGTTACAGTGTGACTGATCGGTTTGGGCCTGTTTCAGATTTGAACCTGCTTCAGAAAGGAGCACGAAAATGGCAAAACGAATGGCAATTATTGCACTCCACGGGAGTTTGGACGCGGCCTATCCGCCCCTCATCTTGGCGACGGCGGCAGTGGCAATGGACATGGAGGCCGCGATCTTCTTCACCTTCTACGGGCTGGAGATCATCAAGAAAGGCAAGGCGGATAAATTGCAAGTCTCCCCCATCGCCAACCCGGCCATGCCGCAACCGATCCCAGGCATTTCCGTTCCCAACATCATCGGCGTCCTGCCCGGCATGACTGCGGTCGCCACGGGCATGATGAACGGCTGGATGAAAAAAGCCAATACTGCCAAACTGAGCGAACTGCTCGAAATCGCTGTTGAAAGCGGCGTGCGTCTCATTGCCTGCCAGATGTCCATGGACGTGATGGGCATCAAAAAGGAAGAACTGATCGACGGCGTGGAAGTGGCAGGCGCGGCGGCATTCATTGAATTCGCCAGCAACGACGCGATCGCACTCTCATTCTAATCATTGGAGAATTCAAATGGACAAAGTACTAATCGTCATGACCAGCGGCCCCGACACCCCGCGCCGCTGCGCCACCCCGTTCTTTTTCGCGACCCTCGCCGCCGCGATGGATTATGAAGTGACCATGTTCTTCACCATCGACGGATCCCTGCTCCTCAAAAAGGGCATGGCCGAGACCATCTACCCCAAGGCGGGCGGCAAACCCGTCAGCGCGTTCATTCAGGATGCCATCGACGCGGGCGTCAAATTCACTGCCTGCACCGCTTCCATGGAACTGCACGATATGACCACCGATGACCTGATTGACGGCATCAAAATGGTCGGCGGCGCGGCCATGTGGCAGATGGCGGAAGATAGCAAGACCCTTACTTTCTAAAGGAGAATCTCATGTCTGAAATTCGTGGATGCAACCTTCCCGAGGACCTGTACTACCTTGTGGAAAAGCACGTCTGGGCCAAGCCGATGGAAGACGGAACGCTTCGCATCGGAATGACGGCGGTCGCGGCCAAACTGGCCGGCTCCAATCTGGCAGGCGTCACCGTGAAAGCCAAAAATATCGGACAGGAGATCGCCCAGGGCAAGAGTGTGGCGACCGTCGAGAGCAGCAAGTTCGTCGGCCCCGTGCCCGCTCCCGTGACGGGTGTCCTCCTGCGCGGCAACGAGAAACTCGCCTCCGACCCGAACGTCGTCTCGCGCGACCCGTACGGCGAAGGCTGGATCGCCGAGATCAAGCCCGCCAACTGGGATGCGGACAAAGGCAACCTCGTCACGGGCGCAGACGGCATCAAGGCCTATCAGGCCAAACTCGAAGCCGACAATATTTCGTGCTAAGGCCGCCGAATCCTTGACGGCACAACCAACATTCTGTTTGGAGGAGCTATGCCCGAAAAAACCATACAACAAGATATGAAAGAGCGGGGGGTTTCGCGTCGTGATTTCCTCAAGTTGAGCGGCCTCCTGGCGGCGGCCATGGGACTGACAGCCGTCCCGCCCGTGGAAGCAAGCGGCCTGCCTGCCAACCTCGGACGCGGCTACGAGCCCCACGAGGACATCGTCCACGCGCTCGCAACCGCCCAGCGCGCCCCCGTCATCTGGCTGGAATTCCAGGATTGCGCGGGATGCAGTGAAGCCATCACTCGCTCGGTCTCGCCCTCTTTGGTCAACCTGGTGCTTAACACCCTGACCATCGAATATCACGAGACCCTCTCCGCCGCGGCTGGTTTCCAGGTGGAAGAAGCCAAGAAACAGGCCATGGAAAAATACGCGGGACAATACATCCTCGTCGTGGAAGGAAGCATTCCGATGGCGCTCGATGGCGCGTACTGCACCATCGGCGGTCGCAGTGCGATCGACATCCTGAAAGAAGCCGCGGCGGGCGCGGCGGCCATCATCGCCACTGGCAACTGCGCCGCTTACGGCGGCCTGCCCAAGGCCAAGCCGAATCCCACCGACGCCAAGGGCGTCTGGGAACTCATCACGGACAAGCCCGTGGTCAACATCCCTGGCTGTCCCGCCATCCCCGAAGCGACGGCTGGCACGATCGCGCATTTCGTCGTCTTCGGCGCGTTGCCCGAGTTGGATTCGCTCAATCGCCCCAAGACGTTCTACGGTCAGACCGTTCACGACCGCTGTCAGCGCCGCGGCTTTTACGAAGCGGGCAAGTTCGCCCTTTCGTTCGACGATGAAGGTGCGAAACAGGGTTGGTGTCTCTATAAACTGGGTTGCAAAGGCCCCACAACCTACAATGCCTGCGCGACCATCAAATGGGACCAGGGACTTTCCTTCCCGATCCAGTCTGGTCATCCCTGCCTCGGCTGCTCCGAACCGAACTTCTGGGACGGCGGCGGCTTCTATCAGGGACAGTCGGCTCCGCTGGATCGTCCCACCGCGACGGCAGTCGGCGCGGCAGTGGCGGCAGGCGCGGCCATTGGTATCGGCACCGCGCTGGCCAACCAGGCCAAGAAGAAGGCCAAAGGAGCGAAGAAATGAACTGGCAAGCCGTGCTTGAATTTGCGCGCGGCCCGTTCTTTTACGCCGCGTTGTTGTTCTTCGTCGGCGGGATGGTGTATCGCCTGGTCAACGTGATCGCCCTCGGGTGGAGCAAGGACCGTGTTCCCGTCAAAGGCAGTAAAGCCGCGGGCGTGGTCAAATCCTTCCTGAAAGGCATCCTGATCTGGCCATTCATCCCGTGGGTGAAGAACACCTTCAACCGCAATCCCATCATTTACGTGGGCGGCGGTCTGTTCCACCTCGGTCTTTTCGTGGTGGTTCTGCTGGGTGCGCCGCACATGCTCGTCTTCAAGAGCCTGCTCGGTTTCGGCTGGCCGACCCTGGCCCTGCCCATCGTGGACTGGCTGGCCGCGGCCGCGATTGCCGCGATGATCGTCCTGCTCGTCAACCGCGCCTCCCATCCCGTATTGAAACTGATCTCTGGCCCCGCCGAATACATGGCCTGGCTGACGGTCTTCCTGCCGATGGTGACGGGCTACATGATGACCCATCACCTGTGGTTCCCTTATGAAGTGCTTTACAGCCTGCACATGCTCTCGGTGGATTTCCTGCTGATCTGGATCCCGCTCAGCCGCATTTCTCATTTCATGTTCTATTTCATTTCGCGTGCCATTCACGGACAGGAATTTGGCAAGCGCGGCGTGTCGGTGTAGGAGGTGAGTCATGACAGCAACTGATAATGCAATCCACACCTTCGTACACGAGACGGGCGGCTGGGTGGCGGCGCAACTGGAAGCCTGCACCCGCTGTGGCATGTGCGCCGAAGCCTGCCATTTCTACCAGGCAACGGGCAACCCCGAATACGCTCCCGTCTGGAAAATGGAACTGCTCCGCCGTGCCTACGAACAACGCTTCACCCTCGTCGGCGGACTCAAGGTCGCGATCGGACTTGACAAACGCGTCACCGACGCCGACCTCAGCCACTGGAGCGACCTGAACTATCACGCCTGCACCGTGTGCAACAAGTGCTCGATGGTCTGCCCGATGGGCATCGACATCGGTTCGCTTCTGCACGGGATGCGCGCGGGACTCGCCGCCGCGGAAGTCCTCCCCGCTGACTTGATGGCCGCGGTCGAGAAGCAGGTCAAGGAAGGCAGTCCGCTCGGCATGACCGATTCGGTCTGGGACCAGCGCCTCGAGTGGGTGGCCGACGAATGGGAAGTCGAGATCCCGCGCGACGTTAAAGGTGCGGACACGATGGTGGTCTTCTCGTCCATCGAAGTGATGAAGTTCCCAACCAACGTCGCCGCCATCGCCAAAGTCCTCAACAAGGCTGGCGAAAAGTGGACGGTCAGCAGTAAGGCGCGCGAGATCGTCAACTTCGGTTTCTATCAGGGCAGTGAAGAAAATACCAAACTGTTCCTCAACCGCGTGCTCGAAGGCGCGAAGGAACTCGGCGTCAAGCGCATCGTGGTGACCGAGTGCGGTCACGCCTACGACGCTTTGCGCTGGCACGCCGCCAACTGGATTCCCGAAGCCAACGACTTCGAAGTCATCCACATCACGGGCGTTCTCGGCGAATTGGTCGGAAGCGGACGCATCAAACTCAAACCTGGCTTCTTCAACAACAACGGGACGATCACCTTCCACGACGCGTGCAAGATCCAGCGTAAGGGTGGACACATCCAGGAACCGCGCGACATCCTCAAGGTCCTGGCGCCCGACGCGTTCAAAGAGATGACGCCCAATCGTGAAGAGTCCGTTTGTTGCGGTGGCGGTGGCGGCGTGATCGCCGTCAAAGCCGCGGACCCCGTCCGCTACGCCGCGTTCGAATTGAAGATCGACCAGGTGAATGCCGTCGGCGCGAAGACCGTCACGATGACCTGCTCCAACTGCCGCCTGCAATACACCGACAGCGTCGAACACTTCAAACTGGATTGGAAAGTCACTGGCCTGGCCCAAATGGTGGCCGACGCCCTTGAGGAATAGGAGGCTTGCGATGACACCGTCCTTTATGCTGACCCCTGTGGAGAAGGGAATCATGCGCTGCCGTCATACTGGCCCATTCAGCCACGAAGACGTGCAGGCGCTGGCGACTTTCTTCAGTAACTATCACGGCAAACTGCTGATCGACCTGACGGGTTCGACGGGCGAGGAATGCGCGCAGAACATCAAACAGTTCCGCCCCATCATGCCCACCGCCGCCATCTTCGGGACGAAGATCGATCTGTCCATTTTGGACTTGCCGCAAAGTTACTACTCGCACTTCGCGCATGACGTGCGCTATTTTGAAACCGAGGGCGAGGCCTTAGCCTGGCTTCGTGACCAATAGGAGAAAACCATGGCACAACGAATTGTTGTTGACCCCATCACCCGCATTGAAGGCCACCTGCGCATCGAGGCCGAACTGGATGCGGATAAAAAGATCAAGAGCGCGTACTCGTCTGGCACGATGGTGCGCGGTATCGAGATCATCCTGAAAGGCCGCGACCCGCGCGAGGCCTGGGCGTTCACCCAGCGCGCTTGCGGCGTCTGCACCACCGTCCACTCGTTCGCGTCCATCCGCTCGGTGGAAGATGCTCTGGATATTAAGATCCCCAAGGCCGCCAACCTGATGCGCAACCTGATGATCGCCCAGCAATACGTCCACGATCACGTGATGCACTTCTATCACCTGCACGCGCTCGATTGGGTGGACATCACAGGCTGTCTCTCTGCAGACCCCGCCGCGGCCGCCGACATCCAGAAATCCATTTCGCCCAATTACCCGCACGCGTCTGCCGCCTACTTTGGGGACGTGAAGAAGAAGGTCAAGGCCATCGTGGACAGCGGACAGTTGTCCATCTTCGCCAATGCCTACTGGGGACATCCCGCCTACAAACTGCCCGCCGAGGTCAACCTGATCGCGACCGCGCACTATCTCGAAGCGCTGGACGCGCAGAAGACCTTCACCAAGATCCACACCATCTTCGGCGGCAAGAACCCGCACCCGAACTTCGTGGTGGGCGGCGTCCCGATGCCAATTGATCCGAACAGCGACACCGCCCTCAACGCCGAGCGCCTGTCCATCATCAAGGACAGCATTGACCGCATGATCCAATTCGTGGACCAGGTCTACATCCCCGACCTGCTGGCGGTCGCACCATACTATCTGGATTACGCGGCCCTCGGCGAAGGCCTCGGCAACTTCCTAACCTGGGGCGAACTGCCCGACACCGACAATAGCGACACCTCCAAGTACGTGGTGCCGCGCGCCGTCATCATGGGACGCGACCTCTCGCACATCGAAGAGCCGAACCCGCGCGACTTCGAGTTGATGAAGGAATACGCCGCTCACTCGTGGTACGAGTACTCTGGCGGCGACCAGCAGGGTCTGCATCCGTGGGAGGGCGAGACCAAGTTCAACTTCACGGGTCCCAAGCCGCCCTTCGAACAACTGGAAGTCGAGCAGAAGTACTCCTGGCTCAAGGCTCCGCGCTGGGCGGAAACCCCGATGGAAGTCGGACCGCTCGCCCGCGTCCTGGCGATGTATGCCAGCGGACACAAGCAGACTCAGGAACTGACGAACTACGTTCTCAAGACGCTCGGGGCCCCGCTCGAAGCGGTCTTCTCGACCCTGGGCCGCACCGCCGCCCGCGGCATCGAGACCAAGGTCTTCGCTGACTACCTGCTCACCGCCTACAATGGCCTCGTTGACGCCATCAAGGCTGGTGACACCGACACCTTCAACGGCGATAAGTGGGAACCCTCCACCTGGCCGTCGCACGCCGAAGGCTTTGGCTTCATGGAAGCCCCGCGCGGCGCCCTCGGTCACTGGTGTGTGATCGATAACGGCAAACTCTCCAACTACCAGATGGTTGTCCCGACCACCTGGAACGCCTCCCCGCGCGACCACAAGGAACAGGCAGGCGCGTACGAGATGTCGTTGGTTGGGACGCCTCTCGCCGTCCCCGACCAGCCGCTGGAGATCCTGCGCACCATCCACTCGTTCGATCCGTGCATGGCCTGCGCCATCCACATGGTGGATGCGGACGGGAACGATCTCGGCGAGGTCGCCACGGGCATGAACGTCTGCGTGAGTTAGCATTGACCGATTAGGATACAAGCCTCCAAGGCGGGGGAGAGAGCCTCGGAGGCTGTTTTATCCTGAATTTGCCACGCGGCCATGGCTGGCTGGATGTTACAATTTTGGCATGAATATGGATTGCGAAGTCAGCCTTAAATCGTTGTTGTTCGTGGCGGATGGTCTGGAACAGTTGATCGGTCAGCATGGGGCGCAGGCGGTATTGCGCTCGGCAGGTCAACGGGCGTCTGCCAACCTGATCGAGATGCTGCCCCTCACCCTGTCCGAAGACGAGGCCGCCCGCCGCAGTGGAATGATGCTGGTGGAACTCGGCTTCCTGAACGGACTGGAATTGTCCGCCGCAGGCGAGTTGCGTGTGACGGGCAACCATGTGATGGAAGAAATGCAGAACGTTAGCCTGGACGCAAAGTCCGTGCGGTTCTATGTAGTCGGTCTGTTCGAAGGCTTCTACAAACAAATGTCAGGCTCGAAGAAGAAAGTGGTATCCGTGGAGCCTGGCGCAGATTTTGAAATTTGGAGATTGGAATGAGCGTTAGCGGTGCCACTCGGAAGATCGTGATGGGGTTGGGAAATACGCTGAACAAAGATGAAGGCCTGGGGGTACAAGCCCTGGCTCTCTTGGAGGAAAAACTGGCCGCGCACGCCCCCGAGGTGGAATTTCTCGATGGCGGCGCGCTGGGACTGAATCTCCTGCCGTGGGTGGAGGAAACCTCCCACTTGTTGGTGCTCGATTCGATGATCTCCCGTTTCACCCTGCCTGGGCAGGTGATGGAATTGGCGAAAGACGAAATTCCCCTGTATCGCAACATCAAAATGTCGGACCACCAGATCACCTTTCAGGAAGTGCTGGGACTGGCGAAGATCCGCGACCACTTCCCCGAATACCTGCACCTCGTCGGCGCACAGCCCGTGGACATGTCCATCGGATACGGCATCAGTCCCGAGATCGAGGCCGTTATGCCTGAAATCCTGGAAAGAGCCGAGCGGGTTTTGCGCGAGTGGGGGTTGGTCATCCCGAAGTAGAACTTCGGGATTCCATTCTTAAAAGGAATCTGCAAGTTCTACTTGCGGAGTAAATCAATCAACGGAGAAACATCATGGACTACTTCTTCCTCGACAAAGTTTCCTGGGAACACAGCCAGGCCCTGTATCACGCCGCCGCCTATTTACAGCACGAGGCGCTCTTTATCCTGCGTCCCGCTACACCGTATGTGTGTATTGGCTACCATCAGGATGCCGAGCAGGAAATTGACCTGGCCTACGCGGCCGCGAACAAGATCCCCGTTTTCCGCCGCGAGGTGGGAGGCGGCGCGGTCTACCTCGATGGCGGCCAGTTGTTCTACCAACTTATCCTGCGCAAGGACAACCCGCAGGTGGTCAGTGACAAGGACGCGCTCTATCGCAAGTTCCTCATGCCCGTGGTGGAGACCTACCGCGAGTTCGGCGTCCAGTGCGATTACAAGCCCATCAACGACATTGTCTCCAACGGACGCAAAGTTTCGGGCAACGGCGCGGCCGAGATCAATGACATGATCATCATCGTCGGTAATTTCATCCTCGATTTCGATTACGAGACGATGAGCAAGTGCCTGCGCGTGCCCGACGAAAAATTCCGCGACAAGGTTTTCAAGACCCTTCAGGAGAATCTCAGTACCATGCGCCGCGAGACGGGGACTGTGCCCGACACGCGCGCTTTGGGCGACGCGCTGGCGAAACGCTACGAGTCTATTCTGGGACCGATGAGCCTGAAGACCGTTCCCGACGCGGACCTGGTGGCGAAGGCTGATGAACTGCAACTCGAACGCTACACCGACGAGTGGCTGTTCGCCAATGACCGCCGCCGCCCCGACGCGCGTCAAGTGAAGATCCGCGAGGGCGTGTACGTGGTCCAGAACATGGTCAAGGCCCCAGGTGGCTTGATCCGCGTGACGGCCGTCAACGAAAACGGCGTCTTGAAGGATGTCCACCTTTCGGGCGATTTCTTCTTCTACCCGATGGAAAGCCTGCCCAAGTTGGAAAAATCCCTGCACGGAATTGCCGCTGACGTGGCGACGGTGGCGCAGTTCATCGAGAACTTCTACGCCCAAAATAAGATAGAATCGCCTGGTGTGCAACCGATTGACTTTGCCAAGATCCTCGTCCCCGCCGCCAACTGACCACTGATCACTGTTTACTGAACACTGGATTATGCACGAACTTCCCATCACCCAGTCCCTGCTCGAAATTGCCCTGCGCCACGCCAAGCAGGCGGACGCGAAACGCGTCACCGACCTGCACATCGTGATGGGCGAACTTGCCACGATGGTGGACGACTCGATCCAGTTCTATTGGGACATGATCGCCGAAGGGACCATCGCTCAGGGCGCGACTCTCCACTTCCGCCGCGTCCCTGCCGAATTGCAGTGTATGGCTTGTTTTACGAAGTACAATCCAAAGGAAAAGGAACTCGTCTGCCCGAACTGTGGCAGTGTCGGAGCCAAGATCGTCGCAGGCGAGGAGTTCTCGCTCGAGGCGATTGATGTGGAATAATATCGTGGTCTCGGTACGGCGGCGATGGTCGAGTAGTGCGAAGCACGTATCGAGACCCGCCGCCTACTCGACCACCATTTGAAACGAGAAGCCCATGACCCAACGCATCCCTGTTGTCGAAAACATTCTCAACGCCAATGACCGACTCGCTGAAGAAAACCGCGCCAGATTGGACGCGGCGGGAGTCTTCGCCGTCAACCTGATGGCCTCGCCTGGCGCGGGCAAGACCTCACTCATCGAGCAGACGTTACCGCGTCTCGCGGACCGCTTACGGGTCGCGGTCGTGGACGGCGACATCGCCACCTCCATCGACGCCGACCGAGCCGCGGCTGCGGGCGCGCAGGCCGCCATCCAGGTCAACACGGGCGGCGAATGTCACCTCGACGCGGTCATGCTCCACGGCGCGCTCAACCAACTCGACCTGACGCAGTTCGACCTGCTCATCGTCGAGAACGTCGGCAACCTCGTCTGCCCTGCCTCGTTTAAACTTGGAACGCACAAATCCATCCTCGTTGCGTCCGTTCCAGAAGGCGATGACAAGCCCTATAAGTATCCAGGCATGTACCGCGGTGTCGACGCGCTGGTAGTCAACAAAGTGGACCTGCTGCCCTACATCAACTTCCGCATGGACTACTTCACGCGCGGCGTCGAAGCCCTCAACCCTGGCGTGGTCACTTTCCCCACCTCCTGCCGCACAGGCGAAGGGATGGACGCGTGGATCGAGTGGATCGTGTCACAAGTACACAAGTAGACACGTACACAGGTACACGAAAACCATGCAAGGGCTTCGAGTTCACATCACGGGCATTGTTCAAGGGGTTGGATTTCGCCCGTTTGTTTACAACCTTGCGACGCGGCTCGGACTAAAAGGGTGGGTCAACAACACATCTGCGGGCGTGGATATTCACGTGGAGGGGAATGAAGATGTTGTCAATTCTTTCATCGAAAAACTATCGAGCGAGAAGCCTCCGCTGGCGGTGATGGACGAAATCACTGTTCGGGAAGTCCCGCTGGAAAACTGTCTGACTTTCGACATTCAACATTCGACCTCCATCGAGGGCGCCTTCCAACCCATCTCGCCCGATGTCGCCATTTGCGATGACTGCCTGCGCGAACTCTTCGATCCCTCCGACCGACGCTACCGCTATCCCTTCATCAACTGCACCAACTGCGGACCGCGCTTCACCATCATCAAAGACATTCCCTACGACCGCCCCAAAACCACGATGGCGGGATTTCCGCTCTGTCCCGATTGCGAACGCGAATACAAAGACCCGGCGGACAGGAGATTCCACGCCCAGCCTGTGGCGTGTCCTGTGTGTGGGCCGCATGTTTGGTTGGAGAACGGGTCAAAGGTCGAAGGTCAAAAGTCGCTTGTCGGCGATGATGCAATTATTCAGACGCAGAGACTTTTGATAGAGGGGAAAATCGTTGCGATCAAGGGATTGGGTGGATTTCATCTAGCTTGCGACGCGACGAACGCCAACGCCGTGACCGAACTCCGCCGCCGCAAACTCCGCGTGGACAAGCCCTTCGCGCTGATGATGCCCAATATGGAAACGGTGAAACGTCACTGCCTCGTCAGCGACGCGGAACGCGACTTGCTCACATCCGCCGCGCACCCGATTGTGCTCCTCAATCGCAAACCCGAATCAAATATCGTCCACGAAGTTGCGCCGAAACAGGATTGGCTCGGAGTGATGCTGCCCTACACTCCACTCCATTACCTTATGTTCGCCAATCCCGACCTTCGACCTTCGACCTTTGACCTTCCTCCTCTCGTGATGACGAGTGGAAATTTATCCGAAGAACCAATTGCCACCGACAACGATGAAGCCCGCGAACGGCTATCGCAATTAGCCGATGCTTTCCTCTTCCACAATCGCGACATCCACATTCGGTGCGACGATTCGGTAGTGCGAGTGTTCAGTGACCAGTCGTCAGTCATCAGTCAAACGGAACACGCAACACGTAGCATTTACCCAATCCGTCGTTCAAGGGGATATTCCCCATTTCCAGTAAAACTTCCCTTTGAAGTCCCGCACATTCTGGCAACTGGCTCGGAACTGAAGAACACTTTTTGTATTACCAACAAGAACTACGCTTTCCTCAGTCACCACATCGGGGAATTGGAAAACTACGAGACGTTGAAATCCTTCGAGCAGGGCGTGGAGCATTTCGAGCGTCTCTTCCGCGTAAAGCCTGTTGCCATCGCTCACGATCTCCATCCAAACTACCTCGCAACACGCTACACGCTTCAGCGCGCTGAGGCTGAACATCTTCCCACAATTGCCGTCCAACACCACCACGCTCACATCGCGGCCTGCATGGCCGAGCATGGACTGGACGGCTCGCGTCCCGTTATCGGGCTCGCGTTCGATGGGACGGGCTACGGTGACGATGGCGCGATCTGGGGCGGGGAGATTCTTGTCGCGGATTATCGCGGCTACCAGCGCGTCGGCCAACTCGAATATTTTCCGCTCCCTGGCGGCGACGCAGCCATCAAGAAGCCCGCACGGACTGCGTTGGCGCTTCTCTGGTCGCTGGGATTGGATTGGGACGAGCGGCTCGACTCGGTAAAAGAGTTTTGTGCGGATGACCGCAACTTGCTCCGCACGCAACTCGAAAAGAAAATCAACACACCGCTGACCTCCAGCATGGGACGTCTCTTCGACGCGACGGCGGCGTTGGCGGGGGGGCGGCAGTCGGTCAACTATGAGGCGCAGGCGGCCATCGAGTTCGAGGCGTTGGCGGATGAGGCCGAGGCGGGGAAATACCCATTTACGTGGAGTCCGCCCAAAGTCGGAGTCCGAAGCGCTGTCGAAGCGTTGACCGCGGACGTTTTAGCGGGAGTCCCCATCCAAAAAATTTCGGCGCGCTTCCACAACGGTCTGGCGGATGTCGTGCGCGTAGCCGCTCTTGGGGTGCGAGAAGCAACGGGCGTGAATGAGGTCGCACTCTCGGGTGGAGTCTGGCAGAATCTCACCCTGTTGAGGCGAACTTTGCCACTGTTGGAAAATGAAGGTTTTAAGGTATATATTCATCGCGAAGTGCCAACCAACGACGGCGGGCTTTCGCTCGGACAGGCAGTCATCGCCGCCAGCCGACTATCCGACCAGCGACTAGCAGACTAGCAGACTAGAAGACTAGAAGACTAGGAGACCAAAATGTGTTTAGGAGTACCAGCAAAAATTACCGAGTTGTATGAAAAAGGCGGGCTGCCCATGGCGCGCGTGGACTTTGGCGGCGTGGTGCGCGAGGCCTGCATGTCTTACGTACCTGAAGCGAAGGTGGGCGATTATTGCATTATCCATGTGGGCTTCGCACTCAACCTGCTGAGCGAGGAAGAAGCCAACGAGACGATGGCGCTTCTGAAAGAGATCACAGATTTTGAAGAAGAACTTGGCTTCGACGCGGACGCGGCGAGACCGCTAACCGTATGAAATACATCACCGAATATCGGGACGCGGCTTTGGTGCGCGGCGTGGTGGACGAGATCGCGCGCATCGCGACGCGCCCGTGGGTGCTGATGGAAATTTGTGGCGGACAGACGCACGCCATCGTCCGCTACGGGCTGGACCAGATCCTGCCACCGTCCATCGAGTTGGTCCACGGCCCAGGCTGTCCCGTCTGCGTGACGCCGCTTGAACTGATCGACAAGGCGCTGGCGATAGCATCCCAACCTGACGTCATCTTCTGCTCCTACGGCGACATGCTGCGCGTCCCTGGCTCGGGGCGGGACTTGTTCTCGGTGAAAGCCTCAGGCGGACAGGTGCGCGTCGTCTACTCGCCGCTCGACGCGGTGGAGATCGCAAAGCAGAATCCCGACAAGCAGGTGGTCTTTTTCGCGATCGGCTTTGAGACAACCGCGCCCGCCAACGTGATGAGCGTGTTGGCCGCGCAAAAATTGGGCTTGAAGAATTTTTCCATTTTGGTTTCACACGTGCGCGTCCCGCCTGCCATGCACGCCATTCTCGGATCGCCGTCCAACCGTGTGCAGGGATTTTTGCTGGCAGGTCACGTCTGTGCGGTGATGGGGTATCACGAGTACCCGTCGCTGGCGGAGAAGTATCGCGTCCCGATGGCGGTGACAGGTTTCGAGCCGCTCGATCTGGCGCAGGGGATTCTGTACACCATCCGCATGTTGGAAGAGGGACGCGTGGATGTGGAAAACGCCTACGCGCGTACCGTTACTTTTGAAGGCAACCAGCCCGCGCAGAAAACGATCCAACAGGTCTTCGAAGACTGCGACCGCACCTGGCGCGGCATTGGCGTCATCCCCATGAGCGGATGGCGGCTCCGTCCCGAGTTTGCCGACTTCGACGCCGAGAAGCGCTTCGACGTGGGTGACATCCAGACGAAGGAATCCCCGCTCTGCATTGCGGGACAGATTTTGCAAGGTTTGAAAAAACCGCACGATTGCTCCGCCTTCGGAAAAGAATGCTCGCCCGAACATCCGCTCGGCGCGACGATGGTCTCGTCTGAGGGCGCGTGCGCGGCGTATTACAAATACAAGTGAGAAGAGAGTAGAGAACAGAGAGCAGTAATGACAGACGAACTCCCACACATCGAAGGCGCGGTATGTCCCGTCCCCCTCACCCACAACGAGCAGATTGTGCTCGGACATGGTTCGGGCGGAAGGATGTCGCATGACCTGATTCGCAAGACCTTCCTGGCCGCGTTCGATAATTCCATATTGCGGACGGGCGATGACGCCGCGCCGCTGGAAATTAATGGCGTGGAACTATCCGTCAGCGTGGACGCGCATGTGGTCACACCGCTCTTTTTCCCTGGCGGGGACATCGGCAAACTGGCGGTCTGTGGGACGGTCAACGATGTGGCGATGCTGGGAGCGCGTCCGCTCTACCTGACGGCGGGATTCATCCTCGAGGAGGGTCTACCCATCGAGACGCTGCAACGCGTGATCGAGTCCATGAGCGCGGCGGCAAAAGAGGCGGGCGTCCAGATCGTGGCGGGCGATACCAAAGTGGTCGAGCGCGGTAAAGCGGACGGACTCTACGTCACCACCACGGGCGTGGGCTTGCGGCGCGCGGGAACTCGCGTCGGTGGGGCAGAGGCGAAAGCGGGGGACGTGGTCATTCTGTCGGGTCCTATCGGTGACCACGGGATCGCAGTCCTCGGGGCGCGCGGCGAGTTGGGATTCACGTCCGACATCCAGAGCGACGTGGCGCCGCTTAACCATCTCATCGAAGCCATGCTGGATGCGAGTCCAAATGTCCATGTACTGCGTGATCCTACCCGCGGCGGACTTGGCACCACGCTCAACGAGATCGCGGCGCAGTCGAAATGTTGCATCATGCTCAACGAGACGGCTATCCCCGTCCATCTCGCCGTCAACGCGGCGTGCGAGATGCTGGGGTTTGATCCGCTTTATGTGGCGAACGAAGGCAAACTCGTGGCGATGGTCGCGAAGGATGATGCCGAGCGCGTGCTCGCTGCCATGCGGAAAACGCGCTATGGCGAAGAAGCCGTCATCATCGGCGAAGTGACCGCTGAACCGCAGAATCGCGTCCTGCTCCGCACAGCCATCGGGACGACGCGCATTGTGGATATGTTGGCGGGGGAGATGTTGCCGAGGATTTGCTGAGAGTAGGAGTTGGAGAAACCAATGGTGCAACCTAAAAAGACAATAAACGATTACCCTTGCCCTCAATGTGGCCAAGAAATGGAGAAGGGATATGTTCTTGGTCATCATTCAATAAGATGGGCAATTGATGAAAAACAAGGTTCGCAATTTGCAATTGCCGCTGAAGCGTTATCGCCGATTCCTTTTTGGGAAAATCCGCGCCTGCCTGCATTACGATGTAGACAATGCGACCTAGTTATCTTTCAGTACTAGTCGCCTTATCACGATAATTGTTATTTACAAACCAGTGATTTGCTGGCGCTTCATGGCAGTTTTGTCGTGGGTTTTGAGAACTGCCCGAAAGTTTCATGATGGCATTGGCGTATAATCCCCCCATGCCCAACACTTTCCTCCTCTACGGTTCCTACGGTTACACTGGAAATTTAATTGCCGAACATTCCCTCCGCGAGGGACTCCGTCCGATTCTCGCGGGACGCGATGAAACGCGTCTGCGCGCCCAGGCAGAACGCCTCGGCCTCGACTATCGCGTGATCCCGCTTTCGGACGCGGCCGCGCTTGATGACGCGTTGCGTGCCACGGGACTGGTCGTCCATTGCGCGGGACCCTTCGTCCACACGTGGAAGGCAATGGTCGAAGCCTGTCTCCGCTCGGGCGCGCACTACATTGACATCAGCGGGGAGATCGAGGAGTTCGAGGCCATCGCCCCGCTCGACGCGCAGGCGAAAGAGAAAGGCATCATGCTCCTGCCAGGCGCGGGCTTTGACGTGGTTCCGTCCGATTGTCTCGCCGCGCATGTGAAGCAGAGACTCCCCTCCGCCACGCATCTCAAACTCTTCATCCGCGGCGTGGGCGGCGGCGTCTCGCGCGGGACGGCGCGCTCGGGCATCGAAAACATGCAACGCGGCGGACGAATCCGACGCGAGGGGAAAATCGTCAGTGTGCCGCCCGCGTGGAACGTGGAAGAACGCGATTTCGGCCGCGGCCCTGTCAAGTTGGTCTCGATCGGCTGGGGAGACGTGTCCACCGCGTATCACAGTACGGGGATTCCAAACATCGAAACGTACATGGCCTTTCCGCCCGCGGCTATCAATCTTTTGAAAGCCATGCGCGTCATCGGGCCAGCGCTGTACAACAAACCCGTCAAACGCCTCCTGCAATCGTTTTTGCGATTCCGCCCCGAAGGTCCGAGCGAAGCGCAGCGGACGAGTGGATTCTCCCTCATGATCGCGGAAGCGTCCGACGGCGCGACCGTCGTCAAGTCGAAACAGCGAGTCGCCGAAGGCTATCAACTGACGATGCTCACTGCGACGGCCATCGCCAAACGAATCCTTGCCGAAGATTTGAAGCCTGGCTTCCAAACTCCCAGCCGCGCCTATGGCGCTGATTACATTTTGGAATTCGCTGGCACAACGCGCGAAGATTTGTAACGATAGTCTGCATCACGGAGAACGAATGAAGCGAACCAACCCTTATGCGGTCTTTTTGATTTCACTGCTTGCTTTTGTATTGATCGGTTGTCTTGTGCTGTATCTCCTCGGCCCCGCCGAGGAAACGCCGCTCGTAGAAATGGAGGCCACCATGCAGTTGACCAGTTCTGCTTTCGGCTACGGCCAGCCCATCCCCGCGAAATTTTCCTGCAAAGGCGCGGACGTGTCCCCCGCGCTCACATGGGACGAACCGCCCGCGGGCACCAAGTCCCTCGCGCTCATCATGGACGATCCCGACGCGCCGATGGGAACGTGGGTGCATTGGGTGTTGTTCAACATCCCGACCACCGCGCATGGCTGGCCTGAAAACACGCCAACGGACGCGACTCTTCCGAATGGCGCGTTGCAGGGAATCACATCCGCGCGCAGTCATGGCTATCACGGACCTTGTCCGCCGTCAGGCACGCACCGTTACTTCTTCAAACTCTACGCGTTGGACACCCTGCTCTCGCTTCCATCCAGCGCCGACAAAGCCGACCTGCTCGCCGCGATGGAAGGTCACATCCTCGCACAGGGCGAGTTGATGGGGACGTTCAGCAAATAAGGTTCTCCCGTTTTTAACGGAAAAACCTTTTAAAACACAAAGGACACAAAGGTCACGAAGGAAGACCGTCTGAAAATTCCCGTCTTTTTCCCCTTTGTGTACTTTGTGCCCTTCGTGTTTAGGTTCTTTCCCGAAAATTACGGAAGAGCCGCAAATAACCAATCACCACTCACCCCATGACCCACCTCGGCGAACTCGCTGGTCTCCTCACCTCCCTGCTCTACACCCTCAGCGCCACCTTCATCACGCGTGCCGTGCAGAAGGTCGGCGCGGTGAACGTCAACCGCGGACGCGTCGTCTTCGCGTCCATCTACCTGCTCATCATCAACCTGATCCTCTTCGGACAGCCGCTTCCGCTCGCCGCGGGCGCGGACCGTTGGACGTGGCTGTCGCTCTCGGGCATCATTGGCCTGGCGCTGGGCGACGCCTTCCTGTTTCAATCCTTTGCGCTGGTCGGCGCGCGCATCGGCTCTCTGATCTTTGCCCTCTCCACTGTCTTTGGGGCCGTCGCGGCATGGCTGTTCTTCGGCGAGACCCTGAACCCGATGCAGATTCTCGGAATCGCGCTGGCGTTGGGCGGCATCGTTTGGGTGTTACTTGACCACCGCACAGGCTCCGAGATGTCGCGCTCGCACGTCGCGGCAGGCGTGATGTACGGCATCCTCGGGGCGCTGGCGCAGGCCGCAGGCTACATCCTCGCCAAACAGGGCATGCTCGGCGATTTTCCCCCGTTCCAAGCCAGCATCATCCGCATGACGGCCGCCGCGCTCGGTCTGTGGCTGATGGCGGCGTTCCAAAAACAGGTCGGCGGCACAATCCGCGCCTTCCAGCAGAATCCAAACGCCCTCAAATTTCTGGCGTTGGCCGCAATGATCGGTTCTGTTCTCGGCGTCACGTCCTCCCTGTTCGCCGTCCAACATGCCGAGGTCGGCGTGGCGAGCGTGCTCACCTCCCTCTCACCCATTTTCCTCCTGCCTGTCAGCCACTTCGTTTTCAAGGAACGCATCGGCTGGCAGTCCATCGCGGGGACGTTCCTCGCCATGGCGGGCGTCTCCGTCCTCTTCATCAAATGAAAAAGAATCTGCTCACTCGCGCACAGACCGAAGGCCATCCCCTCATTGACGGGAACCGCGTGACTTTTCTCTGGCAGGGCGACTCCCCTCCGCATCTGGTGGACGACCTCCACGATTGGGAGGAGAATCCGCAACCGTTGCGACGCGTCTCTGCTGGACTGGTCGCCGCCTCCTTCGACCTCGCGCGGGACGCGTACCTCGAATATGCTTTTTACTACCCTGAGACGAAGACCCGCATCCGCGACCCGCTCAACCCGCGCCGAATCTGGAATGGACTGGGCAATTACAACCATTTCTTCTACATGCCCGAAGCAGGTCCCTCCCCGTGGACGATCCGTCAGCGTGGTGTTCCGCGCGGGACATTTTCCCTCCATACGGTTGAAACATGGATGGTGAAATTCCCTGGCAAACGCCGCGTCAGGCTCTACCATCCGCCCACAGACGAACGTGTCCCGCTCCTCATCGTCTACGACGGCCCCGACTATTTCACCCGCGGACGCCTGCCCATCATCGTGGACAATCTCATCGCGGCAAAGCGCATTCGTCCCATTGCGATGGCGTTCCTGCCCAACGGCGGTCCGCACCGTGGACTTGAATATGCCTGCTCCGACGCGACCCTCGCCTGGATCGAGCATGATGTTCTCCCACTTGCCAGTCGCGAACTGAAACTGCTCGACATCAAAAAACAACCTGGTGCGTTCGGCGTGTTGGGCGCGTCGTTTGGCGGATTGATGTCCGTCTACACGGGATTGCGCATGCCCGAGATCTTCGGACGCGTCCTCAGCCAGTCACCCGTTTTCGAGACGGAGGGACGCGACTTCGTCGCCGTGGACTTGATCCGCCACGCCAATGTGGTGCGGGATGGCATCCCGCATTCCACCTCGGCGGGATACCACATCGTACCCGAAGGGTATCCCGCCCCACGAATCTACCTCGACGTGGGCGCATTCGACTTCCTGCTCGAAGACGACCGCCGCATGGTTCCCCTCCTCCGTGAGCGCGGCTTCGACCTGACCTATCACGAGTACGTCGGCGCGCACAATTACACCAGTTGGCGCGACCATGTGCATGTGGGGTTGGAGAAGATGTTTGGGGGATAGACCGTGGGGAGATTTGCGTTTTGGTGACAATCGGCACGTTCCAAAATAAGCGGACGCGCCTATAATTTGAATATCGGATTTTTGTTCGTCACGGGAAAGGCAGGCAGAGATGGAGATCCACTTTCGTGAGACAGGAAATCTTTGGGAGGGAGCGCTCGAATCGCCCGCGGCAACCTACCGCGGCGCGGACGGCGTCTCTGCGAGCATTGGCGAGCCGTTCCAATGGGCAGACGGGGAAATGTTGGGGGACAAGTGGAAACCGCCTCTCGGCGGCAATCGCTTTTACTTGCTTCAACTTGCTTTCACGCTCAAGCCGAGCGGGAATATGAAAGTGACCTCGGCCGAGTTTTACCTTTCACTCAACCCGCAAGGAAATAAAAAAGCCATTGTTTTTGACGCTTTTCCGCGTGAGCAAATGGTGGAGCAGAAAAATGCAATCACGCTTGGCGTTGGCGCAAATTTTAAATTGACTCCCCTTGTGGAAGTGTCGATTGCAAAAGCCGAAACGACGATTGATTTTGGTTATGTTGTGCCTGTCATTCAGATCGAGGGGTTGCAGGAGCCGCGCCTGTGTTGGCGTTTTTCAGGACATGCTAAATACCCCCTAGGGGGAAGCAAGCGCATGGTGGCGATCGTATCCCTGCCCGACGGAATGAATAATGCGCTGGCTAAACTGGAATTGAATGTAACTGCCGAAGATCGTTTTGGAAAACTGTTTCTGATGCCCCCTGCGTATGATACGGAGCGCTTGCGCTTTGTCGTTGGTGAACGAGGAGAATAGCCATGACGAATGATAACCAATTGGTGATTAGTTTCGATGAGGTGGAAAACAAGGATGTTGATTTTGAAGCCTCCATATCAACGACGGTGCATTTTGATGGCGCGCAGTCGGACAAGTTCGATTTCAAGAATCCCATTGACCCCAAAGATTTGAAAGAGTTACGTTGGTATATCGAACGCTCATGGGAATATCGCTACAAGGAAGAAAACGAACGTATTGAAAAGATCGAGACTGGCTTGGAAAAAATCGGCAAAGACCTGTTCAATGCCGTCTTTGAAAAATCGGCGCGAGCAATGGGCATGTACGAGCGGGTGATGGAACGGCGGAAGGAAGGCAAGGATTGTTCTGTCGTCATTGACACGAAAGAGCCGCGCATTCTTCGTTTGCCATGGGAATTGCTTGCAGATGAAGGCGGGTATCTTTTCAGCAGGAATCCATCCGTCAATATTCGCCGAAGGATGCAAAAGACAAGAGGGACTGACGCGCGCGATTTTTCGTTACCTGTACGCGTATTGATGGTTGTAAGCCGACCGTCCAGGGCGGGTTTCATTGATCCTCGCAGTTCTGCGGCGCCACTGCTTGACGCGCTGGACGAGCTTGGCGACGCTGTTGAAGTCGAATTTCTGCGCCCGCCAACAGTAGCCGCGTTGATGCATCGTATTCGCGATAAAAAACAACCGCCTGTGCACGTTGTCCATTTTGACGGACACGGCGTTTATGATCCTGGAATTGGGTTGGGTTTCCTGTTGTTTGAAAAGGACGACTATAGTAATGACCTTGCTGATTCAAGCCGCTTGGGAAGCCTGCTGAATGAATGTGGCATTCCGCTGATGATCTTGGATGCCTGTCAAAGCGCGGAACCTGACGACAGAAATCCATTCGGCAGCGTCGCGGCGAAATTAATCGAATCAGGGGTAGGCGGCGTGGTCGCCATGAATTACAGCGTTCTGGTTGAAACATCGCGACGATTGATCGGACATTTTTATACTGCGTTGGCAAAAGGCGAAAGCGTCAACACCGCCCTTGGCCTGGCAAGATTGGAATTGCTCGCAGATACAAGTCGTCACCATTATTTCAATCATCAGGAACAAAAAGAAGTTGAGATTGAACTTCACGATTGGTTTGTCCCTGCCCTTTACCAGCAGGCGGACGAATTGATCCCCTTCAAGCCCGATGGAAAATCCATCGCGCCGACAAAGAAAACGACCATCCCTCTGCAATCCAGAGGGGAGCGCGGCGGATTCCCTCCCGCCCCCCTCCACGGCTTCCACGGACGCGCGCGGGAACTGCTCGACCTCGAACGCGCCTTCGCCACGCGAAACATCGTGGTTCTGCACGGATTCGGCGGGCAGGGCAAGACCTCGCTGGCCGCGCAAGCCGCCGAATGGTTCACGCGGACGCGGCTCTTCGAGCGGGCGGCGTTCCTCTCGTTTGAAAACGGAGCCAGCCTCGAGTACGTCCTGAACGAGTTGGGGAACGCCCTTGTCGAGGAGAATTTCCAGATCCACGCAGGCGATAAAGTGGAGGCCATCGCCCAATCCCTCCAGGAAAAACCCGCGTTGATCGTCTTCGATAATTTCGAAAGCGTTTTACCCAACGGCAACGCGCCGATGGCGGAATTGCAGGCGTTGTTGGATGCGGCGGCGAAATGGTTTGGAACTGCTGGTCTCGGTACGCCCCGCGAAAAGCGTGCGGGGCTACTCGACCAGCGGGGTTCGCGGTTATTGATTACAACTAGAAACACCTCCATCCCCCACCCCGCATTTACTCCAGGCAAAACCTGTTTACACAAAGAACTGACAGGCCTCACCGCCAGCGACGCGCTGGAACTGGCCGCCTCGATCCTGGAAGCCTACAGCCTGCCGCGCCCGCCGCGCGTCCCGCTCGAAAACCTGCTGACCTTCCTCAAAGGCCACCCGCTCTCCCTGCAACTTGCCCTGCCGCAACTGCGCGACTACAGCGCCGAGCAACTGGTGGAGCAGTACCAGACCATTTTGCCGCAGATGAAAAAAGGCGAAGCCAGGGAACGCAACGACTCCCTCGAAGTCTCCCTGCGCTTCTCCCTCGACCGCTTGGGGGAGGAGGCCAAAACCCTGCTCACGCGCCTCTCCGTCTTCGAAGGCGGCGCGCTGGAAAATGTCCTGCTCGCCGTCACCGAGATTCCCGCCGAAGCCTGGAACGCCCTCAAACCCCAACTGACCTCCACCGCCCTGATCCGCGTCGAAGAACTCCAAGGCGTGAACGTCCCCTTCATCCACTTCCACCCCACCCTCGCCCCCCACCTGCGCGCCCAACCCGAAAGCCAAACAGATTACGCAACACGCAATACGCAATACTGGCAGGAATACTACGAATTAGCAAATTATCTCTATCAAGCCGATACCCAAACCCCCATCCAAGCCCGTTCCATCGTCCTGCGCGAACTGCCCAACCTGAAACGCGCCCTCAAACTGGCGCTCGAAGCGGGCGCGCTGGATGAGGCCGTGAACTTTGCCGACTCCATCAACAAGTTTTTGGATTACTTTGGCAGGTGGAGGGAGAGGGATGAGGTGGCGGCGCTAGTAGACAAGTACACAAGTACACAGGTAAACACGGATGGCAAGATAACCCAGCGCGAGTACCTGCTGGAAAGCGGGCGCGGGGAGAGACTGTTGCAACAGGGACGCGCGGGCGAGGCGGAGAAGGTCTTCCGCGCCTTGCTGTCACGGCTGGAAGAGGAGGCGGATTACAACACTCATAGCGACCAAATAAGAACTCTACTACGACTTGGCCGTTGTATAGGTGCACAAGGTCGCCCGACGCAAACGATTGAACTTTATAAACGTGCGATTCTTCTGTCTCAAAACTTGGAGCAAGATAAAGATATCAAACAATTAGTCGGTACGTGCCATACAGAATTAGCAGATGTGTATGCTGAAATGGGGCAATATGACAATGCGCGCAAAGAATATGAATCGGCGCTTGAAGTTGACCGTGAACTTGGAGATGAACGCGGGCAGGGCGTTGATCTCGGCCAACTCGGCACGCTGGCAATGACGCAGGGCGACCTGAACGAAGCCCGCAAACGCTACCTGGAAGCGTTGAGTCTCTTTCAGCGCATGGGCGAAGACCAGAGTGAAGCCGTCATCTGGCACCAGTTGGGGATGGTCGCGCAGGAAGCCCGCGACTGGGACGAGGCCGAGCGGTGTTACAAGCAGAGTTTGGCTATCAAAGAAAATCTTGGCGATTGGGCGTTAGCCGCAACTTCCTGCAACCAACTCGCCATCGTCGCGAAGAACGCGGGGCGGCCTGCGGAGGCCGAGCGCTGGTATTTGCGGGCGATTGAGTTGTTTGAAAAAGTGACTGATAGGCAAAACTTGGCAAAAGGTTTGAACAACCTCGCCAGCCTCTACCTCTCCCAAAACCGCCTCGACGAAGCCGAGACCTACGCCCGCCGCGCGCTTGCCATCAAGGAAACGCTCGATCTTTCCTCCCAGCCGTGGAAACTTTACAACCTTCTCGCCCAAATTGCCGAGAAGCGTGGACGCATGGACGAAGTCCGCGAGTGGCGGCGCAAGGAGCAGGAGTCCTTTGCGGCGTTTGCGGGGAGTGATACGCAAATCAAGCAGTTCGAGCCGTTGATTGCGGCGATTGTCCAAGCGGCAAATGGTGATGAAAAAGCAAAAGCATTTTTGGAAGGTGAGTATCCGAAAATGCAAACAAATGAGCAATGGGCGAAAGGCGCTCAAGCCATTCAGCAATTTGTTACTGGCGAAAGAGATTTGAGCAAATTAACTGATGGACTCGCAAGAGAAATTGCGCTTATTATCATACGTGCATTGCAAGTTTTGAATGGTGATGAAAGTCAGCCACAACCGACCTCACCCCAGCCCTCTCCTATAAGGAGAGGGGACGAAGATCAACAAGGAATGACCCTTCCCCAGCTCCTCGAACTTGTCGAGCGTGCCGCAGGCGGCGATAAAGAATTGGGCGGGCAGTTGTTCGGCGCGTTCCAGCAAATGTCGCGGGCGGAGGACGCGTCCATGAGCGCGCTGGGCAAGGCGCTGGGCTTGATCGTGCTGGGCGAAAAGAACCCCGACCTCTCGTCCCTGCCCGATGAACTGGCCTCCGCAGTGCGGGGGATGTTGGGGAGGTTGAAGAACAAATAGCGGAAGATGGATCATGGAAAATGGATCATGGTCTGTGTCCATCGTCATGTTCACCCATCAACCACCATTAACCATCCTCCATCCTCTATTCCCCATGCTCCTCGCCACTCTCTGCTACCTGCACCACGATAGCCACACCCTCATGCTTCACCGCGTCAAAAAGGAGAACGACATGCACGCGGGGAAGTGGAATGGATTGGGCGGGAAATTTGAACCTGGCGAAACGCCCGAGGAGTGTGTCATCCGCGAGGTGCGCGAGGAATCTGGGCTGAGGATTCGGGATCCAAAAATGGTCGGCTTGCTGATGTTCCCCAATTTCAAAGGCGATGACTGGTACGTCTTCGTCTTCACCGCGCACGAGTTCGAGGGTCAGGAACCCGTTTTCTTAAAGAAAACGGGTTCCTGGGAATCGAGCGAGGGTCATCTGCAATGGATTCCCGACGCGGAGGTCGAGTCCCTGCCGCTGTGGGAGTCCGATCACGTCTTCCTGCCGTGGATCCGCGAGGGGAAATTTTTCTCGGCGAAGTTTGTCTATGAGGGGGATGAAATGAAGGGGTATGAGGTGGTGTTTCATCCAAACCTCGTTGGTTGAGTAGGGGCGTGTTTGTCCGCCCCGTACCGAAACCAACAGGTAACATCCAAATGAATTTTTTCTTGAAATGAGGTGGTTCCGATACGGCCTCGGAGTACCTCGGCCTACTCAACCACCGTGTCTCCCCATCATTGAAATATCCGTGTAAATCCGCGTTTTCCGCGTCCCATCCCCTCTGGCAGTATAATTACCCCATGCCCCCCTTCCTCAACAAGCACCTCCTGCTCGGCGTCACGGGGTCCATTGCGGCCTACAAAGCCGCCGACCTGGCCTCCAAACTGACGCAGGCGGGCGCGCAGGTGGATGTGATTCTCACCGCGGGCGCGGAGAAATTCGTCACGCCGCTCACCTTCCAATCGGTGACGGGTCGCCGCGCCTACACCGAATCCGATCTGTGGGGTGGCGAGGCGCACGTCCTTCACGTGGGGCTGGCGCATCAGGCCGACGCGCTCCTCATTGCGCCCTGCACCGCCAACACCCTCGCCAAACTGGCGCACGGTCTCGCCGACAATTTGCTGACCATCACCGCGCTCGCCAACCGCGCGCCGCTCGTCCTTGCCCCCGCGATGGACGGCGGGATGTTCGACGCTCCCGCGACCCAGTCCAACCTGGCGACTCTTCTCGAACGCGGCGCGTCGGTCATTGGACCCGCCGAGGGTCATCTCGCTTCGGGACTCTCCGGCCGCGGACGGATGGTCGAGCCGACCGAGATCATCGGTCACCTGCGCCTCGTTCTTGGACGGGCTGGGCGGTTGGCCGCTAAATCGGTCGTCATCTCCGCGGGCGGGACTCAGGAGCCGCTCGATCCCGTGCGTGTGCTGACGAATCGTTCGTCTGGCAAACAGGGCTACGCGCTCGCGCAGGCCGCGCTGGATGCGGGCGCGCAGGTAATATTGATCACTACGCCCACGTCACTCACTCCGCCTGTGGGTGCGCGCCTCGTCCATGTGGAGACCGCCAAGCAGATGCTGGAGGCCGTGCTGAGAGAATCCGTCCATGCCGACGCGCTTATCATGGCCGCGGCCGTGGCAGACTTCCGCCCGAAGAAAGCCGCGGGGAACAAGATGAAGAAACGGGACGGGATTCCGCAGATCACGCTCGAAGCGACGGAAGACGTCCTCGAAGCGGTAGCCCGCGCGAGGTCAGGGAAGAAGCGACCGCGAGTGACGGTCGGGTTCGCGGCTGAGTCGCGCGATCTGTTGTCGAATGCGTCCGAAAAGTTGAAGTCCAAAAAGCTGGACATGATCGTCGCCAACGACATCTCCGCCTCCGACGCGGGGTTTGGCGTGGAGACGAACCGTGTTACATTGTTGTATGCGAAGGGGAAGCAGGAAAGCCTGCCGCTGATGAGCAAGGTCGAAGTGGCGGAGACCATCATTGCGCGCCTCGCGGCGTTGCTGGAGAAATAATGCGCATCCTCGTCATCTCGGATATTCATGCGAACTACGAAGCCCTCGAAGCCGTGCTGGCGGACGCGGGCGCCGTGGACGAGACCTGGTGCCTCGGCGACGTCGTCGGCTACGGCCCCGACCCGAACCTGTGCGTGGAAGTGGTCCGTGAACTGCCGAACCTGACCTGCCTGCTGGGAAACCACGACGCGGCCATTTTGGGGCGGATGCCGCTGGCGGCGTTCAACGGCGAGGCGCGGCGTTCGCTCGACCTGCAATCGCGCGTGCTGACGGCGGACAACGTCGATTTTTTGCGCTCCCTGCCCGATTCCACGCTGACGAACGGCGCGGTCACGCTGGCCCACGGTTCGCCGCGTGACCCCACCTGGGAATATGTGCTGAACACGCTTTCGGCGCGTTTGAATTTCGATTATTTCACTACGCCCTTCTGTTTCGTGGGCCACGCGCATTTGCAGTGCATGTTCCAGCTGGATGAGAAGAGGGACCGCGTCTCGATGGAAGTGCCGCCGCCCGGCGAAGCCGTGGAAATGACGCCGCGGGCCATCTTCAACCCCGGCTCGGTGGGCCAGCCGCGTGACCGCGACCCGCGCGCCTCGTACGCCATTTACAACCCGATCGCCCGCACGTGGGAGCCGCGCCGCGTGGAATATGACATCCCCGCCGTGCAGGCGCGCATCCGTGAATTGGGGATGCCCGAAAAGCACGCCGCGCGCATCGCGGAGGGGTGGTAGATCAGTGATCAGTTATCAGTGATCGGTTTTCAGTGAGGAACTTTTCCGATGGGCAAGCCGTCCTTGCGGTAGAAAAACGCCGAAATCAAGGAGAAGAGAAAATGAAACGCACTCTGTTTGTCATGATGATCGCCGCTGTTTTGCTGGCCGCCTGTGGGACGCAAGCGCTGGCCCCTATGGCCACCGAGGCGCCACCCTATGAACGACCTGCCATGGGAATTGGCGGCGGTGACTCGGTCTACGTGGAAGAGTCGTCCTACGCCGCGCCCGAAGCGCCGCTTCCGCAAGGGACCATGCCCGCTGAAGATAAATCCAACGGCGGCAACGTGGACGCGGCCGCGCGCGAACGCCTCGTCATCCGCAACGCGGACCTGTCCATTGTGGTCAAGGACCCCGAAACGTCCATGACCAGCATTTCCAAACTGGCCGAAGAGATGGGCGGATTTGTCGTCTCGTCAAACCTGTACCAGACGTACACCAACAACGGTCTTCCCGTCCCTGAAGCGAGCATTGTCATCCGCGTCCCCGCCGAAAAGTTGAACGACGCCCTTGAGAAGATCAAAGCCGACGCGGTCGAAGTCCAGTCCGAGAACCAGAGTGGGCAGGACGTCACCAGCGAATATGTGGACCTGGAATCGCAACTCAAGAATCTCGAAGCCGCCGAACGGCAACTGACGGAGATCATGAGCAAGGCCGAGAAGACCGAGGACGTGCTCAACGTCTTCAACCAGCTCACCTCCATCCGCGGCCAGATCGAATCGATCAAAGGCCAGATGAAGTACTTCGAAGAATCCGCCGCGCTCTCCGCCGTCACTGTCCGCCTGGTGGCTGAGGAAACCGTCCAACCCATCGAAGTGCTCGGCTGGAAACCCGAAGGCACCCTGCGCGATGCCGTCCAAAACCTGATCTACTTCTGGCAGGATTTCGTGGACTTCCTCATCTGGTTCGTGGTCAACTTCCTGCCGAAACTGCTCACCATCGGCGCGGTCTTCGTCCTGCCCATCTGGCTGATCGTGCGTGCCATCCGCAACGCCAATCGCAAACGCAAAGCCGCACAAACCCCGAAAGAATAACAATCAACAGTAGAGCGAGATATAATCTCGCTCTACTGCTTTTTAAATTCATGACTCGACTTCCCCTCCTTACTGCCTTACTCGTCCTGACGTTGACCGCCTGCAACCTGCCTGTCAATCAGCCGACGGCCACCGCCTCCGCTCCGACCCCGGGCCGCACCGCGACTCAAACGGCCCTTCCCACGCCCCTGCCTGATACTCCCCTCGGCACCGACGCGAATCCCATCGTCCTATCCCTGCTCCCCACCAGCGCAGGCGAGATCTCCGACTCCGCGCGTGACGTGGCCGCGCAACTCTCCCACCTGACGGGACTGGTCATCGTCCCCTACGCGCCCGCCTCTTACGCGGAGATCGTGGACGCGCTCGGCGCGGGACGCATCCACATCGCGTTCCTCGCACCGTTTCCCTACCTGCTCGCTCACGAAAAAGGCTACGCCGACGCGGCGCTCGCCACTACCGTCTTCGGGCGTGACTTGAGCGCGGCGCAGTTCGTTGTCAACCGGGAGATGGTCACCAACCGAACGTTCACGCTGTACTTCGATCCCGCGACGGGGACGAACCTCGCGGACGCGTCCATTGCGCTAAAACAGTTCGCCGATAAAAAGCCCTGCTGGACCGATCCGTATTCCGCAACGGGTTACGTTGTGCCGTTCGGCACGCTGACCGAGAACGGTATCCAGACCAAGTTGGGCGCGTTCGTGCAGGGACACGCCACCGTTATCAAATCGCTGTATGCCGATCCCGAGGGAAATATCTGTCAGTTTGGCGCGGTCATCGCGGACGGTCAGGTGTTCGTCGCGAGCGGTTACGAGGACGCGACCGAACGGGTGGTGGTCGTCTGGAGGACAGAACCCATCGTCCCGTTCGATGGAGTCGCCTACGCGTCCAGCCTGCCCGACGAGATGCGCGTCAGCGTCAGCGCGGCGTTCCTGTCGATGGTCCAGACCGACGAGGGAATCGCGGCCCTGCGCGATACTTATCAGATCGACGGGTTGGAACTGATCGATGATACGTTCTACGACGCTCTGCGCCGCCTCTTGCAAGAATCAGAATTATTTCTCTCTGATTTGGTGAAATGATGAAAATTTAAGAAGGTTGTCTAACAAATATCACTTGCCATGAACCTGAAAGCGCGCTATGATAAAACCCGTTCAGCAGGGACTTTCCTGCAAACCCAATATCTTCTAGAGGAGAAGAAAAATGACCAAGCGACTTTCCGTTTTATTCGCTCTGCTCGTCGCCTTCACTCTGGTGCTTTCGGCCTGCGGCCCCGCCGCCACTGAAGCGCCCGTTGCGACCGAGCCGCCCGTTGTGGCGACTGAACCGCCCACGCCCGAACCCACCGAAGCCCCGGCGGCACTCGGCACCCCCGAGAACCCGCTCATCATGGCTCTGGCCCCCTCCGCCACCACACAGGAACTGCAGACCGGTGGACAGGCCATTGCCGATAAATTGAGCGAACTGACCGGCTACACCATCAAGATCGTCGTCCCCACCAACTATGCCGCCATGATCGAGGCTATGGGTGCTGGACAGGCTCACATCGGCTGGCTCGCCCCGACCCAGTACGTTGTGGCTCATGGCAAGGGCTATGCTGATGTCGCGCTCGCGACCGTCCGCAACGGCTCCAACCACTACGGCTTCCAGTATGTCGCCAATGCCGCGGCCGGCTTCACTTCCTACTATGATGCCGCCACTGGCTCCACCACCGCCGATGCCGCCACCGCCCTGGCGCAGTTCGACGGCAAGAAGCCCTGCTGGACCGACCCCCTGTCCTCCTCCGGCTATATTCTGCCCTACGGCTTGCTCGCCGAGAACAACGTCAAAGTCCTGTCTGGCGCGTGGGTGCAGGGTCATCCGACCGTCATCAAGTCCGTCTATCTCAGCCCGAAGGGCGAGATTTGTGACTTCGGCGCCACCTACATTGACGCCCGCTCCAACGTCGCAGCGGACTTCCCGGATGTGAACGATGTTGTCCAGATTATCTGGGTCTCCGATCCGTTCATCCCGAACGACAACGTCTCTTACGCCAGCAACGTCCCCGCGGACATGCGCGAGAAACTGACCCAGGCCCTCATCGACCTGGCCTCGACCGAGGAAGGCATCGCGCTGTTGAAGAGCGGTGGCTACAGCATCCAGGGTCTCGAAGTGGTTGACGACACCTTCTACGATGACTACCGCGTCTACCTCGAAGCCTCCGGCATCGACCCGACGACACTCTTCAAGTAAATCAACTCAAACAAAAGAGGGAGGGCATTCGTGTCCTCCCTCTTTTTTCTCTCTTGTTTGTCCGTTAATCTTTGTAAATTGGTGCAAAGCATCCGCGCTGATGGGCGAAGATTAGCGGATAAAATCATTCCACGAGGCCTCCATGTTGCGAATACAAAACGTATCCAAGACCTATCCCAACGGCACACAAGCATTGAAGAACGTCTCCTTCGACGTAAAGGATGGCGAGTTCATGGTTGTGATTGGCCTGTCAGGATCGGGCAAATCCACTTTACTTCGTTGCATTAACCGCCTGATCGATCCCACCGAGGGCAAAATTCTCTGGGACGATGTAGACATCACCGCCGCACCTCCCACTGAACTGCGCCAGATCCGCCGCAAGATCGGCATGGTCTTCCAGCAATTCAACCTGGTCAAGCGCTCGAGTGTGATGGCCAATGCCCTCTCCGGACGGTTGGGATATGTCAACCCATGGATGAGCCTCCTGGGGTTTTGGCCACAGGATGAAAAACAACGCGCGTTGCGCGCACTCGAACGCGTGGGTATTGCGGATAAGGCATATGAGCGCGCAGATGCCCTCTCCGGTGGACAACAGCAACGCGTCGGGATCGCCCGTGCGCTCATGCAGGACCCGAAGTTGATCCTGGCGGACGAGCCGGTCGCCAGTCTTGACCCGGTCCTCTCGCATTCCATTTTGCAATATCTCGAACAACTCAACAAAGAGGGGATCACGGTCATCTGTTCGCTGCACTTTTTAGACCTGGTCCATCGTTATGCCACACGCGTGGTGGCGTTGAAGGACGGTGTGAAGGTCTTCGAGGGGTCGGCGCAGGAGATCGACCGCGCCAAATTCAAAGAGATCTATGGTGAAGAGGCGCAGGAAGTTCGCGCGGCTTCGATGTGAGGACGGTGATGGACAACGAAGCGGCAGCCCGCCGTCCCGTAGTACGAAGCGGAGTCGCATCCGCGTTGGTGCCCGGCCTGGGGCAGATCCTGCTCGGCGAACGTTATCGCGGAGTCGGCATCCTGCTCGGTTTTCTTGTGATGCTGGGGACAGTGGTTTGGTACAAGGATCCCATTTGGTACGCGTCTCCCATTCTGATCTGGTTGTGGAACATTTGGGATGCAGTCAGTCTGGCGGGCGGGCGGGCGCGTTCCTTCCTCCTGCCTGTTGCAGCCGGCTTGATCGCCGCGTATGGAATTGGCTGGCAGGTGGTGGAGATCGATTTCGGCAAGGCCGATATGGACCGTGCTGTGAACGCGGTTCTGCGGCCGATGCTCCGTCCCGATTTTGTCCAGTTGCGCCGCGAGAGAAATGAAATTTGGGTGCTGGTGCAGGTTCCCTGCTCCAGTGAACCGCCGGCCGCGCGCCGTGAAGATGGCGGAAAGATCGCCACGGTTATGCCGGATTGCGGCGGTGTCGGTGAGACGTTGATCGTAAGTGCCAGCGGATTGTGGCCGAACACCGAGACCGAAGTGTTGTGGCGCACGCCCATTGGCGATCCCAAAATGGTCGGCGAGGGCGAATCTCAAATGTTGGTGGCAACCACCGACGAGAACGGCTCACTGACAATCACCCTCCGCGTACCGTCCACTGCATTGGTGGCGGCGCCCGACCCCACATTGCCGCAATTCCATCGCGTGTATTTCTATCAATACCGCCCCATCGGCGGATACGAGTTATCGTTCGTTGGGAACGAGGTGTTGAAAGGCGCATTGGCAACCCTGGCGATGGCCCTGCTTGCCACCGGCTTGGGGATGATCCTTGCCATCCCGCTTTCGTTCCTGGCGGCGCACAACCTGATGGGCGGGAACCCGCTCACGTATGCCGTCTACGTGGTTGTGCGAACCTTTTTGAATATTTTGCGCTCCATCGAGCCGCTCATCATGGCCATCGTGTTCGTGGTGATCGTGGGACTTGGCCCCTTTGCGGGGATGCTGGCAATGGCCATCCATACGATCGCCGCGCTCGGTAAACTCTACTCCGAGGTGATCGAAGGGATCGACCAGGGACCAATTGAAGCCGTCCGTGCCACGGGCGCGAACTGGTTGCAGACCGTGCGCTACGCGGTCATCCCGCAGATCATCCCGCCGTTTACGGCCTTTACCATCTACCGTTGGGACATCAACGTTCGTTCTGCCACCGTTATCGGTTTGGTGGGAGGCGGAGGCATCGGTTTCCTGCTGATCGAACTCATCCGCGTCAATAACATGCGCGGCGTGAGTGCGGTTTTCATTGCCATCGCCGTCATTGTCATCGCACTCGATTATCTTAGCGCCAAACTGCGCGAGAGGTTGGTGTAACATGCAAACCGCTCGCATCATTCGCAACACCTTGTTGACCGCCCTGATCATTGCGGCGTTCGCTGTCTCCTACAATGTGGCGGAAGTCGATTTCCAACGCTTGATCACCAACCTGCCCAACGGCAAGGACCTGATTGTCGCCTTCCTGACCCCCGACGTGGTCGCCCGCGACATGGACACGCGCACGGTCTCGATTGCCTTCCCCATCCCCTGTGACTCTGCGCCGGCTGAAAGCGATCTTCCCTCCAGTGGACCGCGCCTCGTCCCAAGTGTGTACTGCGCCAACCCTCTCGAGAAATTCACCCTCGAAGGCTTCGATCTCGAACCGAATTCCGAAGTGGTCATCCGCTGGAGATTGCCAGACGAGCGCACGATGACAGCGTTTCGCACGCAGACCGACGCGGACGGTTATTTCACTTTCCAGGTGGAGACGCGGCCGATCCAGGCGGCCAAAGAGGGTGTCCCGAGCCGCCTTGAGGTGGATACGCTCACGCCGATCGGCAATCCCAAGCCCAGCAAAGCCCTAAAGGAAGTGCTGGACGCCATGTTCGTGACCATCTTCATGGCGTTGCTTTCCACCACGCTCGCCACGATCATTGCCGCGCCGCTTAGTTTTCTCGCCGCCAGCAACATCACGCGTAAAGGCGTGGTTGGCACGGCAGTCTATGGCATTGTACGCGGCTTCTTCAACCTGATGCGCTCCTACGACCCGCTGGTTATGGCAACCGTCTTTGGTTTCTGGTTGAGTTTCGGACCATTCCCGGGTTTCCTCTCCCTCACCATCGTTACCATTGCATCCCTCGGCAAGTTATTCTCGGAGGCTGTGGAAAACATCGACAAAGGCCCTGTCGAGGCATTGCAAGCCACGGGCGCACCCTCGCTTCACACGGTCCGCTATGGTGTTGTCCCGCAAGTGATTCCCGATTTCGTTTCGTACATCATCTATCACTGGGATATCAACGTCCGCATCTCCACGATCATCGGTTTTGTGGGTGGCGGCGGCATCGGTTACTACCTCAACTTGAGCATCAACGACTTCAAGTGGCATCAGGCTGGGACCGCTGTCTGGGCCATCGTCATTGTCGTCTGGGCCATGGACTTCCTCAGCGCCGAGGTTCGCAAGCGGTTAACGTAAATCATGCTCGATTCAGCACAACTCCAGCGCGCACGCGCATCCCTTCCAACCTTTCTGCTCGCGGACGAGTCTCTCGTCCGCGAGTTTCAAATCGCGGCTTCGTTCGCACACATCCCCGCGGGACACGATGTCTTCCTCGAAGGCGACCGCGTGGATGGGATTGCGCTCCTGCTTTCGGGCGTCGTCCGCGTCTACAAGGTCAGCGAGACGGGACGTGCGATCACGCTCTACCGCTTCGGGCTGGGACAGTCCTGCATCCTTTCGGCCAACGCCATCCTCAGCCAGAAAACTTTTCCCGCCATCGCCACTGTGGAGCAGGATGCCGAGGCTGTCATCATCCCGTCCGATGTTTTTCGCGATTGGGTGAAACGCTTCGACGCCTGGCGTGAATTTATCTTCGACCTGCTCTCGCAGCGACTCTCCACCCTGATGGCCATCGTGGACGAAGTCGCGTTCCAACGCATGGACGCGCGTCTCGCCTCGTTTCTCGCGACCCGCGCCCGGGTCCAGAACCCGATCCGCATCACCCACGCGGAGATCGCGTCCGAGTTGGGGAGTTCGCGCGAGGTCATCACCCGTCTGCTCGAAGACCTGTCAGCGCGGGGATTCGTCCGTGTGGGCCGCGGCCAGATCGAGGTCCTGGACGAGGCGGGATTGGAATAAATCAGTGTGACTTTGTCACAGACAGAATCCCGCACATCTCCTACAATGGGGACAAATCAATCCAAAGGAGAAATCAAATGAATCCCTTCGTTTCCTTCATGGCTTCCACCGCTGGCCGCGTCCTGCGCGCCGTTGTCGGTCTTGTTCTTGTGTACGTTGGCTGGGTGACAATGGGCGGCACGGGCGGCATCATCGTGGCGCTCGTTGGGCTGGTGATGATCGCGGCAGGCGTGTTCGACTTCTGTCTCTTTGCCCCGCTCTTCGGCAACCCGCTCAGCGGAAAGAAGATCCGCGCGGGCAAGTAGAAATTGTCTGCTTACGAGAACCCCGTTTTCTCGCCTTCGGCGGAAAACGGGGTTCTGTGTTTTATATCGGCTGGCGGAAATCGTAGATGCCGTCACGGAACTCGTAGCGGCGTCCGCAGGTGGGACAGCCCACCTCCGCCTCTTTCTGGACGAGTGGGCTGTGTCCACATTCTGGACAGCGGAATATCACCTCACTGTAGGACAAATTGGCAATTTGTCCTACGCGCCTTGCGCGGACGAAGACCGACGGCGTCAATTGCCACCACTCCCCCGTCGGCTGGATAAGTCCGTCCACAGCGGCCAGCCACTTGGCGGGGACGACGCGCTTCAGCAGTCCGATGCGGAAGTGGGAGACGGTACGCTTCGCTTCGATGGTGAATCCCGCCTCGGTCAGCCAGTCGGATACGGCGCGCGGGTGGAAATCGAAATTGAGTTTGACGAATTCCACCTGCTCGCGCTTGAATGGGCTCCAATTTTGTCTGCGCAACAGCCAGCGCAGAATGGATTTCAGGTTTTGCTTGTTGGCAAATTCCAAAATGAAGATTGCATCGTTCTGCATCACGCGTGCCACGCCAACCAGGACCTTGGGCGCGTCGGCCATGTGGTGCAGGGTGCGGATCATCGTCGCGCTGTCGAAGAGACCGTCCGCGAAGGGCAGGCGATACGCGTCCGCCGCGACGTAAATGTATTTGTCCGATTTGCCGAGTCGCGCCTGCGCCTGTTCGAGTTGCGTGCGCGAATAATCGAGCAGGACGATCCGCTCGAAGCCCGCGTAACGTGGGGTGTTTCGCCCCGCGCCCGCGCCGATTTCGAGCAGGAGACGTCCGCTCTTGGGCAGGAGATGCTTCAGCGCGATGGCCTCGGCCGCGTCTTCGTAGGCACGTCCGCCTTTGTCCCAAAATGATGTCTGGTAATCGGAGTCGGTGTAGTCGCAAACGGGAGGGTTAGTCATAGAGTCCAATAGTCTTATAGTCAAATAGTCGGAGAGTCTGATGGTCGGGTGGTTTCAAAAGCAGTCGGATAATCGGTCAGGCCGACTATCCGACTATGAGACTACTTGCCGTTAAACCCTCGGCCAATCGATCGATACTTGAACCCCATCTCTTTCATCGTCTTCGGGTCGTAGATGTTGCGCCCGTCGAAGATGACCGGGGACTTGAGCAGGCCCTTCACTTTTTCGAGGTCGAGTTGCTTGAACTCGTTCCATTCCGTGACCACGATCAGCGCGTCACAGCCTTTAGCCATTTCGTAAGGATCGTCGTGGAATTCCACCGCGGGCAACAGCGGACGGGCAACTTCCATCGCCACAGGATCGTAGCCGCGCACCTTCGCACCTGCTTTGACCAGTTCGCTTGTAATGTCAATCGAGGGAGCGTCACGCATATCGTCGGTGTTGGGTTTGAAGGCCAGGCCTAGAAGTCCGACCGTCTTGCCTTTCAGCGAGCCGTCCAGCATTTCCTCTGTGCGCTTGACGGCGGTTTTGCGCCTGTCGTAGTTGACGTTCATCACCGAATCGAGGATGGGGGTTTCGAGCGATTGTTCCTTCGCCATGTAGGCCAGCGCCTGCACATCCTTGGGGAAGCACGAGCCGCCCCAGCCCAGTCCCGCGTCGAGGAAGGATTTTCCGATGCGTGCGTCGTAGCCCATGCCTGCCGCCACCTCTTTCACGTCCGCGCCGAGGGCCTCGCAGATGTCGGCCACTTCGTTGATGAAGGAGATCTTCGTGGCGAGGAAGGCATTGCTGGCATACTTGATCATTTCTGCGGTGCGCAGATCCGTGATGACGATGGGCGCGCGCAGGGGCAGGTGCAGGTGCGCCACCTTGTTTGCCGCGTCCTTGTCGAGCGAGCCGATCACCGTCCGATGCGGGGACATGAAGTCGCCGATGGCCGATCCCTCGCGCAAAAACTCGGGACACGACACCACCGCGAACGGAGTCGGCTTGGGCTGCGCGTCCTTCACAATATCGGCAACCCAGTCTCCCGTCCCGATCGGAACCGTGGACTTGTTGATGATGATGAGCGGCGCGGTCATGTTCTCCGCAATGGAGGTCGCCGCGGCGGCCACGTATTGCAGGTCCGCTTCACCCTCCACGCCCGAGGGAGTGCCGACTGCAATGAACGCGTATTCGGCGCCTTTTAGTGCCTCTTTGTAGGATGTGGTGAACGAAAGCCTTCCCGCCTTCACATTGCGCTTCACCAGTTCGTCTAGCCCTGGCTCGTAGATGGGCATGATGCCCTTGTTGAGATTCGCAATACGCTGTTCGTTCACGTCCAGCGCGACCACCTTGTTGCCGAGGTCGGCAAAACATGCGCCCGTGACAATGCCAACGTAACCGACTCCAATCACACAGATCTGTTTCATTTATTCCTCTTTGTATAAAAATTTGCCTGCCAGAGGCAGGCATGGAAAACGTCAGGGTTGCAAACCAGCCCGCGCCTGACGCAACAATGTTGCCACGAGTTTATCGAACGATGCCACATTGATGGGCTTGGAGATGTACCCGTCACAGCCCGCATCGATGGCGCGCTTGCGGTCACCGGGCAGGGTATGGGCGGTCAATGCCAGCACGGGGATGTTGCGCGTCTCCTCGTCTGCTTTCAGATGCGTGGTCGCGTTCCAGCCGTCCATTTCGGGCATCGAAAGATCCATCAGGATCAGGTCGGGATGTTCGCGCCTTGCCACATCCAGCCCTTCCAGACCGTTGGCCGCGGATAACACCTCGTAACCGGCGCGCTCCAGGAGAAAACGCACCAATTCGAAGTTGTCCACATTATCTTCCACGATCAGGACGCGCGGCTTGTTCATGGCTTAAATATACTACAATTGAGGCTATGCGACTTCTTTTCGTAGCCGACGGACGCTCTCCCACCGCCCGCAATTGGATCCAATACTGGACCGCGCGCGGGGACGAAGTGACGCTCGCCTCCACCTTTCCCTGCGACCCGATCCCGCATCTCGCCTCGCTGGAAGTGGTTCCCGCCGCCTTCAGCGGACGCGGCGCCTCGACATCTTCCGCGCCACGCGTGCGCGACGCGCGGCTCATCTCCCTGCGACAAACCATCCGCCACTGGCTGGGACCGCTGACCCTGCCGCGCGACGCCAAACGTCTGCACGACCTTGTCGAGCGCGTCCAGCCCGACCTCGTCCACGCCTTGCGGATTCCCTACGAGGGGATGCTGGCCGCCAACGCCCAATTGCGCGTCCCGCTCCTCGTCTCTGTCTGGGGCAATGACTTCACCCTGCACGCCCCGTCCACGCCGCTGATGCGTCACCACACCCGCTGGACAATGCTCGCCACCGACGCCCTCCACGCCGACTGCGAACGCGACATCCGCCTCGCGCGTGAGTGGGGACTGGACGCGTCCAAGCCCACGCTCGTCACGCCTGGCAACGGCGGCATCCACACGGACATTTTCTTCCTGCCCGCGCGTCCTGTGGAAGAGCCTGTCATCTTCAATCCACGCGGCTTTCGAGCGTACGTCCGTAACGATACATTCTTCCAATCAGTTCCATTGGTGCTGAAGGAATTCCCCCGCGCAAAATTCGTCTGCGCCAGCATGACGGGACAAGCCGAGGCGCTGAATTGGATGGACAAACTCGGCATTGAGAAATCCGTCGAATTGCTCGACCCGCGTCCCCACGCCGAAATGGCCGAGGTGTACCGCCGCGCGATGATCGTCGTCTCTCCGTCCACGCATGACGGCACGCCCAACACCTTGCTCGAAGGGATGGCCTGCGGATGCTTCCCCATCGCGGGCGACCTCGACTCCATCCGCGAGTGGATCACCGACGGCGAGAACGGATTGCTGATCGACTCGGGCAGTCCCTCTGCGTTGGCCGATGCCATCCTCAAAGCCATTAAAAACAAAGACCTGCGCGCCAAAGCGGCAGGTCTTAATCGGGAAATTATCGCGGAGCGCGCTGAGTACGCGCGAAATATGGGGCTTGCAGAGGGCTTTTATCAAAAGGTCATTACGCAGTACGCAATACGTAATACATAGTCCGTACTGCGTATTTCGTAATTATGCTCGTGGAGCGCGAAGTTCCTCCAGCCGACTCTGCAACTCGATGCGGCGGCTGTCTGCCGCCTGACGTACGTCCGCAAGGAAGGCGTCGCCGCGGGAGCGTAGTTCGCCGCGCAGTTGTTCGCCCGATTCGGGGGCGAGCAGTAAAGCCACTGTCGAGCCGACCAACGCGCCGACCACAATGCCGATCAAAAAGCCAAACATTCTACGCATGGGAATCTCCTTGTGTGCGTTTATTTTTACCGCCAAGAGCGCAAAGCGCAAAAAAAAGTTTTCTTGGCGGCCTTCACGGTGAATTAGAGAATGATAGTTCCTGAGAGACAAGTTCAATAAAATTATAGGCGAAAAACCAGTTTTATGGAATAATGTGATTGCCGCGTGTATCCAACCGAACGCGACGGCGACGAATCGGGAATCCGAAAGTTTTACTTTCGGAATGCCCCCTGAAGTGAAACTTCAGGAATCCAACATCAATTAGCCTGGCCGAAAAGGGGAGGAGCCAGAGCGGACTCTACCACTCTCGGAGGGTACCTTGTCTACGGTTACTGTTTCAACTCCCGCGTCACAACGCAAAAAAGTGACGACGCTCCTATTCAAGCAACGCAAGGAGCGTGGTGAGCCGATCACCATGCTGACCGCGTACGACTATCCCACCGCGCTCTCGATGGACGCGGCTGGCGTGGATTCCATCCTCGTCGGCGATTCGCTGGGGATGGTTGTGCTGGGTTACGCCAACACGATTCCCGTCACGATGGAGGAGATGCTCCATCATTGCCGCGCGGTGGCGCGTGGTGCAAAATCGGCTCTGCTCATCGGCGACATGCCCTTCATGTCCTATCAGGCGGATGTGAATGAGGCCGTCTGCAACGCGGGACGCTTTTTGAAAGAAAGCGGCATGGACGCGGTCAAACTCGAGGGCGGACGCGAACGCGTCGAAGCCGTGCGCGCCATCGTCGGGGCGGGGATTCCCGTGATGGGACACCTCGGTCTCACGCCGCAATCCGTCAACCAGTTGGGCGGGTTCCGTCCGCAGGGGAAGACGGCCTCCGCCGCGAAACGCCTGCTCGAAGACGCGCTCCTGCTCGAAGAGGCGGGCTGTTTCAGCCTCGTGCTCGAATCCGTCCCCGCGCGGCTGGCAGAATTCATTTCCCAACAACTCTCCATTCCCGCCATCGGCATCGGCGCGGGCGTGGGCTGTGACGGACAAGTGCTCGTCACCCACGACCTGCTCGGCCTGTTCGACCGCTTCACGCCCAAATTTGTCAAAAAATACGCGGACTTCCACGGCGAGATGCAACGCGCCTTCGCGGAATATCTCGAAGATGTGCAGTCGCGGCAATTCCCTGCGGCGGAGCATTCTGTCGAGATGTCTGATGAGGAATGGGAGGGGTTTATGAAGGTCGTAGACACGTAAACAGGTAAACAAGTACACACGTTCCTTGTTTACCTGTTTACGTGTGTACCTGTTTACCTCCCCAAAGAGGCAATATGAACAATCAGCCCATCCTCATCGTCGGCACAGGCGCGCTGGCAACTCTCTTTGCCGTGCGATTGGCCGAACAAGGTCACGACATCACCATGCTCGGCACGTGGGACGCGGGCCTCGACGCGCTGACCCGCGACGGCGCGCGTCTCGCGGACGCGACGGGGCGCGAACTCTCCTTCCGCGTGCGCGTCACGCGGGACCCTGATGCGGCGCGCGGCTCGAAGTACGCTTTCGTCCTCGTCAAGTCCTGGCAGACGGAGCGCGCTGCACACCAACTCGCCGATTGTCTCGCGGATGACGGACTCGCCATCACCCTGCAAAACGGACTCGGCAACGACGACATCCTCGCCAGGTCGCTCGGACGCGAGCGCGTGGCTCTCGGCGTGACGACCACCGGCGCAACCCTGCTCGGCCCGGGACTCGTCCGCGCGGGGGGCGAGGGAGTCGTCTCGCTGGAGGCGCATCCCCGTGTCAGTGTGGTGGAGGCCGCGTTGCGGCGCGCCCGCTTCAACGTCGAGGTGGTGGCGGACGCGCGTTCTCTCGTCTGGGGCAAGTTGGTGGTCAACGCGGCCATCAATCCACTCACGGCGCTGTTGCGAGTCCCGAATGGCGAGTTGTTGAACCGTCCGTCGGCGCGCGTCATGATGAAAGCCCTCGCCGATGAGACCGCCGCGGTCGCATCCGCGCAACGCGTGCGACTGCCGTTCAGCGATCCCGTCGAGGCCGCGGAGACGGTGGCGCGCAAGACCGCCGCGAACCACTCGTCCATGTTCCAGGATGTGCGCCGCGGCGCGCCGACCGAGATCGACGCCATCTGCGGTGCGGTGGCGCGGGCCGGGAAAAAACACGGCGTGCCCACGCCCGTCAACAAGGTTTGCTGGCAGTTGGTGCAGGCCATGGCTGTGCGAGGCTGACTTGTTTCATGGTAAGATTCGCCCATCATTTTCGCTGAGGAGAATAAACATGCGGCGGATTTTCACCCTGCTGTTGCTTTTGGGGTTGCTCCTGTCTTTCCAGCCTGCACGCGCACAAGGCGAACCCAGTTTGAGTTCGGTGGATGTGTGGATCTGGCCTGAGTACGACCAGCCAGCGGTTCTGGTGATCCAGTATATGACCGTTTCACAATCCACCTTTCTGCCTGCCACCATGACGTTCCGTATCCCGGCCGCGGCCGAAAAGCCACACGCCCTGGCGGTGGGGCAAACGCCCGATGCTGTGGCGGATACTCCCTATACACTGGAATCGGACGGCAATTGGATCAAGGTGACCGTGGAAGTGGTCGCGCCTTACATCCAGTTGGAATACTACGACCCGTCCTTTTCGAAGAACGACAAAGATCGCAGCTTCACCTATGAATGGCCGGGCGATTACGCGGCGGGCAATTTCCACATCGAACTGCAACAGCCGTTCGATGCCAGCACCATGACGACGGAACCTCTGCTCACCAATGTCAATCCTGTTGCGGGCGGATTGACCTATTATACAGACGACTTCGGCGCGCTGGCCATGGGGGAGACGTTCACCCTGAACGTTGGTTACGTGAAAGAATCTGATGCGTTGACCGTTTCTTTCCTGGAAATTCAACCGTCCGCGCCTGTGGACGAGAACACCGCGGGACGCGTCGCACTCGATACTTACCTGCCCTGGCTGGTCGGTGCATTCGGCGTGCTGATGATCGCGGGCGGACTCTACTATTTCCTGCGCGGCTCGGCGCGCCAGCATCCAAATGCGCGGCGCCGACACGTCTCGCGCGATGAACCCGCCGACGGGCAGACCTACTGTCCACAATGCGGGACGCGTGCCCGAAGCGGCGACCGTTTCTGCCGCACCTGCGGCACGCGTTTGAGGACGGAGACGGAAGAGTAGTTCCCAAAGGCCCTGAAGGTTTCCAAAACCTTTAGGGCCTTTGAACAAGATTTCCCCGCGTTGATGTACGCGTCATATGTTTCCTGTATGGCTTGGCGTTCTTCAGCATGGGAATTCTCGTCGCGTTCGAGGGCGATCATTCTTCCGATGAGCGCTTGCGCAAGACTCTTCGTCCTCTGGCCGCGTTCAGCAGTTTCCTGCTCACCAAAACCGGGACTGCCCAGCGCGTCAGCCTGATCGTTCCCCTCGCACCGGAATCTCTCTGGGCCTTCGGGTTGACGATCTTCAACGGACAATATATCCATGCCGAGATGCTGGCGATCACCGAGGTCTGGACGCGTTACAGCATTGCCATCCCTGCCACACTGCTGGCCGCGCCGTTCGTACTTTGTTGTACAATACCCAATGGATGATGTTTGATGGGACTCGATCAAAGTCTTTTTATCACTTACTTTGTTTACGGGCTGGCCTTTTTTGGCATGGGGCTGGCGATGACCATGGAGGCGTGGCGCTCGTCTTCGCTGGCCGAGGCGCGAGTTTTGCTTCCCCTTGCGGGTTTTGGGTTGATCCACGGCACGCATGAATGGATGGAATCCTACCTGCTACAGGCGCAATCGCTTGGCACTGCCGTACCCGCATGGCTTTCCTGGTTCAAGTTAGGGTTGTTGGTGGGTTCGTATCTCTCTTTATCACTCTTCACGGTTCAGGCTTTGCGGCTTGTCCCGCGGCCGGTGCCGGCGGGGCTGAAACATGGCGGTATTGCGCTGGGAATTTACATCGTCTTCATTGTGACCAGCGCCATCCTCACGTATAGCCACGGAACGATCCCTGTTCAGGATGTTTTGGATGCCATGACGCGTTACCTGTTGGCAGTCCCCGCCTCCACTTTGGGCGCGCTCGGGCTGTTTTACACGGGCCGATTTAGCAACTCTTCCAACAGCGCGCTGAAAAGAAGCATAAGCGGCGCGGCCATCGGTCTGGGTTTCTATGCGCTGACTCACCTGTTCGTCCATCCGATCGCGATGTTCCCCGCCAATGTGATCAATGCGGATTCCTTCCGCGTCGCGCTGGGGTTTCCCATTCAAGTCTTACGGACATTGGCGGCGATTGTCATCACGGTCTGCCTTTTACGCGCCACACAGATCGCGGAGGAAGCGCGCAAGACAGAATTGCTGAACGCTCAGCAGGCGCGCATGGACGCCCTGGAGCAACAACAGGAACTCCGCCGCGAATTGTTGCGGCACACCGTCCGTGCGCAGGAGGACGAACGCGCGCGCATCGCGCGTGAACTGCACGACGAGACCGCCCAGACGCTTTCCGCCTTTACGCTGGAACTGGCGACCCTGCAAAATGACAAGTTGCGAAAGTCGGACATGAAGCAGACGGTGGAACGTTTGCAGACGCTCAGCCGCGACATGTCGCAAGGACTGTATCGCCTCGTGCACGACCTGAGGCCGGCCCAGCTCGACGACCTGGGACTCGTCCCCGCGATGCGGTTCCTCGTCGACCAGGATTGCTGTCCGATTGGATTGCGCGTGAACATCGAAGTGAATGGGACGCCGCGACGGTTGCCTGCGCTGGTCGAGACGGTGCTTTTCCGCGTCGGGCAGGAGGCGCTGGCAAATTTGGCGCGCCACGCCCAGGTCCACGAAGGACGCGTGGAGATCGTCTATGGCGGGACGGATGTCACCCTGCGCGTCGTGGATCGCGGACGTGGGTTCGATCCCACCGAAAATTTCCATCCGCCGCATGGCTGGGGCCTGGCGGGGATGAAGGAGCGCGTCGAGTCGATCGGCGGCACGCTTCAGATCATCAGTGCGCCGGGGCAGGGAACAACCATTGAAGTATGTGTTCCTGCGGACGTGAAGGAGACGGCATGAACCCCATCACCATTCTGCTTGTGGATGACCATGATGTTGTGCGGACGGGACTGCGTTCGTTCCTGAATACGCAGTTGGATGTGCAGGTGATGGCCGAGGCGCGCAACGGCGAAGAAGCGCTCCAGCGAGCTGAGGAAGTGAAGCCCGACCTCGTCATCATGGATATTACGATGCCCGGCATGGACGGGTTGGAAGCCACGCGAAAACTCAAGGCGCGCAACCCCGCTTGCCTGGTGCTTGCGCTGACCGTTCACGATGACAAGCAATATTTCATGGAGATGCTCTCGGCGGGCGCTTCGGGTTACATTACCAAGCAGGCCGCGGCCGATGACCTGGTGGCGGCCATCCGCGCCGTGGCATCGGGACAGGTGTACCTGCAACCGGCACTGGCGCGTTGGTTGTTGGACGATTATCAGCGGCTGGCAAAGCAGGAGCAGTCCCAGGTGAAGCCCGCGGGAAACGACGAGCCCGCCGTGGGATTGGAGACGTTGAGCCAGCGCGAACGCGAGGTGCTGGAACTGGTGGGGCAGGGATGGAACAACCAGCAGATCGGGAAACAACTGGAACTCAGTCCGAAGACCATCGCGCGCCATCGCGAGCGTATCATGAACAAACTCAACATGCACTCGCGCACCGAACTGGTGAAGTTCGCGATTCGGACGGGACTGATCACGGTCTGACGTAAACAGTCTAAAATCAGGGTGGACTCGTGACATCTGTCTGCGCTGCTTCTCAGCGCAAATTAACCTCTTTATGTACAATTCAGACTACTGAACGTATTTTCGTCCATCATTTCGTTATTGGAGGCTGTTTCATGGGACGTTCCAAATTTATACTTGGCGGTTTGTTCATCCTCGCCGCGGTGGTCTATCTTATCTTTTCGTCCACCCAGAAGAGCGCGGAATACTTTCTGACCGTTGATGAGGTCAAAGCCAAAGGGGACTCGATCGTTGACAAGAACCTGCGCCTTTCAGGCGCGGTGATCGGCGATTCGATCCAGTACGACCCGCAGACGTTGACGCTGACCTTCGATGTCGCGCACGTCCCCGGCGATAACGCCGAGATCGAGGCGCAGGGCGGCCTGGCCGAGGTCCTGCGCGTCGCGGTCGCGGACCCGACGCGTCAGCACATCAAGGTCGTTTACGTCGGCCCGAAGCCCGATCTGTTGCGCAGTGAGGCGCAGGCCATCATGACCGGCCACCTCGGCGCCGATGGCGTGTTCTATGCCGATGAACTCCTGCTCAAGTGCCCCACCAAATATGAAGAGGCCGTGCCCGAGCAGGCATCGGGCAACTAGTAAAGAGACCCTAAAGGCTTTTCAGCCTTTAGGGTTTTAATTCCAAGGAGACGGTATGCTCGCTGAATTTGGCTATGGCGTTTTACTGGTGACCTTTTTGCTCGCGCTCTACAGCGTGGGCGCATCTGTGTATGGATACTACAACAAATCCGCGTCGATGGTGGAATCCGCGCGCCGCTCGATGTTGTTGACCTTCCCCCTGCTCAGCATCGCGGCCCTGTCACTGATTTCCTTATTGGTGAACGGTGATTTCAACGTGCAATTCGTGTACGAAGTGACCAGCAGGTCCATGCCCGCCTATCTCAAAGTCACCGCCTGGTGGGGTGGACAGGCCGGCTCGCTGTTGTTCTGGTCGTGGCTGATGTCCGCTTTTGCTTCGCTGGTGACGCTCCGCAAATGGGACCGCGACCAGGAATTCCTGCCGTGGGTGATCGTCGTCGCCAGTGTGACGCTGGCCTTCTTCCTTGCGCTGAACATCTTCTTCGAGAATCCGTTCGCGCGTCTCTACCAGACCTTCGACGGGAACATCGCCGCGTACACCCTCGCCCCTGCCAACTCGACTCCCATCGTCCCCGCGGATGGCCGCGGCCTGAACCCGCTTCTGCGCCATCCGGGCATGATCATCCATCCGCCCATGCTTTATCTCGGCTTCGTCTCCTACGTGATCCCCTTCGCGTTCGCCATCGCGGCCCTGGTAACGGGACGCACCGACGACCGCTGGATCCGCATCACCCGCCGCTGGAGCCTGTGGGCGTGGCTGTTCCTCTCCTTCGGACTCGTCCTCGGTGGACGCTGGGCCTACGATGTGCTCGGCTGGGGCGGATACTGGGGCTGGGACCCGGTGGAGATCGCCGCGTTCATGCCCTGGTTGACGGGCACCGCCTTCCTCCACTCGGTGATGATCCAGGAGAAGCGCGGGATGCTCAAGCAGTGGAACATGGTGCTGATCATCCTGACGTACGCTCTCGTCATCTTCGGCACGTTCCTGACGCGTTCGGGCGTGCTGTCCTCCGTCCATGCCTTTGCGCAGAGTGCCATCGGCCCGTCGTTCTTTGTCTTCATTGGCGTGACCTTCGTCACATCCATCGCGCTGCTCATCCATCGCTGGGAAGACCTCAAAGCCGAAGCCGAGATGAAATCCATGCTCTCGCGCGAAGCGCTTTTCCTGCTCAACAATCTGCTTTTCATGAGCGTGCTGGTGGTCTCCTTCTGGGGCGTGATCTTCCCGCTCATATCGGAATTGTTCACCGGCCAAAAAGTGACCGTCGGCCCGCCGTTCTATGAGCGCGCCAACTCTCCGCTCTTCGCGGCGTTGATGTTCCTCATGGCGATCGCTCCGCTCTCGGCCTGGGGACATTCCACCATCCAGACCCTCGGCCGCGCCATCTGGAAACCCACCATCGCCGCGCTGGCGATCACGGTTGCCATTTTCTTCACCTACACCCAAAACTGGATCGCGCTGATCGGTTTCTTCCTCGTCGCGTTGGTCATCCTCGTCACCTTGTATGAATTCTGGCGCGGGGCGCGTGCCCGTCAGAAGACACAGGGCGAGAATTTCTTCACCGCGCTGTCTCACTTGACCGGCAAGAACCGCCGCCGCTATGGCGGATACGTCATCCACATCAGCATGATGTTGATGGCCATCGGCATCCTCGGCATCGAACTCTTCCAGAACGAAACGCAGGGGACGATCCAGGTCAACGAGTCGTTGGAATTGCAGGGTTACAAACTGGTCTACAAGGACATCGCCCAATGGGACGATGCCTCGACAGGCGTCAATTACACCCGCGCCACCATGGAAGTGTACAAGGGCGGCCAACTGGTCACCGAACTGCACCCGCGCACCGATTACTACTACGAAGCCCAGCAGAACATGACGATCCCCGGCGTCCGTTCCACCATGGCAGATGACGTGTACGTCCTGCTCGTGGACTGGGAGCCTGCCTCTGCCGTCGGCGCGACCTTCAAACTTTACGTCAACCCGCTGGTCAACTGGCTGTGGATCGGTTCCCTGCTCTTCCTCGTCGGCGTGATCATCGCGGCCTGGCCCGAAAAGGACCCCGAACGCGCCACCGTCCGTGCGACGCGTTCCGCACGCCAGACCAGCGCAGCGGACTAAAACGTAAAGCGAAAAATGCAAGGAGATTGACTAGATGAAGACCAACTTACGTTTTACGTTTTTCGTTCTGCTCCTCGTTCTCGCGGGACTGTTGGTGGCTCCCGTCTCCGCACAGGGCGCACAGCCCCCGACGGACGACGACGTGAACGCCATCGCCAAGGAACTGTATTGCCCCGTCTGCGAGAACACGCCGCTGGATGTGTGCGCCACGCAAGCCTGTGCCCAGTGGCGCGACCTCATCCGCTTGAAATTGTCACAAGGCGAGACCGAGTCGCAGATCAAGCAATACTTTGTCGAAAACTATGGCGCGCGCGTGTTGAACGAGCCGCCGCGTGAGGGACTCAACTGGCTGGCGTATCTCGTCCCGCCGGTGATCATTCTGGCTGGTGCGGTGTTCCTCGTGCGCGCCCTGCGGATGATGAAAAAGCCCGTTGTGGCCGCGCCCGCTGAAGGTCCGCGCGTGGAAGCGCCCGCCGACGATTACATCGCGCGGTTGGAAGAAGAAGTCAAAAAACAAAAATAATCACAAACCCTAAAGGTTTCTAAAAACCTTTAGGGTTTGTGATGGGAGAATTTCATGACCGAAACAACCGAAACCCCCATCCGCCGCGGCGTGCCGCTCTGGGCACAGATCATCATCTGGGTTGGACTGCTTGCCCTGCTCGTGATGGTTGGGGTTACCCTGATGAAGCGACAGGAAGGGACGATCCAGCCTGGCGACGTCATCCCCGATTTTTCGCTTCCGCTTTTCAGTGGGTACGAATACGCAGGCCAGTCCGAGGTGAAACTCTCGGATTTCCACGGCAAGGTGGTGGTGATCAACTTCTGGGCTTCGTGGTGCAAACCCTGCGAACAGGAAGCCGCCGAATTGCAGGAAGCCTGGGAGTACTATGAGCCGACGGGACAGGTGGTCTTCCTCGGCGCGGACTACGTGGATACCGAACCCGAGGCGCGCGTCTACCTGCAAAAGTATGGCATCACCTTCCCGAACGGGCCCGACATGGGGACGCGCATCTCGCAGTTGTTCCGCATTCAGGGCGTGCCTGAAACATATTTCGTAGACAAGACGGGCGTCCTGCGCTACGTGCAGGTGGGACCCTTCTCCTCGCTTGGACAGATCCAGGCGCAGATCGATCTGTTGCTTGCAGAATAGGGATATCCATGAACCTTGGTGCTTTTTTTCTTGTGCTCGCATTGGCGCTTGCTGTCACTTTTTATATTGTCCAGCCATTTTTAGAGCGCCGCGGCCGCCGCACGACCGCCGAAGCGCATGAGGTCTCTGCCCTCATGGCCGAACGCGACCGCGTCGTCAACGCCTTGCAGGAATTGGATTTCGACTTCAACCTCAACAAAATTCCCGCCGAAGATTACCCCGTCCAACGCGCAGAACTTCTCAAAAAGGGCGCGGAGATTCTCAAACAGCTTGACGCCCTAACCCCTACCTCCTATCCCGCATCCTCCTCAGGAGCCATAACCGACCGCATCGAATCTGCCGTTGCCGCGCGCCGCGCCGACCTTGCCTCCACAAGTGACACCCTCCGTGATGACGATGACGTGGAAGCGCTCATCGCCGCGCGCCGAAAAACGCGCAAGGAAAAATCGGGTGGTTTCTGTCCGCGCTGTGGCAAGCCCGTCCTCGTCTCTGACCGCTTCTGCCCGCATTGTGGGAAGTCCATCGCGTAGTACGTATTGCGTAACCCGCGCAACACGAATTACCAATCACCAATTTTGAAATACGCAATACGGAATAATTCAATGAAATTTCGTTATCTTTTGATCACGCTCGTTGCTTTCCTCCTCGCCGCCTGCAACTTCTCGCTCGCGGAAGATATCACGCCGCCGCCGAACTACATCCCGCCCACGCCCATGCCCACGCTCGGCCCGCTCCATCCCGCCGAAGCGCCCAGCATCGAAAACGGCGCGGCCATCTATGCCGAAAAATGCGCGGCCTGTCACGGCCCCACCGGTATGGGTGACGGCGACCAGGGCAAGCAGTTGCCCGTCACAGTGGCCGCACTCGGACTGCCGCAGGTCGGGCGCGCCGCCGCGCCTGCCGATTGGTTCACGGTCGTCACGCGCGGCAACATCGAGCGCTTCATGCCTCCCTTTGCCAGCCTCACCGATCAGGAGCGCTGGGACGTGGTCGCGTACGCGCTCACCTTCCACACCACCCCCGAACAGGTCGCGCAAGGCCAGTCTGTGTTCGAGACCAATTGCGCGGGCTGTTCGCTCGATTTCTTCAAAGACCAGACCGAGATGGCCGCGCTCAGCACGGACGATCTCGTCCGCCTGCTGAAAAATGGCGGCGACAAGGTGACCGCGCTCAGCGGAAATGTGAGCGACGATGACCTGTACGCGGCCGCGGCCTACGTGCGGACTCTCACCTTCGCGGTCACGCTTCCCACTCCGACGCCCGAGCCGGTCACGCCCACCCCGACCGTCGCGGCCCCCGAAGCGACTCCCAGCGCGGCCGCAGAGGAATCTGTCACGCCCGCCGCCGCAGGGACGGAGACTCCCGTCGCTGAGGGAACGCCCCTCGTGACAGAGACCGCCCTCCCGTCCACGCCAGAAGCGACAGGTGGAAAGGTGACGGGGTCCGTCAGCGGCGCGGATGTCGCGGGGATCACCGTCACGCTGCGCGGATTCGATCACGCCTCCGACGCGAGCGGCCCGCAGGAAGTCGTCTCGGAAACATCTGTCACCGATGCGCAAGGGAATTACGTCTTCGAAGGTTTGGAGATGCCCGAGAATCGCATCTACCTGATCGAAGTTGTGTATCAGGGCGTGACGTACAGTTCGGACGCGTCGTTCGTGACGGCAGGCATGACCGAACTCGTGGTGCCGTCCTTCACGCTGTATGAAACCACCTCCGATTTCTCCACGCTGAAGTTCGACCAGGTGCATTTCTTTGTGGATATTGCCGATGGCACCGCACAGGTGATCGGCGTTTATACGTTCTCGAATTCGGGCGATAAAGCCATCATGATCCAGTCCTCCACCGATGTGCCATTCATCAAGGTGCCTGCGGACGCGGAGAACGTTGGCTTTGACCTGACGCAGGACAGCGCCCCGCTGCTCGCGGCCGAGGGTGGCTTTGCCATCAATCCGAGCGAGACGCCATACGGGCTGGTGGCTTTCTATACACTGCCCTACGATAAGAAGGCGCAGATCGTCCAGCCGTTTGCGTTGCCCGCCTCGTCGGTGCTGGTACTGGTCCCCGATGGCGTCAAACTAAAGAGCGACCAGATGACCGAGGGCGACGTGCAGGATTTCCAGGGGACGAATTACCGTCAGTACACCGGCGCGGGGATCGAGAGCGGCGAATCGTTGACCCTGGACTTGAGCGGCACGCCCAAATCCTCCGGGACAAGCGCTCCCAGTTCCCAGCAGAATCTGCTGATCGGTATCGGCGCGCTGGGTTTGGTGTTGATTCTGGCAGGCGTGTGGATGTACATGCGCGACCGCAACCGCGTGGATGAAGAGTTGGACGAGGAAGAGGAAGAGTCCGAGTTCGACAGCGAGGAGGAAGTCCTCGATGCCATCATCGCCCTCGACGACCTGCACCGCGCGGGCAAGATCAAAGACGAAGCGTATCAGACGCGCCGCGAGGAATTGAAGGCGCGGCTGAAGTCGTAAGCAGGTACTCAAGTAGACACGTAGACTGGTCAAACGCCAACTACGTAACCATGTGACCAGGTAACTACCAAACTACCATGATCGAAGTTAAAAAGCTCGTCAAACGATTTGGCATGAAGGCCGTCCTGCGCGGCGTGGATTTCCACGTGGAGCGCGGCGAGTTCGTGGCCTTGCTCGGACCGAACGGTGCGGGCAAGACCACCTTTCTGCGCATCCTTTCCTCGCTGGCGCGTCCCTCGCTGGGCGAGGTGAAGGTGGCGGGATATCAATTGCCGCACCAGGCCGCGCAAGTCCGCTCCCGACTCGGCGTCGTCTCGCACATGCCCCTGCTCTACGGTGATTTGACCGCCGAGGAAAATCTCGAATTCTACGCGCGCATGTATGGAATCGCCGAGTACAGGTTGCGGATCACGGAAGTTCTCGCGATGGTCGGTTTGGAGAATCGCCGCAATGACCTCGTCCGCACTTTTTCGCGCGGGATGGCGCAACGCCTCGCCATCGGCCGCGCCGTGCTCCACGACCCCGAAGTGATGCTGTTCGACGAGCCCTACACAGGACTGGACCAGGACGCCTCGTCCATGCTGGATGAGGTGCTGAAGTCCGTCGCGGCGCAGGGACGCACCGTGGTGATGACCTCCCACGACCTGGCCCGCGCCGAGGACCTCGCCACCCGCTTCGACATCCTGACCCGCGGCGTGATCGCGGCATCAACCTCGCGCGGCTCGTTGGGAAAATATGGCCTGCTCAAATTCTACAAGGAAGCCCTGGTCGGATGAAACCAATGCCCACTGCCAGCCACCCATCTTTTATCCAGGCCACCCTCGCCGTCGTCCGCAAGGACCTGACTGCCGAATTCCGCTCGCGCGAACTGCTCTCGGCCATGCTGGTCTTTTCCCTGCTGGTCATCATCATCTTCAACTTCGCTCTCGAACTGAACATCAAGGAACGACAGACTGTCGCGGCTGGGGTTTTGTGGGCCACCTTCGCCTTTGCGGGGACGCTCGGCCTTAACCGTTCGATGGCGATGGAAAAAGATCGCGGCTGCCTCGATGGTCTCCTGCTCGCGCCGGTGGACCGCGCCGCGATCTATTTTGGAAAAGTGACCAGCAACCTGGTCTTCATGTTCGTTGTGGAGGCCATCACCCTGCCTTTGTATGCCGTGTTATACAACGAGGCGCGCATCTTCCAGCCGGGCTTCCTGCTCGTCATCCTGCTCGGCTCCATCGGTTACACCTCTGTCGGCACCCTGTTGGCGAGCATGGCCGTGGAAACGCGCACCCGCGACGTGCTTCTGCCGATCCTGCTCTTCCCGGTCACGATCCCGGTCCTGCTTTTAGCGATACGGGCATGCAACGGCATTCTCAGTGGTTCCACGATGGAAGAGATCATGCCTTTGCTCAACATGCTGATCGTCTATGATGTTATCTTCACCGCAGTGGCATTTATGGTGTTTGATAATGTGGTTGAAGAATAGTTGCGCATTTGGTATTGCACATCACCTTGTGTACTTCCGCAAACCGTAAATCGAAGGAGTTCGCATGACCCCAAAACCAATCCTGTTGAAAATGCTTGATTACCTGTCCATTATCGTCCTCGGCGTTGCCACTTACCTGGCCTTGATCTTCGCCCCAAGGGAACTTGTCATGGGTGAAGTCCAGCGCGTGTTCTACTTCCACATCGGAACAGCCTGGACCGCCCTGCTGGGATTCATCTTCGCGGCCGGGCTGGGAATTGCCTACCTCGTCACCAAGAATGCCAAATGGGATATCTACGAGGTGGCCGCGGTCGAGATCAGCACCGTCTTCTTCCTCATCACCATTGTCCTCGGTTCCATTTGGGCGCGTCCCGCCTGGGGAACATGGTGGACCTGGGACGAACGCCTGACCACCGCCGCCATCACTGAATTGTTTTACATCGCCTATTTCATGCTCCGCAATGGCATCGAAGATCCCGACCGTCGCGCCCGCTTTGGGGCGGTCTATACCTTGATCGGTTCGATCAGCGCGCCGATCACCTTCATGGCGATCCGCTGGGCTAAAAGCCGCACCATCCACCCCGTGCTCATCGGCGCAGCCGCCGAGGGCCAGGAAAAAATGAACATGTCGCCTGACATGCGCATCGCCTTCTTCTTCGCGCTCTTCGCCTTTACTGTCATCTTCGTTGACCTGTTCTGGAACCGCATCCGCCTTGGCCAGTTGGAAGCCAAAGTGGAACAACTCAAACTGAAGGTAATGTAACCATGCCAACTCCCGATACCACAATCTACATGATCGGCGGATACGCCGTTTTCTTCATCGTCAGCGCCATCTACCTCGTCAGCCTCTACGTCCGCAATCGCAGTCTCCAGCGCGATCTCGAGACCCTCGAAGACTTGGACGCCAAAAAGTAGTCCGTGAAACCAGCCCAGAGTCCGCTATAATGTAGCGGACTCGCTTTTTATTGACCTTCGGATGAAGACCTCTTCCCGTCAGATTCCCCTCGTTTGGTCGGTCAGCCTCCTGGTCGCGTTGGTGGCGCTTCTCTTCGTGACCTCGGCCGGGTTCGCCGCGCCCGCGTCTCCTCCCGGCCCCGACCGCTACAAGGTCATGAACGTCAAGTACACGGCCTACGAGTGGTACATGGCCACCTTCCAGAAGAATCAGATCGTCTGCAGAATTGTGGTGGATTATGAAGGCATGCCAACCCTCGAAGATGTCTATATTGATTGCGGCCAGGAACTGACCGACGCGTGGGTGGCACAGCCTCCCTGCGTAAAAGTGGAGAAGGTCAACCGCTGCAAAGGATATTACCTCTTCCTTGCGGACGTGCATCCCGCCGACAAAGACGTGGCCGTGGAACTGCCCGCGCCCTCCGTCTGGCTCGACGTGACCGACTGCCTCGCCGTTTCGTCCCTGTCAACCAGCGTATGCGAGTACATTCCCAAATTGGTATTGACCGCCCAGGAGCCCCTGCCCGAACACCAGATCACGCGCGTGGAAGGGAGGCTCAACGGGCAAAGTTTTACCTGCGAAGGCGACACCTGCGTACTTGAATTGGAACCCACCAGCGAAGAGGGGGTGTTGTTGGAGTTTTGGGCCTATTCCACCTATGGCGACAGCAGCCAGCGATTTACCGCACAGGTGCGCGTCACCGAGGCGGATTTTGGCAACCCCGATGCACCCTCCTGGTTTGTGGATGTTCGTTCCAGCCAGTGGAAAGGGGTGGAGATTGCCAGTTGCGCCGAAACCTGGCAGGTTTTCCCGCCCGTTGGCGGACCGCCCGCCTGGCTGGCAACCCCGAATCACGTCAGCGGATTATCGAGCAACATTCCCTATAACTACCTGGCGGCGAATCTCATCCGACAAGGGGCGGTGGATGTGAGCAGTTGTCCCGATGGCGGGTTGTCGCCAGATGATGTCGGCGCCAGCGAATGCGGATTGGAAGCGGCGCGTGGCGCTGTGAATGACTGGCAGAACCGATTCGACAGTCTGATCCTCGATGTGGCGCACGAGACGGGCGTCCCGGCGCAAATGCTTAAAAATCTGTTCGCCCGTGAAAGCCAGTTCTGGCCGGGCACGGTCCTGCCAGGCGGCGATACCGGGCTTGGGCAGATCACCGATCAGGGAGCAGATACCACCCTGTTGTGGAATCCCACTTTCTATAACTCCTTCTGTCCGCTTGTACTTTCTGACGAGGCCTGCGGCGGAGGGTATCTCGATCTCGAGCAGGACCAGCAGGAAATGCTGCGCTTCGCCCTCGTCAACAGCGTGAACGCCACCTGCGCGGACTGCCCGCTGGGGATCGACCTTGCCCGCGCCGAGTACAGTGTGTCGGTCTTTGCGCATACCCTGATGGCGAATTGTCAGCAGGCTTCCCAGGTGGTTTGGAACTATTCCGGCAAGAAGATGCCCGGTCAACTGGATATTTCCTTCGAGGATATGTGGAAGTTCACCCTCGTCAACTACAACGCTGGAGGCGGATGTCTGGCGGAAGCGTTACAGCAATCGAATAGCGCCGGCGAAGAATTGACGTGGGAGAACGTTTCCATGCACCTCGCCCCGGCGTGTCGTGCGGCGATCGGGTATGTGCAGGATATAAGCCAGTAAGATTTAGAGCCTATCCGATATTCGGATAGAGACTTAGTCCAATCAAAAACGACCTGAGAAAATCAGGTCGTTTTTTGTTGGTGATGGTGAATTATCAGGCTGTCTCTTCTTTGACGTGCCGCGGATAAATCTCCAAATAGCGGACGCCCAGCGTAAATCCAAGGAACGCGTACGAGACGATTCCCAGCGCAACCAGCAATTCGATGATGGAGGGGGAATAGGAGACCGCGATCACGTTTCCCAGCACACCGGGCGACCAGGCCGGGGGTGCGACCAGCCCGGAGAGGGTCACATTCCAGCGGTTGATCACCACGCCGGCGATGATGGATCCCAGCGCAAGCATGACGAGGTTTTTCCGCCCGCACAAGTTGGGGAGGAGCAAAATGATCGCGGGCGCAAGACCGCCCAGGATCACCTCGACGCCCCAGAAGGTGGCTGTATAAGGTGTGGTCGCATTCAATCGTTCCAACATGCCGGCGGTGGCAGGAGTGTGGCTGTAATACGATGTCGCGGCCCAATCCCAGATCTTCATGTACAGGTAACCCAGGGTGATAAAGCCGATTGTTTTTGTGACTCCCACACAGACCTGCGGTGGAAGGAACTGCTGATTGCGGAGCCGCCCGACGATCATGGATGCCAGCATGGTCAGCGACATCCCGCCTGCGATGGCGGAGATGATGAACATGACCGGCAGGGAGGGCTTGTACCAGATGGCGCGTCCGCTCAGAACGCCATACGTCGCGCCGAGGGAGGATTGGTGCAGAAGGGAGAGTCCCATGCCGATGATCGCCAGAATGGGAGTCAGGCGATGCGACATGTGGCCGATCTTTTGCAGGCGAGGCCAGCGTTTTCCCAGCCTCGAATCTCCGATCACCGCCAGCACTTCAAGAACGAGGACGGTGGAGTAGAGAATGACGCACCAGGTCACTTCCCATAACACGGAGTGGACATTCCAATACACGATGGGATGCCAGAAGCGGTCTGGGCGGCCGATGTCCATGGCGAGGGCAAGCATGGCGGAGGAGTAACCGAGGAAACCGATGAATACGGCGGGACGCGCCAGCACTTCCAGGTGTTTGATGCGGAACAGGTAAACCGCGGCAGAGAAGGTGAATGCCCCGGCCCCCAATGCAATGGACGAGAGGTCCAGCGTGATCCATAGCCCCCAGGGGACGCGATCGCTCAGACCGGTGACCTGGAGTCCCATCGCGAGAACGATGATCATCGAGATCACGCCGATCCCGAAGGTGATGGCCAGCGAGGTCAGCCAGGTCTGGAGCGGCTTGTGTGTCAGTCGGTGTGTAAATGCTCTAACCATTTCAACCTCCATCCGTCGGGCGGATGTAGTGAACCTTGGGCTGCGTTCCCCATTCCTCGTGCAAACGGAACGCCTCGTGTTCCTTCAGGTACTTCGAGATCGGGCTTTCCTCGTTGAGAATGTCGCCGAAGATTCTGGCTTCCACGGGGCAGGCCGCCACACAGGCGGGAGTGGCGGCGCTGTCCACGCCGGGGGTGAGTCCCTGAGAAAGTCCGCGGTCGATGCGCTGGACGCAGAAGGTGCATTTTTCCACCACGCCGCGTGGACGGCGTTCCACTTCGGGCGTGCCCCATTTGGGGACGTACGGATTCTCCGCTTTGGATGTTTTCCAGTTGAAGCGGCGCACATCATATGGACATGCCACCTGGCAGTAACGACAGCCGATGCAACGGTCGTAGTCCATCGCCACGATCCCATCCGCGCGGACCCACGTCGCTCCCACCGGACAAACGCGCGTGCACGGCGCTTCCTGACAGTGCTGGCAGGGACGGTTCATATAAAACTCGACACCCACCTCCGTCTGTTCAGGGAAGACGATGTTCCAGCGCATTTCCTCGTCGGGAACGTCGTTGACCGCCTGACAGGTGCGCACACAATAATTACAGCCGATGCAACGGGATAAGTCGATCACCATGTGCCATTGATGTTCAGCACTGGTGCCACCGTGACCGTTGTCGTTTCGTTCGATGCCCTGTACGGACTCGGCTGAGAATGGACCAGAGATCACGATTTGGCTGACTGCGGCTACCGCCAGGGTCGTTCCGCCGATCTTCAGCATATCCCTGCGGCTTAGCAATTCCTTTTTAGTTTTCGCGCTCTTGTCCACGTCCTGCTCGACAGGTTGGGGTACGGACTTTTTTCGAGGCATCTTAGGACTCCTTGTTGGGTTTCGAGGAGTCGTTGCTCTTTGCTTTTCCGCGCGGCAGTTTCGACTTGACCCAATCGCCTGCTTTCTTGAAGGCATTAATGGTCCAGTCCAGTCCGCGTTCGATGTAGACGAGCACTTTCTCCAATTCCTGATCGATCACTTCACCGTCCACGATCGGAGGATTTTCGGGAGTTTGCTCTTCGGTTGAATCGGATGACTTTCGCTGGTTGCGGCTCAGATAAAAAATGGTCATCCCGCCCAGTACCAGGCCAATGAGCCCGCCCTGGAACAGCGAAGAGAACCGTGAACTGGCAAGAGATGCCTCAAGTGTCTGGATGCGTTGTTCCGGAGTGAGTTCCTGCCCGGTGGAGATTTCTTCTGTGGTCGGGGCCTCGGTTGGCTGGGCTTCGCCAGTTTCTGGCTGATCGCCATTTGCGGCCTTGGCGCCATTCTCGTATCCCGGCAGAGAGAAGCCAGAGTGAAGCGCGTCCGTGTGACACGCCACACAGGTATCGGTCGTGATGGTGAACGCGTGACCCGTGGGAACAATGCCATCGTCCGGGATCGGATCGGGCTGGATCACCAGGGCATGGCAGTCCACGCATCCAATATCCTTTTTGATGTGCAGGTCTTCCAGGTAATCGCCCATCTCATCCCGATGGCAATTCAGGCACAGTTCATCGGGGTCATCGAATAAGGCTTCCTGGCTGTGCGGGTCGTGACAATCCATGCAGCCAACGCCGGCGGTGGAATGCCCGGTCAGCCGCCACTCACCCAAAGTTGTGGTGTGGCAGGAGCCGCAATATTCCGTATCCGCCTTGACGGGCACAATGGCAGGGGGGTGACCTTCAGTCGCCTCACCGTGACAGGCCTCGCATTGAACGCCCTCGCCGGTGAATGAATTCGTTGTGGATTGATAATTTGTGGTGTGGCACGCCAGACATTCCCCCGGTTTGCCCATCGAATTCCAGCGCTCAACAAATTGCTCATCGTCATATGCGTGCGCATGCGAACTAGCCATCCATGCATCTTCAACGTTCGGATGACATTCCGCGCATTCTTTCGTCGGTGCCGACTCTGTTGTTGGCGGCTCGGTGGCTGGGACGGGTGTGCTGGTGGCTTGCGCGTCCAATCCCGGACGGGAGGCCGCTTCTGCTGCACCGACGACCAGCACCATGCTCAACAACCCAACGAGCAGGCCGCTCAGCAGAATGGATAGCATATGTTTATTGCGATGGGGGACGGTTTTCATCTTTTACCTCGGGTGAAACGAGAATTTTTATCCGTTCGCGCACTAACCGGAGATCTGTATCTCCGAAACGTCTGCTGTGATATTCGTCAGGAATTCCCAAAAAGCCTTTTGCGCATTTGTCGCCATGCGACGGCTGTTGCGTCCGACGGAGATCTGGCGGCAGATCTCCATTCCGCGGACTTTCACCTCGGCCACTTTGTCGCGGCAGAGGCGGTCGATCACCAATTTCGAGACAAAACCCACTCCCAGTCCCTCCTGAACCGCCAGCGCGATGGCCTCCGCGTTGCCAAGCGTGATCAATATCCGCAGGTCAGACATGGAAATATCGTGTTTTGCCAGTGCCTCGCGCACCGCGTTGAATGTGCCGGAAGCTACCTCTCGCATAATGAAGTCGCCATCCAGCAACTCTGAGACATCGATCTCTCCGCGTTTTGCCCAGGGATGATTGAGAGGAGCCACGAGCGTAATCGGATCACACATGAACGTGATCGCCTCGACATCGGGAAATCCCTCATGAGGAAGGCTGAATAGCGCAAAATGTGCATCTCCATCTTCCAGACTCTGCAATGCGTCCATCTGTGGCGATACCTGGCACGTAACCCGCACTTGCGGATACTTGCGGTGGAACCGCGCCAACAAGTGGGGCAGGATGTATTTTCCGGGCGTGGTGCTGCACCCGACGATCAAATGCCCATACAGCCCGCCTTTCAGCGAAGCCATGGTTTCATCAATCTGCATCGAAAGCATGACAGCCTCTTTTGCCAGCGGAAGCAGTGCCATGCCGGCGTCCGTCAATTCCAGGTTGCGCCCATTTCGCAGGAAAAGCAGGGTATCGAAATGCCGTTCCAGACCTTGAATATGTTGGCTGACACTAGGCTGGGTCATGTGGAGTTGATGTGCGGCCTGCGTAAAGTTAAGTTCTTCCGCCGCAACAACAAAAACGTTGAGTTGGTGTACATCAAGCATGTGGGTACCTTTTTGTGAATAATAGCACAAAATATATAAGCAATCAAATTGTTTAGGCTTACTTCTGAATAGTTTGTGCTTATTTATGCGGATAGGAAAAAACTATAAGTAGCATCTATCAAAACTAGCCCATTGCAGGTTATACTGCCTATGCAAATTGTGAAAAGAAACACAAAAGGAAGGTAGCAGAGAATGCGTCGATTTCAGTGGTTCGCCAGTTTCATCGTAATCGCACTACTTATCTCCTCGTGTGGAACACCTGATGTCCGCGTGAGTGTGGATCAACAACCGGTTCAGTCTCTGGACCTCGAGCCGGCCAGCCCGGCCCAAACCGTCTCCACGCCCGAAGCGACCGAAGTTGCTGAAACAAATGAATGCCTGAACTGCCACTCGGATAAACAACGCCTCATTGACACCGGCGATACGGTCGAGCCAACAGCAGAGAGCGAATCCAAGGGAGTTGGCTGAGGGGGCGAGGTGGCTCCGTTGGAGCCATGGGAGAAAGTGCTCGTTGACGCGAAGAAATTCCCTGAAACCGTTCATGGACACCTTGACTGCACGACCTGTCACGAAGGGACTCAATCGTCAGACAAAGAAACAGCCCACGAGGGCATGACCGCCCGCCCGTCGGAGGGTGAAGCGAAGGCTTGTCAGGAGTGTCATCCAAACTTGACGGAGACATATCCCTCCAGTCTGCATTCCACCCTGCAAGGGTATTGGACAGCCCTGGATGCGCGCAGTATCCCCGAAAATCACGCCACGCTCGAGACCGCGTTTGGAAACCACTGTTCCCGCTGTCACGCCTCGTGCGGCGATTGCCATGTGGCGCAACCTGCCAGCGTGGGTGGCGGACTCTTCGAAGGACACGTATTCACGCAAACGCCGCCGATGACGCGTTCCTGCACCGCCTGTCACGGCAGCCGCGTGGGGAACGAATATCTTGGCAAGAACGAAGGTTACCCCGGCGATGTCCATTTCCGCGAAGGCCGCATGAATTGCGTGAACTGCCACACGGATCACGAACTGCACGGCCAGCCTGTCAATTGCTCGGAGTGTCACACTGCGCCGGAAGATATGAGTCTGGCTCCCGCGGATCATCGCTATGGCGGCCTGCAATCACCGACGTGCGAATCGTGCCATCCAAACACCATCACCGGCAAGGACAATATCGAGATGCACACCGTGCACGGCTCGGACCTTTCGTGCCAGGTCTGCCACTCGGTGACCTACACCAGTTGTGATGGATGCCATGTCGCGGTCAGCGAGAAGACCGGCAATCCGTACTTCGAGACCGAAAACACTTATTTCACCTTCCTGATCGGACTGAATCCGCAACGGAGTTACACGCGCCCCTACAAGTACGTTCCACTGCGCCATGTGCCCGTCAGCCCGGATAGCTTCTCGTTCTACGGTGAGAATTTACTTCCCAACTTCAATGCCCTGTCCACCTGGGTGTATGCCACCCCGCACAACATCCAGTTGAAGACCCCGCAAACAGAGTCTTGCAACGCCTGTCACGGCAATGCAGCGCTATTTTTGACTGCCGATAAGGTCAACCCCGAGGAGGCAGATGCCAATTCCAACGTAATTGTTCCAGAAGTCCCGGCTCCAGTTGATGAGCCTGCAAATCCATAGCAATCCAATATAAAGGAGATCGAGAATGACCAAGAAATTGTACTTCCCCATTGTCCTCATGCTTGCACTTAGCATGATCCTGAGCGCCTGCGGCGCTCCCGCCGAAGTCGCGACGGAACCGCCCGTCGTCATGACCGAACCGCCGGTTGTTGTAACCGAACCGCCGGTCGTCGCGCCCGACGCGCAGGCCCTGTTCACCGATCTGGTTGCCACGTTGACCGCCGACAACGGCTACGGCGCCGTGCCGGCTGCCAAACTCAGCGAAGAGATCGTGGACAAGCCCGCCTTCCTGCTGGATGTGCGCGAAGTTTCCGAGATCGAAGCAGATGGCTATATCGAAGGTGCAGTTAATATTCCGGTGCGTGATGTCCTGAATAACCTGGACAAACTGCCCGGCCTCGATGAACCCATCGTGGTCTACTGCGCTTCCGGTCATCGCGGCGCGTTCGTGATGTCGGCCCTCAAACTGCTGGGCTACACCAACGTCCGCAACCTGGGTGGCGGCCTCGGCGGTTGGAAGAAAGCCAACCTGCCCGTTGTCACCGGTTCCCTGCCCGAAGCTCCCGCGGCCATCAGCACGCCGATCGTTGAAGATCAGGCGCTGTTCGAAATGCTCAATGGCTTCTTCACCGAAATCCCGGAAGGCTTCTACACCGTCAAGTCCGACAAACTGGCTGAAGAACTGGCCAGCGAGGCCCCCGTCCTCATCGACGTCCGCTCCACCGCGGAATGGGACAAGGATGGCTACATTGAAGGCGCCATCAACATCCCGCTCAACGATTTCTTCTCCAACCTCGATAAACTTCCCGCGAAGGACGCGAACATTGTGGTCTATTGCGGTTCCGGTCATCGCGGCGCCATCGTCCTGATGGCCATGAAGTTGATGGGCTATGAGAACGTCCGCAACCTCGGTGGCGGCCTCGGCGCGTGGAAGACTGCGAAGATGCCTGTTGTTGGCTATGTTGACTGGTCTGCCAAGTGGCCTGAATACATCGCCTCCATGCCCGCTGGTTACGGCACGATCAAACCCGCCGACCTGAACACCGCCCTCGCTGGTTCTCCCGCTCCCTTCCTGCTGGATGTGCGCGAAGCCGCTGAGATCACGGCCGATGGTTTCATCGCCGGTGCAGTCAGCATCCCTGTGCGCGAAGTTCTCAACAACCTCGATAAACTCCCCGCCAAGGACCAGCCCATTGTCATCTACTGCGGCTCCGGTCATCGTGGCGCCATGGTGATGGCGGCCCTGCAAATCCTGGGCTACACCAACGTGCAGAATCTGGCCGGTGGACTTGGCGGCTGGAAGAAGTCTGAGCTCGCGGTCGAGACGACCGGCGCTCCCGCCGCCCCCGTAGCGGGAACTGCTCCCGAAGTCGACGCGACCCTCCTGCGCGACCTGAACGCCTTCCTCTCCGGCCTGCCCGAAGGTTTCTACACCGTCAAAGCCGCGGATCTGAACACCGAACTGACCGGCGCCACCGTGCCCGTCATCGTGGATGTCCGCACCGCGGAAGAGACCGCCAACGGCTACATCGAAGGCGCGCTGCTCATCCCGTTCGTTGATTTCGCCGCCAATATCTCGCAACTGCCCACCGACAAGGCTGCACCTATCGTGGTGCTGTGCCAGTCTGGTCATCGCGGCGCCATCGTCATGATGTACCTGCGCATGATCGGCTACACCAACGTCCGCAACCTGGCTGGTGGCATGAATGCCTGGGTTGCCGCAGAACTGCCGACCGTTAAATAGCAATTTCCTTCCTCCTCCAGACTGCCCGCGAGTTTCTCGCGGGCAGTTCCATTTATTACCACGCAGGATTCATGCAATGGAGAACGCTTTTATGAACGCGCTGAATTTGATACAATCGCGTAGATTGCTCGCAACCTCATATCGCGTTTACTGGAGACTCCCATGCTCACTCCCATTGAAAAGATCCTGTTCATTCTTGTGGCACTCGCCTCGGCTTATTTGACTTTCCGCGGCCTGATAAGAATTGCAAAAAACATTTCGGGCGGACAGGGGAAAATTAACTGGTCGCTGCTCCCCAAACGCATCGGGGACGTGATCCTGAAGGCGGGATTCTTCCAGAAAGTTTTCCGCTTCCGACTCATCCCCAGCGTTTTCCACCTGCTGATCGCGTGGAGTTTCCTCATCCTGGCGGTCTCCGACCTGGCCGACCCGATCTATGCCCTGACGAATGTGCGCGTCCTCAATCACCTCGGCTGGCTCGGACGCTTCTACCTCTCCGTGGCAGACATTGCCAACGCGGCGGTGCTGGTGGGCATCCTGTTCATGGCGACGCGGCGATTCATCGTCCGACCCGCGAACCTGTGGACGCGTGATACCACCCTGCTCCACCCCAAGGCGCGCTTCGGGATCAAACGCGATTCGTTTTTCGTGGCGTCGTTCATCATTGTCTGCAACACCGCGCGCTTGTTCAACACCTCCTTCTATCTGGCAGGGACGGGAGAGTCGTCCGCGTGGGAACCCGTCTCTTCCGCGGTGGCCCGCCTCTGGTCAGGAATGGACCCGAGCGCGATCGTGGTGGGAGAGCACATCGCGTTCTGGATCTACTTCGGCGCGATCCTCGTCTTCCTTCCGTACTTCCCGTATTCCAAGCACATCCACATGTTCTTTGCGCCGTTGAATTTCGCGCTCAAGCCCGAACGCAAATCCATCGGGCAGTTGAATTACATCAACCTCGATGACCAGTCCATCGAGCAGTTCGGCGCGGCGAAGATGAAAGACCTCGGCTGGGAGCAGGTGCTGGACAGTTATGCCTGCATCATGTGTATGCGCTGTCAGGAGGTCTGCCCCGCGTATAACACGGGGAAGATTCTCTCGCCCGCCGCGCTGGAGATCAACAAGCGCTATCACCTGAATTACGGCGGCGCGATGGACGGGGAACTGAAGACGCTCATCTCGGACGAGGCGGTGTGGGCCTGTACTTCGTGCGGCGCGTGCGTGGACATTTGTCCCGTTGGCAACGAGCCGATGCGCGACATCCTCGACATCCGCAGAAATCTCTCGATGATGGAGAGTAATTTCCCGAAACAACTCGAGACGGCCTTCAAGGGCATGGAACGCAACATGAATCCGTGGAATGTGAGTCAGGCAGATCGGATGAAGTGGGCGGATGGACTCAACGTGCCGACCATCGAGCAAAATCCCGAACCTGATATTTTGTGGTGGGTGGGATGCGCTCCAGCCACCGATGCACGCGCGCAGAAGACCGCGCAGGCGTTTGCGAAAATTTTGAACGCGGCGGGAGTCAATTTTGCGGTGCTGGGAAAGAACGAATCCTGCACGGGCGATTCAGCACGCCGCGCGGGCCGCGAGGATATTTTCTTCGGGTTGGCGACGCAAAACGTGGAAATTCTGAATGAGGTCGCACCCAAGCGGATTGTGACAACCTGTCCACATTGCTTGCACACGATCAAGAACGAGTATCCCGCGTTCGGCGGAAATTACGAAGTCATCCATCACACGCAGTTCATCAACGAACTGGTTGGCGCAGGGAAGATCCAACTGGAAGTGACGCAGGATGATCTTAAAGTGACGTTCCACGATCCTTGCTATCTCGGACGACACAATCAGGTGTTCGATGCGCCGCGCGAGGTGTTGAAGTCCGCGGGCGCGTTGACGGTTGAGATGCCGCGTCACGGAGCGAAATCCTTCTGTTGCGGCGCAGGGGGGGCGCAAATGTGGAAGGAAGAGGAAGCAGGCTCAGGTCGGGTGAATGAAGCGAGGTTTGCAGAGGCGAAGAAAACGCTGGCAGCCTACCAACCGTCGGTAGGCGCGGAAACCGTCGCGGTCGGCTGTCCGTTCTGCATGGTGATGCTCACCGATGCGTCCAAAGCGGATGGAGAAACGGTTAAAGTGATGGATGTCGCGGAAATAGTTGCCAAACGTCTTAAAGCCTAGAATGGGCGAAGTGCTATACTGCATTTGATACCAGAGGAAAAATGAGGGGGTGGCGAGATGCTGAAATCGGACCAGCCCTGCTCACTAAACGGAGCAGGGCAGGTTATCCATCTAGCGAGGTGTCTATGCAGTTGGCACGCAAACTCCTTTACGGGGGAATCACCATTTTGCTCGTGGCGGGAGCGTTATCCCTCGCCACCAGTCTCCACGCCAGTGCTTACGAGCCAGGTGTTTTGGATGAGTTGTCATCCGTGGAAGTTCCACCCGCCAAACTGGAACCCTGTCTTCATTGTCATATTCAGGGCGAACATACCAACCTGTGGACTCCCACCGCCCGCTGGCTCGTCTTCGGGACGTTGGGACTGGTCTTCCTCTTCGGCTTCTGGCAATCCGCTTCGATCTGGACCCAGCGCAAGCCGTTCAAGCCATTGACGACGCGCGTCGCCGACTGGATCGAGGAACGCTACCAGATCGCCAAGCCGCTGAACGAGATGCTGAAAAAGCCTGTCCCCTCGTTCGCCCGCTGGTGGTGGTACTGCCTGGGCGGCATCACCTTCTTCCTGTTCATTGTTCAAGGAACCACGGGCATCCTGCTGGCCTTCTACTATAAGCCAACCGCGGAGGCGGCTTACGCCAGCATCCAGTTCATCGAGAACGAGGTGTATTTCGGGGCGGCCATCCGCGCCATCCATCACTGGTCTGCCAATGGGATGATCGTGATGGCGGTGGCGCACATGATCCGCGTGTTCATCATGGGCGCATACAAGCCGCCGCGCGAAATGAACTGGGCCAGCGGCGTGATCCTGCTCGTCCTCACCCTCGCCTTTGGCTTCACAGGCTACCTGCTCCCGTGGGACCAGCGCGCGTTCTGGGCCAGCACCGTTGGGACGGAGATCGCGGGCGCGGTACCTGCGGTGGGCAACCTTGTGCTCATCTTCCTGCGTGACGGCTGGGGCGTGACCGAGGCCACGCTTGGACGATTCTTCGGCCTGCACGTGCTGGTCATCCCGATCGCCACCGTCGTCTTCATGTTGATGCACTTCATGATGATTCGGCGGCTGGGCGTCAAGCGTCCGCTCTAGGAGGAACCATGAAAGACAGATCATCTCACGAAATCCTTCCAGACGATAAGCCCGTCCCGTTCTTCCCCGATCACCTGATGACCGAGTTTTGGGTGGCGATGGGTTTCCTGGGGCTGGCGGTCATTATCGGTGCGATTGGCATGTTCCATCACATCGGCCTCGAAGATCCCGCCGACCCGTTGAACACGCCGCTTCACGTCAAGCCTGAATGGTACTTCCTCTTCCTATATCAACTGCTCAAGGTCGTCCCCGATTACGTCTTCTTCGGGCAGATCGAAGGCCGCGTCTTCATCACCGTCGCGGTGATCGTCGCCCTGATCGCATGGATGATCTTTCCCTTCTTCGACAAGAAGGAAGATACCAAACGAGCCTGGTGGATCCGCGCGGCCCTCTCTGCGCTGGCGCTGATCGCCATCGTTGCCCTGACCATTTGGGGAGAAGTGAGTTAGCCATGCCCGACATTACCCGACGCGACTTTTTGAAACTGGTAAAAGGCACGGGGATCGCTCTCGGCGCGGGTGTGGTTGCCGCGCCTGTGGTGGCGTACCTCTACCCGACCGACCTGGCGATCTATCCCGCCGAACCCGCGCTGGTCTGTGCGGAGAATGAACTCCCCGTTGGCGAGTCCCGCACGATTCCCTTCGGACGGTATCCCGCCATCGTGATCCACACTGCTGACGGATTGAAAGCCTATTCCGCGGCCTGCACACATTTTGCCTGCACCGTCAAATGGAATAACGAACGCGGCGATATTGAATGTCCCTGCCACGAAGGCTACTTTAAAGTGGAGGACGGCTCCGTTATCAGCGGACCTCCGCCGAAGCCGCTCCTCGCGCTCGAAACAGAAATCGTGGACGGGAGCATCTACGTCAAGGTGAGTGAAGCATGACCACTGCAACCCAAACTCCCCGCCTGACATTCCGCAAAGACGCGCTCAAGGATTTCTTCGTCCAGGTGCTCGGACAGGCGCGTGTCCTCAAGAAACTCTATCCTGGCATCATGCACTTCCTGATCTTCTGGGGCGTGCTGGTCCAGGTGCTTGGCACCGCTGTCAACCTGATGCAGATGAAGTTGTTCCTGCCCTTCGCGTTGGAAACCTTCCCGCGCGATAACTGGTACATCGCCTACGAGATCGCGATGGATATCGCGGGACTCTTCATCGTCGTCGGCGTTCTGATGGCGATTGCCCGCCGCCTGTTTTTCAAACCGAAAGCCCTGCAGACGAACTGGGACGACTGGTTCGCCCTCGGGATGTTCCTGCTCATCGCGCTGATCGGATTCACGAACGAGGCCATGCGCTTCGTCGCCGCGGACCCCGCCTGGGCGGGTTACTCCCTCGTCGGCAGTTGGCTCGCTGACGTTTTCCGCGCGGGCGGCATGACGGTCGAAACGGCCTTCAATTGGCACAATACGCTCGTCGTCCTGCATGTCATCGTTGCGCTCCTGCTTGTGGCCGCTGTCCCGTTCACGAAACTGCGACACATGTTCAACGGCCCGCTCAACATCCTCGTCCGCCCGCAGAGACCGATGGGCGCGTTGACGAAGATCGAAGACATCGAAAACACGGAGATCCTCGGCGTCAACAAAATGACCGAGTTCACGCCGCAACAACTTCTCTCGTTCGACGCCTGCCTGAAATGCGGACGCTGTCAGGAAGCCTGTCCCGCCAACATCAGCGGCATGGACTACTCCCCGCGCGACCTCGTCCAGATGCTCCGCAAGGGCATGAACAACGCCCTGCTGACGGGTGACGCGGCCGCCGATGGCGATGTGCTCGGACCTGTCGTTCCCGAAAATTATTCCTGGCAATGCACCACCTGTGGCGCGTGCATCGCCAAGTGCCCCGTCTTCATCAACCCCGTGGACGAGGTGATCGACTTGCGCCGCTATCAGGCGCTCACCAGCGGCAAACTGCCCAAATCCATCTCGGACCTGCTCCGCAACTTCGAGCGGCATACCAATCCGTGGGGCATCCCCGCCGACCAGAAGATGGATTGGGCCAAAGACCTGAACGTCCGCGAACTCTCCGAAGGTGATGAAGTGGACGTGCTGTACTTCGTCGGCTGCGCGGCCGCGTTCGACCAGCGCAACAAGAAGGTGGCGCGCGCCTTCGTCAAGCTCCTGCAAAAAGCGGGCGCGGACTTCGGCGTGCTCGGCTTCGACGAGATGTGCTGTGGCGAGACCGCCCGCCGCATGGGCAACGAATACATGTTCCAGGAGTTTGCCAAGCAGAACATCGAGACGTTCAGCAAGGTCAAATTCAAACGGATCGTCGCAACTTGTCCGCATTGTCTCAACACGCTCAAGAACGAATATCCGCAGATGGGCGGCGAATACAAGGTGATGCACTACACCGAACTGCTGGCGGAATTGAACCTGCCCGTCCCTGGCGCGAATGCCGTCCAAGGCAACGTGACCTATCACGACTCGTGCTATCTCGGACGCTACAATAACGTCTACAAGGAGCCGCGCTCCCTGCTCGACAAAGCGGGTGTCCAACGCGTGGAGATGGCGCGCAAACTGGAAGACAGTCTCTGCTGCGGCGGCGGTGGCGGCGGCATGTGGATGGAGACCGACAAGGAAACGCGCATCAACCACAAGCGTTTGCAGGATGCCATTGACGCGAAGGCCGACGTGGTCGCCACGGCCTGTCCCTACTGCATGATCATGTTCGAAGATGCCATCAAGGCCAAAGGCCTCGGCGAGAAGATGAAGGCGCTCGACATCGCCGAGGTGATGGAGAAACAGCTCGAGTTGTAACCGCGACCGGCTCAAGGTCAGGTTTGAGGCGGGTTGGCCGAAAGGTCAACCCGCCTTTTTATGGAATATGGTACGATTTGACGGAAATCCCTGTCAGGAGGATGACCCATGTCACGGTTGATCGTTCTAACAAGCATGATGACCATCCTGTTGGCCGCCTGCATGCCGACCGTCACGCAACCAGCGGGACCCAGCGCGGAGGAGATGCAGGCGACGATCGACGCTTCGGTCGCGTCGACGCTCACAGCGCACGCCCAAACCGAGGCCGCGGCCGCGTCTCCCACGCCGCTTCCGTCCGATACGCCCTCACCGACTCCAACCCTGTTCTTCCCCACGCTGTTGCCGTTCCCCACGTCCACGCCCTCCTCTTTGGGAGGTGGGATCCCGCCCACGGTGGACGTGGAGTATGCCTGCCTGGTCGTCAACAAGTACCCCGGCGATAATACCGTCTTCAAGCCCAATAAGGACTTTGATGTCAAGTTCTGGATACGGAATATTGGCACGAAGAAATGGGATAAAGGCGCCGACCTGGCGTTCGATGATGGGACCAAGATGATCACCACGAACGTTTTTTATGAATTGCCGCGAGTGCTTCCCAACGAGACGGTCGGGCCGTTCATCTTCGATGCGCGCAGCCCCAAAAAGGCAGGCACGTTCACGATGACGTTCAAGGTGCAGGGCGGATTCTGTTATCCCTATATCCGCATCATTGTGCAAAAGTGAAATTGGAACGGAATGAAAAATGCGGCAGTCGATTTGACCGCCGCATTTTTGTTTTAATGATTGGATTTATCCGCCGCTGACCTGTATCAGCAATTTGCGGTAGGCATCCGCGTTGGGAGGGTTCAACATCAAGATCTGGTTGATGGCCGCGATGGCGCCGTCCTTGTCGCCTTTGCCCAGCAGGGATTCGCCCACCGCATCCAATTGCGCGATCGCATCGGCGGTTCGGCCTGCCTGCTGGTAGAGTCCCGCGAGAGCGCGGCGCAAGGCGGGCTGGTCGCTGTGGTCGATGAGCAGTTCCTCGAGGAACGCGATCGCCTCCGCATTTTGTCGGTTGCTTTCGAGATAGGTCAGATAATTTTCGAGTTCGGCCAGCGCTTGTTCGGAGCGCGCCATCCTCAGGTTCAGTTCGACCAAATTCTTGCGGACGGCTTTATCTTCGGGGCGCAGGGTGCGGATCTGTTCGAAGACGCGCAGGGCCTGTTTCCAGTCCAGCCTCTGCATGTCGATATCCGCCATGCGTTGCAGGATGTGGACGTTCCACGAACGGTCCGCGTTGGCCTGCTGGACGAGGCGCAGGGAGGTGGTGTACGTCTTGCGCGCCATGTCCAACTCGGCGAGACGGTAATAGATGTCGGCCAGATCGAGGTACTCGTTGATGGCCTCGTCCACCTGACCGCGCGCGGTGAGCTGGTCGATGAGACGCGAGCGGGCGGCCAGGTCCATCGGCGCGAGTTCGATGACGCGGCGCAGGAGTTTGGTGGCCTGATTCGGTTCGCCGCGCACGCTGTAGGCTTGTGCCACGGTGGTGAATTTCGCGATCGCTTCGGGAGAGCGTCCCTCCTGGACGAGCAGGTCGCCCATCAAGGTGTGAAGCGGGAGGTACTGCGGAGCGAAGGCCAGCGCCTCGAAGGCCGCGTCCATTGCAGAGCGCAACCGTCCCTGACGCGCCAGCGTGTGGACGTGGTTGATGTTTTCCAGCACCTGACTGCTCTGCGCCTGAATGACCACCTCTGCCAGTGGCAACGGGACTTCGCCCTCCGCCTTCGGGAGTTGCTCGCGCGCCTTCACCAGCGTCTCGCGCCAATCAGGACGAATCAACATCTTGTGGACGTTCTCGCACAGGACTTTGAGCGCACTCTCGTCCTTTTGAACGGATTGCGCTTCGATGATCGGCTCATACAACTGACGGATCTCATCGGACAGGTCGGCGGGCACCACGTACGAATCGGCCAGTTTCAACGCTTCGAGATATTCCACGGCCG
>JBMOMR010000046.1:0-1525 GCA_049324715.1 Chloroflexota bacterium | reverse complement strand
TTGGTGCTGGTGACAATGTCGATCGGAATGTTGTCGTAGCGGCCGTTCTTGAGGACGACCATCCGCCCGTGGACGCGCTTGAGGATGAGGTCGAGCGCCAGGTTGCCGTAGGCCATCGGGACGATGGAGTCGATGGCGTCGGGGTCGCCGCATCGGGTAAGGTATCCCAGTTTCTGGTTGACGATATCCACCATACGTCCGTTGTTATGTTTCGCCGTCATGTCTTTCAGCGATGCCGAAACCAGGTCGCCGATCCCGCCCAGTTTGGCATGGCCGAAGGCGTCGGTGGTTTTGTCTTCGAAGACCATTTCTCCGCCTTTGAACATGGCGCCCTCGGAGACCAGCACCACCGAGTATTTGCTGGGATTGTACTTGCGGTCGAGCATCATCAGTTCGGCCAGTTTTTCGATGTCGAATTTGTGTTCGGGGATCACACAGCGGTTGGCCGCTCCCGCCATGGTGGGGAGCATGGCCGTAAAGCCGGCGTAACGTCCGAAGACTTCCAGCACCATCAGGCGTTCGTGCGAGCCAGCCACCGTCCGCAGACTGTTGGCCATTTCGATGGTCCGCGTGACGCAGGTGGAGAACCCGATGCAGTAATCGGTGCCCGGCACATCGTTGTCCATCGTCTTGGGGATGGCGACCACTTTGATGCCCTCCTGATACATGCGGACACCGTAACTGAGCGTGTCGTCGCCGCCGATGGGGACGAGGTAGTCAACGCCCATGAACTCAAGATTTTGGAGCACCTCGGGAGTCAGGTCATTGATGTCACTTGTGTACTTTTCCTGTAAGGGTGGAGGCAGGCGGTCGCGCTTGACCTTGGACGGGTTCGTGCGCGACGTGTGGAGGAATGTCCCGCCCGTGCGCCCCGCCCGGTTGACGATCTCCTCGGTCAACACCTGAAAGTTGTTGCTGTTGTCCGCCTTCTTATCGCGCACCACGTCGATGAGGCCTGCCCAGCCGCGACGGATGCCGATCACCTGCCAGCCCTCCCGCAGAGCGCGGATGGTGACGGCACGGATGGCTGGGTTAAGGCCGGGTACATCTCCCCCGCCGGTGAGAATGCCGATGACGCCTTTTTTGCCTGCCATGCTGAACTCCTTGTATAAAATTTTCCTAATTCTACACCTAAAATATGTGACGGAATCTGGTGTAAAATGCAGGACGTTAATCTCAAATTCAAAGAGTGCACCATGGACCTTCAACCTTCATTGACTATCGGTATATTGACCTCTGGCGGCGACGCGCCCGGCATGAATGCCTGTATCCGTTCCGTTGTCCGCACAGGACTGGCGAACAATACCCGCGTGCTGGGCGTGTACAACGGCTTCGAGGGGCTGATCGACGGCGAATACCGTCCGCTGGGCGCGCGTGACGTGGGCGGGATCCTGCAACGCGGCGGGACCATCCTGCAAACGCGGCGCAGTAAACGCTTCATGGAAAAGACGGGACAGCGCGACGCCATCCGCAAGATGAACGAGGCGGGGATGGACGCCCTGATCGTGGTGGGCGGCGACGGGTC
>JBMOMR010000045.1:0-12231 GCA_049324715.1 Chloroflexota bacterium | reverse complement strand
ATCGTCATGCTGTGCCTTTATTTGGTCTTCTTTGCAGTTGTCTTCTTCCCATGTCCCATGATGCGTTCATAGGACGTGAGCCATTCGTGCGCCCAGTTCATCAGTTCCTGCATCTGGCGTTCGGTGGCGTCGGTGGTCTGGTGCAATTGATCCTGCGCGGTCTGCACGACGTCGTCGAACGCGCTGACGCGTTCTTCGGCGGACGCGACAGCCACGCGCAGTTCGCGGATGGATTCGTCCTGCGAGAGGGTGTAACTCGTCCAGCGCTTCTGGTCTTCGGCTTTGAAGGCCACCCATTCCTGACGGGAACGTTCGTCGGACAGGCGTTGGATCTCGGTGATCTCGTTGATGCGGCGTTCCAGTTTTTGGCTGAGTTCCACGTAGGTGTCTTGTGCGCGTTTGGCGGCGCGGGACGCTTCCTCGGCGGTCTGCACCTGCGTATCGAGCGTGGATGCCTGTTTCTTGAACGCGTCGACGCGGTCGTTCCAATCCTTCCAGGCGCGGTCGCGTTCCACCTGTGCGAGGGTCTGCTGTTCGATGAACACCACCTGCGCCTGCTTGCGCTCGGCTTCGGAGGCCAGCAGTTCGTTCATGCGGTTTTCGGTGATGTGCAGGCTATCCATGTTCAGTTGCATTTTGTCGCGCGTCTCGTCGAGGCGTTTTCGCAACGCCACCAGGTCGCCCTGCAGGTCGGCGATGCGTTTGATGTCGGTGCGGCGCGCTTCCTCGATGGATTTCTGTCCACGCAGGAGCGGTTCATGCGCCGCGACGATTTCCTCGGAACGGGCCTTGATGTCGGCCATGGCCTGTGAGAGGCGGATCTCCTCCGCCTCCCTGACTTTCAACGACTTGCGGATGTCGCTGACATCGAATGCCTTGCGGAGTTCGTCAATGGGTCGCTGGAATTTTTCGATCTCCGCCTGGTGCCGCTTGGCTGTCTCGAGTTCGCGTTTTTGCGCCTTCTTCTCGATATTTTCAATGGCGGCGTTCATGTCCTTGCGCTGTTTGGCAAAGACCTCGTCGAACTGGCTCAGGCGCGAGGAAATGACGGAGAGATCCGACAGTCCCTTTTCCAGCGACTTGAGTTGTTTGTTCAGCGCGGCCACATCCCGCTCGATGGATGTCAGTCGTTCTTCGGTGGCGGAAACAGCCTCCGTGGTCTTGCGCTGTTGTTTTTCCAGCCAGTCAATGCGTTTGATCAGTTGCTCGAATTCCATGGATTGCTCCGAGGGGATTTTTTAAGATTGGGGATGGGACAAATTATAGCACTTCACTGTCCGAGGTTTTCGAACAGGGCGGGCAGGCTCTTGAGCAGGAATTGGGACGCCTGCGGGAAGAATCCCAGGGCGATGAGCGCCAGGATTCCGATCGCGATCAGCACCAACTGGGTGCGCGTCTCGCGGAACTCCCAGCCTGTTTTGGCATCCGAGAGCGTGGTCACCCCCAGAGTGCGGACCGCGCCTACCATCAGTCCGAGCAGACCGAGCGCCAGCCAGAGGGTGAGTCCGATCGATTGGCGCGCGAGACTCTCCAGCAGTGCGAGGCGGACGGGGAATCCCGCGAGCAGGGGGAATCCCGCGGCGGACAGGTGTGCGAAGATCACTCCCATGGTGGCGATCGGCAGGACGCGTGCCACGCCCTGAACCTTGGAAAAACGAGGCGTCTCGACCTGGTTTTGAATGGCCGAAAGTGACATGGCCCAGACCGCCATTCCCAGCCCGCGCGGGATCATCTGGAGGAAGACCAGTTGGATCCCGCTCATGGTCCCGAGGCCGATGGCGGTGAGCAGGAAGCCCGTCTCAGCGACGGCCGCGTAGCCCATCAACCGTCCAAGATGACGCTGGAACGCGGCCCACACTCCCGCGCTGACGATCATCAGCAGGCCCGCGACGCGCAGGGTATCCATCAAGTCTGTGGAGAGGCGCAGGAACGGATAACGGTCCAGAAAGCCCATCGCGAACAGCGCGGTGGTCTGTGGAAGGACCCAGAGCAGGAAGCCGATGAGGTAGGGAGGGGACTCCTCCGTCAACATGGGAATCCAGGCGTAGAGAGGAAAGACTGCCAGCAGGAAGGCAAAGCCCAATGCCAGCATGGCCGTGGCCTGGAGGGTCAACGCCACATCGCCGGGACTGGTCTCCACACCCGCCAACAGCCAGCCCGCGAACAGGATGAACGGGACGGCCAGCGTCTGGAAGGTGAGGTAACGGACGATGCCGCGTCCGGGTCTTTGTTTGGGCGGAAGGAGCATCGGGACGGAGAGCAGGACAGCGATCTCGATGAAGACGGCCGCAAACAAAAAGGGACGGACCGCGAGCGCCGCCACCAGCAGGGCGAGGATCGCCATTCCCATGGGGATCAGACGCCGCGCCAATCCGAGCGATTCAGCGCCGAAGAACCACATGGCCGCCAGCCCGTAAAGGATGGCCAGCAGGGGGCCATCGGCGGTTTGGAGTACGAAACTGCGTCCCAGCACATTGAGCGAGCCAGCCAGTTTGAACGAAAAGACGCCGCTGCCCAGCGCCACGTCTATGGGGAGGAACATGGCGATCAGGCTGAGGATCAGCGCGCTCGTCCCGCCGAGGATGGTGAGGACGCGTTCGTGTCGGAACAGGAGCAGGAATCCGCCCAGCGCGAGGGGAAGGAAAATCCACAGGATGGGCGCGTTCATTCGAGTTCCTCCGCCTCTTCGGATGGGGCGGCGGTCATCAGGTATGCGCCCGCCAGCGCCAGTCCGAGATTGACGATGGAGAGCAATCCCGCGAGCAGGATGGATGTTTCCACGGTGGCGTACAGGAGTTCGAAGCCCGCCATCACCGTCAGCAGGCCGAGGATGACGCGCAGCACTTCGGCGGTCAGGCCGAGATGCAGGAGACCCATGCCCGCCAGCAGAAGTCCGCCCGCGATGACGGGACGGCTGATGCCCGGGATGATCGTCTCCACTTGCGGCATGGACGCGATGACGAGGATCACCACAATGGCGGCCGCGAACAGGCGGAAGAGTCGTCCCTGCGGCCACGCGGATTCGTCGGTCTGCTCGTGCTCGGCGAGGTCCAGGCGCGTCACGCCCAGCGTGGCGGAGGCCATCCAGCCTGTCACCAATTTGATGGAGGCCAGTCCGAACGGCCAGTGCAGGGTCATCAGCCAGAACATGCCGAGGTATTGCGCGGCCAGAAAACCGAGACTCCAACGCCAGTCGCGGCTGGTGAGCAGTCCGATGGAGGTGACCAGGAGCAGGCCGACAGCCGCCCAGGAGATGATGTTGGAGATCATATCAGGGGATCCTCGGCGCGAGCAGGGAAAGGAACAACACGAGGAACAATAATGCCCACAAGATTCCGCCATCCCCTTCGAACATGGCCGAGATGGATTCGCTCAGCCGTCCCAGCGAGCGATAGAGATTCCAAAATGCGTTGTAGAAAGAATCCAACCGAGAGGGTTCGCCCTGTTGCGGGCGGACCCAGTGCGCGCGGATGGGGTTGAGCCAGGGCAGGCGCGGTGTCAGCCAGAGGAGCGCGGCGGTCAACGCGGCCGCCACCAGTACCGCGGGAAGCGTGCCGAAGAGACGCGCACCGTCCCAGCCGAAGAGTCCCAGCAGGACGAGGACCGCAAGCGGGAGGCCGATCCCGATCGGATAAATACTGCGCGCCCAGGCGATCTGCGCGTCGATCGGGACCGAGGAGGCGGGTCGCAAAGTCTGACGGATGAATCCCGCCGCGAGCAGGGCCTGCGCGGTGATGAGCATCGGCCATGCGATCCAGTTGGCCCACGAAATTTCCGCGCCCGTGCCCCAGCCGCTGGCGGTGGGCGAAAACGGCAGGGATGAAATGCCCCACAATCCCGCGACCAGCAAAATGCGCTGGAGAATTTTGTGTTGAACGGAGGAGAAAAAGAGCGCCCCGCCTACCAGGATGAACGCCACTCCCCACGCCACCGACCCGATGGGGTTGCCGCGCAACGCGGACGCGATGGCGAGCGAGGCCAGCGTGATCACCCAGTAGGGACGGCCTGACAGGTCATCGGGCGAGCGGACCCACATCCAGCCGGCGTACAGTCCCGCGGCGGCCACCAGCAGGAGCAGGACGGGCGCCAGCGGGGAGGTGATTCCCTGCGCGGGGATGCGCGCCAGGATCACGATGCTGGACGCGGCCGAAACGAGCCGCAAGGTGGTGCCGAAACCGCGTCGCACGGCGGATTCGGTGGCGTACGCCAGGTGGAGCGGTAACACACCCAAACGCAGGCCCGCCGCGAGGATCAGGTACACGCCCGCTTCGGGCAGAGGCGAGCGGAAATCCAGCGGTGTGCCGCGTCCCAAACTCATCCATCCCGCCCACAGCACAAGTCCGATCCCAGCCGCGCGGGCGGCGAACCCCGCCACCACGCGTTCGCTGGCGCGTCCCTCCATCGAGACCAACTGCGTGAGGAGTTCCGTCACATCGAGCGCGGCCCAAACCAACACGAGCGTCAGCGGGTTGTCGGCGAGCACGGCCAGCAGGCCGAAGCCGATCAGGGTCAAGGCCCCAGCCCACGGGAACGGCGCGGGAAAATTTTCGCGTACCACCGCGGTCAGGATGACGGCCAGGCCGAGCGTGGTCAAGGCGAGAGCGTAAGGCCAGTTCACGTGGTCGGCGAGGAAGAGCGGCGAGTTGGCGAAGAGCGCGTCCGACCCCCACGAAGGCAACTCGAGCAGGAGCGGCATGCGCATCTGCCACAGGAGCACGCTGATCCACGCCAAAAACGCGCCGCCCGTCGCGATCAGCCAGGCAAAGCGATAGTTGGGGCGCATCACCTGCAGGATCGCCAGGGCCAGCGCCGTGACGAATAATAGGAGAACGCTGATTAAAATGAACATTTCAGAGTGCGGGTATTTTATCAGGTTTGCCGCGCGGGGCGCGGGATTGTTGTACAATCGGCCGCATGACCTTGATTCGGAATTCAGGCCGACGCGCGACCCGCGCCTTTTTCTCCTCCGCAAAATGGATCGGCCTGCTGGGCCTCTTTCTGCTCCTGATGACGGCCTGCGCCTCCACTCCCGACCCCGCGCCGACCCCTGTTTCCATAGAAGTTCCCCTCACCCAGACGCCTTTCCAACCCCAGAACGACATCCCGCCTGCGGAAACCGATTCCGCACCCACGCCGCGCCTGCCCGTGGACGTCACCCCGAATTTCACGCGTCAACCGCAGACGACTGCCACTGCCGCGCTCCCTGACCCGTCTCTCAACCTCCTTGTAGATATCAACCCGTTGACGGGTCTGCCGCCTTCCGATCCCGCCCTGCTCGAGCGGCGTCCGCTGGCGATCAAGATTTCCAACTACCCGCGCGAGATCCGTCCGCAGTATGGATTGACGCTCGCGGACCAGGTCTTCGAGTATTACATCGAATGGGGCGACACGCGCTTCATCGGCGTCTTCTACGGCACGGACGCGAAAAAGGTCGGCCCCGTCCGCTCGGGACGCTTCTTCGATGAACACGTGGCGCGCATGTTCAACGCGTTCCTCGTCTTCAACTACGCCGACCCGCGCGAGTGGAATTACCTGAAGGGCAGTGACCTGTATCCATACCTTGTCATCCCCAGTTGCACGGGTGGAATTTGCCCGCCGTTCTTCGTCTCGCCCATCAACGAAGTGCCAGATGCGGAGCACTTCACGCATTACTTCGACACCACGCGCTTCAACGAATTTGCCAAAGAGAAGGGCGTCAATAATTCGCGCCAGCCCATCCGCAATGGGTTTTTCAGCGAAGCGATTCCCGAATCGCAGACCAAAGTCAACCGCATGTACACCTACTATTCCGTGCGGGACTATAGTTACTGGGAATATGATCCCGCCGCGCGGAAATACGTCCGCTATCAGGAAACGGTGACGCTTGACCCCGAAGCAGGAGTCACCGAAAAGGTATACACGCCACTCATCGACGCGGCCACCAGCCAGCAGGTCAACACAGAGAACGTGGTGTACCTGCTCGTTTCGCACACGTTCGCCAACAAGTTCAACGCCGAGGACGAGGTTTATCACATCAACCTGGTGGATGAGGGGCTTGCCTACGTCTTCCGTGATGGCATCGTCATCCCTGCCCGTTGGATGCGTCCCGAAAAAGAACAACCCCTCATTCTGACCACGCTCGAAGGCGACCCGATCTTCCTTCGCCCCGGGCGGACGTTTTACCAGGTCATCGGCGTCACCTCCCTCCTGCAACAAGAGGGAGACGTGTGGAATTTCGAATTCCAGACGCCGTAAATTTGTTGCGGTACAATCGAATTTGAAATCACTGGAATCCTGAAGTTCTACTTCAGGGCTCATCTTGCAAGGCGATGGAGTAACCATGTCCACTGACCCCAGTTTCATGAGCAATTTTGCCCTCGTGTTGACCGGCTTTGGCGGCGCGTTCCTGGTCGCGTTGTGGGTCAGCCTCGTGGTGTGGACGTATCGCGATATCCGCACGCGCGCCCGCGACCCGCTGGTGCAGATCCTCTCGGCGTTGCTGGTGGCTGTGCTCAACATCCCCGGTGTGCTGGTCTATCTCATTCTCCGCCCGCAGAAGACGCTCGAGGAGGAATACCAGCACACGCTCGAAGAGGAGACCCTGCTCCAGGCGTTAGAGGACCAGACCCTTTGTCCGGGCTGTGAACGCCGAGTCCGCGAGGACTGGCAGGTATGTCCGCATTGCCAGACGCGTCTCCGCAAACCCTGCCTGCATTGCGGACGTCTGCTCGAATTGCCGTGGAATATCTGCCCGTATTGCGGCACGGTCGTGCCCGGCGCACGCAAAGAAAACGCCGATCTGGATGACGCCCTGCGCGATCTGAACTTCGGCGAAGAAAAACCAAAATGAAACTGGACTCGCTGACCCTCACCCACCTGCGGATGCCGCTCGTCACAGCCTTTGAGACCTCCTTTGGGCGCATCACCCATCGCGAGTGCATCCTGGTGACTCTCCGCTCGGAGGGGCTGACGGGCTACGGCGAATGCGTCGCGGACCGTGATCCGGGTTACTGCTACGAGACGACTGGCACGGCCTGGCACATCCTGCGCGACTTCATCGCCCCTCTCCTCCTCGGTCAGGACGTAGCCAGCGCGGACGATTTTCAGCGCCGCGTGGAGGGCATTCGCGGTCACCAACTCGCCAAGGCGGGCGTGGAAATGGCGATCTGGGACCTGCTTGGAAAGCGCGACGGAAAGTCTCTGCGCGAAATGCTCGGCGGCGAACGGACTCAGGTGGAGGTGGGTGTCTCGATTGGTTTGCAGTCCTCGCCTGAAAAACTCGTCCACGCGGTGGCCGATTACGTGTCACAGGGCTATCGGCGCGTGAAGATAAAGATCAAGCCCGGACGCGATGCTGGCGACACCTCCGCGGTGCGCGCCGCGTTCCCCAACCTGCTCCTGCAAGTGGACGCCAACTCCGCCTACACGTTGAAGACCAGCGCGGCCCTCAAGCCTCTCGATGACCTCGACCTGCTCCTCATCGAACAGCCCCTCCATGAAGACGACATCTGGGACCATCGCAAACTGCAGGCGGAATTCAAGACCGCCATCTGCCTCGACGAGAGCATTGTCACGCCGCGACACGCTCGCTACGCCATCGAAATGGACGCCTGCCGCATCATCAACATCAAGCCCGGGCGGCTGGGCGGACTGAGTCAAGGTGTGGCCGTCCACAACCTGTGCAAATCGCGCGGGATGCCCGTCTGGTGCGGCGGGATGCTGGAGACGGGCGTCGGTCGCGCCTCGAACCTGGCGCTGGCCTCCCTGCCCGGGTTCACCCTGCCCGGTGACATTTCCGCCTCGAACCGCTACTACATGCGCGACATCACCAACGAGCGCTTCACCCTGAACGCGGACAGCACGATCAACGTCCCCTCCGCGCCCGGCCTCGGTGTGTCGGTGGACCCGTCCGCTTTGCAGGCGTTCACCCTCGCAGAGACGAGTCTCGCTCCTCAGTCATAATGAGAGACGGTCACTTCAAAGTGACCGTCTCTCATTATTGAGTCTGTGAACATCAAAGAAACATCCCGTCATTGCGAGCCCGTTAGGGCGAAGCAATCCCAATTCAACGGCGGGATTGCTTCCCGAAGGTCGCAATGACGGGTAAATCCGTGTCTTCAATTTTGAATGTTCCCCGAATATTCCTCCAACAGGCTTTGAATCAAACCTGGTTCGGTCACGAGATTCCCAGTCGTATCGTACGAACCGTAGAGCATCGTCATCGGGCTGAGGGCGTTGAACGACAGGGTGACCACGATGTAGTCTTTTCCTTTGTAGCGCACGATCCCCGCGTCGGTGTTGACCGAGCCGTTGATGAAGTACGCGTGTCCGTTTTTGCTGAAGGACAGGGCGGGCAGGCTCCGACTTAAATTTTTCAGGTAGCCGCGCGCGGGACCTGACTCGTCCACCGCGAGCAGATCGAAGGCTGTCGTGCGGAGGCGTTCATCGCTCGACGTGTAGAGGGCGCGGTAGAACTGGAAAAAGTCCCTGGCTGATAGCACGTTGGATGCGACGTAGGCGGGATCGCATTTCAGGATGGTCCTCTGGGTGGCGCACAGGTCTTTCAGCCCGAACGTGGGCAGGGTGATCTCCTCCGAGCCGTTGACGGTGTTCTGGATGACGGTGTCCCAGCGGAAGAGGCCGCGGCGCGGAGCCCCGCTCTCGTAGGTAATGCCCGAAAAATCGTTGAACCACGCGTTGAAATTGGTGATGGCGTTGGGATCGCCGCACGCGGCTTCAATTTGGAACGGTTCCCGCCTGGGACAATTCTCCTGGATGAAAAGCAGGACTTCGGCGGTGGCGACGTTCTGACTCTGGGCGATCATCCCGTAGACTTTGTCCAGCACAAAGTAGCGCGTGTCGATCTCGCCTCCCGCGCCGTTGACCATCTGTCGATGCTCCGCGAAGAATTTGCCGACGTCCTTCCAGTTTGCGGGGTCGGAGATGAATTCGGCGACCACTCGTTCGTATTCGGGACTGGTGAACTGATCCACATTTTTGGCGGCTTCCGCGTTCTGGAAGTATTCCTTCCATTCGGGGCTGGACACGTCCCAGTATTGGCGGCAGGACGAGAGGAAGTAAACCAGCACGGGCGCTTTGAACGCGGACGCGAATTGGAAGGGTTCATCCGCGTTGATCGAGACGAGTTCACGCTCCGCTTTCAGGTCGTAAATGTAGACGCCGATATCGTCGGCCGTGTGGTCGGGGTGACAACTGTCAGCGTTGGCGGGGAAGGCATCGAGGAACCGTCGGGTGTAGTCGGGGAGGGGGGAAGGGCGCGGGGTTGGAGTCGCGGGTTGGGTCAGGACCGCTGTTGGGTAGGGGGATGCGGTCGGCGTCGGGCAGGGAGTCGCGATGGGCGTCGCGTCGTCCTCGGGCTGAGGATTCGTCCCGCAGGCAGAAGTCGAGAAGAGCAGGATGAAGATGAGGAGAGTCTGGATGATGGATGACGGTCTTTTCATGGCGGCGCAATTGTACTTTAGTGTGAGACCTAAAATTAAAAAAACGAAGTAGAATTAGCGGGGAGAAACTCTTATGAGCAAACAACGCGCAAAACGGATTTTGGGTATGACCATACCCCAGTGGACGGTGCTGGGCGTGCTTACCTTGCTCATCTGTTGCGTTATTGTCGGCGGATTCTACTGGCTGAACTCGCAGGTGGCCGCGGCGTATGCGGTGCCCGATATGCCCGTGGTGGATGTGACGCCCCTGCCCTCTGCCACGTCTCTGCCCACGGAAACGCCCCTGCCCACCGCCTCGCCCACTCCCATTACCTACCGTTCGTTGATCCCCGATGGCTGGCGGCATTACAAGTCGGATGTCGTGCCCGGGCTGGAGATCTGGCTTCCCTCCGCGTATGCCTACCAGACCGAGAAAATGAAGCAAGGCACCGCGCCCATTTATGATGACGTGACCGCGAAGGCTGTCATGGACTTGTGGGACCCGACGCCCAGCCCGTACATGCTCTTCACCACGTTCAACGCATCGGTCCGTCCGACGTTTGCCAGCAACCTCGACGAAATGATCGACACCGATTTCGCCATATTGATGCGGACGGGACGCCTGCTGGAACGCGACGAGTTCGAGTTCCAACTGGAAAATTACCCGGCGCGCAGGTTGATCTTCGATATCACGCTCAATGGCGTGAACGCGGGGTTCGCCGTGTACGTGGTGCAGGTCGGCAGGGACTTGTATTACCTGATCTTTGCCACCCCCTTCAACGAACTCTACACGCGCCTGCCCGACTTCGACAAGACGATCCAGACCTTCCGCCTTGGGCCCGTCGTCCCGACGCCCGGTCCAAGCCCCACGCTGCCTGCTCCGACGAACACGCCGTTGCAATAGCGACGCGGAGCGCGTCCGACCGTTCAATTCAAACACCCGCAACAAAAAACACCCCTCCCCAGAGGGGTGAAAATCTTAAAAAGTGGGTGGTAGAATCTCATTCCATGAACCAGCCATCAGACGTATCTTCGCGTTCCCCCGATCCCCGCACCGATGAATCCGCGCGGGGATCCAAATGGTTTCTCGGGTGGGCGAGATATGTCAAACCTTTCCTTTTGCTCTTCGGCATTCTGGCGCTCATCCTGCTTGCCGCGGGCCTGCACGATGTCCACTTCGCCGAGCCGCGTCAATTCCGCAGCGCCGAAGCGGAGAACATCAGTTTTTCGGTGGCCTCTCTGGTCGAGGAACTGGCCTCCATCCCGCGCTGGAAACAACTTCTCTTCTGGGTGGGCGTGTATCTCATCGTGCTGATCGCCACCACCATCCTCTCTCCTGAACTCCGCAAACGACTGCTCCGCGCGGTCTTTCGTCTGGCTGTTCTCACCCTCGTCATCCTCTACGTTGTCCAGAACCGCGAGCGATTCGGATTGATGAACCTCGAGCCGCTTGCCCTCGGCGAGAATCAACCCACGACGCCCGTGCTGACCCTGCCTCCGCCCGTCTTCACCGCGCCAGACATCCCTCCCGCGTTGACCTACCTCCTCAGCCTGGCGGTTCTGCTCCTGACCTTTGGCCTGCTCTGGCTTTTCGGACGCGGATTCCTGTTTCGCAGGATTCGTCCTGACAGGGATTCCTCGCTGGAAGAGATCGCCGAAGCGGCGCGCTCCTCTCTGTACGACCTGTCGCTGGGACGCGATTGGGAGGACGCCATCCTCCAATGCTACGCGCGCATGACGGAGGTCGTCTCGCGGCGACGCGGCTTCCACCGTGCCGTGGACGTGACCCCCTCCGAGTTTGCCGCGCATCTCGAACAATCTGGTTTGCCCTCGCAAGCCGTCCGCAGGTTGACGCGTCTCTTCGAGGCTGTCCGCTACGGCGCGCGGACGTCGAATCCGCGTGAAAGCGCCGAGGCGGCGGACTGTCTGCGCGAGGTGTTGCATCATTGCGGGGAGGCGGCGTGAATCGGCGGGCTATTTTTGCGATCGTGCTTCTCCTCATCGTCGCGTCGTTGGCGTATTTCATGCGCGAGTCCATCGAGCAGAATGTCATCCAGCCGTTGATCTATACCTGGTGGGTGATCGGCATCTACTACGATTCGTTCCCGCAGGCCTTGACGTGGATCATCCTTGTGGGCGTGATCGTCATGATCGAGATCGGAAGTTTCGCCACCGAGACTTCCTTTTCGGAAGGGAAACGCGAGACCCGCAAACCTATGCTCGGGCAAGTGGAATCGCTGGCGGGTTGGTTCCACCGTGCACCCGATGGACTGTATTTCAAATGGCTCATCGCCCAGCGGCTGGGAAAACTGTCCCGTGAGATGAACGCGTTCCACGCGCGGCAACCCGAATCGTCCACACGTGAGGCGCTGACAGGTCCAGGCTGGGATCCGCCTGAAGAGGTCGCAGCCTACCTCGAGTCTGGGCTGAACGGGTCGTTCGCAGATTATCCGCGTCCACGCTGGTCGTTCCAAAAGTCAACGCCCACTCCGCTCGATCTCGACCCCGCCACTGCCATTGACTACATCGAATCCAACCTTGAAAAGACGTAGCCATTTTTCGCCGAGCATGCAAAGTACGCGAAGAATTGGTTCAGAATTCATAATTTCCCCGGAGTTCCCATGACCGACATCAAAGATGTTTCCTCGTTGAGCCAGACAGTGATCTCCGAAGTGGAGCGCGCGGTGGTGGGCAAGCGCGCCCTGCTCGAGATGGTGATGTCTGCCGCGCTGGCAGGCGGACACGTGTTGCTGGAGGATTTCCCCGGCCTCGGCAAGACGCTCGTGGCGCGCAGTTTCGCGGCCGTGCTCGG
>JBMOMR010000044.1:0-12508 GCA_049324715.1 Chloroflexota bacterium | reverse complement strand
ATGGGATTGGGCACCAACGTCGATTTTTAAGAGGAGAACATGGAACTACCAAAGACAGCCGACATTGTCATCATCGGAGGAGGCGTGATGGGCGCCAGCGCCCTCTATCACCTCGCCTCACGCGGGACGAAGAACGTGGTCCTGCTCGAAAAAGAGGAATTCTTCGGGACGGGCGCCACGGGACGCTGCGCGGGCGGGGTGCGCTATCAATTTTCCACGGAGATCAATGTACGCCTCTCGATGGAAAGCCTGCCGATGATCGAACGTTTCAAGGAGGAGACCGGGCAGGATGTGAATTACCGCCAATGCGGTTATCTGCTCGTGGCGACGAACGAAAAGGACAAAGCCGCATTCGAGCACAACGTGAAATTGCAGAACGGACTGGGGGTGCCCACGCAATTGCTGAGCGGTGACGAAGTCCGCGCGCGGGTGCCGCAGATGAAGTTCGCCGACGCGCTGGCGGGCACGTTTAACCAGAAGGACGGGCTGGTGGACCCCAACAGCGTGGTGATGGGCTACATTGGCGCCGCTCAAAAATTGGGGGCGAAAGCCGTCCCCAGCGCGGAGGTGACGGGGATACGCGTCAGCAGGAATCAAGTCGAAGCGGTGGAGACCGCCGCGGGGTCCATCGAGACGCGCATGGTCATCAACGCCGCGGGGCCGTGGGCAGGAGTCGTCGGCCAGATGGCGGGCGTCCACATCCCCATCACACCCGTCCGCAGGCAGATGTTCACCACTACAGCCATGCCAGAAATTCCCGTGGATTTTCCGTTCGTCATCGACTTCGCCCAATCGCTGTATTTCCATTGCGAGGGTGATGGACTGCTGGTCGGCATGTCCAACGCGAACGAGAAACCTGGCTTCGACCAGAATGTGGACGAGGAATTCGAACTGATGAACATGGAGGCGGCCGCGGCGCGCCTGCCGATGCTGGAGCGCGCGGGACGCGTTTCGCACTGGGCAGGACTCTACGAAGTTACACCCGACGCGCATCCCATTTTCGGAAAGACTCCCGTGGACGGCTTGACGGTGGTGGCTGGTTTTTCGGGGCACGGTTTCATGCACGGACCCGTTGCTGGAAAATTGATGACCGAGTTCATTTTGGACGGCGCTTTTAAAACGTTGGATGTATCCGCCCTCGATCTTGCAAGGTTCGAGGACGGCAGGCTGATTCAAGAGTACAATGTCGTGTAATAAGGAGTGAATATGAAACGCATTGCACTGCTGATCTTGACGCTCAGCCTGTTATTATCTTCCTGCGGACAAACATTCGATTGCTCCGACGCGCGTACATGTGTGACGATCGGTTCGGGCGAACCCATCGTCATCGCGGTGGAATTGACCCTCAGCGGCCCCGACGCACCCTATGGGATCGATGCCCTGCGCGGCGTGGAACTCGCCATTGCAGACCATGGCGGGAAGGTGCTAAACCATCCCATTGAACTCGTGCAGGAGGATGAGTTGTGCTCGGCGGAGGGCGGCAAGGCCGCGGCGGAACGTCTGGTGCAGAACCCAAATGTGCTGGGAGTGATCGGGGCCACCTGCTCGAGCGCGTCCGAGACCGCCGCCAAAGTCCTGACCGAGGCGGGATTGGTGATGATCTCCCCGTCCAGTTCAGCGGCGTCGCTCACATCCGAGGATGGTCACCAGACAGGTTTCCTGCGGACGATCCAGAACGACAAGAGTCAGGCGAAAATGGTGGCGGAGTTTGCCTACAATGCCCTCGGTGCGCGTACCATGGCCACCATCCACGATGGCACGCCCTACTCAGAGGAGTTGCAGAGCGAGGCTTGTGCCATTTTCAGCGCGCTGGGTGGAAAATGCGTGGCGAGTTACCATCTCGAAAGCGGGACCAATCCGCAGGGCGCGTTACAGCATATCCTGTTGTTCAACCCTGAAGTGCTGTACTATCCACTCTACACCAACGACGGCGTCGCGGTGACTAGACAGGCCGTGGAGACTGGCCTCGAGAACACCGCCCTCATCGGTTCGGACGGCCTGCACAGCACCGATTTCGTATCACTGACAAAAGAGTATTCTGAAGGCATGTACATATCCGGCCCTTCCGTGATCAAGATCGAGCCATCTTTTTACGAAAAGTACGAAGCCCGCTACGGTGAAAAACCGATCGCCATCTATGCCGCGCAAGCCTACGATGCGGCCATGATGCTCTTCCGAGCCATCGAAGCCTCGGCCAAAACCACAGGCAGAGACATTTACATTGTGCGCAAGACTGTGCTGGCGGTGTTGTATTCCACCAAAGGCTATCAGGGATTGAGCGGCACGCTCACCTGTTCCCCGCTGGGTGATTGTGCCACACCGAATGTCATCATTTATCAAGTCCGCGGGTCGGAGTTTGCGCCCATTTATCCCTGACGAATCATGCCATCTGCTGAGATCATCACTATCGGCACCGAGATATTGCTCGGTGAAATCGTGGACACCAACACCCGCTTCCTGGCGCGCGCCCTGCGCGGGCTGGGCGTGGACCTCTTCCGCACCATCACCATCGGGGACAACGTGCAACGCATCGCGGAGGCCATCCAGGATTCCCTTCGCCGCGCGGATATCGTCATCACCACAGGCGGCCTCGGTCCCACCGTGGACGATCCGACGCGCGAGGCTGTAGCCCGCGCTGCAGGTGTGGAGACCGAATTTCGTGAGGAACTCTGGGAGCAGGTGAAAGCCATCATTGCACGCTACGGCCGCACGCCCGGCGAAAACCAGAAACGGCAGGCGGTCGTCCCGCGCGGCGCCATCGCCATCCAGAATCCCATCGGCACAGCACCCGCTTTTATCGTCGAACTTCAGCGCGACGATTCGCACCGCGAAGAAACGAAGAGCGCAAAGGCCGAACAACTTCGCGGTGAAAAAATGGGGGTGGTGATTTCCCTCCCTGGCGTGCCGCAGGAAATGGAATTTCTCTTTCACCAATCGGTCGTCCCCTACTTGCAAACGCGCTTTAAACTGAACGATGTCATCAAAGTCCGCGTCCTGCACACCTCGGGCCTTGGCGAGGGGATGATCGATGAAAAAATCGGCGAACTCGAAACCCTCGCCAATCCCACCGTCGGGCTGGCCGCGCACTCGGGCGTGGTGGACGTCCGCATCACGGCCAAGGCCAAAAGCGAGGCCGAGGCAGACCGTCTCATCGCGGAGGTGGAGACCACCGTCCGCGAACGGCTGGGGAACGCCATCTTCGGTGTGGATGAGGATACGCTGGAAAAGGTCTCATTCGACGCGGCCGCGGCGCGTGGATGGAATCTCGCGGTGCTCGAATCAGGCCTGGACGGACGGCTGGCGCGCGCACTATCGGCCGCCCAGCCCCCCAACCTGTTGACGGTCGAATCGGCGGCGCTCCAGCCTGGAGAATTGGCCGCGCGCACGCGCGAGGTCCGCGAACGAAGCGGAGCGAAAGCCGCGCTCGGCGTGGCGTTGTTCCGCTCCGAATCCGAACAGGTCATCGAACTCCATCTCATCCATCCTGATGATGAAAAATCGCGCCGACTCACGTATGGCGGTCCGCCGAACTATTCGCCGCGCTGGGCGGCCAATATGGCGCTGAACCTGCTGAGACTCGCCGCCGAGGGGACCAAATAATGCCGCGCCGACGCGCTTCGCAGATCGTCGCGTTGATCTGGGGGATCAATATCCTTGGGCTGCTGGTCATTTTGGGCGTGGTGCTTTTCCGCGTCAGCCAGAGACCTGTGCAGGCCGCAGTCGCTCCGCCACCCGTCGAAACGCCCCGCGTCGATCCGATCTACACCGCTCCCCCGACGCTGTATTACCTGCCGACCATCACGCGCAACCCGCTCGCGACGCCCATCGAAGGAGTCACTCCCACGCCATTTTTGCTCGCCTCGGGACGGCGCGCCACCATCATCGGGCTGTCTGTCTCGGGACGCCCCATCGAAGTGTTCACCTTTGGACAGGGGGAACGTCAGCGCATGATCGTGGCGGGCATCCACGGCGGGTACGAATGGAACACCATCGCGCTCGCCGATGAGTTGATCACGTATCTGGACGCACATCCCGAAGAGATTCCCAGCGACCTGACGCTTTTCATCCTGCGCAATCTCAATCCCGACGGCGACGCGCGCGGTCACGACCGAAACGGACGCGCCAACGATCGCGGCGTGGACTTGAACCGCAATTTCCCCGTCAACTGGCAGGCGGATTGGCCGCGCGACGGCTGTTGGAAGGATCCCCCCGTCACGGGCGGCGAGAGTCCTGCCTCCGAATCTGAGACACGGGCGCTGGTCAAATTCATCGAAACGCATCAGATCGACGCGCTCATCAGTTATCACAGCGCGGCGCTGGGCGTATTCCCTGGCGGCACGCCTTGGGAGGAGGATTCCATTCGGCTGGCAAAGGAAATCGCGAAGCTTACCACCTATCCCTATCCGCCTCTTGATACGGGTTGCCTTTATACGGGGACTCTTGCCGATTTCGCGGTCGGACAGGGCGCGGCGGCCGTGGATTTGGAACTCAGCAACCACCGCGACACCGATTTCGAAATGAATCTCAAAATCCTGCTGATGTTCATGAACTGGGAACGGTAGATTTGAAAACCCCGCATTGACAACAAAAATCCCCGCCAAGGCGGGGATTTCGTTTATTGCTCTTTCGGTTGCGGAGGTTCCTGAGTTTCATCCTCTTTTTTGCTGCCGCCCATTCCATCGCGGAAGTTCTTGATGCCCTGGCCCAGTTCACCAGCGATCTTGCCGATGCGACCGGGTCCGAACAGGATGAGAACGATGACCAAAAGGATGATGATCTCAGGTAAACCAAAACTTCTGAACATATTGTCTCCTTGCTTGATGTTATTATCAAATGTACCACATTCGTGCTGAGTTTGCCATTAGAGTTATGCGCGCCGTCCCCAGATGATGCCCTCGAGGAAGCGTTCGAGACGGTGCAGGATGGAGCGGATGCGGCCCCACAAGCGGTCGCGTCCCACGTTGACCTTGCGCGGCGAGGGCAGTGGACCGGTCCACTCGGCGACGAGCGCGCCCCAGGTCAGGCCTGCGCCGAACCCGACGAAGACGACCTTCTCGCCCGCCTTGACGCGTCCCTTTTCCACCGCTTCCACCGTCGCTATGGGGATGGAGGCCGTGGACGTGTTCCCGTACCGATCCACGTTGACGACGAAACGTTCGATCGGCAATTTCAGCCCGCGCGCAGCCGCGTCGATGATGCGGAAGTTGGCTTGGTGCGGGATAATGACGGAGATGTCGTCCTTGGTGAGGCCAGCCGACTTCAAGACTTCCTCAGTGGAGGAGGCCATCACCTTGGTGGCGAAGCGGAAGACTTCCTTGCCGTCCATGTAAATGTAATGCTGGCCTTCGCGGATGGTGGCTTCCGTGGCGGGATGGCGACTCCCGCCCGCAGGCAGGGTGAGCAAATCGCCGCCAGAACCGTCCGAGTGCATGACGGCCGAAAGGACGCCGCCAGGTTTTTCACTGGCCTGCAGGACAAACGCCCCCGCCCCGTCGCCAAACAGGATGCAGGTGTTGCGGTCTTCCCAATTGACGAAACGCGAGAGTGTCTCGGTGCCGATGACCAGCGCGTTCTTGATGGCTCCGCTGCGGATGGACTGCGCGGCCATGTTCACGGCATAGATGAAACCCGTGCAGGCGGCAAGCAAATCGAACGCACCTGCTTTGGAGGCGCCGAGTTGGTCCTGGATGAGGCAGGCCGTGGCGGGAAACATATGCTCAGGCGTGGATGTGGCGCAGATGATCAGGTCGACATCGGTCGGCCTGAGATTGGCAACCGACAGCGCCTTAAGTGCCGCGCCCGTCCCCAGAGTGGACGGGAAGTCGCTGGCGCGCGCGATGCGGCGTTCGCGGATCCCTGTCCGCTCGCGGATCCACGCGTCGTTGGTGTCAACAATCTTGGCTAGGTCGTCATTGGTCAACACAGGCTCGGGGACGGACATGCCCCAGCCAGTGATGTGTGCGTACGGCATGGATACCTCGGAATTTCTTGCCACGAATTTCACTAATTTTCGCGGATTATTTTAAAAATTCGCGCCCATTCGCGCAATTCGCGGCAAAATCTTCTACTCGAATCGACTCAGAATCAACGTGGCGTTGTGGCCGCCGAAGCCGAACGAGTTGGACATGACGTGCTTCGGCCGGGCGGGACGCGCCTGATTGGGGACATAATCCAGATCGCAGACAGGATCGGGCGTTTCGTAATTGATGGTCGGCGGCAGGAGATTCTCACGGAGGACTTGCGCACAAACCACCGCTTCGAGCGTACCCGATGCGCCGAGAAGATGTCCCGTCATGGATTTGGTGGACGAGATGGGAATTTTGTAGGCCTGTTCGTCGAAGACGGTTTTGATGGCGGCGGTTTCGCTCTTGTCATTCAACGGCGTGGATGTGCCGTGCGCGTTGATGTAACCAATGTCATTCACCGAGAGACCCGCGTCCTTCAACGCAAGTTGCATCGAGATGGACGCGCCCGCGCCGTTTTCCGCGGGCGCCGAAATGTGATGCGCGTCATCGGATGTGCCGTAGCCGCCAAACTCACACAGAATTTCCGCACCGCGCGCCTGGGCATGTTCGAGCGATTCCAGGATCAGGATCGCGCCGCCCTCCCCCATCAGGAAACCGTCGCGGCCCTTATCAAAAGGACGCGAAGCGCGCGTCGGCTCATCGTTACGCGCGGAGAGCGCCCCCATCACGTTCATGCCCGCGATCGCGATCGGGACGATGGCCGCTTCCGCCGCGCCCGCGATCATCACATCGGCCGCGCCGCGTCGGATCATTTCGGCGGCTTCGCCGACGGCGTTCGTCCCTGTGGCGCAGGCGGTGGCGAGCGACATGTTCGGGCCGCGCGCGCCGACGCGGATGGCAATCATCCCCGCCGCGCTGTCCGAGATCATCATCGGGATGAGGAACGGGCTGACGCGGTCGGGGCCGCGCTCGCGCAGGGTCTCCTGTTCGGTGAGCAGGGTGATAATTCCGCCGATGCCTGAGCCGATCAACACACCCACGCGGTCGCGGTTGGATTCGTCAATGCTGAATTTGGCCTGAGCCAGCGCCTCGAGCGTGGCCGCGGTGGCAAATTGTGCGAACCTATCCATTTTACGTGCTTCACGCGCGCCGAACATCGCCGCGCCATCGAAGCCTTTCACTTCCGCCGCAAATTTCGTCTTGTGCCTGCTGGCATCGAAATGAGTGATGGGCGCCGCGCCTGATCTCCCCGCAACCAGCGCGCTCCACGTCTCTGCAACATTATTCCCGACGGGACTCACGCAACCCAGGCCCGTCACAACCACGCGTTTTCTCATACATACTCCTCGTTAAAAAAGTAGAACAAGTTGGCGACTTGTTCTACAAAAGTCTGGCAGTTATAACACAACGACGCGGGATGCGATGCGCGCCTGGATTAATGGATTATGAGTGGATGTTCTTCCACACCTGCTGGATATGCAGACGGTCGTGCTCGGCGTTGAATCCGACCAACTCTTGCAACGTGGTCGGGCCAAAGATGGCGTGCCGCGCCTTTCTGGACCATTGGGCGGGCGCGAGGTCCTTGAGCATGTCCAGCGTCTGAATCCGCGCAGACGTGAACTCGCGCAACGCGGACAGGCCGTCCTGCTTGTTGTACTCGCGCGTCTTCGCCCATTCATCGGGGATTTGCCCGGCGATGAACGGTCCATCTTCGCTGAGAATTTTCTGGATGCGCGTCTGATCCACTTCGCGTTCCACGTCACGCATGTGGCAGAGGATGTCGGTGATAGACCAATCGTCGGCGGAGGGACGCGCCGAAAGTTTGTCAGCGGCGAAGGGCGCGAGGAGACTCGTCAACGCGGCGGGGGTGGAGCGCAAAATAGCCAGGAGAGCGGCCGAAGAGGAGTAGGACGGCACGAGCGACGCGGGATCCGTCTGCTCGAGCCAGGTGCGCAGTTCGGAGATGCGTCCACGGCCTGTGGCGTTGAATCCATTTGCGGACGGGGTAACATCCACAGAATGATAGGTGGCGAGTCCGAGCGAGGACGCGGGAATCAGATCCTGCTCCACGTCGTTGCCTACCATCAACACAGGGCCGTCAGGCCAGCCAAGGCGGCCGAGGACTTCGGCAAAATAAGCGACGTGCGGCTTGGTGAAATGAAAATCATCGTAGGTGGAGATGAGCGCGAAGGGATATTTTTCGGGCGGCAGGCCAGCCCAGCGCAAACGGTGATAGGTGGCCTTACGCGGAAAATAGGGGCTGGTGGCAACGACGACGCGATGTCCTGCGGCGAACGCCCACTCGATGAACTCCACCACGCCAGGGATCGGCTTGGTCACTTCGCGGATGGTGGGAAAGACATTGTCGTAAAAATCTTCGATGACAGGAGCAATGGCTTCACGATCCACATCAAAGTGCGGATAGAAGTTTTGGTCAAAGACTTCACGCAAGGTGTGCGCGGGGTCTTCGCTCGCCATCATTTGTCGCGTGCCAAGCATCAGGTACTTGAGCAGAATTTCAGGCGGGACATGCGGCGCGAGATGCGCGGCCAGTTTTTGAAAATAGGTTTGCACGAATGCATCGAGATTGGTATCGAGCAGGGTTTCATCGAGGTCGAAGAGGAGGGTGATGGTCATTTTTTCTCTGTACACAGATTACGCAGATTTTACGGAGTGAGTCTACTGCAAAAAAACTTTTTCCAACCGCGAAGGTCGCCAAGATCGCGAAGAAAATTCAAAGACGGTTTTAGAATTTGAATCTTGGGGAAGAATTTCCTTGGGAAAGCGGTTGTGATTTTGCTATTCCTTAGCGGCCTTCGCGCGCTTTGCGGTTCGATTTCTTTTTTCAGCGGAGTCACACGGGGTTTTAATTTTTTGGGCGATCTGGCGGTCTACTTTTCCCATGGGGTAATCGTCGAGGTCAGACAATTTTACCCACTTTAATTCCTGCCGCGAATCTTCGCGAATTGGTTTTGACAATTGGCAAAGGAAGGCGTGGACTTCAACAGAGAAGTGGCTATACACATGATGGATTGCGTCCAGCGCTTCTCCCCTGCGAAGTTGGATGCTGTATTCTGACCTAATGGCTTTGGTCAACTCTTTGGCGGGATCGCTCGCGACGCGCGCATTGGGGAATTCCCACAGGCCGCCGAGGAGGCCACGCGAGGGACGCTTGGAGAGGAGAACGGCGGGGGTAGGCGGATTGCCAATCCGCCCCACGATGATGACGGCGGCGTGGACGTGATGAGGAATTTTGGATTTTGGTTTTAAGACAGGACGGGATTCTTGCAGGCCTAGTTGAAACGCCATGCACTGTTTTTTCAGTGGGCAAGATTCACAACGCGGATTCTTCGGCAGGCAGATTATCGCACCCAAGTCCATGAGAGCCTGGTTGTAGTCACCCGCTTTGCCTTTGGGGAGGTTTTCAGCCGCAAGTCCCCAGAGCAATTTTTCGCCCTCGGTGGAGTCGGCGGGGATGTCCACGTTGAAGAGACGCGCGTAGACGCGGCGGATGTTGCCGTCCATGGTCGGCTCGTCGAGGTCGAACGCGATGGAGGCGATGGCGGCGGCGGTGTAGCGTCCGATGCCTGGCAGTTTGCGAAGCGCTTCGACGGAGCGCGGGAGGTGACCGTCAAATTCATCCACGATCACCCGCGCGGCTTTGTGTAAATTTCGGGCGCGGGAGTAGTAGCCGAGTCCCTCCCAGAGATTCAACACATTCTGCTCGGACGCCTCCGCCAAGTCGCGCAGGGACGGGAAACGAGCCATCCAGCGCTCGAAGTACGGGATGACCGCTTCGACGCGCGTCTGCTGGAGCATGATCTCGGAGACCCAGACCGCGTACGCGTCGGGATGTCCGCGCCAGGGAAGGGTGCGTCCATGTTTTTGGTACCAGCGGAGGAGGAGGGAGGGGAATAACACAGTGAGCAGTTTTCAGTGAGCGGTGATCAGTGATTGGTAATTGAGAGATGCTGGATACGCGTTACAAGTTACGGGTTGCGTGTGTACGTGTGTACTTGTATACGTGTTTACCTGTGTGCCTTCCCTACGGAGAACACGCATCCGAGAGAGCGCCGTTGGTGAAGATCTCGCCCGTGGCGGGGATGAGGACGAATCGCGCCTCGAAGTATGTATCGCGCCAACAGCCCCAAATAACCGCATCGGAGAAATGCGGGAAAGGACGCGAACCTTTCATGGGAAGGATGATCTGTTCAATGTGACCGTCTTTGAGCAAGAGAAAACTCATGCGCGGAAAATCGCGCGGCGCAAAAGCAGGCGCGGGGTTGGTGGAGGCGAGTCCATCATTGCGGGAGAAATAGCGCGGGTAGAGGACGCGTCCCGTCAAAATGGAATGAGGCTGGGTGAGCATCTCGATTGCCTGCGCTTCTTCGATTTTATCGAGGGGGAAACACTCAAGGACAGGGTTCACACAAAGGATGGGTTTCTGCGGGATGACGGTTTCGGCGACCCACGGGAGGCTGGAGATCGAAAGAAAGCAGAAGGCAGAAAGCAGAAAAGGTAAAACGGGTGACGGACGACGAGTGGCAGGCAACTCGTTCACCTGTGTGACTGGATACGTATCCAACTGCTCACTTCTCCCAAACAGTGCCGCGGCGGTCAAGAACAACTCTGCCGCGCCGATGGCGAAATAGAAGTAACCGACCCAGTCCACGGGGAAGATGTAGCGCCAGCCAGAATAGCGCGCCAGGCTGGTGGAAAGGGCGTAGAAGAGGAAAGCGGCCAGCGGAAGCAGACTCGCCCAGCGGAAACGCTTCCATGCCGCAGCGAATCCCAGGGCGATGACCGCGAGATAAACAACGAAGAGGAGGATGTTCGCGGGGGAAAGATACTCGCTCCACTCATACCAGTAGGGAAAGATCGGCGCGGTCAGGCCATCGTAACGCGCAAACATGGGCAGGACGAGAAACGTGTCGATCGTGTTGGCAAAGAACTGATTGGTCACAAATCCCGCCACGTAGCCAGGATGATGCAGGATCGTATCCACCACGAAGGCGCTGATCTGTTCGGGCGTCTGCCCCTCGAATTGCGGGAAGTTGGAGGTGGGAGTCCCGCCGCTGTACATGCTCGCGACGGCCTTGATCTGAATGGGATCGTCCAGCGAGGCAGAACCCGTGATCGTGTAATTGCGGATCAACCAGGGTGAGACGGCCAGCGCCATTCCCGCGGCAAAGATGACCGATTGGGCGAACCATCGTTTCCAATCGGGCCAGAGGACAAAGAAGGCGAGGAGCAAAATCCCCGGTGCGAGGAAGGCGGTTTGTGTCCGCAGGAGGAGTTGCAGTCCGAGAGCGCCGCCAGAGACGAAGGCCAGCAGAGGCCCGTTGCGCTTTTCGCGGAACCAACGGAGGACGAGCAGCAGGTAGGCGATCATCACCAGTGTGGTGATGAATTCCGAGAGGAGCATTTTCGTGTTGCTGACGCGCACATCCGACGCGACCCACAGACTGGTCAACTCGCGGAAGATAGCGAGCAGGGCCGCCGTCACACCCGCGGCGCGGCTGTGGAGTTGTTTTCCGAGAAAATACAAGGCCACAGGCAGGAGGGCGTAAACCAGCGTCTGCCCGAGAACGAGGCGGGCGTACTCCTGTCCGAACAGGGTGTGGAGTCCCGCAAGGAACAAAATGAAGAACGGGCGCGTGGGAATGGAGTGGACGAAACCGTTCCCCATCAGCAGGTTTTGCGCGTCCGTGTCGTAGTACGCCGCGTCCGAGGCGGGGAACGGCTGGTTGTATGGCGGCGTGATGGGCGCGTAGAAACTGTTGCGAAGGCTGGACAAAGGGACGCTCATCCAGAGGACGAAGGCGAGGAGCCAGACGAAGACTGGAATGAGGATGGAAATTCGGCGTGAAGAAAAAGATGAAAGATGAAAGATGGAAGATGCGAGAAAGGCAACAATCAATGCAATTAGCAGTTGCCAGCCCAAAATGGGAACGCCAGGCTCGCCCCAGTAACTGGTGTCTTTGGTGACGCCGAAACCTGTCAAGACGATGACCAACCACAAGACGATGAAACCTGTAAAAACGATTCCCGCGGAGACGAACACTGCGCGCCGCATCTTCATGGACTTGAAGTGGATTCCGTTTCGAAGCGCGTTCAGCCACAGGGACGTCTGCGCCGCGAGGAGCAGGAGGTAGGTCAACGCGGGGCGGGCGCGGACGTAGTAGGACGCGGTCGCCTCGGGGTTGTAGTAACGCAAGAGAAACAGGACCAGACCAAAGGTCAAAAAGAGAAGCGGGGAGGCAAACGCGAGAGCGCGCAGAAGGCCCGGGCGGGCGGTCAACGCGGCAGTGACGCGGGCGCGCCAATCCGTATTCAACGAACGGATGAAAAAATAGAGCGACGCAGCGAAGGGAAGCAGGATCACCCCCATCAGGGCAAGCCGCGCCAGAGAGATGCCTTCGCTCGGAATCAAAAATAACGCGACCAGCGCCGCGAGTCCTTCGATGACAGAAAGCAAAAAGAATGGGGGCATATTAAGAGTAGAGCGAGATGTTCTCTCGCTCTACAACATCAGAACTGAA